>DATARO010000076.1:0-1920 GCA_036264095.1 Solirubrobacteraceae bacterium | reverse complement strand
GATCCCGTCGGCGACACCGCACTCGTCTGGCGGGCGGCCCAGCAGCTCGGAATCCCCGAGTCAACTGCGGAAACCGTTGAAGCGGAAGGGCTGCTGGAGCTGGGTGCGCGGGTGGTCTTCCGACATCCACTGGTTCGCTCGGCGATCTATCGCGGGGCAACGCCGACCGAGCGCCGAGCAGTCCACGGGGCCCTCGCGCAAGCCACCGATCCGGAGACGGATCCCGATCGTCGCGCTTGGCACCGCGCGCAGGCGGCGTCAAGGCCCGACGAGCACGTCGCCGCCGAGCTCGAGCGTTCCGCTGGACGGGCGCAGGCGCGCGGGGGGTTGGCGGCTGTCGCGGCCTTCCTCGAGCGCGCCGCCGCGCTCACACCCGAGCCCACGGACCGCGCGCAGCGCCTGCTCACGGCCGCGGCCGCGAAGCGCGATGCGGGCGCGCTGGACGCTGCGCTTGGGCTGTTGGCAGGCGTCGACGCCGGAGCGCTCGACGAGCTCGGGGGCGCCCGCGCCGACCTCTTGCGCGGCCAGATCGCCGTGGAACAGCGCCGCGGCGGCGAAGCCGGTCGCCTGCTGTTGAGCGCGGCGACCCAGCTCGAGGCACTCGACCCCGAGCTGGCCCGCGAGACGTACCTCGAGGCGCTCGCGGGGGCCATGTCCAACGACGTCGAAGTCGCCGGCGGCGCGGCAGCGGTCGCACGGGCCGCGCGGGCGGGGCCAACCGGCAGCGCCCCGCCTCGGACAGTTGACGTGCTGCTCGACGCATTCGCGATCCGCCTGACCGAGGGGTACGCGGCTGCCGCGCCGACATTCACCCGGGCTCTAGAGCTCCTGCTCGCAGCCAACGTCTCCATCGCAGAGGTCGGTCGGCGAGTCTCGGTCTCGAGCACTCGAAACAGCAACATCGTCGCTCTCGAGATGTGGGACGACGAGGCTTTGCACCGCCTCGCCGCTCGCCAGGTGCAGGCCGCGCGCGACGCGGGCGCGCTCGTACACCTGGAGTTCGCGCTCAGCTTCCTGGCCCGAAGCCATCTACTCGCCGGCGACTTGGCAGCGGCCACAGTGACGATCGACGAGGCACGCCTGATCGCCGAGGCGACCGGAAATCCGGCGCTCGTCAACGCCCCGATGATTCTCGCCGCCTTTCGCGGCCACGAGGCGCGGGCGTCCGAGCTGATCGAAGCCACCTCGGAGGAGGCGGCGGCGCGTGGGTGGACCTCCAACTACTACGCGAGAGCCGTGCTCTACAACGGCCTCGGCCGTCACGACTCCGCGCGCGATGCAGCCTGGGCAGCGCTCCGACCCGATCCGATCGGGTATGGCTCGCTATTGGTTTCCGAGCTGGCCGAGGCGGCATCCAGGACGGCGGACCGAGCACTGCTCGAGACCGCGCTGGCGTGGCTCTCGGAGCGCACGAGCGTGATCGACTCCGAGTGGGCGTTGGGAATCGAGTCGCGCGTGCGTGCTCTGCTGAGCGAGGACGAGGCGGCCGAGAGTCTCTACCGCCATTCGATTGCGCACCTTGAGAGGACCCGGGCACGATTCGAGCTCGCCCGGACTCACCTCCTCTATGGGGAGTGGCTGCGACGCGAAGGGCGCCGACTCGACGCCCGAACGACATTGCGCGCAGCGCTGGAGGCGTTCACGCGCATGGGCACAGAGGCGTTCGCGGATCGGGCCGAACGTGAGCTGCGGGCCAGCGGCGAGCGGCCCCGCAAGCGAACCGCGGACACCCTCGACCAACTCACCCCGCAGGAGACCCAGATTGCGCGCCTGGCGGCGGACGGGCACACGAACCGAGAAATCGCCGCTCAGTTGTTCATCAGCTCGAGCACCGTCGAGTACCACCTGAGCAAGGCGTTCCGCAAGCTCGATGTGAAGTCACGCACCCAGCTCGCACACCGGATGACGTCGCCGGAGGCG
>DATARO010000070.1:0-7233 GCA_036264095.1 Solirubrobacteraceae bacterium | reverse complement strand
CCGCACGACACCGCCGGCGGGACGACGATCGGGAGCGGATCGTGGCCGAGCGGAAACGCGACCGCGGCGACCGTGCTCGTGCTCTGCGCCCTGCTCGTCACGCCTGCGAGGCGCTGGCGGGCGGCGGTCGCGGTCGTGGGGGCGATGTTCGCGCTGGCGGTCGGCGTCTTCCTCGTCGTGCTCGCCTGGCACATGCCGAGCGACGTCGTCGGGGGATACCTGCTCGGGACGCTGTGGGCCGCGCTGGCCGTGGCCGGGATGCGCCTGTCCGACCGCGTCTGGCCGCCGGGTCGCTCGAGCGCGCCCGCCTGAGCGGCGCGCAGCGCCGGCGCTCGCTCAGCCCGGACCGGGTCCGGGCGCCGCAGCGCTCGCGCGCTGATACCGCCTGAGCGCCGCGCAGGACCGCGTCTGCCGCCGAGGCGCGCGATCGCGCGCCCTGCCGGCCGCTCGCTCAGCCCGAATCAGACTCGGAGGAGTCGTGGTGCGCGCCGGGGTCCCACAGCGGCTCGGCGCCGTCGCGGCCGTGCTCCGCGTTGACCGCGCGGCTGAGGATGAACAGCAGGTCAGAGAGGCGGTTCAGGTAGCGCACCGCCTCGGCGCTCGCCTCGGAGCCGATCGCGATCGTGCGCCGCTCGGCGCGGCGGCAGACGGTGCGGCAGACGTGCAGTTGCGCCGCGGCCGCTGTGCCACCGGGGATCACGAACGAGCGCAGAGGCTCGAGCGTCGCGTTGACCTCGTCGCAGGCCTGCTCCAGCCAGGCGGTGTACTCGGGTCCGACGCGCAGGCGTGATCGCTCGGGGGCTCCCTCGCCCGCGGCCGGCCCACCTCCATCCGTGGAAGCGGGCACCGACAGGTCGGCGCCCACGTCGAGCAGATCGTTCTGGACGCGCGCGAGCCACTGGGCGAAGCGCTCGGGCAAGCCGGGCGTGCACAGGGCCACGCCGAGGGCCGCATTCAGCTCGTCGACGGTGCCGTAGGCCTCCACGCGCGGGTGCACCTTGGAGACGCGGCTCATATCGCCGAGGTGCGTCTCGCCGCCGTCCCCGAGACGCGTGTAGATGCGGGTCAGGTTGACGGTCATCGCAGCTGGAGTCTCGCAGACCGGGCGTCGCGCATCCGTGGGATCGGATACGTTCTCGCCCCTCATATGCGGATCGGAGTGCCGAAGGAGACCGCCACCGGCGAGGACAGGGTGGCGCTGGTGCCGGAGGTCGTCGGCAAGTTGAAGGCCAAGGGCCTCGACGTCGTCGTCCAGAGCGGTGCGGGCGCCGGCGCGCTGCTGAGCGACGCCGCCTTCACCGACGCGGGCGCCACCATCACCGCGGATGCGGGGGAGGTGTGGAAGTCCGACGTGGTCGTGACGATCGCGCCGCCCGACCCCGAGCAGATCCGAGCGCTCGGGTCCGGGTCGGTGCTGATCGGCTTTCTCGCGCCGCTCACGAACACGGCGACGACGCGTGCCCTCGCCGAGCGGCGCGCGACCGCCTTCGCGATGGAGGCGATCCCCCGGATCACGCGGGCGCAGTCGATGGACGCGCTGTCTTCGCAGAGCAACGTCGCCGGCTACCGCGCCGCGCTGCTCGGCGCCGAGGAGATGGGGCGCTTCTACCCGATGCTGATGACCGCCGCCGGGACGATCCCGCCGGCGAAGGTGCTCGTGCTCGGCGTCGGGGTCGCCGGGCTGCAGGCGCTCGCGACCGCCAAGCGGCTCGGCGCGCGGACGACCGGCTATGACGTGCGGCCCGAGGTCGCGGAGCAGGTCGAATCGCTCGGTGCCCAGTGGCTCGACCTCGGCGTCGAGGCCAGCGGCGAGGGGGGCTACGCGCGCGAGCTGACCGAACAGGAGCGCGCGCAGCAGCAGCAGGCGCTGACCGACGCGATCAAGGGCTTCGACGTCGTGATCACGACCGCGCTCGTCCCCGGGCGCCCGGCGCCGCGGCTCGTCACCGCCGAGGCCGTCGAAGGGATGAAGCCGGGGTCGGTGATCGTCGACCTCGCCGGTGAGGCGGGGGGCAACTGCGAGCTGACCGAGCCCGGCCAGACGGTCGTCAAGCACGAAGTCAAGATCGTCTCGCCGCTCAACCTGCCGGCGTCGATGGCCGAGCACGCCTCGCAGCTGTTCGCGCGCAACGTGCTCGCCCTCCTCGAGCTGTTCGTCGGCGATGACGGGTCGTTGCAGCTCGACTTCGACGACGAGATCGTGGCCGGGGCGTGCGTGGTGCGCGAGGGCGAGATCGTCAACCCGGGGGCGAAGGCCGCGGTGGAGGCGGCGGCATGATCATCGCGAGCACGCTCACGACCAACCTCGCGATCCTCGTGCTGGCGGGGTTCATCGGCTTCGTCGTGATCTCGAAGGTGCCGAACACGCTGCACACGCCGCTGATGTCGGGGACGAACGCGATCCACGGGATCGTGCTGCTCGGCGGCCTGCTGCTGCTCGGCCTCGCCGGGCTCGGCGGGCTGTCGAAGTTCCTGCTCGTGATCGCGGTCGCGTTCGGGACGATCAACGTCGTCGGCGGCTTCCTCGTGACCGACCGCATGCTCGAGATGTTCAAGTCCAAGCCGAAGCCGAAGCCCGAGGATGACGAGGGCGGCGCCGGCGCGGGGGGTGCGCCGTGAGCGCTCCGCCGATCGCGACCTCGTTCCTGCAGAGCGAAAGCTTCATCTACGTCCTCTACATCATCGCGTTCGCGCTGTTCATCCAGGGGCTGCGCGGCCTCGCCGGTCCCACGACGGCGGTGCGCGGGAACCGCATCGCGGCGGTGGGCATGGCGATCGCCGTGATCGCGACGCTGCTGAATGCGCACGAGGGCAACTGGGGCCTGATCGCGCTCGGCGTCGCGATCGGGGCGGCGGTAGGCGTGCCCGCGGCGCGCAACGTGAAGATGACCGCGATGCCGCAGATGGTGGCGCTGTTCAACGGCGTGGGCGGCGGCGCGGTGGCGCTGATCTCGTGGGTCGAGTTCCGCCATTACGGCTCTACCTACGGCGGCACCACGCACGCCGCCGCGGTGCCCACGTACGTCGCGATCTTCTCCGTGTTCGCGGCGATCATCGGCTCGGTCTCCTTCTGGGGCTCGAACATCGCCTTCGGCAAGCTCCAGGAAATCATCCCCGGCCGGCCGATCTCGTTCGGCTCGGCCCAGCAGGCGGTCAACGGGCTGCTCGTCGTGCTCGTGCTGGCAGCGGGCGTGGACCTGGTCGCGGGGGCTCACTCCGAACTGCTGTTCATCGGCATGCTCGTCGTCGCCGCGCTGCTCGGCAACGCGGTCGTGTTCCCGATCGGCGGCGCCGACATGCCGGTCGTGATCTCGCTGCTGAACGCGTTCACCGGGCTGTCCGCCGCGGCCACCGGGATCGCGCTGGACAACCCGGCGCTGATCGTGGCCGGGATGATCGTGGGCGCCTCGGGGTCGATCCTCACGAATCTGATGGCGGTCGCGATGAACCGCTCGATCCCGGCGATCGTGGCGGGCGGGTTCGGCGGGGGAGGCGCGGTCGAGGGCGCCGAAGGGGCCGGCGAGCACGCCGGGACCGTCAAATCGACGAGCGCCGCCGACGCGGCGATCCAGCTCGCGTACGCGAACCGCGTCGTGATCGTGCCCGGATACGGCATGGCGGTCGCCCAGGCCCAGCACGCCGTGCGGGAGCTGACGAAGGAGCTCGAGAAACGCGGTGTGGAGATCAGCTACGCGATCCATCCCGTCGCCGGGCGCATGCCTGGGCACATGAACGTGCTGCTGGCAGAGGCCGACGTGCCCTACGACCAGCTCAAGGAGATGGACGACGCCAACCCCGAGTTCCAGCGCACCGATGTCTCGCTCGTGATCGGGGCCAACGACGTCACGAACCCGGCGGCCAAGAACACGCCCTCCTCGCCTATCTACGGGATGCCGATCCTCGAAGTCAACGACAGCAGCTCGGTGATCGTGATCAAGCGCTCGATGAACCCCGGCTTCGCGGGCATCGAAAACGAGCTCTACTACGACCCCAAGACCTCGATGCTGTTCGGCGACGCGAAGTCCGCGGTGAGCGAGATCACCGCGGAGCTGGCACAGATCTAGGACGGCCGCTCCGCGGCCCGATCCGGTGCATGCACCGGATCTCAGAGCCCGCGCATGCGCGGGCTCGGGGGTCGGCACATGTGCCGACCCCGGGGTGGCCGCATGCGGCCACCCACGAACGGCGAATACGCTCTGTGCATGGCAGTCCCGACGGTCGTGTGGATGCCCGGCGGTGTCCGCACCGAGATCCACTCCCCGCAGGCCGGCTGACACGGGCGGCCTCTGCGAGACTGGCCCGGTGATCGAACGCAGCCAGGCGCTTGCGGCGCTCGAGCGCGACGAGTTCGACATCGTCGTCGTCGGCGGCGGCATCACCGGTGCGGGGGTCGCGCTCGACGCCGCCTCGCGCGGGTACAGCGTCGCGCTGCTCGAGCGCGCGGACTACGCCGCCGGGACCTCGAGCCGCTCCAGCAAGCTGGTCCACGGCGGCCTGCGCTATCTGCAGAACTTCGACCTCGGTCTCGTGCGCGAGGCGCTGCTCGAGCGGCGGCTGCTCGTCTCGCTCGCCCCGCACCTCGTCCGCCCGCTGCCGCTCGTCGTCCCCGCGTTCGAGGGGGCCCACCCCGACCGCCTCGTCGGCGTGGGCCTGAACCTGTACGACGTGATGTCGGTCGAGCGCGGCCGCCGCGCGCGGCGCGGGCGCAAGGCGCGCTCGGAGAAGAAGGCCGCCGCCGAGCCGGACGCCGAGGCGCCGCCGCCGAATGGCGCATCCGTCGACGAGTCGTGGAGCCCCGAGCGCCACCGCGTCATCAGCGGTGAGGAGGTGCTGGAGCTGCTCCCGGCGCTCGCCCCGCGCGAGCCGACCAGCGGCTACCTGTTCTACGACTGCCAGACCGACGACGCCCGGCTCGTGCTGACGGTCCTCGGCGAGGCCGAGCGCTTCGGCGCGGTCTGCGCCAACCGTCTCGACGTCGTCGCGCTGCTCGAGAGCGACGGGCGCGCGCGGGGGGTCGAGGCGGTCGACACCGAGACGGGGGAGCGGCTGTCGGTGCGCGCCGCCAACGTCGTCAACGCGACGGGCGTGTGGGCCGACGAGCTGCGGCCCCAGGAGCTGCACGACGAGGCGGAGCTGCCGCGCATCCGGCCGAGCCGCGGCACGCACGTCACGATCCGCAACGCGGACCTGCCGCTCGTCGGCGGCGCGATTGTGCCCGCCGGGTCGGGTCGGTCGATCTTCGCGCTGCCGTGGCTCGGGCACACGCTCGTCGGCACGACCGACAACGACTACGAGGGCCCGCTCGACCACATCCAGCCCTCCGAGGAGGACATCGGCTACCTGCTCGACGCGGTCAACGAGTTCTTCGGCACCGCGCTCGGCCCCGACCGGCTCACCGGCGCGTTCGCGGGCGTGCGCCCGCTGATCTCGACCGGCGACCCGAAGAAGTCGGTCGACATCTCGCGCAAGGCCGAGCTGTATGAGACCTCGTCGGGGATGATCACGATCACCGGGGGGAAGCTCACGACCTTCCGCCGCATGGCGAAGATGACGGTCGACCGCATCGTCCTGCGCGATGCGCGCGAGGCGCCGTGCCGCACCCACGAAATCCCGCTCGGCGAGCCGGTCTCGGTCGATGAGCTGCCGCGCGTCGAGGGGGTCGGGCCCGATGCCTACGCGGCGCTCGCCGCGCGCTACGGCCACGCCGCCCAGGACGTGCTCGAGCTGGCCGCCGAGCGCGGCGAGCTCGCCCAGCCGATCGTGCCCGGGCTCCCGGATCTGCTCGCAGAGGTCGCGCAGGCCGCCAGGCGCGAGCAGGCGCGGAGCATCGGCGACGTGCTGCTCCGAAGGACCCGGCTCGGCCTGCTCGCGGGACGCGCCCTGACCGGCACGGCGGAGCTCGACGGGGACGGCCCCGGTCACGGCGCGGTCGGCCGCGTCGCCGACGTGCTCGCGCGGGAGCACGGATGGGACGCCGCGCGGCAGGCGGGGGAGATCGACCGCTTCACCGCGGAGGCGCGCGCCGAGGGGGTGCTCGGCAGCTCCGCCGCCGCGCCGGCGGGCGCCCCGGCCGCCCACCCGCAGCCGTGAGCGCGCCGCAGCGGCTGCTGAGCGCGGGCGGGCGCACGTTCACGCTCGGCTCGCGGCCGTGGCTGATGGGGATCGTCAACGCGAGCCCGGACTCGTTCAGCGACGGCGGCATGCACGCCGATCTCGAGTCGCGCGTGCGGCTGGCGGCCGACCTGCTCGACGCCGGCGCCGACGTGATCGACATCGGCGGCGAGTCGGCGACGACGGGCGTCGCGCCGGTGGCCGCCGAGCACGAGGTCGAGCTGGTGGCGCCGCTCGTCGAGCGCGTCTGCGGCGAGCTCGGCGCGCTCGTCTCGGTCGACACCTACAAGCCGGCGGTCGCCCGCGCGGCGATCGCCGCAGGGGCTCATCTGGTCAACGACGTCAGCGGCCTGCGCGATCCGCAGCTCGCCGAGGTCTGCGCCGAGACCGGCGCGGCGCTGGTGGTCATGCACACGCGCGCCGCGCCCCGCCAGCGCCTTCAGGACCCGGGGCTCTACGGCGACATCACCTCGGAGGTGCTCGCCTTCCTCGGCGATCGCCTCGCGCTCGCGATCGACCGTGGCGTGGCCCCCGAGCAGCTGATCGTCGACCCGGGCCCCGACTTCGCCAAGACGCCCGCCCAGACGCTCCGCCTGCTGGCCGACGTCGGCCGCCTGCACGAGCTGGGCCGGCCGCTGCTGATGGCGATCTCACGCAAGGACTTCATCGGGGCGCTCACGGGCCGGCCGCCCCGCGAGCGGCTCGCCGGTACGCTCGCGGCACTGGCATACGGTGTCGAGCAGGGGGCGCACATCTTCCGCGTGCACGACATCGCTGCGGCGGCCGACTTCCTCGCCGTGTCGATGGCCCTGCACGGCGAGCTCGAGACCGACGAGCGGCTCGCGCTCGACGACGAGCTGCGCCACGACCGGCTCGAGCCGCGCGCCGCCGATCCGAAGCGCTCGACGCCGCGCGAGCAGGTCGCCCGGCCGAGGCGCTAGGCTGGTCCCTTCACGGGTGCCCTGCGCTGTCCAACGCGCCGGGACGCCAACCGCCCACTACCGAGAAGGACACGACATGCCCGTACTTGACCGCTCCGAGCTGGAGGCGAGCCCTCTGGCCGACCTTCACGCGATCGCAGACCAGCTCGGACTCGACGGCTTCCGACGGCTTCGCAAGGCA
>DATARO010000037.1:0-27925 GCA_036264095.1 Solirubrobacteraceae bacterium | reverse complement strand
CCGGCGCCGACGCGCGTGGTGTAGGCCTTCGCGATACCCCAGATCTCATCGATCGCCTTGGGCCCGATGCCGGTGCCCACGCAGGCGGCACCCGACAGGGGGTTGGAGGACGTCACGAACGGATAGGTGCCGTGGTCGATGTCGAGCATCGCCCACTGGGCGCCCTCGAGGATCACGTTCCTGCCCGCGTCGAGCATCTCCCACATCAGCTTGGACGTGTCGGCGATGTGCTGCTCGAGGCGGTGGCCGTAGACGAGGTATTCCTCGGTCATCGTGTGCAGGTCGAGCGCGGGGTCCTTCTCGTAGGGGCGCAGCGAGAGCCGCTTGGGCTCCATCGCAGCGACGATCTTCTTCTTGAGGATCTTCTCGTCGAGCAGGTCCTGGACGCGGATCCCGAGCCGCGCGGCCTTGTCGGCGTAGCAGGGCCCGATGCCGCGGCGCGTCGTCCCGATCTTGTTGCTGCCGAGCCGGGCCTCGCCCGCCGAGTCGAGCAGCAGGTGGTAGGGCATGATCATGTGCGCGTTCGCCGAGATGCGCAGGCCGCCGACGTCCACGCGCCTGCTGCGCAGGTGGCCGAGCTCGGCGATCAGCACGCGCGGGTCGATCACGACGCCGTTGCCGATCACGCATGGCTTCCCCGGGTAAAGGATCCCGGAGGGGATCAGGTGGAGCTTCCACTCCTCAGCGCCGCGAACGATCGTGTGCCCGGCGTTGTTGCCGCCCTGGAAGCGCACGACGGCGTCGCCGTGCTCGGCGAGCAGGTCGGTGATCTTCCCCTTGCCCTCGTCGCCCCACTGGGCGCCGACTATGACGATGCCAGGCATGCTCGATGGAGTTTAGGGAGGCCGCCGTGCCGCGCCCGTGCGCGCCCGCTCACAGCGCGGCGTCGTGGGCGCGCTCGGCGCGGAACTCGCGCCGGCGGTCGTCTCCGTACAGGGGGATGACGTTGTCCCCGCACATCTCGACCAGCCGCGAGACGGTCCGCTCGCCGATCTGCTCGAGCAGCTCCTCGAACTTGAGGTTGGTCGTCATCACGATCGTGCGTTCGTCCTCGTAGCGCGCGTTGATGATCGAGTACAGCTGCTCGAGCACCCAGTCGGTGGTGTGCTCGGCGCCGAGGTCGTCGATGTGCAGCAGGTCGATCGCCGAGAGCCGGTCGAGGAACCCGACGATCCCGTCGCTCGTCTCGATCGAGCCACGGATCATCGCCAGCAGGCGCGGCAGCGAGTAGATCGCCGTGGTCCGGCCGGCGTCGATCGCCGCCTTCGAGACGAGCATCGCGAGCGTCGTCTTGCCGGTTCCGACGTCGCCCATCAGCCACAGCCCGCGCCCGCGAGTGATGTTCCGCTCGATATCGCGTACGTATGCGCGCACCTGCTGCACCTGGTCCGGCGCCACCCGCGCGATTTCCGGGACCGGCGGGCGCTCGAACGAGACCCCGCGGTAGCGCTGCGGGATGCGGCCCGCGAGCGCCCGCGAGCGCGTGCCGGCGATCCGCGCGGCGCGGCACTCGCAGTCGCGCGCGGTGTTCTCCTCCTCGTCGACGACGAAGCCGCTGCCGTCGCAGATCCCGAGCGCGCAGCCCGGCGAGGTGATGCGGCGCGCCCGCAGGCCGCCCTCTGGGAGCAGCGGATCGCTCACTGGGCGTAGCGCTCGCCGGCGTAGCTGAGGAACTTCGGGTACTCGCTCTGGAACGTGAGCGTGACCCTGCCGACCGCCCCGTTGCGGTGCTTGGCGATGATCAGATCCGCCTCGCCGGGGCGCTCGGTGTCCTCCGGGTTGTAGTACTCGTCGCGGTAGATGAACATCACGAGGTCGGAGTCCTGCTCGAGGTTCCCGCTCTCGCGCAGGTCTGAGAGCTGCGGGCGCTTGTCCGGCCGCGTCTCGACCGCGCGG
This sequence comes from Solirubrobacteraceae bacterium, assembly GCA_036264095.1. Classification (GTDB taxonomy): domain Bacteria; phylum Actinomycetota; class Thermoleophilia; order Solirubrobacterales; family Solirubrobacteraceae; genus Palsa-744. Next base: position 26,029 of record DATARO010000037.1, on the reverse strand, counting down.
CTCAGCTGCGAGAGCGCGATCACCGGCACTTCGAGCTCGCGCGCGAGGATCTTCAGGCCTCGGCTCAGCTCGCCGACGGCCGTGACGCGGCTGTCATAGCGGCTGTCCGTGCGCATCAGCTGCAGGTAGTCGACGATGATCAGCCCGAGCCCGTCGGGGCACTTGCTGTGCAGGCGCCGGGCCTTCGCGCGGATCTCGAGCATGCCGACGTCGCTCGAGTCGTCGATCCACAGCGGTGCCCGCGCGAGCCGCTGGCTGGCGCCGAGGATCTTCGGCCAGCGCTGCTCGGCGACGCGCCCCTTGCGCAGCTCCTCGCCCTTGATCCGCGCCTGCGAGGCGACGAAGCGCTGGGCGAGCTCGGCCTCGGCCATCTCGAGCGAGAACAGGGCGACGGGCTTGCCGTGTTCGACGGCCGCGTTCTCGGCGATGTTGCAGACGAGCGCGCTCTTCCCCATCGCGGGTCGAGCGGCGATGATGATCAGATTGCCGCGCTGGAAGCCGCCGGTGATCGCGTCGAGGTCCTTGAAGCCCGACGGCGTGCCCGTCAGCGAGGTCCCCTCCAGCGACAGGCGGTGGAGCTTGTCGAGCTCCTCGTGCAGCACCTCCTCGATCGCGCGGAAGTCCTGCTGGCGGTCGTCGCGCGCGACCTCGAGCATCGCCTTCTCGGCCTGCTCGACCAGCTCGCGCGGCGCCGCGCGGTGCCCGAGCACGCTCTCCTGGATCTCGTAGGAGGTGCGCAGCAGGCGCCGCAGGAGCGCGTTCTCGCGGACGATCTGCGCGTAGCGCCGGGCGTGGCCCGCGGCCGGGACGACCCCTGTCAGCTCGTCGACGGCGGCCTGGCCGCCGATCTCCTCCAGCACGCCGGACTGCCGCAGCCGGTCGGTCACCGTCAGCACGTCGACCGGCTCGCTCTCGTTGTAGAGCGCGAGCATCGCCTCGTAGATGGCGCCGTGGCGCTCGCGGTAGAAGTCCTCGGGCCGGAGCCCCTCCTCGATCACGAGCGCGTACAGGGAGCGGTCCGAGAGCAGGATCGCCCCCAGCACCGACTGCTCGGCGTCGAGGTTGTGCGGGGGCGTGATCGGACCGCCCGCCGACGCGCCGTTGCTCATCTTGACCGCGCTCGTCGCCATCGGTCGCCGAGTCTAGATCGCCCTGGCGGGAGCCTTCGGGGGCCTCCCCGCTATCTCGGAGGAAATCGGCGCCGGTCTGCTCGTCACGAACACATGTTCGCACGGGGTGCAGACGCTGCGGGCGCCGCCGCCGGCTACTTCTTGGCGACGACCATCGTCTTGACCGTGGCGGTCACACCGTCGACCACCTCGACCACGACCATGTAGGTGCCGACGTTCTTGATCGGCTCCGGGAGATGCACGTTCTTTTTGTCGAGCCGCAGGCCGCGCGCTTCGCGGATCGCAGTGGCGATGTCCTGCGCGGTGATCGACCCGAACAGGCGGCCGTCCGCGCCCGCCTGCTGGGGGATCGTGAGCACGGTGCGTCCGAGCAGGTTGACGTTCTCCTGAGCCTTCTCGATCGCCTCCCGCGCCGCGCGCTCCGCCGCCGCCTGGCGCTGGCGGACCGTCTCGATCGCGCCCTTCGTGGCCGGCTGCGCGAGCTTGCGCGGGATCAGGAAGTTGCGCAGGTAGCCCTTGGAGACGTCGACGACATTGCCGCGCTCGCCGAGCTGCTCGACGTCCTTCAGGAGGATCGCTTCGGGCATCTCAGCGTTCGCGGTCGCCGCGTTCGCGCCGGCCGCCGGTCTCCTCGCGCGCGCCCTCGTTGACGTACGGGAGCAGCGCGAGCTCGCGCGCGCGCTTGACCGCGCGCGCGATCTGGACCTGGTGGCGCCGGCAGGAGCCGGTGATCCGGCGCGAGCGGATCTTGCCCTTCTCGGAGATGAACTTGCGCAGCGACGCGACGTCCTTGTAGTCGACCTGCTAGACCTTGTCGCGGCAGTGCTGGCAGGGCTTGCGACGCCCTCCGCCGGCGCCGCCCTTCTTGTCACGGCGCCTGACCGGCTTGCCGCGTCCGCGTGCCTTGGCCATCAGCGGTCACCGCCGTCGGCGTCGTGCGGCACGGGAACGACTGGATTGGGACTCAACGGAACCTCGCTGGTGAGCTAGAACGGGATGTCGTCGTCGCCGGCCGATCCGGCGACCGGTGCGGGCTGGAAATCCCCTTCGTCGACCGGGATGTCGCCGCCCTTGGAGGCCCCGTTCCCCGCGAACCCGCCCCCGCCGGAGGCGTCTTCCCGCGAGCCCAGGAACTGCACCGAGTCGGCAATGATATCGATGTCCTGCCGCTTGGCGCCCTCCTGGGTTTCCCACTCGCGCCACTCGAGCCGGCCGTCGATCGCAACCGGGCGGCCCTTCGACAGGTATCGCGCCGCGTTCTCGCCCTGCGCGCCCCATACCGTGACGTTGAAGTAGTTGGGCTTGTCCTCCCATTCACCCGTGCTGCCGTTCTTGCGTCGCGTGTTGCACGCGACCCGCAGCTTGCAAACGGACGTGCCGCTCGGAAGCGAGCGCAGCTCGGGGTCCGCTGTGAGGTTGCCGGTCAAAACGACCCGGTTGATGTTGGTGGCTGCCACGGCTGTCTTCCTTTCAAGCTCGTCTGTTCGCGCCGCGCGCTCGCGGACGCTGCTGTGGTCGAGTCTAGACCGCGGCTCGGGCGCCGGGGCGCTGCGGCTGCCCCGGGACCACGCTCATTGCGAGCTTCGCTTCGCGCGCGCCGAGGTGCGGAACACCTCGTCCCAGTACGGGGCGCTGATACCGAACCCGCGCGTGTCGTCCTGGAAGTGGTGGCGCATGTGGCGTTCGCGCAGCATCCGCCCGAGCGGGCCGCGCGGGCGGAAGTGGTGCAGGTAGTAGTGGGTCATGTCGTACGCGAGATAACCCGCGAAGAAGCCCGCGCCGGCGCCGGGAGCGAGGTGGCCGCCGAACAGCAGGTAGATGACGCCGAACACGACGGCGCCGAGCGGGATGCTCACGGCCGGCGGCATCACGAGCCGCAGCGGGTCGTTCGGGTGGTCGTGGTGCACGCCGTGGATGATCCAGTGCAGCCGCGCGCCGATCCCGTCCTTGGGCTCGAAGTGGAAGACCAGCCGGTGCAGCCAGTACTCGAACAAGGTCCACAGCGCGTACCCGGCGGCGATCATGCCCGCGGTCGCGAGGGGGCTGGCGCGTTCGAGCGACCACGCGGCGAGCAGCGCGATCGCCGGGACGAAGATCAGGATCGGTACGGCCGGATGCACGCGCGAGAGCGCGTCGAGGACGCGCGAGGAGAACATCGGCGGCGAGGCGCGCAGGACGTCGGTCCGCCTCGTCGTGCCGTCGTTCATGTCCTCGACCCAGCCCATCGACCGATCTTATTACGAGCGCGACGGCGAGCACGCACGCAGGCGTGCGATTGGGTCAGGCGCTGTCGGCGACGGCGTCGTCGCCGTCGGGCTGTGGCTCGGGCGCGGCGGGCTCGGCGGCGGCCGCGACCGGCTCCTCCGCGGGCGCGGGGGGCTCTGCGGCGGCTGCGGCCGGGGGCTCCGCCGGCGCCGCGGGTGCCTGCTGCGCCGCCTCGCCCTCCCCCTCGGCGCGCCGGGCAGGCGCGGAGGTGCGCATGTCGGGCGGGCTCGGGGTGCCCGGGTCCAGCTTGATGATGCGGTGGCGCAGCACGCCGTCGGCGATCCGCAGCGTGCGGTCGAGCTCGCCGAGCAGCGCGGTGCCGCCGGGGTGGAACTGGAGCAGGTGGTACTCGCCCGTGGGGTGGCGCTCGATCGGGTAGCTGAGCGCGCGCTCGCCCCACTCGTCGTGCCGCACGAGTGTGCCTTCGGACTCGATCGCGGCGCGGGCGTCGCGCACGATCTTCGTGCGCGCGTCGTCGGCCGCCTGCGGGTCCAGGATCACGACGAGGTCATATGTGGCGGGCTCGGCCGTCATGCGGCGCACAGCGTAGCGCGTCGCCGCTGCGCTACTCGGCCCGGCCCTTGGCGCGGATGTCGGCCAGCTGCTCGTCGATCCAGTCGCCCGGGTCGCGCGAGGTGACGATGCGGGCGAGGCCCTCCGCACGCCGGCGCCGCTCGCCCGGGTCCATCGTCAGCGCCGCATAGATCGAGTTCGCGAGCTCCTCGATGTCGAACGGGTTGACCGACAGCGCGTACTCGCCGAGCTCCTCGTGCGCGCCGGTGTTCTCGGACAGGATCGAGACGCCCTCGCGCTCGTTGACGAGCGGCCCCTCCTTGGCGACGAGGTTCATGCCGTCGAACATCGCGTTCACGAGCAACACGTCGTAATGCTTGTAGGCGGCGATCGCCTCGTCGATGTCGTCGCGCAGCTTGAGCTGGATCGGCATCCAGTCCGGCGTGCCGTGGCGGTGGTTGACGACCGCGACGAGCGCCTCTATGCGCTCGAGGTACTCCGCGTACTGCGGCACGTCGGTCCGCGAGGGCATCAGCTGTGCGATGAACGTGACCCGCTCGTTGAACTCGGGGTGCTGCTCGAGGAACAGGTCGAACGCCGAGAAGCCGCGCAGCACGTTCTTGCTCAGGTCGGCGCGATCGACGCGCAGGATCAGGAAATCGCGGCGGCGCCGGAGCAGCTCCTCCTCGAAGGCGCGCACGCGGTCGCCCTGGGCCATCGTGCGCGTCGCGCGGTGGTCGATCGGCAGCGGGTAGGCGCGCACCCAGACCTCGCGCTCGTCGCCGCCGCCGGCGGTGCCGGTCAGCACGACCCCGCGCTCGAAGTCGACGTCGAGGCCGAGCAGGTCGCGGCAGCACTGCAGGAAGTTGTGGCGGTATGAGCGCGTGTGGAAGCCGATGATGTCGTTGGCGAGCAGGCCCGCGAAGATCTCCTCGCGGATGTGCGCCGGCAGCACCCGCCAGGCATCCGGCTGGGTCCAGGGGATGTGGATGAAGTGGTGCAGGAACGCGTCGGGCCGCGCCCGCCGCACGAGATCGGGGAGCGTGTAGAGGTGGTAGTCGTGGACCATCACGACCGGTTCGCGCACGCCCTCGAGCTCCTCGACGACCGCCCGCGCGAGGTCTTCGTTGACGACGTTGTAGCCGAACTCGAACGCCTCGATCTCCTCGCGGCGGATGTCCGGGGCGTTCGAGAGGTCCCACAGGTAGTGCTGGATGAACCACAGCATCGGGTTCGCGAAGACGTTGTAGAAGCGGTCGTAGGCATCGGGGTCGCTGACCACGAGCCGGACCTCGTATTCCCCGCCCCCGGGCGCGCGCACCGGGAACGGACGCCCGCCGTGCTCGCGGGAGACCTCCGCGTCGAAGTCGTTCATCGCCGAGGCGATCCACACCGCTTCGCGGTGCGAGGCGAGGCCGGTCAGCGCGGTCACGAGGCCGCCCGAGCCGCGCTGCACCTCGCCGCCGGCATGGAACGTGACCGGTCCGCGGTTGCTCACCAGCACGAGCGGAGTCCGCTGTGCCGGTGCCTCGCTCATCGCTCCAGGCGCTCCTGGCCTAGGCCCCGAGACCCGGCGCAGCCATCCGCCTCATGCCTCGCGTAGCTCGTTGAAGATCTTCAGGTAGTCGCGCAGGTAGCGCGGCGTGAGGAAGTTGGCGCGCACGTGCTCCTTGCCGCGGCGGCCCAGCGCGCGACCGAGCTCGGGGTCGCGCAGGATCTCGAGCGTCCGTTCCGCGCAGCGCTCGACGCTCGAGACCAGATAGCCGGTCACTCCGTCCTCGATCTGGAGCGGGATGCCGCCGACGTCCCCGCCGATGAACGGGCGTCCCTTCCAGATCGCCTCAGAGACGGTCAGGCCGAATCCCTCGCGGGTCGACTTCTGGATCAGCACATCGGAGTGCGACTGGAACGCGTTGACCTCGATCGCGCCGACGTTGTTGAAGTTGTTGAGGATGTGGACGTCGGGGTCACCGTCCGCGTGGGCGACCGTCGCGTTGAAGTAGTCCCAGCCCTCGGGGTCGTCGCTGGCCATCGAGCCGACGAGCGCGAGCTGGACCTCCGGCATCGTCTCCTTCACCACCCGGTAGGCGTCGATCACACCGAGCGGGTCCTTCCAGGGGTCGAAGCGGCTCACCTGGCAGATCAGCGGCCGGTCGAGATCGATCCCGAACTGGCCGCACACGAACGCCCCGTCCTCAGGCGAGAGCGCCATGTTCTTCGGGGTCAGCGGGTCGATCGCGGGCGGCACCACGTGCACCTCGCCGCCCATCCCCTGCGGAACGTAGTTCTGCATGTGGAAGAGCGAGTGGGGATAGATCTCGATGAACGGCAGCAACTCGGCGATCGTGTCCTGGTTCGGCGTCGAGAGGTCGATGTGACAGCGCCACACCCAGCCCTTCGCCTTCTCGGGCACGAGCTGGCAGAGGGCGGCGGGCTGCGGGTCGTGCACGAGGCAGACGTCCCAGCCGTCGGACAGCTCGCGCGCGTTGATCTCGCCGTAGCGGCGCCAGATCGCCCACTGTTCCTCATTGAGGTCCTGGGGGGCGCCCTGCAGTGCGTTGTGCATGAGCTTGGTCGCGTTGAAGAACTCTTCGCGGCCGTAGATCACCTGCCACTCGCAGTCGAGCCCGACGTCGCGCATCAGCGGGACGAGCGTGTAGAGGATCTCCGAGACGCCGCCGCCGAACGCCGTGGCCGAGATGTGCGCCACGCGGTGTCCCTGCAGGGGCTCCGCGAGCTCGCGGATTTCCGCTATCAGCTCCCGTCCGCAGATGTGCGTGTAGTCGGCGAGCGTCTTGGTGCCTACGGCGACGGGCTGGAGCACGCGCCCGGACGATACTGGGTCGGGGCTCGGAATCCGGCTCCTCTGCGCGGCAGACCGCGGCTCGGACTATGGTCTAGCGGATGCTCAGCCCGCGTCTGTATCGCGCGGCCCTGGTTCCTGCCGTGCTGGCGGCCGCGGTGGCTTCGTTCTCGCTCGGCGGCCGCCCCGCGCCCCTGACCGCGACGTTCTCGCCGGACGCCTTCGAAGGCTCGCGCGCGCTCGCGGACACGCGCTCGCTCGCGGCCGCCTTCCCCGCAAGGCGAGCCGGCAGCGGCGGCGACCAGCGCCTCGCGGCACACATCGCGGGCATGCTCGAAGGCCTCGGCGGCACCGCCGGCGGCGGCTTCCAGGTCCGCACCGTACACGCGACCGGCCAGACGCTCGACGGTGAGCGCACGCTCACGACGGTCCTCGCCCAGCGCCCGGGCTCGACGAGCGCCTCGGCGATCCTGATCGTGGCCCACCGCGACGCCGCAGGCCGCGGCTCGGCGGCCGAGATGTCGGGCACGGGCGTGCTGCTCGAGCTCGCGCGCGTGTACGCGGCACGCGAGACGAAGCGGACCGTGATCCTCGCCTCCACCAGCGGCGGCAGCGGCGGCGACGCCGGCGCGGCGGCGCTCGCCGCCCAGCTGCACGAGCCGATCGACGCCGCGATCGTGCTCGGCGACGTCGCCTCGGCGAGCACGCGCAAGCCTTTCGTGATCCCGTTCTCGGACGCGCTCGGGTCTTCGCCGCCGCTGCTCGTGCGGACGCTCGACGGCGCGATCACGCGCGAGACCGGCGCGGACGCCGGCGCGCCCAGCGCGCTCGGGCAGCTGGCGCACATGATCTTCCCGCTCGCGCCCGGCGAGCAGGGCGTCCTGGACTCGCATGGCATCCCCTCCGTGCTCGTGCAGGCATCCGGGGAACGCGGCCCGTCGCCCACCGCCGCGCTCAGCGGGGAACGGATCGAAGGTCTCGGGCGCTCCGTGCTGAACGCCGTCGATGCCCTGGACGCGGCGCCCGACGTGCCCTCGGCGATGCCGAGCAGCATCGTGCTCGCCCGCAAGACGGTCCCGTCCTGGGCGGTGCGGCTGCTCGTGATCGCGCTACTGCTCGCGCCGGCGCTCGCGGTCGTCGACGGCCTCGCCCGCGCCCGCCGCCGCAAGCTCGCCGTCGGGCGCTGGACGCTGTGGGCGCTCAGCTGCGCGCTGCCGTTCCTGGCCTGCGCGGTGTTCGTGTACCTGCTCTCCGCGCTCGGTGTGGTCGGCGGCGCGCCCGCTGTGCCGCCGCCGGCCGGCGCGCTCGGCCTCGGTGCCACCGCGCTCACGCTGATCGTCGCGGCGGCGCTCACGTTCGCGCTCGCATGGCTGCTGTGGCGGATGCTGCTCGACCGGCTCGCCTTCGGGACGCGCCCCGATCCCGACGTCGCCGGTCTCTCGGTGCTGCTCGTCGTCGTCCCGCTAGCGCTGCTCGCGTGGGTCGGGAACCCGTATCAGGCGCTGCTGCTCGTCCCGGCCGCTCATCTGTGGCTGGTGCTCGCCTCCCCCGAGCTGCGCCCGCGCCGGATCGGCTCGCTGGCGCTCGTGCTCGCAGGAGCCCTCCCGCTGGCGCTGCTGATCGCCTTCTATGCCCACCAGCTGCGGCTCGGCGCGGGAACGCTCGGCTGGAGCGCAGTGCTGCTGCTGGCCGGCGGCCATGTCGGGTTCGGCTCGGCGGTGCTCTGGAGTCTCGGCTTCGGCAGCCTCGTGGCGGCCGCCATGGTCGCGCTCGCGCCGCGCCGCGCCGCGCCGGAGCTGCGCGGGGGAGAGCACATCGAGGTGACGATCCGCGGGCCGCTCAGCTACGCCGGGCCGGGGTCGCTCGGGGGTACGGAGTCGGCTCTGCGACGATGAGCGCGAACGTGAGCAAGGGTGCCGCCATTCCCGAGCCCGCTGCCGCGGCCGCGTTCGGCCACGGCGCCCCGGGGCGCTCGCGCCCGGCGAAAGCGATGCGCGCGGTCGCCGTCGTCCTGATCCTCGCGGGCGCGCTCGCCCTGGCGGATGCGGTCGTGACGCTGCTGTGGCAGGAGCCGATCTCCTGGCTGTACGCCACGCTCCGCCAGGACCATCTGGAAGGCGCCCTGCACAAGGTCGAAGAGACGCCGCCGACGCCGATCGAGACGCGCGATCTCGCGAGCATCCGCGACGAGCGCTCCCGCATCGCGTTCCTCGCGCGCGCGCTGCAGGCGCGGACCGGCGACGGGGGCGCGGTCGGGCGGATCGTGATCCCCCGCATCGGCGCGAACTTCGTGGTGGTCAAGGGCACGGACACCGAAGATCTCAAGAGCGGCCCCGGGATCTACTCCGAAACGGGCTTCCCGGGCACCGACGCGACGACCGCGATCGCAGGACACCGCACGACCTACCTCGCCCCGTTCCGGCACATCGACTCGCTTCCTCCCGGCAGCTGGATCTCCCTCGACATGCCCTACGCGCAGTTGCGCTACCAGGTCATCGGCAGCCGCGTCGTCCAGCCGACCGACGTGCAGGCGGCCGTCGGCGACGCCGGCTACAGCCGCCTCGTCCTGTCCGCGTGCACGCCGCTGTTCACGGCCGAAAAACGGCTGCTGGTCTACGCCAGGCTCGTGTACGAGGAACCGCGAGGGTCCGCCCGCGATCTGCCCGGCGGCGCGCTGCCGCACTCGATCGACGTGCTGCGCCCGCAGCCCCATCGGTCGCTACCACCGGTGCTCATACCCCTCGATCCCCGCAACGGCGCCCCGCTCGTCTGAGAGCACGGCCCCGGCTGGTCCGGAGGCGACCTCGCCGACCCAGGTGACGGCGGTCGCGCCGACCCCGGCCACCGCGCGCTCGGCTCGGCCGCGGTCGCGCGGGGCGACGCAGAAGCACAGCTCGTAGTCTTCGCCGCCCGTCGCCGCGAGCCACCACGGCGGCCGGCCGGCGGCGATCGCGGCACGCTCGGCCTCCGGATGCACCGGCAGCGCGTTGACGTCGATGCAGACGCTGACACCGCTCGCGCGACCCAGATGGGCGGCGTCGGTCGCGATCCCGTCGGAGAGGTCGATCATCGCGTGAGCCCCCGCCGCCGCGAGCGCGCGCCCCTCGCGCAGGCGCAGCGCAATCTCCCCGGCCGGCGCGCCGGCGGCGGAGCCTGGCGCACGCCCCTCGGCGACGGCCAGCGTCGCGGCCGCCCCACCGAGCTCGCCCGTGATCCCGACCACGTCCCCTGGGCGCGCGCCGTCGCGCCCGATCAGCTCGTGCTCGGCGTCGGCCCACCCGACGACTGTCACGGCCACGAACAGCGCGGGTGCGGCCACGACGTCGCCCCCGAGGATCGACGTCCCGGCGGTGCGCGCGACCCCGCGCATCCCGGCGACCAGCTCGACCGCCGAGTCCTGGGAGAACGCCGCGGGGATCCCCAGCACGGCGTATGCCTCGCCCGGCTCGGCGCCCATCGCCGCGAGATCCGAGAGCGCGCTCGCGAGGGCGCGCGCTCCGACCTCATACGGCGAGAGGCCCCCGCCGCCGAGGCGGAAGTGGACGTCCTGCACGACCGCGTCGACGGACGTAACGGCCAGTCCCCGCGCGCGCACGACTGCCGCGTCGTCGCCGGTACCGCGCACGGTGCGCGGGCCCGCCTCCTCGCGAGCCAGCTCGGCCGCGATCGCCTCGATCAGGGAGCGCTCGGCGATCGCGATCCCTCGCCTGCGCGGGCGCTCAGCGGTGCCGGTAGACGATGCGGGCGCGGTCGAGGTCGTAGGGCGAGAGCTCGCAGCGCACGCGGTCGCCCGGCAGGATGCGAATGCGGAAGCGCCGCATCTTGCCGGCGACGTGGCCGAGGACGATGTGATCGTTGTCGAGCTTGACCCGGAACATCGCGTTCGGAAGCGCCTCGATCACCTCCCCCTCGAATTCGACCTTGTCCTCCTTGGCCACCGCAATCCCATCTGGCCCGCGCAGGGGCCGCCGCCGTCGTCTTGCCTGAACGGGATCAAACTACCAGCGCGCGTGAGCGTCCGTCCGCCCGCGCGAGCCGCCTCAGGGCGTTGCTCCGCCGGTCCGGTTGACTTCAGGGCCGGGTGGCGCCGCCGGCCCGGAGGGCGCTTCGCTCGGTGGCGCCGCTTTGGCGTGCGGCTTTGCGGGCGGGGTGGATTTGCTTTTTTGCGGTGGCTGTTCTTCGCCGCGGGGAGCGGCTTCCGCGAGGCCGGTCGTCGAGAACTTGCCGTAGAACGGCTGGAACGAGATGCCCGTGTTGGATTCGTGCAACGGGGCGCACGGATGGCCTTCGGTCACGGGCCCCATGTACGCGTGCCAGATTTCGGCGGGCAGGTAGCCGCCCTGCTGCGGCTCGCCGTGCACGTCGGTCATCGCGATGTCGCGCTTCGGGTAGCCCATCCACACGACCGTTGAATATTCGCTGTTGTAGCCGTCGAGCCACGCGTCATAGAGTTCGGAGGTCGTGCCCGTCTTGGCAGCGGTCGGGCAGCCGATCTGCGATCGCGTCGCCGTCCCGCCGAGCACGTTCAGGTGCAGGATGCGCGTCTCTTCGCCGGTGATCGCTTCGCTGAGCACGCGCGTGCGGTGCGGCCGGCCCCAGCTTTCGTCCACGTGGCCGTCGGGGAACACGACCTTCGTGATCGCGATCGGGTCATTGCGCAGCCCGCCGTCGGCCAGCGTCGCGTAGACGACCGCCATTTCCAGAGGCGTCACGCCGAGCGTGAGGCCTCCGAGCGCCTCCGCCGGGTAGCTCGAGAGGTGCGTTTTCACCCCCATCGCATAGGCCGTGCGCGTGACCGTTTCCTCACCGAGGTCGGCCGCGAGCTGGGCGTAGACGGTGTTGTCCGATTTCAGCGTCGCCGAGACGAGGTTGATCGTCCCGTTCTGCTCGCCGCCGAACGTTTTGACGAGATAGGTCGGGTAGCCGGGGAGCCAGCCGGGCTCGAGCGTGTGCGAGCTGTAGAAGGTGCTGTTCGGGTCGATCCCGCGCGAGAGCGCGTCGGCGAGGTCGATCGCCTTGAATGTCGAGCCGGGCTGGCGATGGCCGTCGGCGGCGAGGTTGTACTGCGACTTCTCATAGCTCTCGGACTCCGCCATCGCCTCGATGTCGCCGTTGGCGGGGTTCAGCGTGACGATCGCCGACGCGGGGTCTTCGGGCTGGTTGAGGACTTCTGCGATCGCTTTGCGCGCGAGCCGCTGCATGTTGAGGTCGAGCGTCGTGTAGACCCTCAGGCCACCCTCCTCGACGGTCTTGGCGCCGTAGCGGCGCTGGAGGGCCTGGCGCACGTATTCGAAGAAGAAGTCCTCGCGCCGCTGCGAGTAGAAGTTGCCGAGCTGCGTCTCGAGGGGCGCGGCCTCGGCCTGCGCCGCCCGCGCGGAGGAGACGTAGTGCAGTTCGGCCATCTTCGCGAGCACCTCGTTGCGCCGCGTGCGGGCCGCTCGCTTGTCGAGGAACGGGTTGTATTCAGAGGGCGCCTGCGGCAGGCCCGCCAGCAGCGCCGCCTGCTCGAGGTTGAGCTGGGAGACGGGCTTGTTGAAGAACACGCGCGCCGCCGCCTGGACCCCGATCGTCGTCTGCCCGCCGACGGTCCCGTACGGGACGCTGTTGAGGTATTCGGTGAGGATCTCGTGCTTGGTGCGGCATTTGGCGTAGTCGAGGGCCATCTTGGCCTCTTCGATCTTCTGCTTGAGCGAGCGCGTGTCGCTCTTCATGTAGAGATTGCGCATGAGCTGCATCGTGATCGTGGAGCCGCCCTGCAGCGCCTTGCCGTTGACGATGTCCTTGACCGCCGAGCGGAAGATGCCGGTCACGTCGACGCCGTTGTTCTTGTAGAAGCGCTGGTCCTCGATCGCGATCGTGGCCTCCTTCAGGTGGGCCGGGATCTGACCCCAGGACACGGGGGAGCGGAGGTCTTCGGCGTGGATGAAGCCGAGCCGCGACCCGTCGGAGGCGAACACCTGCGAGGAGCCGCCGCCGATGATCGGGCGCAGCGTGCACGGGTTGCGCGTGCCGTCGGCGACGTGCACCACGTAGCCGACCGCGGCGATCACGCCGATGACGAGCGCGCATGCAATCACTGTGCCGCCGACGAGCAGCAGCCGCGTGCCCGCGCCGCTGCTCCGCTTGCGGCGCCGCTGTCTGGCCGCTCTGGACATCTCCCGAGCCCCGAGGTTATCGCGCGCTGCGCGCCCCGCCGCCCGCTCGCTTGCAAGCGATCTCTAGGCTCGTCAGGAGAGCTATGACCCCGGATACCGCCGAGCTGGCCGTGGCGCACGAGGCGCAGACGGCGCGGGCGCCGCTGCGCCTGCCCCTGCGCGGGGCGTTCGCGCACGCAGGAGGCTGGCGGGAGACGTGGCGCGCGCTGTGGACCTCGCACGTGCTCGCATGGTCGGCCGGGATCACGGCGGTGCTCCTGTTCGGGCTCGGCCCCCAGCGCGGGGCGCTCGATCCGCGCGGCCTCACCCGCAGCCTCGGCAGTGTCGGGGACGTGCTCGCCGCCCCGGTGGCGCGCTGGGACTCCGCCTGGTATCTGACGATCGCGCGCTACGGCTACCGCCCGGACCTCGCTCCGTACACGACGCCGCGCGCGGCCTACTTCCCGGCGTACCCGCTCTCGATCCGCGCCGTGTCCCTGACAGGGATCCCGATCGTGCTCGCAGGCGTGCTCGTGTCGTTCGTCGCGTTCGCGTTCGCGTTGCAGGGGATCCGCCGGCTGGCGGAGCTCGAGCTCCCGCGCCTGCGCGCCGGCGCGCGCGCGGCGAGCGTCCCGCGCCTCGCGGTGCTGATCACAGCGTTCTCGCCGATGGCCTTCTTCTTCTCGGCCGACTACTCGGAGTCGCTGTTCCTGGCGTTCACGGTCGGGCTGTTCTGGAGCGCGCGCGAGGGCCATTGGCTGCGCGCGGGCGTGTTCGGCGCGCTCGCAGGCGCGACGCGCAGCACCGGGCTCGTGCTGATCGCCCCGGCGCTGCTGCTGTACCTCTACGGGCCGCGCGAGGACCGCCCGCCCGACCGGCCGCTGCGCGCGCCGGCGGGGGGGTGGAAGCCGGGCGCCGCCGGCCTGCTCGTCCGCTCGGCGGCGCTGGCACGGCCCCGCTACCGCGTCCGCCGGGACGTGCTGTGGCTCGCGCTGCTCCCGGCCGGGGTCGCCCTGTACGCGGGCTGGCTGGCCGCCGCCGGCGGCGACCCGCTCGCCCCCTTCCATGCCGAGCAGGCCTGGTCGCGGCACCTGGTCGGGCCGATCACGGGGGTCTGGGATGGGCTCGTGGCGGGCTTCGACGGGGCGCGGCAGCTGCTCTCGTTCCAGCGCTCGCACGTGTACTTCCGGATCGCCGCGGGCGATCCGTTCATCGTCGCCACGCACAACCTGCTCGCGCTCGCGTTCCTGCTCGCCGCGATCCCGGCCTTCATCGGCGTCGTGCGCCGGCTGCCGCTCGCCTACGGGGTCTACGCGCTCGCCGCGCTCGCCCTGCCGCTGTCCTACCCCGTCGCGCCCCAGCCGCTGATGTCGATCCCGCGCTACCTCGTCGTCCTCTTCCCGCTGAGCATCTGGCTCGCGGCGTGGCTGGCCGAGCACCCTCGTCTGCAACGGCCGCTGCTGGCGGCGTCGGTGCTCGCGATGCTGTTCTTCGCCGGCCAGTTCGCCACCTGGCACTGGGTGGCGTGATGGCGGTGCAGCCCGCGAGCGCCCAGGCGGACGCCACCTGGCCGCCGTGGACCGCGCCCGTCGCCCTGATCGCGGGCGTCGTGCTCGCGGCGATCCTCGGCCTGCTCGTCGACCTCCCGGCGTTGGCCCTCGGCGTGAAGCTGACGAGCAGCCATACCCCGGCGGGCATCCAGCTGGCCGACACGTTCGTGCAGGACCTCGCGTTCGTCGGCGCCGCGGTCTACTGCGCGCACATCGGCGGGCGCCAGGTGCGCGCGTGGCAGTTCGGGCTGCGCACGCCGCGCAACGGTTGGGCGGCGGCGGCCGGGGCGGTGCTCGTGCTGCTGCTCTGCTTCGGCGCGGTCAGCGTCGCGTGGGCGGCGCTCGTGAGCCCCGGGCGCGAGAAGGTGCTCGACCAGATCGGCACCGGCGTGCTCAGCGCCGGTCTCGTCTGCGTCGTCGCCCCGATGGCCGAGGAGATGCTGTTCCGCGGCTACATGTTCAGCGCGCTGCGCAACTGGCGCGGCACGCAGACCGCCGCCGTTCTCACCGGGCTGCTGTTCGGCGCCGTCCACGCCGGCTCGGCGCCCGTGCTCGACCTGGTTCCGCTGGCCGTGCTCGGCTACGGGCTCTGCCTGCTCTACCGCCGCACCGGCTCGCTGTACCCGTGCATGGCGGCGCATTCGCTCAACAACTCGGTCGCGTTCGCGAGCCTCGCGAGCCTCGACGTCGGCGAGGGCGCGGCGCTGGCGGTCGCCGGGGTCGCGGGCATCGCGCTCGTGATCACCGCGCTGCGCGCCGCGGGGCTGATCGGCACCGCCTCCGCAGACGCCCGCGCCGGCGCATAGGATCGCCCGATGCACGTCCCTCTCCGAACGCTCGCGGGCGCATGCGCGAGCTCCCTCGCCCTGATCGCCGCTCCGGTCGCCGGTGCCGAAACAACGAGCTCGACCCCCGCGCCCGCAGTCACGCCGGCTGCCGCCGGGAAGCTGACGCTCTCGCTCGTCCGCGTCGGCGGCAGCCCCCCGTTCTCGACCGTTGGGCGGCGGGTGACGATCCGCGGGATCGTCACGCCGTACGTCGCCGGGCAGACGGTGAAGGTGAGCTTCTACCGGGATGGGAAGAAGGTGTCGGTGCAGGCGCGCGCGGTCGCGGCGCTCGGCACGGGCTCGGGTGCGTTCACGGCCAGCTACGCGAGCCCGCTCCCCGGCCTCGTCCAGGCGCGCGTCGCGCACTACGCGACCCCGCTGCAGGCCCAGTTCACCGGCCGCGCGCCGGCGGTCAGGTACGTGCAGGTCAACCTCGGGCCCGGGGCGTCGGGGCCATCGGTGCGCCTGCTGCAGTCCGAGCTCGACGTGCTCCACTACGCGGTCCCGCTGTCGGGGGTGCTCGACGAAGGCACCGGTCGCGCGCTGATCGCCTACCGCAAGATGAACGGCCTCGAACGGGTTCCGTACGCGGGCCGCCAGGTGTTCGCGCTGCTCGCCCGTCACGCGGGCAGCTTCCAGGTGCTCTACCGCCGCGACGGCAGGCACGTCGAGGCCGACCTGACGAAACAGGTGCTCGCCGAGATCGAACCGGGGGGGCGCGTCCACGCGATCTACACGATGAGCTCCGGCAAGCCGTCGACGCCGACGGTGATCGGCAGCTTCCGCGTCTACCTGAAGACACCGGGCGTCAACACCGAGGGCATGGTCGACTCGAACTACTTCATCCGCGGATACGCGATCCACGGCTACGCCGAAGTGCCGACCTACGCGGCGAGCCACGGCTGCCTGCGGGTCCCGATCCCCGATGCAGCGGCGATCTTCGCGTGGGTGCAGCAGGGGACGCCCGTCGACGTCTACAACGAGGGCGGCGGGGGCAGCGGCCGGGTGCGCAGCAACGCCGGCCCGTAGCCCGCGGCCTACATCCGCACGCGCAGCGTGCGGGCCAGGAAGCCGAGCCCGAAGCCGTAGACGAGCAGGGCCAGCAGCAGCCTGACCCCGTGTTCGGCCCATTCGCTGCTCGCGCTCGAGACGATGCCGGAGAACGGTGAGGTGAGCGTGCTCGACGCTTCGTCGAGCGCCTTGTGGATCCCGCTCTCGTGCTTGGAGGGCTGGCTCGGCGCGCTGGACCCGCCGCCGTTGACGGCCGAGATCTGTTCCTGCTGCTGGCCGGACGCGGTTTTCGTGCGGTCCGCCGCGAACACGATGAACGCGAGCACAACGATCGCACAGGCCACGATCGACGCGACGCGCAGAAGTCTGACGAAGGCCCCCAGCACATCGCTAGATTACGGTGCGCGGTGGACGCGCTCGACGAAGATACGAAGCGAGTCGACGCGGCGCGGGAGACACTGCTCGCCGAGCTGCGCGAGCACGCGCTCGTGATCGGCGAGGTCACGCTCACGAGCGGCGCCGTGGCGCAGTACTACGTCGATGCGAAGCGAGCCATTCTGCGGCCCCGCGGCTTCCGCGCGCTGTCGGTGCTCCTCGCCGACCTCGCGGCGCGCCGGGGGGCGACCGCCGTCGGGGGGATGACGATGGGGGCCGACCCGCTCGCGTGTGCCACCCTCGCCGGCGGCGCCGAGGCCAAGGCGTTCCTCGTGCGCAAGGACGCGAAGGCCCACGGGCTCCAGCGCCGCATCGAGGGGCCGCTGCTCGAACCCCCCGACCGCTGCCTCGTCGTCGAGGACGTCGTGACGACGGGCGGCTCGACGCTGGCGGCGATCGCGGCGCTGCAGGAGGCGGGGCACGAGATCTGCGGAGTCGTCAGCGTGCTCGACCGGCTCGCCGGTGGGGGCGAGGCGATCGAACAGGCGGCAGGCGCGCCGTACGAGGCGCTGAGCACGATCGACGACGTGTACCCGGACCGCCCCGACAAGGGCGGGGCCTGACCGTGGCGGGCGCAGGCGGCGCCGGCCCGCGGATCCGGGCGGCCGAGCCCGCCGACGTGCCGATGCTGCTCTCCCTGTTCGCGGAGCTCGCCGCCTACGAGCACCTCGAGGGCATCCTCGTCGCGGACGAGGAGCGGCTGTCGCGCGCGTTGTTCGGCGAGCGCCCCGCGGCGGAGGCCCTGATCGCGCAGCTGGGGGATGAGGTCGCGGGCTACGCCGTCTTCTACCCGACGTTCTCGTCGTTCCTCGCGATCCAGGGCATCTGGCTCGAGGACCTGTTCGTGCGCCCTGCCCAGCGCCAGGCGGGCGTCGGCCGCGCGCTGTTGGCCGCGGTCGCGGCGGCGCTGGTCGAGCGCGGCGGCGAGCGTCTGGAATGGTCTGCGCTCGACTGGAACGAGCTGGCGCTCGGGTTCTACCGGGGTCTCGGCGCCGAGCGGATGGACGAGTGGATCACGCTCCGCCTGACCGGTGAGCACCTGCGTGCGCTCGCCGGCGAGGCCGCCGCCTGAGCGGGGAAGGCCGCCGCTAGCCTTCGCACTGCGTGCCCTCGTAGTCCAATGGATAAGACGACCGCCTCCTAAGCGGTAGATCCAGGTTCGACTCCTGGCGGGGGCATGGGGAGAATGGCGGCGTGCGCCACCGCAGCTCGTCCGGACCAGGCGTGAGCGCGAACCTCGCACAGACGCGCGCATCCTGGGAAAGCAACACTCTCCACTGAGCGGCCTGCGGTGCTCGGGTAGGCTGACGGCGACCTTGAACTAGCCGGGGGGTTCTCATGAGCATGGGCGGACTTGACGGGCTGCTGGGGCGGGCGGTCGACGAGCGGGCGATGCCGGGCGTCGTGGCGCTGGTGGGAGATCGCGACGGCGTGCTCTACGAGGGCGCGTTCGGCGTCCTGGATGTCAACGGCGAGGACCCCGTGCGGACGGACACCATGTTCGCGATCATGTCGATGACCAAGGCGTTCACCAGCGTGTGCGCGCTGCAGCTCATCGAGCAGGGCGCGCTCGAGCTCGAGCAGCCCGTCGCCGACGTCCTGCCCCCCTTCGATGAGCTGCAGGTTCTGGAGGGCTTCGACGGTGACTCACCGCGGCTGCGGCCGCCCGCGAGCAGGGCGACGATCCGCCACCTGCTCACCCATACGTCGGGTCTCGCGTACGCGTTCGGCAACGCCGACATCCTGCGCTACCACCAGGTCACGGGTGCACCCGACATCACGAGCGGCAAGCTCGAGGCGCTGCACGTGCCGCTGGTCGCCGACCCGGGCACCCGCTGGGAATACGGCATTAGCACCGACTGGCTCGGCCAGGTCGTGGAGGCTGTCAGCGGCAAGGATCTCGCGGCGTGCTGCAAGGAGCGGATCTTCGCCCCGCTGGGGATGACCGACGCGACGTTTGCTCCAAGCGAGGCACAGGCGGCGCGCATGATGGCTCTGCACTTCCGCCTTCCGGACGGAGGCCTCGTGCAGCAGTCGCTCGACTTCCCGGAGCCCGAGTTCGCCTCCGGCGGCGGCGGCTCGTGCGCGACGGGCCCGGACTACATGCGCTTCATGCGCGCGCTGCTGCGTGGCGGCGAGCTCGACGGCGAGCGCGTGCTGCGCGCCGAGACGGTTGATCTCGCGTTCAGCGACCACCTCAAGGGGGCCGTGCTGCCCGAAGGCATGGAGCCGGCGATCCCCGCGCTCTCCAACTACGTGCCCACCCTGCCGTTCGCGCAGGGCTGGGGGCTGGCGTTCCGCCTGATCCTCGAGGACATGCCCGACATGCGCAGGGCCGGCACCGCCGACTGGGGTGGCCTGTTCAACTGCAACTACTGGATCGACCGTACAGCGGGCATCGCAGGCACGATGCTCACGCAGGTCCTGCCCTTCTACGACGCCGAGATCGTGCAGGCGTCCGAAGCCTTCGAGCGGGGCGTCTATGTGGACATCGCCGCACTGCACACCGCCTGACCGGGTTAGGAGCCGTAGCTCCATGTTCTCGTTGCGCTTTCGCTTTCGGGTGGAAGCAGTCGTCCCGGGTTATCGCCATGGCGCTGGGTGGCTTCTCAGGATGAGCCGACGCTCGATGCGTGTTCGGGCAGTGGAGAGTCCGGCTCGCGATCTGCGCTTGCCCCAGCGGTGGCGAACCTCCACGGGTGTAGCCTGCGACGGGTGGGCGACGATGAGACGTTCGACTTGGTGGCGGCCGGGCTTCGCAGCGACAGCACCGACGTGGCGGTCTCCCTGGACGTGTTGGCGTCCAAGCTCGAGCAGGCATTGCCCTCTCGCGCGCAGGTCGAGCGTCGCGGCGAGGGCCTGCTTGGACGCGGGCCCAAGCACGTCCGGGTACTGCGGGTAGAGCTGGGAGCGTGCTGCTACACGCTGGAGATGGCTGATGGGCGCCTGCGGGGCTCGCGAGAGCGCCAGAGCGGTGGGATCGCTATCAAGCGCGAGGCGCTCGACCCCGCGGCTTGGGTGGCGGCTCTGACAGAGGATCTGCGCGAGGAGGCACAGCGCAGCACCGAGGCGCGGGCGGCGTTGGAGCGGCTGCTGGCTTGATGAACCCACGCGAGCGACAACCGCCGGCGGAGGCTCGTGACGAGGAAGCTGTGGATCGCGAGCAGCGCGAGTCGCTCGAGCGAGTCGAGCGCGGCGGCATCCCGCGGAATGCCGAGCGCCGACTTCGCGAGCTCTCCGAGGGCGCGGGCGCGTTCACGTCCGACCTGTCGGTGGGCTCGTTTGCGCTCTGTCACGAACTGGGCCTTACGCCGCTGGCGCAGGTGATGGGCAGCTCGATCTACCACGTGGGGTACGCGGGGATCATGCCGACGGCCTATGGCGGTGGCTTCATGTACGAGCTGGAGACCCTCTCGCAGGCGTGGAACGAGGCGCGCGACCGCGCCTTCAGCCGCCTGGCACAGGAGGCCGAGCACGTTGGCGCCGACGCGGTCGTGGGGGTTCAGATCTCTAGCGGCGCGCGAGAGTTCACCGAAGATGCGATCGAGTACGTCGTGGTGGGAACGGCGGTGCGCGACAGCTCACGTCGGGCCGCCGCGCCGGCCGGCGCGGGGACTCTTGCGACGGAGCTGTCGGTTCCCGACTACGCCAAGCTTCGCCGCGCCGGGATCGAAACGCTGGGCGTGGTGGCATGGACCTCGGTGTTCTTCGTCCAGTCGTGGCAGACGGCTGGGCTGGTCGGCGGCTTGGGCGGGATCGGGTTCACGCAGAACCAGGAGCTGACCGATTACACGCGGGGGATCTACGAGGCTCGCGAGATGGTGATGGCGCGCGTGACCGCCCAGGCGGCACGCTCGCGCGCGAGCGGCGTCGTGGGCATGCGCGTCGATCACACCATCCGGCCGGCTGGGCAGAACGGACTGCTGATGAGCTTCAACGCAATCGGCACCGCCGTCCGCGAGGGCGCTGCAGCGGGCTTCGGAGCTCCCAAGACGACGATCGACCTGACCGAAGGAGCCACGGCATGATGAACGACGGCGAACCGACTGAGACGGAGAGCGTCTACGACCCCACTTCACTGGAGGGTGTGCCAGAGGCGGGGCGGGCGCGCCTGGCGCAGAACCGAGAGGGGCTGTTCACCTCAGATCTCTCGGTCAACGAGTTCCTACTGGTCAAGGAGGCGGGCTTCGAGCCGCTGGGGCTCGTGGTGGGGAGCTCGATCTACCACATCGGCATCCAGATGGCGGGCTGGAAGAAAAGCCAGGAGATGACGGTCCTCTCCGAAGCGATGTACGGCGCCCGTCAGCTGGCGATGACGCGTATGGAGGAGGAGGCCGATCAGCTGGGCGCCGACGGCGTCGTGGGTGTGCGGCTGGACATCGGCCGCTACGAGTGGGGCCAGGATATGGCCGAGTTCATCGCGATCGGCACCGCCGTCAAGCACCGCGAAGGCGTCCTGCACAGGGCGTCCAACGGCAGACCGTTCACGAGTGATCTCTCAGGCCAGGACTTCTGGACGCTGCTGCGGACCGGCCACCGGCCGGTGGGCATGGTGATGGGCAGTTGCGTCTATCACGTGGCCCACAGAGGGATGCTGCAGTCGATGGCGCAGACGGGCCGCAACGTCGAGCTGTCCAACTTCACGCAGGCGCTCTACGACGCCCGCGAGCTGGCGATGGAGCGGATGCAGCGGGAGGCGGCCGAAATCAAAGCCGAGGGGATCGTCGGCGTGCAGCTGCAGGAGAAGAGCCACGGCTGGGGCAGCCACACGATCGAGTTCTTCGCGATCGGCACCGCGATCGTCCCCCGCGAGGGCCACGACGAGGAGATCCAGCCACCGACGACCGTGCTGGACCTGAGCTGACGGCGCCGGTTTCGGGCAGCAACCTCGGCGGGGCCGGGGACCGTCCTCAGCGCAGGCGCGAGTACAGGCGCTGCGCCGCCGAGATCAGCTGTTCGCGCGTGGGTGCTCCGGGCGTCCCGGCCGGGTAGCCGATGCCGACTATGTAGTAGTAGGAGCCCTTCGCGAACGCGACGTTGTAGCCGGTGCCGCTTGCGCCGGATTCACCGAACCCCTGCGCCCCCGGGATGCCCTTGACCGCGAACGGCTTCGGTCCGCGGTCCTCCGAGGTCTTCACTTCGTGCTGCAGGTTCGCCTGGGCGCCGCTTGGCGATCGGAACTCGATGGCGATCGACAGCCCTTCCGGCGGGCCGCCTTGGTTGCGCCCGGCCAGCCGCTCGTGCACGCCTCTGACGAAGCCCAGACGTTCGAGCCGCGTCGTCTCGGTCGCCTGTTCGCTTGACGGAAGCCCTTCGCGTGCCTCCTCTTCCACCCAGCTGCGGGCGTTGATGCCGAGGATGACGCCGTGGAGGGTCTGACCCGGCGGACCCTGGGGGGCCAAGCCTGGGATGTCGCCGGCCACGAGCAGGCGGCCCGCAATCGCTTTGACGGCCGGTGGCGCGCTGGCCGGGACTGTCGCGGGCGGGCCCTGCGGCGGCGGGGTCGACGGTGGTGCCGCCGTCGAAGAGCTGCCCGTCTTGGAGGAGCTGCTCGCCGTGGTATGGCTGGAGCCGCACCCGCCTAGGACGGTCGTGCCCAGTGCGACGGCCAACAGGCTGCGGATCCGCACGGCGTGATCATACGCGTCGGCGCGGTACGCGCGCCGCCGCGTGGGCAACCGGCGTAGCGGACCGCGAAGCACGCGGCCGCGGGCGCCGGGGCAGGCCCCTCACGCCGTGAACGCCGACAGAGATCGGTACAGCGTCGGCGAGATCCGCGCCCACGCTTCCGGCGGCGCGGCGCCGACGATCACGGCCCTCGCGCCGCCCCTGCCCGTCACGAGGCAGGCGATCTCGATGTAGCTCGCCCCGGTCACCGTCCGATAGCGATCGCGCACGCAGGTGCCTCGACCGCCGCGAAACGGCACCCGGCGCGCGACCGCTTCGGCCGTCACGGAGCGATCGCCCTCGCGCGCATTGTGGCCCACGCGAAAGCCCGGCCAGTCCGCGAGCGTCTCGTCGCTCTGCCTCGGCGTCACGTTCAGGTAGCCCGCGATGCGCTTGCCGTCCTCCCGCAGGACGACGGTCGCCGTCCCGGCATCGCCGCCGGCCGGGCGCCAGCTCGGCGGGTAGCGGAGCACCGCACCCGTCGGGATCCTGGCCGCGCGCCAGCCGGCGGGGGCGGGCCGGGCGTCGATGGCCGCGAACCCGGCGGGCGGCGTGGCGGCGGCGGCGCTTCGTGACCGGCCGCCGCCGCCACTTCCGCATCCGGCGCAGAGCAGGGCTGCCGCGAGCAGGGCTGCCGCGAGCAGCGCCGGCTCAGAAGTTGCCGTCCCCGTCACTCGGGCCGCCGTTGTTGTCGCTGTCGTGATCACCTTCGTTGTTCTGCGGGATGCCGCCGGATCCGGCTTGCGATGCGGGTGCGCTGGAGCTGCCGCTGGATCCCGCTTGCGATGCGGGTGCGCTGGAGCTGCTGCTGGATCCCGCTTGCGATGCGGGTGCGCTGGAGCTGCTCGTTTTCGAGCTCGATGAGCTGGAACCACCGCATCCGGCGATCCCGAGCGCGAGCACGACCGTGAACAGGCTCGCAAGCCTGGCAGGGCGCGATCTCATGGCATTCGACATGTGTGTCTCCGTTTCTCATGCGGTCGGAGAGCGAGGGCTTCCCGTCGGGATCTCCCCGCTTCCGAGGCTTCTTGATGCCTCGCCGAACAAGACCCCTGCCGCGCCCCATCCTTCCCAGGAGCCTCGCGGCGAGTCGTGTCGGGACGCGCCCTGAAGGGGAGTTGCTGGGAGTTGCGTGGATGGGTTTGCATCCCCCCAACCCGGGGGTATAGGGTCCACTGGCGTTCGCATATAGCTGGCGCCCGAGAGGAGCGGGGTTGAGCGTTTTCGTCAGGAAGGTCTTGGCGGTTGCGACCGCCGTAGCGGCGCTGGGGACACTGATCGGCCTCTACGTCGCGCTGTGGGCAAAAAACGTGCCCGAGACGGTCGCGGCAGTTGCCGCTCCCCGTTCGACCGGCGGGACGAATCTGACCCTCGAGACCGTCGCCGCCGTGGGCAAGAAGCTCAGCCCGCAGCATCCGGATTGGGTCTCCTACCTCGTGCGGACCAACGGCCGCTGGGTGCGGAGCACGATCTACAGGGTGCCGGCGAACTCCGTCGTCCACGTCACGATCTACCAGTTCGACTCGCCGACCGGTCTGCGCAACCCGTTCCTCTCGCAGGTCGAGGGCACGGTCGGCGGCACCGCGACGCTCGACGGCAAGACGTTCCAGACGATTCCGCCCGAAGAAGCGTCACACACGTTCGCGGTTCCGCAGCTGGGCGTGTTCGTGCCGCTCGCGGGGATACCCGAAGGCGCCAAGCACGAATGCGAAGAAGGGCCCTGCGAACTCTCGAGCTCGCACCGCACGATCACCTTCAGCTTCCGCACCGGCGCGCCCGGCCGGTACCGGTGGCAATGCTTCGTGCCCTGCGGGGCCGGCTTCCTGCTCGGGAACGGGGGGCCGATGCAAACGCTCGGCTACATGGACGGCTTCATCGACGTGGTGTAGGGGATGGAGGGCCCGAACCACCTGCGCCGCTTCGTGACGCTCTGGCTCGTGAGCAGCGCGATCGCGACCCCGCTGGCGGTCCTGCTCATCGGGCCGATCCTGCCGCCCGGCAAGGCGACCGAACAGGCCGCGGGGCAGGTGACCGACAACACGGTCCTGCTCGGGATGGCGACCCCCGTGCTGCTGCTGGTGGTCCTCTACCTGGTGTACGCGGTCGTGTACTTTCGCCAGCCGCGGGGAGCGGTGCTCGAAGGGCCGGGCGTGCGCGGTGACGCGCGCGTGCAGGCCACCTGGCTGGTCGTGACCGTGGCGCTGGTCCTCGCGCTCGCGGCATACGGCACGGCGACGCTGTATGCCGACAACGGGGCGGGTTCCGGTAGCGGGCCGTCACCGATCACGGTGCCGAAGGGCAGCAAGCTGCCGGTGCAGGTGATCGCCCAGCAGTGGTACTTCACCTACCGGTATCCCACCTACGGTGGCGTCGAGACGCCCCATCTCGTGCTCCCGGTCGACCAGATGATCGAACTCCACGTCACCTCGCTCGACGTGATCCACTCGTTCTGGGCTTATCAGCTCGGCGTCAAGGCCGACGCGAACCCGCAGGTCGACAACATCGCGTTCGTGAAGCCGACTAAGACGGGGAGCTTCGAAGTGCGCTGTGCCGAGCTGTGCGGCATCTGGCACGGCGAGATGTTCGACCACGGCAACGTGGTCACGCGCGAAGCGTTCGCAACATGGATTCACCAGGCGCAGGTGAAGTTCGCGCCGGCGACAAAGACGCTTCCGCCGTACAGCAGGACCTACCTACCCGAACCTACGAGGCGTGGCGAATGACAGCGGCATATGCAGCAGCTGAGCAGCCGATTCAGCGGCCCCGGTGGCGCCGCCTGATCGGCTTCAACCTCTTGACAGCGCTCGCCCTCGGCGTGGGCGGCTACTACCTGGGCTGGTTCATCGGTCACGCGATCAACGGCAAAAGCTTCGAATTCCGCGCGAAAACCGACGAGAACGACCTCTCTCTCCTGCTGGCGTACTTCTTCGGCGTCGCGGGCTTCCTGATCGGCCTCGGCTTCGCCAACTACCCGATCGCGCGCATGCTCGGACGGCCGCCGTCGCTGCGTGAGAAGGAGAAAGAGGGCATCGGCCGCTACTTCGGCCTGTGCACCGACCACAAGGTCGTCGGCATGCAGTACATGGTCGGCATCGGCCTGTTCTTCTTCATCGGCGGCCTCAACGCGATGCTGATCCGTACCGAGCTGCTGCATCCGACGCCGACCGTCGTCGGCCCCGACACGTACATCGCGCTCGTCGGCGAGCACGGGACGATGATGATGGGAATGATGACCTCGGGGATCCTCGGGCCGTTCGCCAACTACCTCGTGCCGATCATGATCGGCGCCCGGCGGATGGCCTTCCCGCGCATCGAGGCGCTGACGTTCTGGCTGCTGATGGCGGCCGGGTTCATCCTTGTCTCCACCATCTTCTTCGGCGGCTTCCCCACCGGCTGGACCGGATATGAGCCGCTCAACGACCAGGCCGTGATGGGGATGGACTCCTACATCTGCTTCTTCGCGCTCGTCGGTGTCTCGATGGCGCTGCTGGGGCTGAACATGATGGTCACCATCACGACGATGCGCGCGCCCGGCCTGACCTGGTCGCGGCTTCCGATCTTCGTCTGGGGCGTGATGGCGACTTCGGTCCTGATGGTGCTCGCCGCCCCGATGCTGATCGCCACGCTCCTGATGGCGGCCTTCGATCGCACGATCAGCACCTCGTTCTTCATCCCCGGCGGCGGCGGCAGCAGT
>DATARO010000013.1:0-45376 GCA_036264095.1 Solirubrobacteraceae bacterium | reverse complement strand
CTTTGCAGCTCGACTGAGCCCGTCTGAGCTTCAACGCCTTCCGCCGTGACTCCGGTTTGGATCAAGAGCGTGCCGGCACCGACCCATTTGGAGCCCGACATCGAATATGAACTGCCCTTCAACCTCACTTTTGAGCTTTCTTCGGGGATCGCCCATTCGCTCCCCGCACTCGAGGAACCGCCTCCGAGGAACGTCAGGCTGCCTTCTCGAGATAGGACCTTGATCGCCCCTTCATTTGCGACCTTGACGCCGATTGTGGTACCCCGAAATCGGTCGAATTCCGTTCTCTCAATGGTTCCCTTGTTGACGATCTCGGGTTCGACGACACTGCCAGTTCCTGCCGAGATGTCCGGAGCTTCGCTTTCTGTGTCTTCTTCTGAGTTCGCTTCGAAAACCCCTATATTTTCGAGCTTGGCGCCTTCAGACATGACCGTACGGCCCCTGAAGCTCAGTGTGCCTTCGTTGATCAGGGCACGTTCGTGGAGTGTCGCCCCCCGCTGCCACAGTCTCCCGGAGGCACCCGCTCCGATAACGGTCGACCCCGTGCCGGACATGGTGCCGTTTTCCCCCTCCGTCCACGCGAACGAAGCGGTTACTGTGAGGCTGGCCGGTCCTGTTAGAGTCGCTCCACGCAATTCGAACGTACGGAGCTGAGAAGGTTCTAGGGCGTTGACGAGTTCCAGAGTCGCACCTCCGGATACGATGAGCGTGCCTTCCCCTTGAACTACGCCCACTTGGCTGCTTCCAGCGGATGCGTTGGCCGTCTTCCCGGCGCCGATGCACGCCACATCCGTGGATGAGGGGACATGTTCGGGGGTCCAGTTCGACGCTTTCTGCCATTCGCCCGAAGTCGCGGTGAAGCTAACAGTGCATAGCGATTCCGCGGAGGCACGCGAAGCAGAGACAGCCATGATCGAGACACAAGCAAGCGCGGCGGTGGCAAGTCCGCGGCAAATCCGAACCCCGTTGCGCCGACCGCCAGAACTATTCTCACGTAGCACGCCGCACCTCTTTCGCCGGTCTCGATTGGCAGGCGCTTCTTACCAGACCAAACGGCGTGCGCGATCGAGAATCCAGTCCCAACATGTGGATTCAGCCGCAAACAGCGACGATTACAGTCTCGGAGCGCGTTGATACGACAGACCCGCCGGGTCAGGTTTGGATTCGCCACGCCGTAGTAGGCAACGCCATCGTCAGCGGCACACAGGCTCTTCCTATCGGCCAGGCACCTGGGACGCTCACCAAACCTTCATCGAGGATCGGCGTTACCGGATCCCGTCGAGCAGCCTCGCAGGCGGGATGCCGAGCGCGCGAGCGAGCTTGACAATCGTGCCGAGGCGTGGCTCGCGTCGGCCGCGCTCGAGCCTGGAGACCTCACTCATGTCGAGATCGGCGCTCTCGCCCAGCGCCTCTTGCGAGAGCTGCTGGCGTAGCCGCTCGCGCCGCAGATTGGCGGCGAATACCTCGCGCGGATCCATCCCGCGGTGATGCTCACGGCGTCAGGCCAAAACCTCTAGGGCCAAAACCTCAAGCGTCTGGTAACGTGCCCGGTCGCTATGGCCAAAACCTCAAGGTGCCCGTGGCCCGTCCTGGCGGTGGCGATCATGGTCGCGGCTGGCGCGGTCGCTCCAGCCTTGGTCCATGCCGCGAGAGCTCGCGCGGCGGCAGCGATAGAGGCTGGCGGCGCTCAGATCGGCTCGTCCGCATCGCGCGGCTCGAGTTGCGCCGACCCATGGACCGACACACTCATCAATCGTGGGCGTGGCCACGTCACGGGGCCATCCGGTGCACTCCTTCTCGACTACCAAGTGTTCGCGCACGCCACGTGGGTCGAATGGGGCCTCTTGACGGGCACGCGAACCTTCGGCTCCGCTACCGGCTACCAGATCTGCAGCGTCGAAGTCCACCACCTCGATGGCACCACCTCGCGCAGCCGCGCCTATGAGCGCAGCGCTCTCGGCGGCGAATACGTCGAACGCCGCAGCGAGGCCCGCTCCCGCTTCGACACGCTCTCGGTCTCCTTCGCGCACGCCCCAACGCCAGCGGGCCGCTCGTGCGCCTACCCCTTCAGGGTCGCCAAATCAGAGGCCGGCGACAGCTACGGCTTCACCCACGCCTACACCGTCCGCATCAACGAACTCCACCAGAGCCATCCGCACGAAGGCGACAACAAGATCACGCTCCAGATCGAAGTGATCGCCAGCCGACCCAAATTGGAACTCTGCAACCCAGCCGTACTCGAAATCGAACGCACCGTCGAACCACCTGAAGAATGGAACCCGGAAACCAGGGCCCTGCATCGAGAGACCCGCGAATACCGGCTCTCGAAGGTCTCGTCGACCGTCTGGCGATCGGCTTCGCTGCCGGCCATTCCCTATAGCTGGAACTACGTCGCCGTGGTGTATGCACGCGGGTGACCATCGCGGCTTCGGCCGGCTGCTCACGGCCGCAGGGCGGGTTGCCTTCGGGACTCTCATCGGCCTAGCCCTGCTCGGCGTTAGTGCCGAGGCTCACACCGACCGCGTCTCGGCGCGCGCCGCCTCGGCCCCCAAAACGGTACTCGAGTGCCAGCAGGCGTTCAAGAACAACGGGACAAAGCGGGCGAGCTGTATTGCTCGCGTCAAGTCGGAAAAGCCTGGCGCCAGCTGCAAGCATCCGCTCAAGAGCTCCTTCACCGGTGCCGCTGAAAAGGTTGGCGACACCTCCGACTTCACGGTTGAAGTCATGCGCAACCACGATCCAGATCTCGCCCAGGGTGAATCGATGAGACTCTGGGTACTGGTGACGCTTCACAGCAATCGCGTTGTGCTCTGTCCCAAGATCGAACTTCGGGTGCATGAGTACGCCACGGACCCTCACGAAATCAGCCGGACTTTCTTCCCCTCGATCGGACCGGAAGGCGGTCGTAGCTCGACCGTCGAAGCTCTCGACGGGTGGTATCAAGCAACAGCGTTTGCCCGCTTTAAGCATCCATGAGCTGGAACGTGGCCAAGGGCTCAACGGAACGGTCATCTCGTGGAGATGCGTGAAGCCACGACGGTTCCGGCGGTGCCAACAAAAGTGCCCTCCGGTCGTGGTGACCGGAGGGCGTGGTGCTGCGGCGACCGAGCTATTCGCTCGCGCTACAGCTCTCCTGGGGGCACGCTTGCCCATTTGAGCGGACCCTCGGCGATGCCTTGGGGCTGGTCGCGGGGGACGAGCTGGATGTAGATCGCGGACAGCGCTTCGGGTGTTATGAAGTCGCAGTACGCGTGCATCCGGACTCGCTCGTCAGCGTGCTGGTAGCTGTTGTTGTAGAGCGCACCACCTAGGTAGTAGTGCGGCGACTCGCGCGGGCGAAGTGGCACGGCGTAGCCGGCGTTCTCGTCGCGCAGGTCAACGTAGACTTGGGTCATCGTCTCGACGAGCATCGGCACGTCGGCGATGTCCTGGTCGTCGGTCGGTGGCGGGATCCGCGCTTGCAGGCGCACCAGCCGAGGCTCGGTGTAGGTGCTCGCGAACATCGCATCTCGCAGACGCTCGAGACTGACTCCGTAGTACTGCTCGTCGTGCTGGTAGACGGGCCATCCAGGCTCGAACCCGAGCCGCATCAGCAGCTCGGAGAGCGCGACGTCCAACTCGCTACCGGGTGTCGGGTCAAACTGCGGGATGATAGGCACGGGGGCCTCCTATGGGTTCCAGGAGGCCGCCGATCGGCCTCAGGACCCGAGCAACGAGCTAGCGTCGCTCCCCGAGTCCTGGGGCCATCACCTGCTAACATAGTAACATATGTTACATATGCTGTCAAGGGTTCTGCCGCAGATGGCCGTACTGGACGAGCCACGCGCTACCGAGGTACAGGCGTGCTGCCGAGGTGGGCATGAGCCCGTAGTCTGCGATCCCAGACGAGCTCGCGCCCGGGTAGTAGCTGATCTCGGCGCCCACGTCAGCGGCGGCATCGCTCAGTAGGTCGACGTTGTCACGTCGACCGCGTGCTTTGGCGAGGAACCCGAGAAGGTGCTCGCGGCTGTTGAAGCGGATCCCAGCCCAGGCGATGTGCTCGTCGCGGTCGCGGATCTCGGGCGAGCGGTCAAGGCACTCCCATACCTGTGCGATGGGTAAGTCCAGACGTATCGCCGTGAGGATCGTCGAGCTGAGATCGAGCCGGCCAGTACGTGTCCGGACGAACTCGCGACCGACCGCGAGCATGGTCGAGGCCACGACGAGTCGCGGCTCCACGCCCCACTCCTCGACCAGTCCGCCATTGATCGCGTCCAGCACGGTCGCATCCCCAGTCCCGGGTCCGCTGTACTCGCGGCCGGCGGCCGCGACCGACTCCTCGAAGCTGGCCGACCACGTGCGTTCGTGAAACGCGACCTCATTTCCGCGCAGCGCGAACAACAGGTAACCATCGCTCGTCCACACGAGCGTGTGCACCCCAGCGATCCCCGGATACACGGACCTCCCGACCACGCCAAACGCGCTCGGAGCATCGGCCGCGGCAAGCAGATCGTCGGCGTGGTCCTTCGCCCATTCGTGGGCAAAGCCCCAGTTCGTTCGAGCGCAGATCAAGCGCTTCGTGGGGGGCTCGCCGAGCAACTTTGCTTCGATGATCGTCGCCTTATCGTTGTCGCCATCGAGCGCCCCTTCCTGGCCGAAACGCTCCGCGTCGTAACGCTCATCTACGTAGGTGAGCACCACCTCATCGCAGCGCTGGGTCACGGTCCGGTGCCAGAAGGCGTAGTACTCACCGAACCACCGCTTATCACCAGGCCACCGTGTCTCGACCGAACCGTCGCCGAACTCGATCCGTCGCAGCGCCTCGCCATCCGGGCAACCCTCGAACAGTGCCGCTGGCCGCCAGATGCCGTCGCTCACCTGCCTCTCGGTCGGGCGCGATCCAGGAGAGAAGGCCGTTGCGTGCCCGATCGAGACCGCGTCCGGCCATCCCGGCACCGCGACGTGCGGCCAATCCTCCGGGATCGGATCACCCCACTGGAAGGACCGGTCGAGCGCAAGCGCTGCGCACGCGCGGTGGACCAGCGTGAGAGCCTCGGCGCGCAGCCGCGCCACGAACACCCCGACAGTCGGATGACCGTCGGCGATCCCATCGAGCGGGCGACCCTTTCGTGCGATCTCGAGCATGACGGCAGCACTACCGTCACCCTTGGCCTCGCTCAGCTCGTGCATTAGCGACCAATCGCTAAGCAGAGTGGCCCGGTCAGCAATACCGAGGCCCTCGCGACTGTCCTCGACAATGACCCAAGCCTCTTCCAACTGGGTCTTTAGGACTTTCGTCGCCTCATAGGTGCGCGCGATCCTCTCCGGAGCTTTGTCATACACCTGCTGAAACAATTGGGGCCTGGTCTTGCGCTGCCCATTTTGGACGAGCGCGGCGAGTAGCGTCTGGCATCGCCACCCTTCGATTTCGCGGGCCTCAAGCCCGCCGTCGCTATTCGGGCCGATCAGCGTTAGCGGCCCAAACAGCGCCAAGTGATATGTGGTGGTAGTAGTCATGGCGAGCACCGTAGGTGGAGAAATCTAACGCTGCAAGCGCACCGCGCGTTAGATCCGCGTTAGCCAAATCGCCGCGCGTTAGACGCACGTGAGAACCCGGCGGATACAAGGTCGGCATGAGCCGCCGGAGCGAGACTCTCCGCCCAAACGCCACCGCAGCGCACTCCGCTGGGGTGCGTAGGTGGGGGGCTGCTCTGGACCAGCAACAACGAGAAGGAGCTACAGCCCATGACCGATCAGCTGCCCGTCCTCGCAGGCGGGCTTCTGCCCTCAACGCTCGAGCGCAAGGTCAACCGTGCGATGGCCAGAACCGACGCGGCCCTCGCCATCGCCGTCCACCGAGACCAAGCCAGGCTCGACCGCGTCGCCACAACCGCCGAGCGCGGCATGGTCCGTGCCGCCCACATCGGCACTCTTGAGGCGGCGCTCATCCAGACAGCGCCCCACGCCGCTGGCTACGTCCATGCCAGCGCCGTCGCCGGCGCGATCGGCATCGCGGGTGTTGTCCACGACGCCGGACGGGGTCTCTGATGGGTGGCCTCCTGATCATCGGGCTCCTCATCGTTCTCATCGTGAAGCTATGGCCGTTCCTCCTCGCGGGAGCGGGCATGACGGCGTTGTGGTTGTGCGTGGTCAGCCCGGCGCGGGACCGTGCAGCGTTTGAGCAGCGCGATCGGCTGCGCCACGAGCTCGCGCGGCGCGAGATCGACCGCGTCGCCTTCGAGACGAGTCAGGCGATGGTGCGCGCGGCCAGCAACGCGCCGGTGGTCGTCGATGCGGAGGTGCTCGATGACTGATGAGAGCGAACTCCTTGCATTGTGCTACTGGAACAAGCGCCTATCGCGAGAAAACGTGCGGCTTCACGCTCAGCTGAGTCAAGCCCAAGCTCGCGTCAGCAAGTTAGAAACGGAGACCGATCGCTTGCGTGTCGAAGGCGAGGCGCAGGAAGCGCTGCTCGGCGCGGCGATCGACGCGGCAGCCGCACGGCGGACGGCATGACCAAGCTCGTCACGGCCTTCTCGATTGTGGCACTGGGTCTAGCGGCGCTCGCCGTCGTCACTCCCCTGATGACGCGACTGGCGAGCGCACTCGTGCCACTGGTACTCGTCGGCGGGCTCGTCGCCGGCGTGTTGCGCGTCGTGTGGGCCTACACCCGGCGGTGGTGAGAAATGCTGGCAGTTCTACGTCATGACTGCCAAACAGGCACCCAAATATGAGGGGTCAAAATCGGTAAAACGCTCGAACATAATACGAACATCGTGTCGCAGAATGGAAGTAACCAATTATGGAGGAGACAACATGTAACAAGAAAGGAGGCGACATATGGCGCGAGCCAAACGTATTAAGGTAACGGGCGTCCACCGGGACGAGATTAACACCGAGCAGCTGGCCCTCGTTCTTTGGCTACAGGCGAAACGGATTTTGCGTGAACGGCGCGAGCAGGAGCAAAAGGCCAAGGGCAAGCGAGCCCGGGAGAACGAACAGTGAACGGGGATCTCACCCCCGCGGTGGTCGCCGCAAGCGGCGGCTCGGCGCTGCTCGCCGGCATCTGGCTGCACGAGCATCGCCGCGCCGCGGCGATGCGTGCCAGCCGCAGGCGATACCGCCTACGGCTTCCCATTGACCTCGACCAAGGGCGAGCCCGGGCGGTCCTGGATGCCCTCTCTGGGCTGCCTGTCGGCATCGAACTCGTCGCAGAGGTCGCTGCCGATTCCGACGGCGTAACGTTCGGTCTGCACCTGCCCGCGGCGGTGGGTGCCTCGGTCCAGGCCAGCCTCGCCGGGATCGCACCGGGGACACGCTTGGAAGACGAGAAGGCGCCAAGCGCGGAGGCGGCCACGCGGAGCTTGCGACTATTTGTGCCGACCCCCGCCGTGCTCGCGACTGACGGTACCGAATCGGCAAGCCGCGCATTGCTGGCCGGCCTGACGACGCTCGGTGCCGGTGAGCGGGTCGTGCTGCGCTGGGCGCTCACGCCTGGGCGCCCAACTCCGCTGCCCGCGAACGACGATCCGAGCCAGGATGAGAGAGACGCGGTGCGTGCGTGGCGGCGCAAGCGGACCGATGCCGGCCTGCATGCAGCGGGGCTCGTCCTCGTTCGCGCGGACACCCAAGCGCGGGCGGCGGCTCTGGCCCGGCATATCGAGAGCCTCATTCGTAGCCGCCGAGGGCCCGTCGGAACGCTGCGAATCACGAGCGAGCGCGGCAACCGCGCGCTCGGCGCGATGCCGAAAACGACGCGGTCGAGTGGCTGGCTGACGAGCGCCGAGCTGCTCGGCCTGCTCGGCTGGCCCCTCGGCGCGGACATCCCGGCCGGTGTGGATGTCGGCGCCAGCCGCGAGGTGCTCGTACCCCGTACCGTCGCGAAGGCCGGACGACGCATCTTCACCGGCCGCGATCACGCCGGGGGGCGCCCCGTTGCCCTCAGCGTCGAGGCTGCTCGCCAGCATCTGGCAATCGTCGGGCCGACCGGCGTCGGCAAGTCCTCCCTGATCGCCAACTGCGTCCTTGCCGATATGGCGAGCGGCTACTCCGGCGTCGTCATCGACCCCAAGGGTCCGGATCTCGTCAACAGCATCTTGGATCGGGTGCGCCTGGACGACGCCCGCCGGATGGTGGTACTCGATCCGGCCGACTCCCGCCCGAGCCCAGGAGTCGCGATCTTCGCCGGTGGCGATCCGGATCTCCGAGCCGAGGTCCTGACCGGCGCCCTGCGCTCCATCTTCTCCGACGTCTGGTCGGTGCGCAGCGATTACTACATCCGCTTGGGCCTGCGGACGCTGAGCGAGGTTCCCGGGGCCACCCTTGCCGATCTCGGTCGCCTGTTCTTTGAGGCGGGCTACCGGCGCGCCGCCGTCGCACGGTTGGCCGACCCATTCCTAGCATCGGCTTGGCAGCACTACGAGCGGGGGCTCTCCAGCGGGGACCGCGCCGCCCACGTGGCGGCGCCTATGGCTCGCGTAATGGCTCTTCTAAACATGCCGCGCGTCCGCGGGGTATTGGCTTCGCCCGACCCCAAAGTCGAGGTGGGGCGGCTGCTGGAGCAGCGCAAGTGGCTCCTCGTGTCGCTCTCGCCGGGCCAGCTCGGAGAGGGCCCAAGCACGTTCATCGCGGCGGCCTTGGTCTACGTAGTGTGGAGCGCGATCGAGAGCAGATCGGCGGTGACGGTCGAGCGAAGATTGCCCGCCGCCCTCTACGTCGACGAGTTGGCCTCGTTGACCGCCGGCGTGCCCTTCAGCTTCGAGCTCCTCGCGGAGCGGGCGCGCGGACTCGGCGCTGCCTTGACGGTCAGCATGCAGACACTCGGGAGAATCCCCGAGCCGACACGCTCGAGCCTGCTGGGGAACGTGGCGACGCTCGTCAGCTTCAGGGCCGCCGCCGACGATGCCGCGCGACTGGCCCGCGAGCTACCCGGTCTCGGCGCCAGTGACCTGATGGCCCTCGGCGCCTTCGAAGTCGGCGCCCGCGTCGCGACCGGGATTGGCAGCGCGGTCAGCGTCATGACCGGCTACACCGAGCCGTTGCCCGAGACCACGGGCCTGGCGGAGGAGATCCGTGAGCGATCCGCCCGCCGGTACGGCGCGGCGGGTCCCGCCACCAGTCCCTCCACTGCACCCCTCCTCCAGGCGCCCGAGACCGAGGAGCCGCTCGGCCGCAAACGGAGGCGCTCATGAGTCCGTTCGGTGGTCCGTTCGCGTCGACCAGCCGCGGCCAAAACTCCCCAACCACTGGGGGATCGTGGCACCGGCTGCCAATGAAAGACCTGCACTCTCCCGAGGGCAGGCCTCCCCACCTCCCCGCCCTCGATGACCTCGACCTCTCACGTCGTGACCATCACGTCATCTCGCTCGTCGACCGCTTCCGCACCATGAGCGGTGCCCAGCTGCGAGAGCTGTGCTGGCCAGAGGGCCCGCCCGAGACGCGGGCCAGACTGGCGCGGCGGCGCCTGGCCAAGCTAGCCACCAAGGGCCTGCTGGAGCCGCTGGAGCGCCGCGTCGGCGGCGTCCGGGCGGGAAGCGCAGGCTACTGCTTCAGTCTGGGCGCCGAGGCGCAGCGGCGGCTGCGATCTGGCCGCGCGCGCCGCCCCGTGGCCCCGGGCGCTCGCCACCTGGCCCACACACTGGCCGTAGCCCAGTTGTTCACCGATCTGACGCTTACCGAGCGGTGGGGGGTCACGGCGCTCCTTGCTTTCGACCCCGAGCCGGAGTGCTGGCGCTACTACCCCGGCCTCTACGGCGTGACAGAAAGCCTGAGGCCCGACGCCTTTGTCCGTCTGGCACACGGTGAGTACGAAGACTCCTGGTTGGTCGAGATCGACCGGGCGACCGTCGGTGGCAGGACCCTCGCCGCGAAGGCGCAGCGCTACGTCGATTGCTTCCAGTCAGGCGCAGTCCAAGCGTCCGAGGAAATCTTTCCCAAGACGCTGTGGATCGTCCCCAACGGCCACCGCGCGAAGACACTCGCCGCCATCTTGGGCGACCTCCCCCGCGAGCACCGTCGCCTGTTCGAGGTGGTGACTGCGGACAAAGCGGTGGGGCTCCTCGCCAGTGGAGAGCCGTCATGAACCGCACGATCGGCTACTGGGACAAGAGCGGCACCTGGGCGCTGTTTGAAGCCGACGCGCTGGGCCTACTCGCGAAGCTGCCCAGCGGGATCGCGGACGTGATCGTCACCGACCCTCCGTATGGGATCGGCTTCCACGACGAAGCGTGGGATGGCAGCCAGATCCACTACGCCGTGGGCGGAGGCCGCGCCGCGTTCGGGTCAGGTGAGGCGTTTGAGCGCTTTAGCTGCCTGTGGGCGAACCTCTGCCTGCACCTGCTCAAGCCCGGGGGGTTCCTGGTCTCGTTCGGTGCCCCCCGGACCTTCCACCGCTTAGTCAGCGGCGCGGAGGACGCCGGTTGGGAGGCCCGCGATCTGGTGCTGTGGCTCTTCGATCGGGGCATGCCAAAGTCCCCCAGGCTCCCTGGCGGTCGCGCCACGACCTTGAAGCCCGCCTACGAGCCGATCCTGGTCGCGCGCAAGCCCTTCGCAGGAACGGTGATGGCAAACATCGAGCGCCATGGCACTGGGGCGCTCAATGTCGACGCTGGCAGGATCCCCCGACCGGAGGCGTCCGGCTATTGGCCAGCAAACGTGGCCATGTCCCACTCGGCGGACTGCCCCGTCGCGCTCGTCGACGGCACGAGCTCGGGCCCGAGCCGCATCTTCCACTGCACGAAGGCGACGCACAACGAGCGAGAGGCAGGCTGCAACCAGCTTCCGGTGCAACCCACCCAGATCTTCACCGGTCGCCACCACCCAACCCGGCTTGTCCGCAACATACATCCAACCGTAAAGCCGATCTCACTCATGCGCTGGCTCGTTCGGCTCGCCACTCCAGCCGACGGTCTCGTGCTAGACCCCTTCTGCGGCAGTGGCACGACAGGGATCGCGAGCGTCCTCGAGGGCCGGCGCTTCCTGGGGATCGAGCGCGACGAGCGCTACATCGACATTGCCTGTGCGCGGCTCACCCATTGGGCTAAGGAGCAGGCGCGGTGACCGGCCTCGACCAAGAGAGGCGCCAACTCTCGCACCGACTCAGACGCCGCACGGTCGGTCACCGCTGCGTGGACGGTCCCGCGGCCCGCGGAAGGGTTTTCAATCTTTCCGCGGGCCGCCATGGCCATCCAACCCTAAGGAGGTATCACGTGGCCACAAAGGCCCAAGAGGTCTACGAGGAGGTCGAGCGCCGTGTCGCTGCCGGGCAAGACAAGGCGGACGCGTTCAAGGCGCTCGCCGAGGAGACCGGCCGCCCGTTCGACAGCTTGCGCGGGTCGTACTACACGCACAAGCGCAAGCTCGACGGCGGCGAGTCCGGGACGAGGCCCTCACGCACCCGTCGCCGGGAGACCACTCCCGACGACGCGCTCGCAGATGCCCGAGCGGCGCTCGATCGCGCAATCGACTCGATCGATCGCGAGGTCGAAGGAGCCAAAGTCCGTTCCGAAGAGGCCAAGGCCGAGTACGAGGCACTCCGTGACTCCGCCAAGGAGCGCAAGGAGGCCATAACCAAGCGTCTAGAGGCGCTGAACTAGAACAGGTGTGGGCCGGTCAATTCTTTTGCACCGGCCCACACCAATACATTAACACGTTGCCATATCAGCGACTTAACGGGACAATGCTTAAGCCCAATTAATCAATAGAAAGGAGGCATGATGTCAGACACTGCATCACCATCAGATCAACTAACACCTCACTTGACCGCTCCGCGGCGTGCGGCGATCTATCTGCGGGTCTCCAGCGACCTGCAAGTTGAACGAGGCTTCAGCGACGAGGGCTACTCGATTCCCGCACAGCGCGAGGCGTGTGAACGCAAGGCGCGGGAGCTCGGCGCAACCGTGACACGAAGCTACGTCGACCTAGCAAAGACCGCCAAGACACAGAATCGCCCGCGATTTATGGAAATGGTCACGGACATCGAGGAAAAACGTGATGTCGATTTTGTGATCGTTCACAA
This sequence comes from Solirubrobacteraceae bacterium, assembly GCA_036264095.1. GTDB lineage: Bacteria > Actinomycetota > Thermoleophilia > Solirubrobacterales > Solirubrobacteraceae > Palsa-744. The sequence goes on along the minus strand of DATARO010000013.1, from coordinate 33,381 downwards.
GCTCAACCGCTTCGCCCGCAACGCCATGGACGACGCGGTGATCGATTACCGACTCAACCAGGCCGGCGCACAGCTTGTCTCAGTGCTTGAGCACATCGACGCGACTCCGGCGGGCAAGTTCAACCACCGTATCCACGCGGCGCTCTCCGAGTACGAGAACGAGAACCTCGCGAACGAGATCCGCAAGGGACAAATACAGAAGCACCGCGAAGGCGGGACGCCGTTCACGGCACCCGTTGGCTACAAGCACACTCCTGTCGAGTTCGAGGGGCGACTCATCAATTCAATCGTTATCGATGAGGAGCGGGCGCCTCTCGTACAGCTGGCCTTCGATATGTACGCGACCGGCGAGTTCAGTATCACCCGCCTGCGCGACGCGCTCGAAGCTCATGGCCTGAGCAGCCGGCCAACCCGCAAGCGAGCCTCCGGCCCGCTCTCACGCAACGCGGTGGCGAAGATGCTGCGCAACCCCTACTACGTGGGCGTCGTCGTCTACCTCGGGAAGCGCGTCAAGGGCCGTCACCCCACCCTGATCGATCAAGACCTGTTCGATCGAGTCCAGCTCCGTCTGGATGCCAAGCGCAACGCCGGCGACCGGCACCGGCGGCACTTCCACTATCTCAAGGGGAGCCTCACCTGCGACGAGTGCGGCTCGCGGCTGGTCTACAGCGAGAACCGGGGCAAATGCGGCGGGATCTACCCGTATTTCAGCTGCCTAAGACGCCAAGGGTGCAACGGCGGCACCTGCGCGACTGGACACTACCCCGTCGAGCGCATCGAGATCGAGGTCGCTGCGTTGTACTGGTCGCTCAGATTGGCCCCAAAGCAGACGGAAGCGCTGCGCGCTTCGCTCAACGGACACGCCGAGCGCCTCATTGCCGCCTCCCAGAAGACAGCAGCGCGTCACCGTCGACGGCAGCAGACTCTCGAGGACGAGCAAACGAAGCTCCTCGAACTCCATTACAAGGGCGCCGTGTCGGAGAACGTGATGCGCCGGCAGACCGAACGGATTGAAACCGAGGAACGCACGCTCCGACAGCTTCTCGGCAGCGCCGACATCGAGCTCGTTGAGCTGACCGAGGCGCTCACAGACGCTCTCAAGCTCACCGAAAGGCCCCTGGAGACCTACCTCGCCGGAACCGACACGACCAAGCGAGCGCTCAATCAGGCGTTCTTCAGCGAGATCCGCGTCGGCGACGACGGGGAGATCGAGTCGGCCACCATCAGTCGCCCCTACACGAAAATCATCGGACCCCGCCTCAACCGTCGAAGCGCATCGGGGCCGAACCCGGCGCAGAAACCGGCAAACCCCGACCCTTTTTCTTTAGGGCCGGGGTTCGGACTTGGAAAGATTGGCGCGCCCGAGAGGATTCGAACCTCTGACCTTCGGTTCCGTAGACCGACGCTCTATCCAGCTGAGCTACGGGCGCAGAGCGCCTTAGTGTAGGACGCGCGCGCGGTGGGCGCCCTACTCGCCCCAGATCGTCGCGATCACGATGCGCGGCCCGGCATGGTCGCGATGCTCGCAGAGGTAGATGCCCTGCCAGGTGCCGAGCGCGGGCGCTCCCGACCGCAGCGGCAGGGTCAGCGTCGGCCCGAGCAGCGCTGCCTTGATGTGCGCCGGCATGTCGTCGGCGCCCTCGAGCGTGTGGCTCCACGGGACGCCTCCTTCGGGCACGGCGAGGTCGAACCACGTACGGAAGTCCCGTCGCACATCGGGGCTCGCGTTCTCGTTCAGAGCCAGAGACGCCGACGTGTGTGCGAGCAGCAGGTGCAGCAAGCCGATCGACACGTCGGAGAGCTCGGGCAGGGCCGTGAGGACCTCGCCGGTGACGAGGTGGAACCCGCGCGGGCGCGGCTCGAGCGTGATCTGCCGCTGCGCCCACATCGACCCCAACCGTACCTGCCCGTGGCTGGATTTCGAGCCCCCGCGCGGCAGTCGCGGGCGACGCGGCACATGTAGAGTCGGCCGACCGGCAGCCCAGGTGCGGCGCCGCCTTCTCCCGCGAGCGCAAGGAGCCTCCATGTCCGACGTCTTCCGCACCCCCGACGACCGCTTCGAGAACCTCCCCGGCTACGACTTCGAGCCGCACTACGTCGACGTCGGGGGCCTGCGGCTCCACCACATCGACGAGGGCAGCGGGCCAACGGTGCTCTGCTTCCACGGCGAGCCGGACTGGTGCTACCTGTACCGGCGCATGGCCGCGAGCCTGCTCGAGAGCGGTCATCGCGTCGTCGCGCCCGATCTCGTCGGCTTCGGCCGCTCGGACAAGCCGACCGACCAGGAGTGGTACACGTACGAGCGCCACTGCGAGCACGTGAGCGCCCACCTCGACCAGGTCGAGCTCGAGGACGTAACGGTCGTCGTCCAGGACTGGGGCGGGCCGATCGGCCTGCGCTGGGCCGTCGAGCACGCCGACCAGGTCGGCCGCCTCGTCGTGATGAACACGGGCCTGTTCACGGGCCGCGTGAGCAAGGGCTTCATGGCGTGGCGCGAATTCGCCGAGCGCACACCCGACCTGCCGATCGGCATGATCATGCAGGGCGCCACGACCACCGACCTGCCGCCCGAGATCGTTGCTGCCTACGAGGCCCCGTTCCCGACGCCCGAGAGCAAGGCCGGCGCCCAGCGCTTCCCGCTGCTGGTGCCGCTCACGCCCGAGGAGCCCGGCGTGAGCGAGATGCTCGCGGTCCAGGACGCCCTGTCCCGCTGGGACAAGCCGGCGCTCGTGGCGTTCTCCGACTCCGATCCCGTGTTCCCCTACCCCCAGTCCGGCGAGGTGTTCGTGAACCTCCTGCCGACGGCGGGCGAGCAGGTGCGCATCGAGGGCGCGGCGCATTTCCTGCAGGAGGATCGCGGCCCGGAGATCGTCGAGGCGATCCTCGCCGCGTTCGGTGCGCCGATCGCCTGAGCTGCGGGCGCCCGCGCCTCAGCGACCGTTCGCGCGGCCCAGAGCGCGCGCCGCTCAGGCGCCCGGCCGCTCGAAGACGGCAGCGAGCCCCTGCCCGCCGCCGATGCACATCGTCTCCAGCCCGTAGCGTGCCTCGCGGCGCTCCATCTCGCGCAGCAGCGTGGCGAGGATGCGGGCGCCGGTCGCGCCCACGGGGTGGCCGAGCGAGATGCCCGAGCCGTTTACGTTCACGCGCTCGAGCCCGTCGGGCAGCTCCCACTCGCGCAGCACTGCGAGCACCTGTGAGGCGAACGCCTCGTTCAGCTCGATCAGGTCGATGTCCCCGAGCTCGAGCCCGGCGCGCGCGAGCGCGCTCGCCGTGGCGGGCACGGGTCCGATGCCCATCGTCTCGGGAGCGACGCCGGCGACCGCCCACGAGACGAGCCGCCCCAGCGGACGCAGGCCGAGTTCGGCCGCGCGCTCGGGATGCGTGACGACGCAGATCGCGGCGCCGTCGTTCTGGCCGCTCGCGTTGCCCGCGGTCACCGTCGCAGCATCGTCCTGCCGCCCCATCACCGGGCGCAGCCGCGCGAGTGACTCGAGGCTCGCATCGGCGCGCGGATGCTCGTCGCGGTCAACCGTCTCGGTGCCGACATCGACCGGCACGATCTCGCTGTAAAAGCGGCCCTGCTCGTGCGCCGCGACCGCGAGGCGATGCGAGCGGAGCGCCAGCTCGTCCTGCTCCTCGCGCCCGATTCCATAATCCCGGCGCACGTTCTCGGCTGTCTCGAGCATCCCGCCCGGCACCGGATGCCGGCTCCCGCCCGCCGTCACGCGAGAACGAGCGAGGCGGTCGTCCAAGCGCGCGCCTCCGCCCTTCACGCCCCAGCGGAGGTCGGTCGCGTACAGCTCGACCTGGCTCATGCTCTCGACGCCGCCGGCGAGCACCAGCTCCGCCGCGCCGGTCTGCACCTGCAGGCAGGCGTTGACGACCGCCTGCAGGGCCGAGCCGCAGCGGCGGTCGACCTGCATCCCCGGCACCTCGACGGGGAGACCTGCATCGAGGGCCGCGACGCGCCCGATAGCGGGGGCCTCGCCGTTCGGGTAGCACTGGCCCATGATCACGTCGTCGACATCGGCAGCGCCGATACCCGTGCGCTCGACGATCGCGGCGATCACCGTCGAGGCCAGCCTCGCGGCGGGGACGGTCCGGAAGACGCCGCCGAAGCGCCCCACAGGGGTGCGCAGCGGCTCACAGATGATCGCGTCGCGCGGGGCAGTCGGCATCCGCGCATTCTTGCATCGCCCGGCGATCAGCTGTAGGTGAAGTTGGTCGCCGGCGGCGTTTTGGGGCTGTTGACTTTGTTGACCGTCGCGATCACGCCGACCGTGCCCGTGGCCGTCTGCGCCGGCGTCCTCATCGTGCAGGTCGTTGTCGTCGTGCAGGAGACCGATGTCGCCTTCTTCGTCCCGAATTTGAAGACGGTCGCCGTGCTCCCGAGGGCGAACCCCGTGCCCGTGATCGTGACTTCTTCTCCGCCCGCGATCGAACCCGTGTCGGGTGTGATCGCTTCGATCACCGGGTTATACGAGTAGTGATCTTTGGTCGTGGTCGCCGTGTTGCCACCCGGCGTCGAGATCGAGACGTCGACCACGCCGACCGACCCGGGCGGCGCGATCGCGGTGATCGAGGTGTTGGAGGTCGCTTTGAAGCTGGCAGCCTGGCTCCCGAAGCGGACGCTGGTGGCAAGCGCGAGTTCCGTCCCGGCGATGACGACCGACGTCCCGCCTGCGATCGGCCCGTTTTTCGGTTTCAGCGAGGTGATCGTCGGCGCTTTGACGTACGAATAGCGGTCGGCGCTGCTTTTCGGGCTCGTACCTGACGGTGTCGTGACGGTGACGTCGACGACTCCGGTACCCGCCGGCGCGGTCGCCGTGATGCTCGTCGGGGAGTTGACCGTGAAGCTCGACGCCGCCGTCGCGCCGAACTTGACTTCGCTCGCGCCTTCGAGGTTGCCGCCGGTGATCGTCACGGATGTCCCGCCGGCGCTCGGACCGGAGCTCGGGGTGACTTCTGTGACCGCGGGCGTAGGTTCGCCGAAGGCGAGCACGTGAAAGCCGCCGACGGACACGGCGGCGACCTGGGCGATGCCTTCAACGCTCACCGGCAGGGGACTCGCGCTCCCGGTTTTGCCGTCCCCGAGCGTGCCCCATTTGTTGCTTCCCCACGCCATCACGCGGCCCGTCCCGAGGCGCGCCGCGCTGTCGGCGCCGCCCGCAGCGATCGCGGTCACGCCGCTGAGCCCGCTCACCGCCACGGGCTGTGCGGCGCGGCTCTCGATCACGCCGTTGCCGACCTGTCCGCTGCCGTCGGCCCCCCACCCGTCGACCGTGCCGCTGCTGAGCAGCGCGAGCCCGTGGCTGTTGCCTGCCGCGATCGCGGTGGCGGTCGTCAGGTTCCCGACCGAGACCGGCGAGGTGCTGAACGGTTCTTCTTCGGCGCCGAGGTTGCCGAGCTCACCTTCTTCGTTGTCGCCCCACGCGTCGACACCGCCTTTGGAGTTGAGCGCGAGGCTGAACTGGTTACCGGCGGCGATCGCCGTGATGCTGGTCACCCCTTTGACCGCGACGGGCACGTCGCTCGATTTCAGGGTCCCCGTGCCGAGCTCGCCCTCGGTGTTGTCACCCCAGGCCATCATCGTGCCGTTGCTCAGCAGCGCGAGGCTGTGGCTGGCTCCGGCCGCGATGGCTTTCACGTTCGTCAGGCCTTTGACGGCTACCGGCACGGTGCTTTCCGCGAAGTTCCCGTCGCCGAGCTGCCCGGCTTCGTTGGACCCCCACGCCATCACCGTGCCGTTCGTGAGCAGCGCGAGGCTGTGCGCCCCGCCGGCCGCGATCGCCTTGACGCCCGAGAGGCCGGTGACCTGAACCGGTTCGTCGCGCGTGGCGTTCGTACCGTCCCCGAGCTGGCCTTCGACGTTGGAGCCCCAAGACATGACGGTGCCGTTGGCGAGCAGCGCGAGGCTGTGTTCGCCGCCGGCGGAGACGGCCTCTACGAATTTGAGCCCTGCGACCCCCACCGGCAGGTCCTCGAATGCATCGAGCGAGCCGTTGCCGAGCTGGCGGGAGGTGTTCAGCCCCCACGCGACTGCCGCGTAGTGGTTGCCGGCCACAGTGAGCGTCGCCGCGCCACTCGTGGCGGTCCCCGCGACGTTCGTGAACACCACCCTGTACTCGTAGCCGTTCTCGCTCAGCGTCGTGCCGGCGATCGTCAGTTCGGTCGAGGTCGCCCCCGGGATCGCCGTCCACGACGTGCCGCCGTTGGTCGACTGCTGCCACTGCACCGTCGGGGCCGGGGAGCCGGTCGCGCTCGCGTTGAACGTCGCGGTCGTACCCGCTTCGACGGTCTTGCTTTCGGGCTGTTCGGTGATCGCCGGGGGCGCGTGCACGGTCAACGTCGCCGCTTCGGTGGTGGCTTGACCGGCGACGTTGGTGAACACGGCCCGGTACTCGTTACCGGATTCGGACGTCGATACGCCCGCGATCGTGAGCTTCGGGCTCGTCGCGCCGCTGATCGCCGTCCACGTCGCACCGGTGTCGCTCGAGACTTCCCACTGCACCGTGGGCGCCGGGGACCCCGAGGCCGCGGCTTCGAAGTTCGCTGCCTGGCCTTCGAGCACGGTCGACGAGCTCGGCTGCTTGGTCACGACAGGCGTCGCGCGTACTTCGAGCGTGGCGGCGGCGCTCGTCGCCGATCCGGCGCTGTTTTTGAACGTCGCGCGGTACTCGTTGCCGTTTTCCGATGCTTTCGTGGCGCTGATCGTGAGCTGGTTCGCTGTGGCGCCGGCCACGGCGCTCCACGCGCTGCCGCCGTTCGTGGAGAGTTCCCACTGGATCGTGGGCGTGGGCGAACCCGAAGCCACGGCTTCGAAGCCGGCGCCGAGGCCTTCTTCGACGACCACCGAGGAGGGGTTCTGGGTCACTTGCGGTCGCGCGTCGACCGTGAGCGTCGCGGGCGAGCTGATCGCGGTTCCCGCCGGGTTCGTGAACGCCGCGCGGTACTCGTTGCCGTTTTCGAACAGGCTCGCGCCGATGATCGTCAGCTGGTTCGACGTCGCGCCTTCGATCGCGCTCCAGCTCGCGCCGGAATCCGATGAGACTTCCCACTGCACGCCGGGGGCCGGGAAGCCCGAGCCCGTCGCTTCGAACGTGGCGGTCTGGCCGGCTTCGACGGTCGTCGAGGCGGGCTGTTTCGTGACGGCCGGCGCCTTGCGCACGGTGAGCACGGCCGTTTCGGTGCTCGTCGTTCCGACGCTGTTTCTGAACGTCGCGCGGTAGAGGCGGCCGCTGTAGGAGGTTTTCGTGTTCGCGATCGTGATTTTGGTCGTCGTGCTCCCGGCGCCGGTCCAGGTCGTGCCGCCGTCGGAAGAGACTTCCCAGACGACCGTCGGCGTCGGCGCCCCTTCGTCCGCAGCTTCGAACGTCGCGCTCTGACCTTCTTCGACCGTCGCGGGCTGCGGCTGTTTGGTGATCGTCGGGATCTTGTGGACGGTCAGCGCCACGGCCGAGCTCGTCAGTTTGCCCACGACGTTCGTGAACACGGCCCGGAATTTGCTCGCGCTTTCAGAGACGTGCGCGAACGGGATCGTGTATTTGGTCGCCGTTGCGCCTTCGATCGGCGCATAGCTCGTGCCGCCGTTCGTCGAGACTTCCCACTGCACCGTCGGCGTGGGGTTGCCCGACGCGGTCGATTCGAACGTCACGCTCTGGCCTTCTTCGACCGTCGCGGCAGCCGGCTGTTTGGTGATTTTCGGCGCAGTCTGCGTTTCCGCGCGCGCAGAAGCGGCGGGCATCAGCGCGCAGGCCGCGGCAAGAACCAGCAGCAGGGCGCACAGCGCCGTGCTGCGCGCGCGTTGGCCCATCGTCTCCACCATGCCCCCGGTCCTTCCGTCGCCCGCCAAACGCCCCAATCAGTCGGCGCAGCGTACCAGCGCCCATCGGCGCGATCAACCACGCCCCGCAGGCGCGCGCCGGCCCTGCGCGAGCGCGCACGTGAGATCTGCTGCGGGTCCCCGGCGATGACGCTGCGCGTGGTCGGCGCCGGCGTCGGCAGGACAGGGACGAACTCGCTCGAGCGGAGGCGTTCTCGCACGAGAACAAGGCGAGCGAACATGCAGGCACGGATCGGCGTCGAGGCAGACGAGTAGCGCGGGGCGGCGCTCAGAGGGCCTTCTGCACGAAGACCTGCGCGGCCATGATCTTGACCGACGCGATCTCGCTCCCGCTGACCCGCCGCTCACCGGCCGGGAGCGGGCCGCCGAGGTCGACGGACACCGCGTCGACCAGTGTCTTTATGAACCCGACCATCCCGTAGTCGTGGCTCGGGAAGCGGTCCCGCACCGCTGAGCGCCGGAGCCGCGCCATGAGCCCCTCGATCCCCCGCGGCGCCGCGGGCTCGACCGTCGGCGGCTTGGAGCGCTGGCCCGGCGCCGGATAGGGCCCGCCGTACGCCTTCCCATCGGGGAAGTTCGGCCAGTACCCGGTGCCCCAGTCCTCGATCACGTAGATGCCACCGGGCTTGAGGTGGTTCGGGAACAGGTGCCCGAACGACGCGGCGGTCAGCCGCCCGAGATGCGAAGCGTCGTCGACGATCACGTCGAAGCCCTCGGGAGCCACCTCCGAGGCGATCCGATCGAGGATCGCCCGATCCTGCTGCAGGCCCTGATACGCATGCACCCGGCCGCTGTCGTCGCTGAGGGACATCGGGTTGATGTCGAGCCCGGCGATCTGCGCGCGGGGGAACATGTCCCGCCACAGCAGGAGCGAGGCGCCCTCGCGGACCCCCAGCTCGAGCAGCGAGAGCGGCTCGTCCGCCAGGTGCGCGAACTCGCGCACGTAGTTGGCGAGGTAGTCGCCGGCCTTGTCGGTGCCGTACTCCCGCGCGGCACGCTCGAGCTCCGCCTGATCAAGCACGGGCGCCTTCAGTGGTCCATCAAGGCGATCTCGACAGCGCTGCGGCCGGCGTTCATCGCCGCAGCGTACAGCCTGCGAGGCAGCGGGATTGCGGCCATCTCGCCCGACGGAATCGGCCCTCGGGCTCCATGCGGCGAGCCGAATCCATGCTGGTACGCTCGCGCGGTGAGCCGGGTCCCGGACTTCTTCATCGTCGGTCATCCGAAGTGCGGCACCACCGCCCTCTACCGGATGCTGCGGCTCCACCCGCAGATATTCATGCCGGACCTCAAGGAGCCGCGCTACTTCGCGAGCGACCTCCCATCGCGCTACAACCCGCGCAGGCCGGACGTGCCGGCGGAGACCTACGAGGACTATCTCGCGCTGTTCGACGGAGCGGCGCCGGACCAGGTCGCCGGGGAGGCATCCCCCGTGTACATCTGGTCGCGTACCGCGGCGGAGAACATCGCCCGGGTCCAGCCCGCCGCGCGGAGCATCGCGATCCTGCGCGAGCCGGCGAGCTACGTGCGTTCGCTCCATTTCGAGATGTTGCAGAACCGCATCGAGAAGGAGACCGACCTGCGCAGGGCGATCGAGCTCGAGCCGACGCGGGTCGGGCGCAAGCCGGACGGCGAACTGTGGCCGGAAGTGCTCCAGTACACCGGCCACACCCACTACGTCGAGCAGTTGCGCCGCTTCCACGCCCACTTCCCGCGCGCGCAGGTGAAGGTGATCATCTATGACGATTTCCGTCGCGACAACGAGGCGACGGTCCGGGACGTGTTCGGCTTCCTCGGCGTCGACGCCGGCGGACCCGTCGAGGTACTCGACGCAAATCCCACGATCCGCTTGCGCAACGTGCGCGCTGACGAGATGGTCAAGGCGGTGGACCACGGCCAGGGCGCGGCGGCACGGACGATCAAGCGGACCGCCAGAGCCGTCCTTCCGCGGCCGCTGCGCCGCAAGGGCTACGAAGCGGTCCAGCGGCGCCTGCTGTTCGGGAACCCCCGCCCGCCGGATGAGGCGCTGATGCTGGAGCTGCGGCTTCGCTTCCGGCCGGAGGTCGAAGCGTTGAGCGACTACCTGCAGCGCGACCTCGTCGCGCAGTGGGGCTATGACGCCGTAGCCTGAGCGCGCGAGCGCCCGGCTAGCTTCCCCCCCGCAATCCGAGGCGCCGCACGCGTAGCCTGGCGGATCGCTTCAGCCGCCGCCACGGGCCTGGCGCGGCCTCGCGCCCGGAGGGAACCGGGACCAGCCCGCCGAGCAGCTCGTCCTTGAGGGGGTCGGACGGGTCGAGGAGATGGTCTCCTTCGTAGACGCGAAGGTCTTTCTCGCTGGGCAGCACGATCTGCTCCGGCTGGATCCGCGCGCGCCACCCGTGGAAGCCGCTGTCGATCTCCGACGCCGCGAAGCGGCGGCTCACGTACTTCTTGCGCGCGTGCTCGGCGCTCAGGAACTGGTAGTGGCGCATGTACAGGGAGTCCGGTGCCAGCGTCAGGCCTGGAAATTCCACCCGGTGTCCGACGGGGCGTAGTTTCACCGGCACGTCCTGGCGCTTCCACGCCTTCACCTGGTGCGCGGCGACCGGCAGCAGCGGGTAGTAGTGGCGCATCGTCTTGACGAACTCGGCGTGGTCGTGGTCGGGGGACTCGCGCGTCGGGAAGAACGTGAACTCGAGGAAGTTGATCGCGTTGTAGCCGGCGGCATCGATCTCCGCTACCGCCTCGGCGAGCGTCTGGCCCTGCTTCGGCGAAACGCGCATTTCGTCGGCGTCGTGGTGCATCAGCCAGTCCGCCTCCAGCGTCATCGCGAGCTCCTCCTGACGCGCGCATTGCGCTTCGAGCGCGAACACGCCCTCACGCGGGAGGGTCTCGATGCCAGCGACTCCGCGACCGACATAGCGTTCGGCGATCGCGACGGTGTCGTCCTCGGATTCGTTGTCGATCAGGTACACCTCCACGCCCTGGTCGTGCAGGTGCTCGATACAGGCTGCGATGAAGCGCTGCTCGTTGTATGCCTGGATCATCGCGATGATGCGCACGCGCGCGACTATACCCAGGGCGCCGCGGCCGGCCGGCGGCGTTTGCCGGCCGCGACGGAGCCTGTGTTCCGGCACGTGCGGGTTTCGAGGGCAAGCCCGAATCCCGAGCCAGCCGCGGGCGCTCCGGCAGCGACTAGCTCGTACCTCGGGCCTGCTCGAGGTTCGACCGGTGCGGGCCGGCGAGCCACTCCGCGTCCGGCCCGAGACGCGCGTCGACCGGGTCCTCTCCCCCCCGCAGCGCGTCGATGTAGGCACGATCGACTGCGAGGCGGGCCGCCACCTCGGGGCCCTCGGCAACGGCACCGTGGCCGGGAATGAGGACGTCGACCTGCGTGGCGGCCTGTTCGAGCAGGTCGAGGGCCACCTCATAGGCGCCCACCTGATCGGGGCGGCGGGAGTCCAGGAGCGGGATCAGGAGATCGGAGAGCATGTCTCCGGCGAGCAGGACGCGACGGTCCGCGAGGAGGACCGCCGCGTGACCGACGGCGTGGGCCTGATGCTCGACGATCTCCCCCGGCACGGGGCCGCCATCCGACGGCAGAGGCGTGAGGAGCCCGATCAGCTCGAGAGGGATTCCCGACGCGCTCTCCTGCGCCATCGCCTGCGCCGGCTCTCGGGCTTGCGCGGCGGCGGTGGAGCCGGCGGCGGTGGCGTAACGCGGCACGTCACCGAAGCGGGCATGCCAGAGCAGGTGATCCCAGTGGGGGTGGGTGGAGAACCCGGCGACCACCGGAACACCGAGCCGCTCCAGATCATCGGCGAGCTCGTTCAGCTCGGAACCGTCGATGCCGGGGTCGACCAGGATCAAACCATCCTCGCCGCGCACAGCGATCGTGTTTTTCCAGACCCACCCGCTCTGCCGGACCCAGACGCCGTCGGCCACCTCAGTCAGCATCGGTTCACTCTATGTACGGAGAGGGAGGGATTCGAACCCTCGAACGAGGTTGACCCCCGTTACGCGATTTCCAGTCGCGCCCGTTCAACCGCTCCGGCACCTCTCCAACGCTCGCGGCAGCGACACCGAACTCTACGACGCGCGGGCGCCCCTGTCCGCGCGCACGATCGTCCCCGCCGTTGGTAGGCTCCGCCGATGGTGCTCGCAGCCAGCCAGGCATTCAGCAAGACGTTCGGCCTGATCGTCGTGTTCGGCGGTATCGGCGTGATTGTGAACATCATCATCGTCTACATCGCGGTGCAGATCCGCGGCGAGCGCCGGCAGAACCAGGAATACCTGGCGAGCCGCAAGCCCCCCGGCTCCTGACCGCCTCCCGCCGTCGTACCGACCGCGGGCGTCGAGCTCGCGACGCGGATGTCCGGCCGCGTGCTTGACACATCGCGCCGATCTGTAAACTGTTTGGGCACACGTCGAGGTACCGACAACAGGAGCCCGCGCCGAATGTCAGCTGTGCCCAGTGCCGTCCCAGCCGCCCTCGCCGACCCCCCCGCCGACGATCGCGCTGAGCCGAGCACCTGGCGCGACCCCAAGCGCTTCGCCTGGCTGCTCGGCCTGATCGTCCCGACCCTGCCCTTCATCACCTGGGGACTCGTCGAACTGAGCGGTCTCGGCGTGCTCTGGTTCTACGGCCCGGTCCTCGTCTTCGGGATCTTCCCGCTGCTCGACCTCACGATCGGGATGGACGCGCGCAACCCGCCGGACTCCGTGATCAAGGCGCTCGAGGCCGACCGCTACTACCGCTGGTGCACCTACCTGTACCTCCCCGTGCAATACGCCGGGCTCGTGTTCGCCTGCTGGCTGTGGGCACACGGCGGGCTCTCGACGATCGATGACCTCGGACTCGCGCTGACCGTCTCGATGGTGAGCGGCGTCGCGATCAACACCGCGCACGAGCTCGGGCACAAGCGCGCCAGCAGCGAGCGCTGGCTGAGCAAGGTCGCGCTCGCGCAGAGTGGCTACGGCCATTTCTTCATCGAGCACAACCGCGGGCACCACGTCCGCGTCGCCACGCCCGAGGACCCGGCGAGCTCGCGGCTCGGCGAGAGCTTCTACGCCTTCCTGCCGCGCACCGTCCTCGGCAGCCTGCGATCGGCCTGGGAGCTGGAGCGCGCGCGTCTGGCGCGCATGCAGAAGTCTCCCTGGACGCCCGGCAACGACATCCTGAACGCGTGGGCGATGACGCTCGCGCTGTACGCGGCGCTGATCGCCGTCTTCGGCTGGGTGGTGCTCCCCTACCTGCTGATCCAGTCGGTGCTCGGCTTCTCGCTGCTCGAGGTCGTCAACTACCTCGAGCACTACGGCCTGCGCCGCAGCCGCCGCGACGACGGGCGCTACGAGCGCACCCGTCCCGAGCACAGCTGGAACAGCAACAACGTCGCATCGAACGTGCTCCTCTACCACCTCCAGCGTCACTCCGACCACCACGCGAACCCGATGCGCCGCTACCAGGCCCTGCGCCACGTCGAAGAGGCGCCGCAGCTGCCGACGGGCTACGCCGGCATGATCCTGCTCGCGGTCTGCCCGCCGCTCTGGCGGCGCGCGATGGACCACCGGGTGCTCGCGCACTACGGCGGCGACATCGAGCGGGCGAACGTGAACCCGCGCCTGCGGGCGCGGGCCCGCGCCAGGCTTCTGCGCACCGCTGCATGAGCCGCTTTCGCTGTCCCGCCTGCGGCTACGTCTACGACGAGGAGGCCGGGCACCCGCGAGAGGGGTTCTCCGCAGGGACGCCGTGGGGCGAGGTGCCAGATGATTGGGCATGCCCCGACTGCGGCGTTCGCGATAAGGTCGATTTCGAGCCGGACGACTGAGCGTGCCAACGAAGCGGCCGGTTCGCCACAGATGACCCCGCCTGCGCGTGACCGCCTCCCCTACTCGATAGCCGCGCGCGAGCTCTTGCGCAACACGCTGCTCGATGCGGCGTGCGACGAACTCATCGAGCGGCGCTGGGTGGACATCACGATGGCCGATATCGCACGGGCCGCCGGCGTCAGCCGCCAGACGCTCTACAAGGAGTTCGGCTCGCGCGACGAGTTCTCCCAGGCCCTCGTGATGCGCGAGACCGACCGCTTCCTCAACGCCGTCGCGGAGGCGGTCAACGCGAACAGCCACGCCCCTGCGACGGCCTTGTCCGCGGCCTTCGACGTGTTCCTGACGGCGGCCGCCGAGAACCCGCTCGTGCGCACGATCGTCTCCGGCGACGGTGCCGAGGGCCTGCTCGTGCTGTTCACGACCCACGGCCAGCCATTGGTCGACGCCGCCACGGTGCGCCTGGCCGAGATGATCCTCGCCGCATGGCCGATCGTGCGGCGCGCCGACGCCGAGCTGCTGAGCGAGGTGCTCGTCCGCCTGGCGATCAGCTACGCGGCGCTCCCCAAAGGACCCGCGAGCATGGGCGCCGAGCACGTCGCGGCTCTGCTGCGGCCCTACGTCGAGCAGCTGTTCCCGTCCGAGTCGCACGAGGTACGGCCGGTCGCGCGCGAAAGCGCGAGCTAGCCGGAGGAGGGGCATGCCGCTTGCGCGCAGAGGCGCGCGAACGGCGATCTACTCGGAGGGAGAGGCGTGCGCCGCTTCGCGGGCGCGCTTGTACTCGTTCACAACGATCTCGGTGAGCTCCTCCACCGACGTCTCCGCCGTCGGCTTGTCGAGCGCGATCGCACCGTCCTGGATCATGCTCACGCGGTCGCACGCCTGCAGGACGTGGACGTAGTTGTGGAGGATCATGATGATCGAGACTTTGCCTTCGGACTTCAGGCGGGCGACGAGGTCGAGGATCATCGCGCCCTCTTTGGCGCCCATCGCCGCCAGCGGCTCGTCGAGCAGGATGATGTCGGCGTCGGAGTTCACCGTGCGGGCGACCGCGATCGCCTGGCGCTGACCCCCGGAGAGGCGCGCCACGGACACGTCGATGCGGGGGATGTTGATCCCGATTTCGTCGAGCGCCGTGCGGGCTTCACGCTTCATCTGGCGGTTCGAGAGCAGCGGCAGCGGTTTGTGCACGCGCTCCTTGCGCAGGAACAGGTTGTGGTAGACGGACAGTTCGTCGATCAGGGCGAGGTCCTGGTAGACGGTCTCGATCCCGCGCGCCCGCGCCTCGTCGACGCTACGGGGCGCGTATGGCTCGCCGTGCAGGAACATCTCGCCGGCGTCGGCGCGCTGGAAGCCGCAGATGATCTTGATCAGCGTCGACTTGCCGGCGCCGTTGTCGCCGAGCAGCCCCAGCACCTCGCCTTTTTTCAGGTGCAGGTTGATGTCCTTGAGCGCGACGACCGGCCCGAAGCGCTTGGCGATGTGCTCGACGCGCAGGACGTCGTCGGGCGCCGAGGCCGGGCCCACGGTGGACGGCGCGGGTGCCGCGGCGTCAGCCAAGGCCGGTATGTCCTCTGCGCGCGCGGCCGACGAACACGTTTGCGGTCATCGCCACGATGATCGCAAGGCCGCTGTAGAAGAGCAGGTAGTTGGCGTTGACGCCTTGGAGGATCAGGCCATCCTTGAGGATCCCCAGGAACAGCGCGCCGATCAGGGCGCCGACGACCGTCCCGGAGCCGCCCGAGAGCAGGGTCCCGCCGATCACAGCGGCGGCGATCGCATAGAGGAGGAGTTCGTTCGGCCCCGATGGGTCCGGCTGGATCGTCTGCGAGCGCACCGCCTCGAAGATCCCGACAAGACCCGCTGTGCCGGCGCACAGGACGAAATTGCGGATCGTCACGAGTTTGACCTTCACGCCGGCCTCCGCCGCGCCGAGCTTGTTCGAGCCGATCGCGACCGTGTACAGGCCCCAGCGGGTGAACGTGAGCACGACCTGCAGGATGACGACGATCGCAACCGCCCAGATCAGCTCGGAGTACGTCCCCCCGCCGAAGATTTTCGCGAACGTGCCGACATGGTTGATTTTTTCGGGCAGCGTGATCGCGTGGCCGTTGACGATGTGATGCGACTGCACTGTGGTCGACGTCACCTGCGCGCCCGGCGTCGCCACGGGCGTGCCGTGCGAGAGGATCAGGCTTAGGCCCTCGAACGTGAACAGCATGCCGAGCGTCGTGACGAACGAGCTCACACCGAGGACGGACACGAACCCGCCGTTGATCGCGCCGACGGCCATGCACACGAGCACCGCGAGGATCGCCGAGGGCACGAGTCCGAGCCCGGCCGTGTCGAACTTGTAGTAGACGATCGGCGCGAACATGTACGTCGCGCCGATCGACAGGTCGATCTCTCCCAAGATCATCACGAACACCTCGCCCGCACCGAGGATCGCGAGCGGGGCGAAGTAGGGCAGCAACGTCTTGAAGTTCGACCCGGTGAAGAACGTGCTCGTGTTCACCGAGAAGTAGATCGCCACGACGATCGTGACGACGATGATGCTGCCCTCGCGCAGGGCGATCAGACGGGTGAGCAGCTCGCGCCCACCCGCCGCCGTGTGAGTCTGGCCGTCCGCGCTCGGACCGCGGGAGGGACCGCCCTTCGCCGGGGTTTCCGCCGTACTGGCCACGATCCCCTCCCGCTCCCGTCCGGCTGCCCTAGCTGATCACCTTGGCTTGGGTCGACGTCCCCTCGTAACGCGACTTCGAGCTGACGTACGGTTTCACCGTTTCCTTGTTGAGGAACTTCAGCCCGGTGTCGACTTCGGAGGGGCCGGTCAGCGTTCCCGACACCTTGTACATGAACAGCTGCAGGATCGGCAGGAACCCCTGCAGGTAGGGCTGCTGGTCGATCGTGAATTCGATGTCGCCTTCCTGCAGCAGCTTCTGTGTCTGTTCGGTCAGGTCGAAGCCGCCCGCCTTCACGCCTTTGGAGGCGAGCCCGAGCTTCTGCATCACTTTCGCGAGGCTTTCGGTGCTGCCTCCGTCGACCGCGTACATGCCTTTGGCGCCCGTGTGGGCGTGGTACCAGGCTTCGATCGCCGGTTCCTCCTGCTGTACCGCCGCCCCGGTCGCGACCGAGTGCGTCGTGATCGACTTGCCGGACGATTTGACCGCCTTTTCCGCGCCTTCGATGCGCGGCTGCAGGTTGGCCGAGCCCGGCGTGGCGATGAACAGCCCGACTTCACCGGAGCCGACGGCCGAGACGATGCGGGCGCCCATTTCTTCGCCCGCCTTTTTGAGGTCCTGCCCGATGTAGGCGAGCCGGGCGTTCCCGGGCGCGTCCGCGTTGTAGGCGACGACCGGGATGCCGGCCTTGATCGCCGCTTCGACGGGGGCGTTGAACGCGTGCAGGTCGATCAGCGCGACCGCGATGCCGTCGGCGCCGCCGGTCACAGCGCTGTTGAGCGCGTTCACCATCTGGCTGACGTTGCTGTTTTCCGAACCGGTCCACTGGTATTCGCACCCGAGCAGACTGCATGCGTCGGCCGCCCCGTACTGCGTCGGCGTGAAGAACGGGTTCGTCGTGACGTGGTTGACGAACACGAACTTGTACTTCTTGTGCGAGCCGAACACCCCAGAGGAGTTGCCGCCGCTGCCGCCGGAGGACGCACTGCTGCCACACGCGGCGAGGATCGTGCTGACGGAGCCTGCGGCGACGCCGGTCAGAGCGGTGCGGCGCAGGAACGAGCGCCGGTCGAACCCTCCTCCCTCGCGCACGTCGTGGTGATCGAGACGCTCGAGCGCCTCCTGAACCTGGTCCGTGTCTGACATAGGTCCTCCTGTTCTACGCGGCTCGGGGGTGCGATCCACTTGCAACAACGGACACTACCTCTTCGGCGTACGTCCTAGCACGAAACCTCATTGTAAAAGGCGAGTTACCACCCCGCGGACACCGCAAACTGCGCATTCCAGAGCCCCTTGCAGGCCTTCCTGCATCCACGTGAGCCGCCCGCGGCGGCGGCCGCGCCATCGGACTCTGCGCGTCAGGTGGGTATACGCTCGCCGTATGCCTCCCGTCGAGGAGCCGGCGCCGCAGCCCGTGGTCGAAACCGCCGCGACGCCGGCCGGAGAGCCGCGGCGCTACGGCCCGCTCGAGCTCGCCCGCTACCGCAAGGACGACGGGCGCTCGCTGACCTTGTTCGCGCAGGCCGCCGACCGCGAGCCGCCCCAGTGACCGAGCTGCGCTTCAACGAGCTCCGCGGGGAGATGGTCGACTATGCGATCCACCGCCAGGAGCGCACCTTCCTCCCGGCGCGCGACCACTGCCCGCTGTGCCCGACGCGGCCGGGTGGCCCCGTCACCGAGATCCCGTTCGCGAGCTACGAGATCGCGGTCTTCGACAACCGCTTCCCCGCGTTCGAGTCGCCCCGCGGCGCCGCCGAGGTAGTCGTCTACAGCGACGACCACGACGCCTCGTTCGCGACCCTCCCCGCCGCCCGCGCCGAGGCGCTGATGTGGGTGTGGCGAGAGCGCTATGAGGAGCTCGGCGCGCGGCCGGACATCGACTACGTCTACATCTTCGAGAACCGCGGCGTTGAGGTCGGTGTGACCTTGCATCACCCGCACGGCCAGATCTACGGCTACCCGTTCCTGCCGCCGATCCCCGCGCTCGAGCTCGCGGCTGACGAGCGTCTCGGCGGGTGCGCGCCGTGCGCGCTGCTCGCGCGCGAGCTCGGCGACGGCTCGCGCATCGTGCACGAGACGCCCGCGACCGTCACCTACGTGCCGGAGGCGGCGCGCTGGGCGTACGAGGCTCACGTCGTGATGCGCGAGCACCGGGAGAGCCTCGCCGCGTGCGAGGCGACGGAGCTGCGCTCGCTCGCCGACGCGCTGCAGTCGCTCGCGCGCGGCTACGACGCCCTGTTCGACCGCCCGTTCCCATACGTGATGGCGGTCCACCAGGCGCCGACCGCGGCAGCGGCGGGCGGCGGCCACCTCCACGTCGAGTTCTATCCGCCGCTGCGCACAGCCGAGAAGCTCAAGTACCTGGCCGGCTCCGAGCAGGGCGCCGGCACCTTCATCTCCGACACGCTTCCGGAGGAGTCGGCCGAGACGCTGCGGGCGGCGATCGCGCGTGCCGCCTGACGCGGCGAGCGCCTTCGCGCCCGGTCGCATCAACCTGATCGGCGAGCACACCGACTACAACCTCGGCTTCGCGCTGCCGTTCGCGATCGCGGACGGCATCACCGCGCACGCCGAGCTCGTGCCCGGCAGCGAGACGGTCGATGCGGACGCCGTGGACCTCGGCGAGAGCGACCGCTTCGCGGTCGCCGACCCCGAGCCGGCCGAGGGCTGGCGCGCGTTCGCGCGCGGGATCGTGGCCGAGCTGCGCGGCGCCGGCGTGCGAGTGCCCGGCGCGCGTGTCCGCTTCGGTGGCAGCGTGCGGACCGGGGCCGGGATGTCCTCCTCCGCCGCGCTCGAGGTCGCGCTCTGCCTGGCGCTGCGTGCGATCTCGGGCGAGGACGAGCTGGATCGGGTTGCGATCGCGCAGCTGTGCTCGCGCGTCGAGAACGAGTGGGTCGGGGCGAGGACCGGGCTGCTCGACCAGCTCGCTTCCCTGTATGGGGCGCGAGAGTCCGCCCTGCGCATCGATTTCCGCTCGCTCGAGATCGAGCAGGTGCCGCTGCGACTCGGCAGGTGGCAGCTCGCGACGCTCGACTCGGGCGAGCGGCACGTGCACGCGAGCTCCGGCTACAACGAGCGCCGCGCGGAGTGCGCCCGCGCCTGCGAGCTGCTCGGGATCGACTCGCTGCGCGACGTCGACCCGCGCTCGATCGAGGACCTGCCGCCACTCCTCGCCGCGCGCGCGCGCCACGTCGTCTCCGAGAACGAGCGCGTGCTGGCCGCGATCGCTGCGCTCGCCGCCGACGACATGCCGGCGCTCGCGGTCCTGCTCAACGCCGCCCACGCGAGCCTGCGCGACGACTACGAGGCGAGCACACCCGCGGTCGAGGGCGCGCGCGAGCGGCTGCTGGAGTCGGGCGCGGCCGGCGCGCGCATGATCGGCGGCGGCTTCGGCGGCAGCGTCCTCGGCCTGTTCCCCCCCGGCGTCGCACCGCCGCGCGAGGCGATGCCCGTCGCCCCGGGCCCGGGCGCGCATCTGATCTGAGCCGCTCAGGGGCGCGGATCTAGGAAGCCATTCACATGCGCCCGGCGAGGAGCCCCGCCGCGGTCGCGACGAGGGCGAGCGAGAGAGCGGCCAGCGCGCCGTCGAGCGGCTCGAGCATCCCGGCCAACGACAGCGGTTCGGTCGTCCCGTCGCTGCGCGTGCGCACCCCCGAGACGGCGCTCGTCCGGCGGCGCAGCTCGCGCGCGGGAGCACTCAGCCGCCGCTGCGCGACGCTCAGCGCCAGCGCGCCCCCCGCCACGAGCAGGCCCGGGGCCGCGATCCGCTCGGCGTTCGCGAAGTAGCCGGTGAGCGCTGGGAACGCGCCCCAGCCGGCTGCGAACCACCAATCGCCGTGGAGCCGCCCGCCGCCCAGCTCGAGGTTGTACGCGGGGACGAACGCGCCGCCTGCGAGCACGAACGGGATCAGCCAGGGCGTGATCGCGAGCGCTCCCGCCACGCCGATCGCGAGCGCGCCGAGCAGGCTCACGGCGGCGAGCGCGGTCAGCGCGCGGTCGGACAGGCCGGTGCCGAGCGGGCGATCGTGGCGCTCGTCGAGCGCGTGGGCGGCGATGCCGACGGCGAGGGTGAACGCCGCGAGGCCCCACCACACGCGCTCTGCGTAGACGCGCGGCGCCGCCGCCGCCCCGAGCGCGAAGTAGCTCAGGTGCCAGGCGGTGTAGGGCGGGTGCAGCAGCGCGAGGAGATCGCCTGCTCGGCCGCGGCCGAGGGCATAGAAGGCCGGGCGCTGCTCGGCGGCTCGCAGACGGCTCATGGGCGGTCCGGATGTCGGCGCGCGTCGCGCACGGCGTCGAGCACGATCCCGCCGCCGAAGCTCATCCGTCGCACACGGACGTCGCGCAGACCAGCATCCCGCCAGTAGCCGACGATCGCCTCGACGGGGTGCCGTGCGTAGAAGGCGCGGATGCTCGGGCCGAGGAAGCGGCCGACCTCGCGCCACTGCGCTCCGAAGAGGCCACCGAGCAGCGGCAGGCCGGCGCGCGTGTACAGCTCCCACGCCGCCCGCGCCGGGGCCCACGGCGGCACGCCGAACTCGAGCATCGCCATGCGTCCGCCCGGCCGTATGACCCGCGCGAGCTCCGCGACGGTCGCGCGCGGGTCATCCACGTAGCGGAGGAGGTATGTGAACGTGACCGCGTCGAAGCTCTCGGGCGGGAACGGGAGCGCCTCTGCTTCGCCGCGGAGGAGCTGGACCGCGCCGGCCGGTTCGCCGGCGAAGCGCGCCCGCGCACGCGCGAGCATCTCCTCGCTCTGGTCGAGCGCGACGACCGCGCAATCGCAGCGGGAGCGCAGCTCGGCCGAGACGAGGCCCGTGCCGCACGCAACGTCGAGGACGCGCTCGCCGTCGCGCGGCGCGGCCGCGTCGACTAGTGCGCGCCGCCAGCGCGGGTCCTGCCAGAAGCTCAGCGCCGCCGACAGCTCGTCGTAGCGAGCGGGCAGCTCACGGAACAGCTCGAGCGCCTGCTGCTTGCGCGCGGCACGCGTGCTCCTCGGCGCGACACCGTCGGCGTCGTTGGTTGCAGGACTGCTCATCGGTCGCGATCTGAAAGGCTAGCCTGCGGACGCGCTCAGCTATCGACAGGCAGGGGGACGCATGGCAGCCACTACGCGGGTGATGGTCGTCACCGGAGCGTCGAGCGGGATCGGCGAGGCGACTGCGATGCGCCTGGCGCGCGAACCGGGCGTGCGGCTCGTGCTCGTCGCGCGGCGCGAGGATCGCCTTCGCGAGCTCGCGCGCTCGATCGGCGAGGAGCGGGCCGACGCCTTGGCCGTCGACCTGCTCGACGACGGCGCACCCTCCGCCGTGCGCGAGCACGTCGAGGACCGCTACGGCCGGCTCGACCTGCTCGTCAACAACGCCGGGGCCGCCTGGCGGGCGAGCTTCGCGGAGGGCGGCTACGCGAACGTCAGGCGCACGATGGAGATCAACTTCGATGCACAGGTGCGCCTGACGGAGGCGTTGCTGCCGCTGCTGCGCGCGAGCGCCCCGAGCGCGATCGTCAACGTCGCCTCGACCGCGGGCCGCGTCGCGCGCGGGGGCACCGGCGCCTACAGCGCCTCCAAGTTCGCGCTCGCCGGCTGGTCCGACTCGCTGTGGGCAGAGGAGCGCCGGTACGGGGTCCACGTCGGCCTCGTGCTGCCGGGCTTCATCGTCACGGAGGGCTTCCCGCAGGCCGAGCTCGCCGCCAAACCGCTGACGCGCCGGCTGCTGTCGACCCCCGAGCACGCAGCGGAGGCCATCCATGACGTCGGGATCGGCCGGCGGCCCGAGCGCTACGTGCCGCGCGCCTACGGAATTGCCGCGGCGCTGCGGGTGGTGGCGCCGGCGCTCGCGCGGCGGATCATCGGGGGCGGTGCGGCCGCGGCGATGACGACGACGACCGGTGCCGACCTGGCCGAGCAGCGCGAGGAGGACCCGGCTCCCCGCGCCTGAGACGCGGCTAGTCTCCGGCGATCGACGGCCTCGCCCTCGTCACCGGCGCCACCGGGTTCATCGGCTCCCGCCTGTCCGAGTCGCTGCTCGCCGCAGGACGGCGGGTGCGAGTGCTCGTGCGCGATCCGGAGCGCGCGAGCCGGCTCCGCGCCCGCGGCGCCGAGGTGTGCACGGGCGACGTGACCGACCCGGCGAGCATCGCCGGCGCCGCCGAGGGAGCAGACGTCGCCTATTTCCTCGTGCACGCGATGGCCGGCGGCGCCGGCTTCCACGAGCGCGAGCGCCAGGGAGCCGAGAACTTCGCGCGCATGACCCTGGCCGGCGGGGTTTCGCGCATCGTCTACCTGGGCGGCCTCGGCGAGGAGCCGGCCTCACCGCACCTGCGCAGCCGCCACGAGACGGCGCTCGCGCTCGAGCGTCACGGCCCGCCGCTCACGTACTTCCGCGCGGCGATGGTGGTGGGCGCGCGCAGCGAGTCCTACCGGACGCTCCGCTACCTGGTCAAACGCCTGCCGGTGATGATCGCCCCCGCGTGGCTGGGGACCGCCACGCAGCCGATCGGCCTCGCCGACGTCGTCGAGTACCTTGCACGCGCGCCGGACGTGGCCGCCTCGGCGGGGCGCGAGGTCCAGATCGGCGGCCCCGACATCCTCTCCTACGGGGACATGCTCGACCGCATGGCGCTCGCGATGGGCGTGCGGCCCCGCCCACGGCTCCCGGTGCCGCTGATCAGCCCATGGCTTTCGGCGCTGTGGCTGGGACTCGTCACGCCGGTCGACACGAATGTGGCGCGACCGCTGGTGGAGGGGCTGCGCACCGAGACGACCGTCGCCGACCCGAGCGGCGCCGAGCCGTTCGGGATCGAGCCCGAAAGCTTCGACGACGCGCTGCGCGCGGCGCTCGCCGAAGAACGCGGGCCGGCTGCGGAGCCCGCGCGCGCGCCTGCGCCGTGAGCCGCGCGGTCGTCCTGTTCACATGCGACCTGCGCGTGCACGACAACGGCGCGCTGAGCCGGGCCGCGAGCGAGCACCGCGAGGTGGTCCCGCTGTTCGTGCTCGACCGCGAGCTGTTGCGACGGCGCTGCGGGTCCCCCAACCGGCTCGCGTTCCTGGTGGAGAGCCTCGCCGGCCTCGCCTCGGCGCTCGCCGATCGCGGCGCGACGCTCATCGTTCGCCGGGGCGACGTCGTGCACGAGGCGCTGCGCGTCGCGGGGGAATGGCAGGCCGACACCATCCACATGAGCGCCGACACGACGCCCTACGCGGGCGCACGCGAACGCCGCCTACGCGACGCCTGCGAGCGCGAGCGGGTGAGGCTCTGCACGCATCCGGGCGTGACGGTGCTCGAGCCGGGAGCCGTAACGCCCGTCGGCGGCGACCACTACCGGGTCTTCACGCCCTACATGCGGGCGTGGAGTGAGGCCCCTCGCGCGGACCCGCTGCCCGCCCCGCGGCGGATCGCCGTGCCGTCCGGACTGCCCCGCGCCGCGGTTCCATCGCTCTCGGAGCTCACGCGCGCGAAGCCATCGCCCGAGCTCCCGGCCGGCGGCGAGCGCGAGGCGCGGCGGGCGCTCACGGGCTTTGTGCGCGGTGGCCTCGGCGGCTACGACTCCCTCCGCGACGACCTCGCCGCCGCGCGCACCTCGCATCTGAGCCCCTATCTGCACTTCGGCTGCCTCTCCCCCCGCACGGTGCTCGCGCGCGCCGAAGGGCGGGACCGCAGCGGCGGCTTCGCGCGGCAGTTCTGCTGGCGCGACTTCCACCATCAGGTGCTCGCCGCGCGGCCCGACATGATTGCCGTCGACTACCACCCGCGCGGGGATCGCTGGAGGCGTGCGGGGCGGGTCGCCCAGGCCTGGCGTGCGGGCCGCACCGGTTACCCGATCGTCGACGCGGGGATGCGGCAGCTCCTGCACGAGGGATTCATCCACAACCGCGCGCGGATGATCGTCGCGTCGTTCCTGACGAAGACGCTCTACATCGACTGGCGCCTCGGCGCCGCTCACTTCGCCGAGCTGCTGTGCGACGCCGATGTCGCGAACAACGTCGGCAACTGGCAGTGGGTCGCGGGCACGGGCAACGACGCGCGTCCGAACCGCGTTCTGAACCCGCTCCGCCAAGCCGAGCGCTTCGACCCCCTTGGCGACTATGTCCGCCGCTACGTGCCCGAGCTGTCAGCGATCGAGGGCGCCGCCGTGCACCGGCCATGGACGCTCCCCGCCCGCGAGCGGCGGGCGCTCGACTACCCCGCGCGGATCGTCGACCACGAGCTCGCCGCGCGCGAGCTGCATGCCCGCAGAGCGGCCGGATGAGCGCGCCTCAGGGGTCGAGGTGGCCGGCGAACAGAGCGAATCGCGCGCCCTGCGGATCCGCCGCGACTGCAACCCTGCCGACGCCGATGTCGCGCTCGGCCGCGAGCACGCGGCCGCCGCGGCGCTCGGTCTCGGCGAGCGCAGCGGCGACGTCGTCTGTCCCGAAGTAGACGAGCCAGTGGGGCCCCGTCTCGCCTGCCCGCAGGCCGCGGATGCCGGCGGCGTCGCCGTCGCCGTTGCGCATCGACAGGTAGGGCTCGCCGGCGCCCTCGAACGGCGCGCTCGTCCAGCCGAGCAGCTCGCCGTAGAACCTCGCCGCGGCCTCCGGGTCGCTGCTCGCAAGCTCGTTCCAGGTGAGCGCGCCCGGGGCGTTCACGAGGCCGGCTCCAGGGTGCTCGCGCGGCTCCCACAGCTCGAAGTAGGCCCCCTGCGGATCCTGGACGACCGCCATGCGGCCCGCGTCGAAGACGTCGGACGCCGGCGCATGGGCGGCGCCGCCGAGCTCGCGGGCGCGCTCGAGCACCTCGTCCGCGCTGGAGACGGACACGTAGGAGTTCCAGCTCGGCGGCGCCCCGGCGGCCCGCTGGCGCTCGGGCTGGGGGGCGATCGCGGCGACATGGCGCCCGCCGCGGCTCATCATCGAGTAGCTGACGCCCTCGCCGGCCGGGCGGTCCTCGGCGACCCATCCGAAGAGCCCCGCGTAGAACGCCTTTGCGGCCGTGTGGTCGGTCGTCGCGAGTTCGACCCAGCAGAACGTCCCCGGCGCGTATCCGCTGCGCTCGCCCACCGCGCGACCGTAGCGCAAGGCGTGGGCAGCTACGGTTGCGCCGTGGAGCAGCAGGTGACGATCGTGGGCGCGACGATCCGGCTCGGCCAGCTGCTGAAGCTCGCGGGCGTCGTGGACGCCGGCGGCGAGGCCAAGGCGCTGCTCGCGGCCGACGGCGTGCTGGTCAACGGCATCGTCGAGACGCGGCGCGGGCGCCAGCTGCACCCGGGCGACCGCGTGCGCGTGGGCGAAGCCGAGCTGCGCGTGTCGTCGAGCGAGCCGGCCTGAGCGCCTCTCAGCCGATCGAGGCGACGATCGCCGGAGGGCGCGTCGGCGTGCGGCTGCCGCCGAGCGGCTCGGAGGTCACGAGCACGGCCTTGACGCCGGCCGCGCTGCCCGGCACGCCGACCGTCGCGCGGCCCGCGGACGTGACCGTGAACAGGGCGTCGGTCGGCGCCGGTGCGCCGCCGCGTTTGACCCAGAGCTCGTACACGCGCCCGCGTTCGGTCGCGGGCATCCCCGTGAGCGTGAGCTGCGCGTGCGTTCCGCTGACGGTGACGACGCCGGCGGCGCCGGGCGGATGGACCGTGGCGCGGAAGCTGCGGGTCGTGGTCCCGCCGCCTCCGGCGAGCACGACCGCCAGCAGCGCGATCAGCGCCGCGACAGCGAGGACGGCCGGCGCGAACCCGGGGCGCCACAGCGGCAGCCGGCGAGCACGCGGGCGCTCGGGCGGCGTTTCGGCGCCGGCCGCCTCGCCCCGCACCTGCGCCATCAGACGCTGCTTGAGCTCGGGCGGCGGGAGCAGTTGCGGCGCGGCGAGCGGGAGCGCATCGGCCACGACCTGGAGCGAGGCGACCTCGTCGCGGCATACCGCGCACGTCTCCATGTGCACGACGAACGCGGCGTGCTCGGCCTCCGAGAGCGCCCCGAGCACGTACGGCGCCGCGTTGCCGTCGCAGGCACCCTGCGTATGTGCCTGCTCGCTCATCGCGCCACCTCCGCCGGATCGCCGAGTGCCAGCCGCATCTTCGCCAGGCCGAGGCGCATTCGTCCCTTGACCGTCCCCACCGGGGTGTCGAGCAGCGTCGCGATCTCGGTCTGCGTGAGACCCCCGAAGTAGGCGAGCTCGATCACCCGGCTCTGCTCACCGGGCAGCGTCTCGAGCGCGACGCGCAGCTCGCGCGCCTCCTCGCGGCGGGCGACCTCGAGGTCCGTGCGCTCGCTCGCTGCCAGCCGCTCCTCGAGGCCTTCGTTGCTCACGCGCCCGCGCTCGCGCACCGCCGAGCGCCGCAGCGCGTCGATCGCGCGGTTGTGGACGATGCCGAGGATCCACGTGCGCACGCTCCCGCGGGTGCGGTCATAGCGCGCGCCGCTGCGCCAGAGCGACAGGAACGCCTCTTGCACGATGTCCTCGGCGACGGCCCGCTGCGCGCACATGCGGTAGGCGAGCGAGAAGGCGACGCCCGCGTGGCGGTCGTAGACGACCTCGAACGCGGGCGCGTGCCCGCGGCGGACGAGCTGCATGAGCTCCTCGTCGGCGAGGTCTCGCATCGCTGCCGCGGCCGCCTGCGGATCGTGTCGTCCCCCCGCCACAGCGCCCATTCTTACGCCCGGCCGCCTCGCGGGGATCACGCGCGGCGCGGCTCAGGCAACGGTTTGCAGCGCGCGGCCCGGAGCCGGGTCGAGCGCGAGGAAGCGCAGCACGTCGGCGGCATCGGCCTCGAGCGTGCGCGCGAGCTCCGTCCTCGCGCCGCCCTCGAACGGCGCGAGGACGACGGCGCGGTCACGGATCGACCAGGTGGCCGCCGCGCGTCCGGAGACCGCGGCGAATGGGTGGAACATCCCACCCCGCACCACAGCCGGCGCGTGCGCGCCGACCACTTCCTCGCGCGAGCGCCAGCCGAGCAGCAGCGGCTCGAATGCGCCGAGCAGCAGGGGGCGCGGACGGCCCGCGCGCGGTGCAGCCCGCGCGAGCGCGACGCGGCCGCCGGCGAGCGGCGTCAGCTCGCGGGCGATCGCCTCGAGCCCGGCGCGCGTGTCGCGCAGCGGCAGGCCGGCCCACCGGGCGAGGTCGCGCTCGTCGGCGGGCGCGTGGGCGCGCAGGTAGCGCCGCGCAAGCTCGGCGAGCGCGCGCTCGCGCGCCACCGGCTTCGCCGGGCCGAGCCAGTCGGCGGTCAGCACGTAGGCGTGCTGCTTCCCCAGCATCGGGCCGCGGACGGTCACGCCGCGCAGGCTCGACAGCATCAGCAGATGGATCAGGGCCTGCCCGCGGGTGGGGATGCCGGCCGCGGCGAGCACCGCGCCGAGCGCGGCGCGATCGCGCGGCCCGTCCTGCAGCGCACGGGCTATCAGCGCGACACCGCGGTCGGCCTGCGCCGGCTCGACGCCCTCCTGCGCGAGCCGGCGGACGCAGCCGGCGAGCCGCGGCCTCGCTGTCAGGGCGTGTAGCCAGTGATGATCCTCGCGGGCGACGAGATGAAGCGTTCCGCGGTTCAGCCACGTGACCACGACGTCGCCCGCCGCCAGGGCGGCGTCGACGTCGGCCGCCGTCAGCCCGCGCGTCCTCGCGCGGATCGCGAGCCGCACGCCGCGCGCGTCCTGGCTCTGCACCGCCAGCAGGTGGCGCGCCACCTCGGTGACGCCGCCCGCGCGGCCGCCGCACAGCAGCTGCGCGCGGAGCCTCTGCGTCAAGAGCGACACGCGGCTAGGGCCGCGGGTCGCGCCACATCTGCCACATCGGCGGCCCCGAGAACAGGCGCACCTCCTCGACGACGCGGAAGCCGTGGCGGGAGTAGAACGCGATGTTCCGCTCCTTCGAGGACTCGAGGAACGCGCCGACGCCGTCTTCGTCGCAGCGCTGCAGCACGGGCGCGAGCAGCCGCGAGCCGAGCCCCTGGCCCTGGCGAGCGGGATCGGTGCCCAGGACGGCGAGGTAGTAGTGGGGGGTGTCGTGGGGGTGCTTCTGCTCGAGGGCCAGCCACCCGCCGGCGACGAGCGGGAAGCGCCAGATCAGCCGCGGGTGCATGAAGCTGCGGATGAAGGCCGCGTCCTGGACGAGCGTCGTCTTCCACCGCTCCGGCGGCGCCCACAGGGCCGCGCACGAGTGGTCGCCGGCGGTCCACACCTCCTCCTCGGGGAGCAGCTGGCGCGTGCGGATCGCCTGGAAGCGCTCGAGCGCGCGCGGGCGCAGCGCGTCGTGGCGGTAGGCCCATTCGGCCACCGGGTCGTCGTGGAAGGCGCGCGCGAGCATGCGCGCCAGCGCAGGCACGTCGGCGTCGCGCGCCCGCCGGACCTCCACCGCCGCGCTCACGAGGGCACCGCCTGCAACGCGAAGGCCTCGGCGAGCAGCTCATAGGAGCGCCGGCGGTCCGCGTGCGAGTACGTGACGTTGACGGCGATCACCTCGTCGGCCCCGTAGCTCGCGGCCACCTCCTCGACCTCGGCCCGCACGGCAGCGGGCTCGCCCACGATCGTGCGCCGGCGGGGGCGCGGGCCAGCCTCGGCGCCGCCGCTGTCGGAGGCGAGGAAGCGTTCCGCCTTCTCCGGCGAGGGGATGGCGACGAGCTGCCCGCGGCGCAGCAGCGTGAAGGCCATGCGGCCACTCGCGGCGATGCGCTGCGCCTGCTCGTCGGTCTCGGCGCAGATGATCCAGACCGCGACCGCGACGCGCGGCGCTCGGCCCTCGTGAGGATCGGCGGCGAAGCGCTCGCGGTAGGCGGCTGCCACCTCGGCCCCCTCGGGATTGATGAAGTCGGCGAAGGCGTAGGGAAGCCCGAGTTCGGCCGCCCACACCGCGCTCTGCGGGGACGAGCCGAGCAGCCACGGGTCCGGGCGCTCGGGCAGCCCCGGGAGGGTGTCCGCCAGCCGCGCGAACGGGTGCTCGGGCGGCAGGCGGCGATCGAGGTAGGCCAGCAGCTCGGCGAGCTGGGCGGGAAAGTCGTCGGGGGCGGCGTGGCGGCGGTCGCGCTGGAGCGCGAAGGCGGTCAGCGGATCGGTGCCGGCCGCCCGCCCGAGCGCGAGGTCGATGCGGCCCGGGTACAGGCCCGCGAGCAGGCTGAACGTCTCGGCGACCTTGAAGGGGCTGTAATGCGGCAGCATCACCCCGCCGCTGCCCACCCGGATCCGCTCCGTGGCCGCGGCGAGCGGACCGATGAGCGCCTCGGGGCTCGGTCCCGCGAGCATCGGCCCGCCGTGGTGCTCGGCGACCCAGTAGCGCCTGTAGCCGAGCCCGTCGGCCAGACGCGCGAGGTCGATCGTGTTGCGCAGCGCGGTCGGCCCGTCGGAGCCCTCCGCGATCGGGGATTGATCGAGAACCGACAGGGTGATGCCGCTCGGGCGGTCCACAACCGCAAGCTTATGGCGCTGTCCACGGCGACTCCCGCGGGAGATCCGAGCCGATAGCCTTGCGGGAGGGAAAGGGGAGGTCCGCGATGGAACCGACGCTGTTCAGAGACAGGCCGAGACCGGTGCAGATCGTGCTCGGCGGCGTCGTGCCCGCGATCATCGGCGCGGTCGCCGGGATCCTGATCGGCGTCTCCACGGGTGCCTACTGGGCGGTCGCGATCCTCGCCGGCATCGGCGGCTTCCTCGCGGGCTTCGAGCACCGCGACGGCTGGGGCGGCGCGGACCGCGGGCTGGTCGGCGGCGGGATCTACGGAACCGGGCTGCTCGTCGCGCACGCGATCGCGGGCACGCACGCGAAAATCTCGCTCGGAAGCTTCCCACCGCTGTTCGCAGTCGTCACCGCGATCATCGGCATGTTCCTGGGCGCCGGCGGCGGGCGACTCGCGCGCCTGCAGCGCGAGCGCAGGGCCGCGCCGGCGGAGCCGAGCACATGATGGCCGCCGACGACGAGCCGGGGGACGGCCCGGGCTACCACCTGTTCCTCGAGCCGGCCGAGATCCCCGTCGCGGCGAGCGCCCTCCGCCTGCTGATCTCGGATGAGGCGCACGAGCCTACGATCCGTGCGCTGGCCCGCGAGGTGCTCGGCCACCTGGACGAGCCCGCGCCCGGCGAGCGGCTCCTCACGGTCGCGCTGACTCCCGAGCAGATGAAGATCACCCACAGCGCCGTCAGGCTGCTGATGAACGACCTGCAGCGCGAGCAGGCCGACGAGCGCGAGGTGCTGCGCGGGATTCTCGACAAGCTCCCTGACGAGCACTCGATCCGAGCGATCGAGATCCCCTGATCCAGCCGCGGCCCGCGTAGATCGCGGCCCGGAAAGGCCCCCGCGCCCGCTGGACACGGAGATCCCCATTGTCGTACCACTGGACAACCGTGTATCTCTTGGTTACACTGCTCGCGAGTGGGTAGGCCGTGCTGCGGACCTACCCCAAAAGTTGGATTGACGAGGAGGAGATCGCGATCACGGCAATCGCAACATCCAGGCCTTCCGGCCGGCTCCAACCGCGTACAGGGGAAGTGACCAACGAGCTGTTCGTCCGCTGGCAGCGCCACGGGGACGCCGGTGCACGCGAAGCGCTCGTCGAGCGGTTCATGCCGCTCGCGCGCAGCCTCGCGCGCCGCTACGACCGCTCCTCCGAGCCCTACGAAGACCTGCTCCAGGTTGCGGCCCTCGGCCTTCTGAAGGCGCTCGACCGCTTCGACCCGTCGCGCGGGCCGTCGTTCGCGTCCTTCGCGATCCCGACGATCCTCGGCGAGATGCGGCGCTACTTCCGCGACTCCGGCTGGTCGCTGCACGTGCCGCGCGGCGACAAGGAGCGCGCCCTCAAGGTCCGCGACGCGCAGGAGGCCTTCGCCAACAGCCACGGCCATGCACCCACCGTCTCGCAGCTCGCCCAGTTCCTCGAGTTCGATGAGGAACAGGTGATCGACGCGCTGCTCGCGATCCAGGCATACGAGTCGCTCTCGCTGGATGCGCCGCGCCCGAGCGCCGAGGACGAAGCGATCACCTATGGCGACTCCGTCGGCGAAACCGACGCCCGCTACGAGCTCGTGGAGCTCGACGCGACGGTCGTCGCGGTGCTGGACCAGATCCCCCAGCGCGAGCGTCAGATCCTGCGCATGCGCTTCATCGAGGGTCTCACGCAGACTCAGATCGCGGCGGAGGTGGGCGTTTCGCAGATGCAGGTCTCTCGACTGCTGCGGCGCTCGCTCGACCAGCTCCGCGCCCTGACCGCAACGCCCTAGCGGGTTCACCGCAGCGAGCGGCCTGCGCGTCGAGCCCGGCCCCCTTGGATCGATATGTTTACAGCGCCGGCTGGGAGCGGGCCGGCCTCTGTGGCGTCGATCGCGGGTTGGTGATGGCAGGTCTCCCGAACGTCCGACTCGATCTCCTGAACAAGCCCGAGAACGTGCTGCTCGTACGCGAGACGCTCACCGGCGTCGCCGACGCGACGGGCCTGCAGGGCGCGGAGCTCGGCGACATCCGAACCGCGGTCACCGAGGCCTGCAACAACGTCGTCCTGCACGCCTACGCGGGCGGCGAGGGGCCGCTCGAGGTGGAGGTCGTGCTCGCGGACGGATCGATCGAGGTGCTCGTGCGCGATCACGGCGTGGGAATCGCCCGCGGGGCGGATATCGATGCAGCCGAACCGGGCCTCGGCGTGCCGGTGATCGAAGCGCTCAGTGACGCCGTCGCCTTCGACGAGCTCACCGAGGGCCCCGGCACGGCGGTGCGGATGTCGTTCTCGGCTCCGAGCGCGCAGGCGCTCGAGCCCGCAGTCCCGAACGGCAATGGCCACGCCTTGGGCGTGCTGCCCGACTTCGACGGGCGGCGCGCCTCCGGCACGGCCGCGATCAGCGTTGCGCCACGTGTGCTCGCTCGCTCGGTGATCCCGCGGCTGCTGTGTGTGCTGGCAGCCCGCGCACACTTCTCGACCGACCGCATCTCGGACTCCCAGCTCGTCGGGGACGCGCTCGTGGCCCACGCGCGCACCCGCAGCGACGAGGACTACCTGCACATGGCGATCAACGTCGAGCCGCGCGACCTCGAGCTGCGCGTGGGCCCGCTCCCCGCCGGCGGTGCCGAGCGGCTCGTGCTCGATTCCGACGTCAGGGGGCTCGGGCGCGTGCTCGAGAAGCTCGCGGACCACCACACCGTCGGCGAGGGCGACTCCGCCGAGACCCTCACCCTGCAGCTGCTCGACCCGTCCAGGAGGCCATGACCCGTGCCAGTCCACGCCGCAATCAAGCCGGGACCCCGCGAATGACCACCGATGAACGCCTCCGCGTGGATGTGCTGAGCGCGCCTGATCGCGTGGTCCTGGCGCTCCAGGGAGAACTCGACCTCGCGGCCGCGCCGCAGCTGGCGGCCGAGATCGAGCGCGCCGAGACCGGCACGCTCGACGCGCTCGTGCTCGACCTTTCCCGCCTCGAGTTCATCGACTCCGCCGGCTTGCGCGTGCTGCTGGCGGCGCATGAGCGGGCGCGCGAGTCGGGCAGGGCGTTCGCGATCACGCCGGGGCCGGCGCAGGTCCAGCGGCTGCTCGAGATCGCCGGTGTCGGCGACCACCTCGTAACGATCGCGCGCGCCGACGCCGGACTCGGCGGCGACGCCGGCGAACGCGGCCTGCTCGGCACCTGAGGACCCCAAGCCCGCGCCCGGCGAGGCCGCCGAACGCGGCCTGCCGGCCCCCGAGCAGCGGGGCGAATCCATGCAGGCCTCCCTGACCAGATTAGCCGGGAGCCTGCGCGGGTAACACCCGAGCAACAGGAAGCCGGCGGACAAGCGTCTGGAGGCCGTTTATGGACCTGGTGCGAGCGATTTCGGAAGACGGTTCTGGATGTCGACGCGGTTGAGCGGGCGGGCAGGCGAGCGGCGGCGAGGAGCAGGCATGAGCAGTCGACGCGGACGCCAACAGCTCACTGCGGAGCCGACGGAAGTGGACTTCACGATCGACCACCTCGGCGAACTGCGCAGCCTGGTCGCTGACGCCGCGGCGAGTGCGTCACTCGAGGCCGAGCGGGCCTCAGACCTGGTGCTCGCGGTCAACGAGCTGGCGACTAACAGCATCTGCCACGGTGGCGGCCAGGGCCGCCTGCGGATGTGGCGCGAGGACAGCGCGCTGTTGTGCGAG
>DATARO010000036.1:0-74365 GCA_036264095.1 Solirubrobacteraceae bacterium | reverse complement strand
CGAAGCCCCCGGCGCCGAGCTTTTCGAGCGGGCGATAGCGGTCGAGCAGCAGGTCCTCGCGACCGTTTCCGGACGGCGTCTCCTCGCGCGCGCGGCTGAAGCGCGGGGGCGGTTGCGCCGCCGCGGGGCGCCGCGCGGGCGAGGGCTGCACGAGCGTCTCGGGAGACTCCACCGAGTTGGGCGTTTCGCCGCCGCAGGCGGCGCTCCTGCCGCCAAAACGCGCGTGTTCGGGGGTGACCGAGAACTTGCAGGCTCGCTTGCGCGCCTGGGTCCGGTAATACTTCGCCCCGAAGTCCCTGCAAAACGGCACTTTGGGAGCTGGCGGAAATTTCGTTCTTCGACGACGACGAGGAGGAGACCGCGCGCCGCCGCGCGCCGCGCACGCCCGGCAGCGCCGGGGCGGGCGGCGCCCGTACGGCCCAGGGCCCGCGGCCGCGGCGCCCGCAGGGATCGCGGGGCCCGCGCGGGGCCGATCAGCACGCGCTGATGGTGCGCCGGCGCGTGGCGCTCGGCGTCGGGCTCGTGCTGCTGATCGTGATCGTGCTCGTGATCAACGGCTGCCTCAAAGGCGAAAAATCGCAGGAACTGAAGGACTACAACCACGCGGTCAGCACGCTCGCGCAGGAATCGGACTCGCAGGTGACCGGGCCGCTGTTCACGGCGCTCGCGGGCGCGCCGGGCAAGTCCGCGCTCGACGTCGAGGTCCAGATCAACCAGCTGCGCGTGCAGGCGCAGGCGCTCGCGGCGAAAGCCGCCTCGCTGAGCGTGCCTTCGAGCATGACCTCGGCGCAACGGGCGCTGCTGCTGGCGATGAACCTGCGCGCCGAAGGGGTGACGAAGATCGCGGCACTGGTGCCGACCGCGCTCGGGGGCCAGGGCAAACAGGCGAGCTCGCTGATCGCCGGCGACATGGAGATCTTCCTCGCCTCCGACGTGATCTACTCGCAGCGGGTCGTGCCGCTGATCAAGCAGGCGCTCGCCAGCAGCGGCATCCACGGCCTGAGCACATCGCCCAGCCGCTCCCTGCCGAACCTCGGCTGGCTCGAAGCAGGCACTGTGCTCTCGCGCCTCACCGGCCAGCAGACGAACGGGACCAGCACGGCCTCCTCGGGCACGCACGGCAGCTCGCTGCTCGGCGTGAGCGTCGGCAGCAACACGTTGGCGGCGGAACCGACGATCAACCACATCAGCGGCGGCGGCAGCCCGACGTTCACGGTCGGCGTCGAAAACACCGGCTCCAACGAAGAGACGAACGTCAAGGTCGACATCACGGTCAGCGCGAGCGGCAAGCAGTACAAGGCTTCGCACTCGATCAACCAGACGCAGCCGGGCTCGAAGGTGAACGTGGAAATCCCCGTGTCGGGGATCCCGCTCGGCGTGGCGGCGAA
This sequence comes from Solirubrobacteraceae bacterium, assembly GCA_036264095.1. Lineage (GTDB taxonomy): Bacteria > Actinomycetota > Thermoleophilia > Solirubrobacterales > Solirubrobacteraceae > Palsa-744. The sequence goes on along the minus strand of DATARO010000036.1, from coordinate 72,977 downwards.
GATCGAAGCGTACGTCGAGCCGGTTCCCGGCGAGACCAACACCGAAAACAACAAGGGCACCTACCTGGCGATCTTCTCGCAGTAAGTTGTGGGCGATGCTCGCCACGCTGACCGGCACAGACGGCGTGGTGGCCGTCGCGGCGGCGGCGGCCGCCGTGATCGCGCTCGCGTGCTGTGCGGCGCTCGCGACCGCGCTCCGGCGCCTGCGCCGCGACCAGCGCGCGATCGTCGGAGAGCATGGCCAGCAGGATCTCGTCGCCCACGCGGCGACGGTGCAGGAGGCCTTCCAGGCGTTGCACGAGTACGTCGAAGAGACGGCGGTCCGGCTCGACAGCCGGCTCGCCGGCGTCGAGCAGGCGATGCAGACGCGCATCTCGCACCGGGCGCTCGTGCGCTACGACGCCTACAACGAGCATTCGGGCCAGCAGTCGATGTCGATCGCGCTGCTCGACGAGCACCACTCGGGGATCGTGCTCTCGTGCATCCACCACCGCGACCAGGCGCGCGTCTACGGCAAGCAGGTCGTGGGCGGGCAGGGCGAAATCGAGCTTTCGCCGGAGGAGGCCGAGGCGGTGCGGATCGCGCTGGCGGCCGGGACGGCGGGCGTCGATGACCCGGCACAGGCCTCGGCCTGAGGCCGGTGCGGCCCGGCCCCGGGTCGCCTACCTCGGGCCGGAGGGGACGTTCAGCGAGGAGGCCCTGTTCGCGGGAACGGCGCGGGGGAGCGTCGAGCCGCTCGCCGAGCCCGGGATCTTCGAGGCGGCCGGGGCGGTGCGCGAGGGACGGGCGGACTGGGCGATCGTGCCGATCGAGAACTCGCTCGAGGGCTCGGTGAACGCGACGCTCGACCTGCTGGCGGACGGAGAGGGCGCGCTGCGCGTCGTCGGCGAGCAGCTGCTGCGCGTGCGCCACTCGCTGATCGCCGCGGCCAAGGTCGACCTGGGGGAGATCGAGCTCGTGCTGACGCATCCGCAGGTGCCCGGGCAATGCCTGCGCTTCCTCCGCGGCGAGCTCCCGGGGGCGCAGGTGCTGCCCGCCGCCTCCACGGCCGAGGCCGTGCGAACGGTCGTCGCGGACGGCGGGCGCGGGCGGGCGGCGATCGGCACGCTGCTCGCGGCGCAGATCTATGGAGGGGTCGTCCTGCGCGAGTCGGTGCAGGACCGCGACGACAACGAAACCAGGTTCGTGTGGCTCGGACGCGGCGACGCGGGCGGGAGCCCGCCGCTGCAGCAGCACGGCGAGGAGGGGTGGAAGACCTCGATCGTCTTCTGGGGGGAGGGCGCCGCGCGGCCGGGGTGGCTGGTGCGCTGCCTGAACGAGCTCGCCGACCGCGATGTCAACCTCACCCGCATCGAGTCGCGCCCGCGCCGCGAGCGGCTGGGCAGCTACATGTTCTTCGCCGACCTCGAGGGCAGCATCGAGGACGAGGCGGTTTCCTCGGCGCTCGCGGCGATGGGCGGTGCCAGCGAGGAGGTGCGCGTGTTGGGCTCTTATAGGGCAGCACGCCCCGCTACACTGGCGCCCTGACATGGAGTGCACGGTCCCACCAGAGCCGGTGGGGTCCGCGTCGTCACAAGAGCACCAGCGGCGCGGACCTGAGTCGTCGCCTGCAACGGCGATCGGTGGCCGGGTGCTCGTTCTCAACGCGACGTACGAGCCGATCAACGTCTGCACAGTCCGCCGCGCGGTCGTTCTCCTGCTCAAGGACAAGGCGGAGCTGATCGAGCGCGGCGCGACGACGCTGCATTCGGAGAGCTCCACCTATGCCCGGCCGGTCGTGATCCGGCTCATCACCTACGTGCGCGTCCCGCGCGACGCGCACCGGCGCAAGATCACGCGCCGGGCGGTGTTCGCGCGCGACAGCTGGACCTGCCAGTACTGCGGCTCGCGCTCCAACCTGACGGTCGACCACGTGATCCCGCGCTCGAAGGGCGGGTCCTCGAGCTGGGAGAACATCGTCGCCTCGTGCGCGCCATGCAACCGGCGCAAGGGCGACCGCCTGCCGCGCGAAGCGAGCATGCACCCGCGCCACGCGCCGCGGACCCCGCGCGCCGAGATCTTCATCCACGTGGCGAGCCCGACGATCCCCGCTGCCTGGCTCGCCTACCTGCCGCAGGCCGCCTGAGGGGGTCAAGCCGGGGAGCCCTCCCCAAGATGATCGACAGATCGATCATCCCCGGGGCCCCTCCCCGGCTTGACCGACGCCTCGACTCATAGGCCGGCGCGTTGTGCGCCCTCGAGAAAGGGCGAGGGGCGCCCGTGGACGCCCCTCGCGTTACTGCTCTGACTGGATATCCGAGGCGGCGAAGCGATGCCGGAGGGACCATTGCCAGCGGCCGTCTCGGGGTGGCCCGGGTTGGATTCCGCTAAGCGGTCCAGCCTTTTCGCCCCGGGGATGGAGTGCCCACCCTCCCGGGGTTCCGACCTAGCGGCCGGTCACCTCCAGGGTCCCGCAAGAACTGTCACTCAACGTACGGACCACCTCCTTTCTCTGGTCTGGCCAGAGTAGCGGACGCCGACGACGCCCGGCAAGGGAGTGCTCAGTGGAGGATGACGCCGAACTCCTGGGCGTAGGTCGCGCCCTGCTGGCCGTCGCCGAGCGAGGGCGGGACAGAGGCCATGACGCCGATCCCGGTGTCCTTGTACTGCGCTTCGAGGATGTTCGCGAGGTGGCCTGGGGAGGCGACCCAGGCGCTCGCGATCGCCTGCGGGGTCGAGAGGCTGAGCGTGCCCCATGCCAGGTTCTCGCCCAGCACGTAGCCGACGCTCGGGCCGGGGACGTAGCCGGTCGCCTCGATCCGCTGCACGGGTGTGAGCCCGCTGGGGGAGACGTGCGCGAAGTAGTCGTCGGCGATTAGTTCCTGACTGTGTTCTTCGGCGGCGCGGTCGAGCTCGGGGTTCTCGGCGAGCGGTTCCTCGCCGTGTTCGGCGCGCACGCGGTTGATCAGGCAGAGGATCGAGGCGCGGATCACCGGGAGGTTCGCGGCTTCGGGCGTCAGCGAGGTGTTCTGGCAGGGGGTGGCGAGCACGTTCGCGATGACCGCGGGCGGCGAGGTCGTGGGGACGGTCGCTGCCGCAGCGTGGTTGACGGCAGGAGCAGAAGTGGTGTGCGTGTGCGTACTCGTGTGCGTGTGCGTACTCGTGTGCGTATTAGTGTGCGTGTGCGTCGTCCTCACGCGCTGGGGCTTGGGCGAGGCGTGATGCTTCGAGGCGACGTGGCAGGCGTGCGTGCCGCAGGAGCGGTGGTTGTGCCGGCTGACCGGGCGCCGGGCAAGCGCGGGGGCGGCGAACGTCAGGGCGGCGATCGTGAGGGCGGCGATCGCCGAGATGCTCGCGGGGGCGTGTGAGCGTTCCTTGTGCACACTCCGCTGTCGGATCGGCGCGGGGGCTTGCTGAGCCGAGGCGCCGGAATCTGGACACGTTGGACGCCCGTGTCAACCAGACGTCCGCTCAGGGCACCGGGGCTAAACCTCCGACGGCCGAAGGAGCCACGCAGACGCGGGTCGCGGCCGGGCCACGCGGTAGGAGGGCGAGCTTCGCTCCGGGATCGCCCGGTTTGCGGAGCTCTGCGGCGGGGTTCTAGGCCTCGCCGGGAGCGTCCGCGGGCGGGGCCGCGGAGTCGGCCGGGAGCGCGGCAGCCTCCTCGCCGTCCTCCTCGCCCGTATCGACGACCAGCGCCACGGCGCTGACGAGGTCCTCGTCCTTCAGGTTCATGACGCGGACGCCGGTGGCGGAGCGGCCCTGCTGCGAGATGCCGGCCGCGGACGTGCGCTGGACCATCCCGCCGACGCTGATGAACACGAGCTCCTGGTGGTAGCGCACGACGAGCGCGCCGGCGAGGCCACCCTTCTTCTCGGTGAGCCCGATCGTCTTCACGCCTTTGGCGCCCCGATTGGTCTTGCGGTACTGGCTGATCTGCGAGCGCTTGCCGTAGCCGTTCTCGGTGACGACGAGCAGGTCCATGTCGTCGCGCGCGACGTCCATCGCGATCACGCGGCCGGCCTTGCCGACGTCCATGCCGCGGACGCCGGTCGTGTCACGGCCCATGGCGCGGGCGTCGGACTCGGCGAAGCGCACGGCGAGCCCGGCGCGGGAGACCATGATGATCTCGTCGTCGGGATCGACCGCGCGGACGGCGAGCAGCTCGTCGTCGTCGCGGATGTTGATCGCGATGATCCCGTCGGCTTTGATCGGCGTGTTGTATGCACGCAGCTCGGTCTTCTTGACGGTGCCGTTGCGGGTCGCGAACACGAGGTAGGCGGTCTCGCCGAAGTCGCGCGTGGAGACGACCGCCTGGATGCGCTCGCCCTCCCGCAGCGGCAGGACGTTGACGAGCGCGCGGCCCTTGGCGGTGCGCGACGCCTCGGGCAGCTCGTAGACCTTCGAGCGGTAGACCTTGCCGCGGTTGGAGAAGAACAGCAGGTAGTCGTGGGAGGAGCAGACGAACAGGTGCTCGATGAAGTCCCCGTCCTTCATGTCCATGCCGGTCACGCCACGGCCGCCGCGGGCCTGCTGGCGATAGGTCGCGAGCGGCAGCGACTTGATGTAGCCGGTCTGCGTGATCGTGATCACCATCTGCTGGTCGGCGATCAGGTCCTCGATGTCGATCTCGTCCTCGGAGTGGGTGATCTCGGTGCGGCGCTCGTCGCCGAAGCGCTCGGAGATCTCGGCGAGCTCCTCCTTGATCACATTCAGCACGCGGGTCTCGTCGCCGAGGATCGCGCGCAGCTCGGCGATCCGCTCGTTCACGTCGGCGTGCTCCTGCTTGATCGAGTCGGCCTCGAGCGCGGTGAGCTGCGAGAGGCGCAGGTCGAGGATCGCGGTCGCCTGGATCACGCTCAGCTCGAAGCGCTCGACGAGCTGCTCGCGGGCGGCTTCGCGGTCTCGCGAGCCCCGGATCAGTTCGATGATCGCGTCGAGGTGATCCAGGGCGGTGAGCAGGCCCTCGAGGATGTGCGCGCGGGCCTCCTTTTCGGAGAGCTCGTGCTTGGTCCGGCGCACGATCACCTCGCGCTGGTGGGCGACGTAGTTGTGGATCACCGCGCGCAGGTCGAGCGTCCGCGGCACGTTGTCGACGAGCGCCACCATGTTCACGCCGAACGTCGTCTGCATCGGCGTGTGCTTGTAGAGCTTGTTGAGCACCACCTTGGGAATCGCGTCCCGCTTGAGCTCGATCACCAGGCGCATCCCGCGCTTGTCCGAGTGGTCCTCGATGTTGGCGATCTCGGTGATGCGGCCCTCTTTGACGAGATCGGCGATCTTCTGGATCAGGCCACCGTCGCCGCCCTTCTTGACCTGGAACGGCAGCTCGGTCACGACGATCGCCTCTTTGCCGCCCTTGAGCGGCTCGATGTGCGCGCGAGCCTGGACACGCACGCGGCCGCGGCCCGTCTCGTAGGCGTCGCGGATGCCGCCCCGCCCGAGGATGATCCCGCCGGTCGGGAAGTCGGGGCCCTTGACGTGCTTGATCAGGCCCTCGACCTGGATATCCGGGTCGTCGATGAACGCCACCGTCGCGTCGATCACCTCCCGCAGGTTGTGCGGCGGGATGTTCGTGGCCATGCCGACCGCGATGCCCGAGGACCCGTTGACGAGCAGGTTCGGGAAGCGCGCGGGCAGCACCAGCGGTTCCTGCTTTTTGCCGTCGTAGTTCGGCGTGAAGTCCACGGTGTCCATGTCGAGATCGCGCAGCATCTCCGTGGCGATGCGGGCGAGGCGGGCCTCGGTGTAGCGCATCGCGGCAGCGGGGTCGTCGTCGATCGATCCGAAGTTGCCCTGGCCGTCGACGAGCGGGTTGCGCATCGAGAACTCCTGCGCCATGCGCACGAGCGTGTCGTAGATCGCGGAGTCCCCGTGCGGGTGGTACTTGCCCATCACCTCGCCCACGATCAGCGCGCACTTGGAGTAGGAGCGCGTCGGGCCGAGCCCGAGCTCGTTCATCGCGTAGAGCACGCGGCGGTGCACCGGCTTCAATCCGTCGCGAACGTCGGGCAGCGCGCGGCCGACGATCACCGACATCGCGTAGTCGAGATAGGCGGTGCGCATCTCGTCCTCGAGCGCGCGCGGTTCGATGCTGCCCCCGCCGATCACATCAGCTGAAGCCATGACTCACCCCCTCAGACATCGAGGTTGGCTACCGCCCGCGCGTTCTCTTCGATGAACTCACGGCGTGGCTCGACCTGGTCGCCCATCAGCTTGGAGAAGATCCGGTCGGCGGCGACAGCATCCTCGAGCGTCACCTGTGCGAGCACGCGCGTGGACGGCGCCATCGTCGTTTCGCCGAGCTGGTCGGCGTTCATCTCGCCGAGCCCCTTGAAGCGCTGCACGTTGGCGCCTTTGCGCGCCACCGTCATCACGGCCTCGTGTAGCGCCTCGAATGAGAGCGCCGCCTCGCGCGCGTCGCCGAGCGAGACGTCGAACGGCGGCGTACCGGCGAGCTCGATCAGCTGCCCGTGCACCTTGACGAGTTGGCGGTACTCGGGTGAGTCGAACATCGTCCGCTTGATGCGGTGCGTGCGGGCGAAGCCCGTGCTCGCCTCGACCGCCTTGACGCGTATCTCGAGCGGATCCTCGTCGACCATCGTCGTCGTGTGAGAGTCGCCGTCGAGGTCAGCGCGGCTGAGGAGCTCGACCGCCTGCTCCGCGGTCGTGATCTGCTCGCTGAGCAGCGAGGACTCCTCGAGGAACTGCACGACATCGTGGCTGTGCTGGCCCCGCATCGCCAGCGCCCATCCTTCGTACTGCTTGAGCAGCCGGGTGAAGCGCTGCCATCGCGCCTCGGTCAGCTTGAACTGTTGGGCGTGGCGATCGAAGATCTCGATCTTCTCCCACTTCTCGGCGAGCAGGATCTCTTCGAGTTCGGACTCCTTCTCGATGTAGCGCTCGCGGGAGCCCTGCTTGATCTTGTACAGCGGCGGCTTGGCGATGTAGACGTAGCCGGCCTCGATCAGCTCCTGCATCTCGCGGAACAGCAGAGTCAGCGCGAGCGTGCGGATGTGCGCGCCGTCGACATCGGCGTCGGTCATCAGGATCACCTTGTGGTAGCGGGCGTTCTCGATGTTGAACTCGTCGCGAACGCCGGTCCCGATCGCGGTGATGAGCGCCTGGATCTCGACGTTCTGCAGCACCTTGTCGATGCGTGACTTCTCGACGTTGAGGATCTTGCCGCGCAGTGGCAGCACCGCCTGAGTGTTGCGGTCGCGGCCCTGCTTGGCCGAGCCCCCGGCCGAATCGCCCTCGACCACGAACAGCTCGGCGAGCGAGGGGTCCTTGACCGAGCAGTCGGCGAGCTTGCCGGGCAGGGTCGAGTTCTCGAGTGCGGACTTGCGCCGCGTGAGGTCGCGCGCCTTGCGCGCCGCCTCGCGTGCGCGCTGGGCCTGCACCGCCTTGTTGATGACCTGGCGCGCGTCGCTCGGGTTCTCCTCGAGGAACTCGCCGAGCCCGGTGTTGACGATCGCCTCGACGAACCCGGCCATTCCGGGGTTGCCGAGCTTGGTCTTCGTCTGACCCTCGAACTGGGGGTCGCGCAGCTTCACCGAGATGACGGCGGTCAGGCCCTCGCGCACGTCCTCGCCTGACAGGTTGTCCTCTTTCTCCTTCAGGAGCCCGTGGTCGCGGGCGTACTTGTTGAGCGTGCGCGTGAGGGCCGAGCGGAAGCCGCTGAGGTGGGAGCCGCCCTCGCGCGTGTTGATGTTGTTGGCGAACGAGTGGACCGATTCCTGGTAGGAGGAGTTCCACTGCATCGCGACCTCCGCGCCGCCCTCATCGGACTCGTCGGCGAAGAAGATGACCTTGCGATGGACGGTGTCCTTGTTCTCGTTCAGGTATGAGACGAAGTCCTCGATCCCGCCTTCGTAGCGGAACTCGGCGGAGTGGCCCTCGCCGCGCTCGTCGACGATCGAGATGCGCAGGCCGCAGGTCAGGAACGCCGTCTCGCGCAGGCGTTCTTCGAGCGTCTTGAAGTCGAAGTCGAGCGACTCGAAGATGTCGGCGTCGGGGAGGAACGTGACGGTGTTGGCGGTCCCCTCGTCCTTGCCGAGCTTCGCGCCCCGCTCGAGCGGCCCCAGCGGAGCGCCGCGGGAGTACTCCTGCGTCCATACGTAGCCGTCGCGGCGGATCTCCACGCTGAGCTGTTCGGACAGGGCATTGACGACGGAGACGCCGACGCCGTGCAGGCCGCCGGACACCTTGTAGCCGCCGCCCTCGCCGAACTTGCCGCCGGAGTGCAGCACTGTGAGGACGACTTCGACCGCCGGCTTCTGCTCCTTCTCCATCGTCGCCACGGGGATCCCGCGGCCGTTGTCGACGACCGTCACGGAGTTGTCCGGGTGGATCGTCACCGAGACCTCGGTAGCGAAGCCCGCCAGGGCCTCGTCGACGGAGTTGTCGACGACCTCGTAGACGAGGTGGTGGAGGCCCATCACGCCCGTGGACCCGATGTACATCCCGGGGCGCTTGCGGACGGCCTCGAGACCCTCCAGGACGGTGATGTCCTGGGCGTCGTAGGTCGCCGAGCCGCCCGTCAGGTCGGGGTCGTTTGCCCCGTTTCCGTTGCTCTTCGCGGAGCTGTTGCTGCCGTTGGTCAATCGCCCTCCGATGACACGGGAACGCCCCGGATTCCGGGGCGCTGAGGTCCACGGCTGGGGCGAGTTGATCTTGCGCTGAAGGATAGCAGGATGGGGCGTCGGATTCGCCCGGAAATCCGCGGTAAATGCCTGCAAAATCGCCGAAAAACGGGGCGTTTCCGGGCGGCTGCGCCGATCTGCGCCAGCGCGGCGCGGGCGGCCCTCGCGCGGGCCGTCGCGCCCGGCGCGGCGGTGGCGCGGACGGGCCCCCGCTCAGCCGGTCCGGCAGCGCAGCTCGCGCACGGTGCCGGGGCCGAGCTCGGCGTTCAGCGCCGCGATCAGCTGGGTGGACATCAGGTCGAGCTCCTGGGCCCAGACGGCGGCCTCGCACGTGACGGTGAGGACGCCGTCGCGCTCGGCGGTGGGGGTCGAGGCGGCGGCGATCGCCGGTCCCGCCACGCGCTCCCACGCCTCCTGCGCGCGGCCGAGCGTGGTGGCGGGCGCGAGGCGGGAGGCGAGGGCGTCGAGGGCACTCGCCAGCGGGCGCGGCGCGCGGCGGCTCACGCGGCGATCGCCTCCTGGAGGATCGCGCCGTTCGAGATGCGCAGGCGCGCTACGGAGGAGTCGAGCGCGCCGGGGACGTGGGCGATGTCGGTCGTGGCGATCACGCTCTGGCCGCCGTCCGCCAGGTCGCTCGCGAGCAGCTCGCGCCGGTCGGCGTCGAGCTCGCTCATCACGTCGTCGAGCAGCATCAGCGGCGTGCGGCCGCGCTCGGCGGCGAGCACCGCGCGCTCGGCGAGCAGCAGGGCGAGCAGGGCGAGGCGCTGCTCGCCCTGTGAACCGTAGGTGCGCAGCTCGCGCCCGTCGCGCTTGATCGCGAGCTCGTCGCGGTGCGGTCCGTGACCGGTGAAGCCGCGCTCGAGGTCGCTGTCGAGGCGCTCGCGCAGCTCGGCGACGAAGGCGTCGGTGTGCTCGGCGCGGCTGCGCGGGCGGTAGTCGACGGTCGCCGCGCCGGCGAGCCCGAGGCGCTCGGCACGCTCGGCGAACGGGGCGGTCAGCAACGCGGCGGCCTCGGCGCGCTCGGCGCGGAGCGCCAGCGCGGCTGTCGCGAGCTCCGCGTCCCAGGCGGCGAGCGACGCCGTGCCGGCGGCGCCGCTGCGGATCCGCCCGAGCAGCGCGTTGCGCTGGGCGAGGACGCGGGCGTACTCGCGCCGCGTCGTGGCGCGAGCGGGCCAGATCGCGGCGACGAGCTGGTCGAGGTGCGCCCGGCGCAGCGCCGGCGGCCCCTTCAGCAGCTCGAGCCGCTCCGGCATGAACACGCTCAGCTGGGGGCGGTGCGGTGCGTCGAGCAGCCGCTCGACGGCGGCGCCGTCGGCTGTCATGCGCTTGACCGGCGGCGCACCGGCGGCGGGGCCGCCGAAGCCCACCGCCAGCTCGTGCGTCTCCCCGCCGTCGCTGAGCGTGACCGTCACGCGGGCCGCAGGCGCGTCGAAGCGGATCAGCTCGCGCTCGTTGCGCGTGCGAGGGGAGCGACCGGTGCAGCCGTAGTAGATCGCCTCGAGCAGGTTCGACTTGCCCGCGCCGTTCGCGCCGTGGACGACGGTGAGTCCCGCCCCGAGCCGCGCTTCAGCGCGGGTGTACGTGCGGAAGTCGCGCAGCTCGACGGCGAGGACCTTCATGCACCGTCGATTCTGACCTCAGACGTTCAGCCTGATCGGCATGATCAGGTAGACGAAGTCGCCCCCGTCGGGCGTTTCGATCAGCCCGGGCCGCAGCGGGCTGATCAGCTTCAGCACGAGCTCGTCGGTCTCGACGCTCTCGAGCCCGTCGCGGAGGAACTCCGGGTTGAAGCCGATCTCGAATGGCTCGCCGTGGAACGGCACGGGGATCGCCTCGCTCGCCTCGCCGACATCGGGGGTCTGCGCCGAGACGTCGAGCGCGCCCTCGCTGAAGCTGAGGCGCAGCGGCGCGTTCTTCTGCGCGAGCAGGCTGATGCGGCGGACCACGTCGGTCAGCTCCGCGCTCGCCAGGCGGAGCTCGTGATCGACGGACTCGGGCAGGAGCTGGCGGTAGTTGGGGAACTGGCCGTCGATCAGGCGCGAGGAAAGAGTCACCTCGCCCCACTCGAAGACGATCTGGTTCTGGCCGACGCTGACCGCCAGCTCGTCGCCCGGCGCCTGCTGGGCGATGCGAACGAGCTCCTGCAGGGCGCGCGCCGGGACGTTGGCCTCGAGCGAGCCGGAGAGCGGCTGCTCGAGCGCCGTCTCCTTCACGCTGAGGCGGTAGGAGTCGGTCGCGACCATCCTCAGCTCCTGGCCGGACGCCGACATCAGGATGCCCGTCAGCACGGGGCGCGTCTCATCGCGCGAGGCCGAGCGTGCCACCCGCGAGACCGTCGCGACGAACGCCTCGCCGGGGAGCACGACGCGGTTCTCGGAGGTCGGCGCCGGCAGCGTGGGGAAATCTTCGAGGCGCAGCGTCCGCAGGTGGAAGGTCGTCGGTCCGCAGATCAGCTCGACGTCCTGCTCGGCGGGCCGCAGCTCGATCGTCAGCCGCTCGGCCGACAGCGAGCGCGCGACGTCGAGCATCAGGCGCGCGGGCAGGACCGCGGCGCCGGGACGTTCGATGTCGGCGGCGAGCGGGACGCGCAGGCCGATCTCCATGTCGCTGGCGCGGAGCTCGGGCCGACCGTCGCCGTCGGCGCTGATCATCACGCCGGAGAGCGCCTGGACGGCGCTGCGAGTCGAGGCCACGCGGGTGACGGTCTGCAGCTGCGCGAGCAGGTCGGCAGTCGAAAGGGAGAGCTTCATCTAATTATTGATTTCCAGTAGTACGTAGGTCTGTTGATATGTGGATGGGTTGGGTCGCGCGCGGCAGAACGGCGGCGTGGGGCTGACGTCCACAGCGGTTGCGAACCGCAGAAGTCTCGCAGGGACGGCGGTCGGCGGTCGTCGATGTCACGGCGCCGGCGAGTCGAGTCGCGCACGCAGCTTCTCCACAGCCTCCCGTGCATCGTCCTCGGCGGCGCAGCGCTGCCCCGCGCGCTTGCAGGCGTGCATGACGGTCGTGTGGTCGCGGTTGCCGAACTCGCGTCCGATCGCCGGCAGGGATTCCCCGGTGAGCTCGCGTGCCAGATACATCGCGAGCTGGCGCGGCCAAGCCAGGCGTGCGCTGCGGCCTGCGGACAGGAGCTCGCTGCGCGTGAGCCCGAAGTGCTCGCAGGTGGCGGCCTGGACGTCGGCGATCGTGCGTGTGGACGACGCGTGCGCTGGCTGTGGATACAGGCCGGCGAGGACCTCCGCGGTGAGCTCGGTGGAGAGCGAGCGGCCGGTGAGCGAGCTGTAGGCGACGATGCGGATGAGGGCCCCCTCGAGCGCGCGCACGTTGCTCTGGACGCGGTCGGCGATCAGCTCGATCGGACCCTCGTCGGCGAGCGCGATCCCGTCGTGGTGGACTCGCTTGCGCAGGATCGCCATGCGCGTGGTGTGATCGGGCAGGCCGACGTCGGCGACGAGGCCGGACTGGAAGCGCTCGCGCAACCGGTCCTCGAGCGCCTGCAGGTCGTTCGGGGGCCGGTCGGAGGTGAGGACGAGCTGCCGGCCCCCGTCATAGAGGGCGTTGAAGGTGTGGAAGAACTCCTCCTCGGTGCGCGTCTTGTGCTGGAGGAACTGGACGTCGTCGACGAGCAGGATGTCGACGCCGCGGAAGCGCGCCTTGAAGCTGTCGGTGTCGCCGTGGGAGAGCGCGGCGACGAACGCGTTGGTGAACGCCTCGCCCGTCGTGAGCTTCACGCGCATGCCGGGGTCGTGCAGGGTGACGAGATTGGCGATCGAGCTCAGCAGGTGGGTCTTGCCGACGCCGGGAGGGCCGCAGATGAACAGCGGGTTGTACGCACCGGCCGGCATCTCCGCGACGGTCAGCGCGGCGGCGTGGGCGAGGCGGTTGCTGTCGCCGATGACGAACTGCTCGAACGTCAGCTTCGGGTTGCCGAGCGAGTCATCGAACGCCGCAGGGACCTGCGCCTGGGGGGGCGCCGGCGCGGCGCCCGCGGCGACCAGCTCCACCGATGCGCCGGGACCGAGGGTGCGCTCGGCCACGGCGGTGAGCAGCCGTCCGAAGCGCTCGCGCAGCCAGCGCAGCGAATGCTCGGGACCCTCGAGCACCAGGCGCTCGCCGTCGAGCTCGAGGGGCCGCAGCGGCGCAAGCCAGATCCGGTACGTCGGCTCGTCGACCTCGGTGGCGAGGGCCGCCGACAGGCGCGACCAGATGTGCTCGAGCTGTGGGCTCACGGCAGGGTCGATCCCCTCCCTTGAGAGGCCGGCTGGAACGATGCAGAGGAGGACCCGAACGAGCCCGGTGGGCGACTATAGCCCCGGCCGCTGCGGCGGGGTCCCGGCGTGACCGCAATTGGCGGAAAAAACCGGGAGGCCGAGCGCGGGGCTCGACGTCCAGCTGAGCGTTAGGCGGCGCGGCGCGGTGAGGCTGGCGCCCTGCGCCCGCCTGCGGCGCGCCCCGGCTCGTCCTATACTTCGACGCTCCTGTGGGCATGAGCCCTCGAGACGATGAAGCGGACCTACCAGCCCAAGAAGCGCAAGCGCGCCCGTGCACACGGGTTTCGTGCGCGTATGAGCACGCGCGCCGGGCGGATGGTGCTCAAGCGCCGCCGCGACAAGGGCCGCAAGCGACTCTCCGCCTGAGGAGCGTCCGGGTGCGCGCGGCGAGGACCTGCTGCGGGCGATGAGCGCGGAAGGCCACGGGCGCGGCCGCCTCTCACGCAGCGCCGAGTTCGAGCGCGTCTACCGCCATGGGCGCTCGACGGCGAACAGGCACCTCGTGCTCTACTCGTTCCCCAACGCGGAGAGCGGCCGCCCGCGCCTCGGCCTGTCGGTCTCGCGCAAGGTCGGCGGCGCGGTCGAGCGCAACCTCGTCAAGCGCCTGCTGCGCGAATCCTTTGCGGAGGTGGAGCCGGGGATGAACCCGGGACACGATGTCGTCGTCGTGGCGCGCCCGGACGTCAGCGAGCTGGCCGAGCGCGAGGGCCTCGCCGGCGTGGGCGGCGCGCTGCGCGAGCTGATCGGTCGCGCCGGGCTGCTGGCAGCGGACGGCGAGCAGTGATGGGCGCGGCGCCGGCGAGCACGCCCGATGCCGGCCCCTCGCGGGCGGCGTCCGTGCTCCGAGCGGTGGTGACGGCGCCGATCGTCGCCTACCAGCGGTTCATCTCTCCGGCGCTGCCGCGCCGCTGCAAGTACGAGCCGACCTGTTCCCGCTACGCGGTCGAAGCGATCAGGGAGTTCGGCATACTCCGCGGGGTCGTGCTCGCGGGCTGGCGCCTGCTGAGGTGCAACCCCTGGAGCCACGGCGGTTACGATCCCGTCCACGACCAGCGGCTGTTCGGGGACCGTGCCGACGGCGCCTGAGGTGGCACCGCCCGCCGGGCCGGGGCCGCCTTGCACCCTCCCGCGCCGCGCGACGCAAACGACGAACACGAACACCACCAGCTAGCCCATGCCAATCCTTGCCAACGTGATCGAGGACGCGTTCTCGCCGCTGATCAGCGCCTTCCAGGCGGTGATGGTGTTCATCCACAACAACCTCGTGGGTGGGAGCTGGGGCCTTGCGATCGTCGGTCTCACGGTGACGATCCGCGCCCTGCTCGTGCCGCTGACCTTCCGGCAGCTGAAGTCGATGCAGGAGATGCAGCGGCTGGCGCCCGAGATCAGCAAGCTCAAAGAAAAGTACAAGGACGACAAACAGCGCCAGCAGCAGGAGCTGATGAAGTTCTACCAGGAGAACAAAATCAATCCTTTGGCATCCTGCCTGCCGCTGCTGATGCAGCTGCCCGTGTTCATCTCGCTGTTCTACATGCTGCGCACGGACCTCAAGAAGAAGATCTGCGGCAACCAGCTCCTCCAGCACTTCAACAGCAGCCCGAAACTCGCGGCGAGCAAGTACCACGTGACGCACCACGTCACGAGCGTGGCGCACCTGCCATCCCAGTACATCAGCGACACCAGCTGCGACACGGTCGCTCGCCACTCGGCCAAGTTCCTGTTCCTGCCGGACATCACGACCAAGGCAACGGGCGCCGCCCTCGTCGTGCTGATCGTGCTCTACGTCGGCTCACAGCTCGCGTCGACGCTGATCGCGACGGCGACGGCCGATCCGACGCAGCGGCGGCTGATGCTCATCTTGCCAGTCGTATTTGTGGTGATTCTCTACCGCTACCCGGCCGGACTGCTCGTTTACTGGATCACCACGAACATCTGGACGATCGGCCAGCAATATCTGATCCGCCGCCACATGGGACCCGTCGCAAAACCAGCCGCCGACGCCTCGCCGGCGGATGACGAGAAACAGAAACCGCGCGGCGGGCTGCTGAAACCGCTGCTCGCGGGCGGTGTCTCCAACGCCGGGGCCACCGAGGAGGTCCAGCGCAAACAGCCTGCTGCGCCACCGCCGAGGCCGCCGCGCAGCAAGAAAAAGAAACGCTCCGGGCGCAGGCGATGAGCGCAGACGACGGAGACGAGCCCGCTCCGGCCGAGGTCCTGGAGGACCTCATCGCAGAGATCGCCGAGCGGCTCGGGCTCGAGGTCGAGGTCGAGGTGCGCGAGACGGACGGGCAGCTCGTCGGAGGCGTCACCGGGGACGACGTCGGGCTGTTCATCGGGCGCCACGGGCAGACGATCGACGCGATCCAGCACCTCGCGCAGCGCATCGTCTTCCCCGAGGGTCCGGCGGCCATGCGCGTCGTGATCGACGCGAACGGCTATCGCGAGCGGCGCGCCGAGGCCCTGCGCGGCGAGGCCGACGACGCCGCCGACGACGCCGTGCGGTCTGGCGAACCCGTCGAGCTGGACCCGCTGCCGCCGTTCGAGCGCCGGATCGTGCACGAGTACCTGCGCGATCGCGGCGATGTCGAGACGCATTCCGAGGGCGAGGAGCCCGAGCGCTACCTCGTGGTCTCGCCCCGCCGCGACTGACGGCGTTTCACGTTTTTCATGACGGTGAAACAATCGGCCCGATGAGCGCCGAGCCTGGCCCGTTGAGCGATGTCGAGCGCGGCCTCGTGGTGGGCGTCCTGATCGGCGAGGGGAGCTTCGGCGGCGACGGGCGCTACCCGCAGATCACGCTGCGGATGCACGCGCGGCACGAGTCGCTGTTCCGCTGGCTCGAGCGCCTGTTCCCACGATCGCGCCTCTACGGGCCCTACGACCACGGCGGCCGGCATTACTACCAGTGGATGGCGCGGGGGCCCGCACTGGCCGAGGAAGTGCTCCCCGTGGTCGAGTCGGTGCTCAGCGACGAGATCGACGCGCCCGCCGCCCAGCGCGTGCGCGAGATGCGGGAGCGCTACGCGGACTTCTTCGCTGGCCATGAGCCCGGCTGACGCCGATCTCGAGCGTCTGATCGCCGACCACGGCCTCGGCGCCGGTGCGCTCGAGCCGCTCACGGCGCTCCTGGACTCGCTCGCGGAGGACGACCGCGCGCCGACGGCGGTGCGCGAGCGGCGGCGGGTCCTGGACGATCACCTCGCCGACTCGCTCGCCGGGCTGGCGGTGGCGGTGCCGGACGACGCCGGCGCGATCGTGGACATCGGCTCGGGCGCGGGCCTCCCCGGCCTCGTCGCAGCGGTCGCGAGACCTCGGGCGCGCGTGACGCTCGTCGAGAGCCAGTTTCGCAAGTGCGCGTTCATCGAAGTCGTCGCGCGCAGGATGGGGATCGGCAACGCCGTCGTCCACTGCGGCCGGATCGAGGAGTGGCGCGAGGGGCTGGGCGCGGCCGACGCGGTGCTCGCCCGCGCGCTTGGCCCGCAACCGGTCGTGCTCGAGTACGCCGCGCCCGTGCTCGGCATCGGCGGCGTGCTGGCCGACTGGCGCGGGCGCCGCAACCCCGCGGAGGAGGCGGCGGCGGGGCGGGCGGCAGCGCTGCTCGGCCTGCGGCTGCGAGAGATCCGCTCCGTGGAGCCGTTTTCCGGGGCGCGCGACCGCCACGTCCACGTCTTCGAGAAGACCACCGCGACGCCCGGGCACCTGCCGAGGCGCGCGGGCGCGGCGCGCAAGCGCCCGCTCGGCTAGCTTGCACGCGATGGGAACGGTGTACGCGATCGCCAACCAGAAGGGCGGCGTGGGCAAGACGACGACCGCCGTCAACGTGGCCGCGTGCATCGCCGAGGCCGGCTACGACACGCTGCTCGTAGACGCCGACCCGCAGGCCAACGCGACCGTCGGGCTCGGGATCCCGCGGTCGCAGGTCCCGGGCCTGTACGAGGTGATCTCCGGTGAGGCCGAGGCCGGCGAGGCGCTCGTGCCGACGCCTGTCCCCGGCCTCACGGCGCTGCCGGCGGGCCCGGGGCTCGCCGGCGCCAACATCGAGCTGCCGCGGATCGAGGGCTACGAGCAGCGGCTGCGCGAGCGCCTGCAGCCGATCCGCGAGCGCTTCCGGTACATCCTGATCGACTGCCCACCGTCGCTGGGGCCGCTCACCGTGGAGGCGCTGGCGGCCGCGGACAAGGTGATCGTGCCCGTGCAGACCGAGTACTTCGCCCTCGAGGGCCTCGCCGGGCTGCTCGAGACGCTCGAGCTCGTCCAACGCGATCTGAACCCGCGCCTCACCGTCGCGGGGATGCTGCTGACGATGCACGACGGCCGCACGCGGCTCGGCCAGGACGTCGAGCGCGAGGTGCGCGCCCATTTCCCCGACCTCGTCTTCGACACCGTGATCCCGCGGAACGTGCGTGTCGGGGAGGCCCCGAGCTACGGTTTGCCCGTGACCCACCACGATCCGCACAGCGCGGGCGCCGAAGCCTACTTCGAGCTCGCGAAGGAGGTGGCGGCGCGTGGCTAGGCCGCGGCCGGGGATGGGACGCGGCCTCAGCGCGATCCTGTCGGTGTCCGAGGCCCACGCCGACGAGGCCCACGAGCTGCGCGAGCTCGCGGTCGAGTTGATCGTTCCCGGCGCGGCGCAACCGCGCCGCAGGTTCGACGAGGAGGGCCTCGCCGGCCTTGCGGAGTCGGTGCGCGAGCGCGGCGTGCTGCAACCGGTGCTGGTCCGGCCGCGCCCGGGCGGCACATACGAGCTGATAGCCGGTGAGCGCCGCTGGCGCGCCGCGAAGCTGGCCGGCCTGCCTTCCGTCCCGGCGCTCGTGCGCGCGCAGGACGACGCCGCGGCGCTCGAGCTCGCGTTGATCGAGAACATGGCGCGCGAGGACCTGAGTCCCGTCGAGGAGGCCCGCGCGTGCGCGGCGCTCGTGGAGGAGCTGGGGCTCACCCGCGAGGAGGTCGGCCGCCGCGTCGGTCGGAGCCGCGTCGCTGTGAGCAACCTGATCAGGCTGCTCGACCTGCCCGAGGAGGTGCTCGAGCTGCTCGAGCGCGGCGAGCTGAGCGAAGGCCACGGCCGCGCCCTGCTGCTCGCCGAGGACCACGACGCCCGCCGGCGCCTCGGCCGCGAGGCCCACGCGGACGGCTGGTCGGTGCGCCTCACGGAGGATCGCGCTCGCGCGGCGAACGACGCGGCCGCCGCGGGCCCGACGGGGCCGCGCCGCGCCAGGCGCGTGCACCCCGACCAGCAGCAGGCGGCGGAGGGAATAGCCGACGCGCTCGGTACCGCGCTGGGCGCCGACGTCCGCGTCACCCCGGCGCGCGGCGGTTATCGCGCAGAGCTGTTCTTCGCGACGCCCGCGGAGGCAGCGGAGCTCGCGTCGCGTATCAGGCAGCGCTGAGGCTCGACGCGACGCTGAGGCTCCGCCCCGGTGTGGACGCTCGACTTGGCGTTGAGACTCGCCATGGTCGTGAGGCTCGTTGGCGTTGAGGCGCGCACGGCGCTGGGCCTCCACCCGGCATTGAGGCCGCGAGAAGTCACGCGAGACCGCGCTCGATGTTGTTCAGGACCCCATCGAGGGCTGCGTCCCGCTCGGCTGCGTCCAGCGCCTGCAACGGGCCGTCGAGGCACAGGCTGCTGAAGCCGTGAACGGCCGACCACGCGGCGTGTTCGGCGTGCTCGCGCGCGCCGTCGGCGATCCCGCCCGCGGCGTCGAGGTCATCGAGCGCGGAGACGAGCAGCGTGAACGGGCCCGCCTCGTCTGACAGCGGCTCATCCCCAGCGTCGGGTCGCTCGTGGGGGCCGGCCGCGGAGAAGGCGGTCCGGAACAGCCCCGGCTCGGTGATCGCAAAGTCGACATACGCGCGCCCCGTGGCAC
Source organism: Solirubrobacteraceae bacterium (assembly GCA_036264095.1). Lineage (GTDB taxonomy): Bacteria > Actinomycetota > Thermoleophilia > Solirubrobacterales > Solirubrobacteraceae > Palsa-744. Next base: position 54,218 of record DATARO010000036.1, on the reverse strand, counting down.
GCAGGCGCAGACGGGCCGCCGCGAGGGCGCCCCCCCCGGGATTGACCTTCGCCACGAGCTCGCGCATGCGGTCTGCGAGCTCGCCGCGGCAGCGTTCAGCGACGGCCTCGAGCAGCGACCCGCGATCGGGGAAGTGGCGGTAGGCGGCGTTGTGAGAGACGCCGACCTGCCGCGAGGCCTCGCGAAGCACGATCGCGTCCGGCCCGCCGGCGCGAGCGAGCCCGTATGCGGCCTCGACCAGCGCCTCACGCAGATTCCCGTGGTGGTAGCGCGAGCGGGCATCGGACGTCGGCGGCATCGATCTCAGCATACATGTTGACAGCGACCACATAATGTGCCAGGCTTTGCAATGTTGCTTCTGTCAACTTCTTCCCCACGGAGCCCGTCATGCCCTCTGATCCGCGTTTCAAGCGCCCCGGCCTGATCCTCGCGGCGGTGTGCCTCGCCGCGTTCGCCATCAACATCGACACGACGGTCGTCAACGTCGCGCTGCCCTCGCTGAGCCGGCAGCTCGGCGCGAGCACCAGAGACCTGCAGTGGATCGTCGACGGCTACAACCTCGCGTTCGCCGCCCTCGTGCTCGGCGCGGGCAGCCTCGGCGATCGGTTCGGCCGGCGGCCCGCGCTCGTTGCCGGTCTGCTCGGGTTCGCGGTCGCGAGCGCGGCCGGGGCGCTGTGCACCGACCCCGGGCAGCTGATAGCCGCGCGCGTCGTGATGGGCGCATTCGCCGCGCTGATCTTCCCGACGACCCTGTCCGTGATCACGAACACGTTCGCGGATCGCGGCGAGCGCGCGAAGGCCGTGGGGATCTGGGGAGCCGTCGTCGGGCTCGGCGTGGCCGTCGGGCCGGTCGTCGGCGGCCTCCTTCTCTCGGGCTTCCAGTGGCCGAGCGTGTTCGTCGGCCTCGTGCCGGTCGCGCTCCTCGCTGCAGCTGTCGTGTGGCGGGTCGTGCCGGAGTCGCGCGATCCCCTCGCTCCGCCGATCGACCGCAGCGGGCTGGCGAGCGCGACCGTCGCCGTGTCCGTCCTCGTCTACACGATCATCGAGGCCCCCGGCCGCGGCTGGCTGTCGGGGCCGAGCGTGGCCGGCTACGCGATCGCGCTGGCGGTCGCCGGCGCCTTCGTCGCGATCGAGCGGCGCCGAGAGCACCCGATGATCGACGTGTCGCTGTTCCGCAACCGCGCGTTCAGCGCAGCCAGCGCATCGGTCAGCGTGGCGTTCTTCGCGCTGTTCGGGTTCATCTTCCTGATCACGCAGTACATGCAGTTCGTCCGCGGTTACGGCACGCTCTCGACAGGCGCGCGGATCCTGCCGGTGGCGCTCAGCATCGGGGCGGCGTCGGTGCTCGGAGCCAACCTCGCGGGTCGGCTCGGAACGCGCCGGATCGTGGTCGCCGGCCTGACCCTCCTCGGCGGCTCCTTCCTGTGGATCTCGCAGATCGGCACCGCGATCCCCTACGAAGTGGTGATCGTGCAGATGGTGATGATGGGAACCGGCCTCGGCCTCACGACCGCGCCGGCGACGGAGTCGATCCTGAGCGTCCTGCCGCCCGCGAAGGCAGGGGTCGGCTCGGCGGTCAACGATGCCACGCGCGAGGCGGGCGGCACCCTCGGCGTCGCCGTGATCGGGAGCGTGTTCACCTCCCTGTACGCATCGGGCGTCGCGACCTCCGGCGCGGCCCCGCATCTGTCCCGCGCGGTGCTGCATCTCGCCCAGAGCTCGGTGGGCGCCGGATATGCGGTCGCCGCCCACGTTCCGCTCGCGCTGCACGCCCCGGTCCTGCGATCGGTGCAGGGCGCGTTCATGAACGGCCTGCACGCCGGGTGCATCGTGGCAGCCGCCGTATGCGCGGCGGGCGCGCTCGGCGCGAGCGCGCTGCCGGGACGATCACCCCGCCGCAGCGGCGCCGCCTCTGCGGTCTCCGGCCTGGCGGCTCCGGCGGAGGGCCGGTAGTCGTGCGACCTGAACCGCGAGCTCCCTGAGACCCGCGTGCGGCCCGTCGCCCAGATCCTGTGGCGATACGATGCCTGCGATGCGACGGGGATCCGGCCCAGGTCGGCTCCTCTGCGTTTCAGCCGAGCGCGGGGCACCACGCCTCGCTCGCAGGCCCGGGCGATTAGCTCAGTCGGTTAGAGCGCTTCTCTGATAAGGAAGAGGTCCCTGGTTCGAATCCAGGATCGCCCATCCGCCCCGGTCCCTCCAGGTAGTCTCGCCGCACCGATGGCCGCCGAAGACGACTGGCTGCTGCGCTTCCTCTCGGAGTTCGCCGCGATGCCGGAGACCGAGCGCGACTCTGCGCTCGACGCGCTTCCCGCCGAGCGCCGCGCGGCGCTCGTCGCCCTCGCCGACATCCGCGCGCGAACGGCCTCGGCGGACCTGCTCGCCGTCCTCGACGCCGGGCACCTCGGCCTCGAGAAGCTCTACCAGGTGACTGACCCCGCCGACCTCTACGCGGTGATCAACCTCGCGCTGGGCGAGGAGCCCCACCTGCTGGTCGAGGCCCTGTTCGCGGCGCTCGTCGTCCACCGCGGCTGGGAACACGGCGAGCCCGAGCCGATCGCCGACCTGCGCGACCGCTGGGTGTGGCACGTACACGAGAACATCCCATCCGAGGGCGACGCGGACGGGTGACCGTCGGGCCTAGGACCTGACCCGCGCGCCCTTCGGATCGAACAGCGGCTCGCGCGCCACCTCGCCCGCGACCCACTCGCCGAAGATGTCGACCTCGACCGCCGTCCCGACGCCGAGCTCGGTGGGCAGGTAGGCGTAGGCGATCGAGCGCTCCACCGAGTAGCCGTATCCGCCGCTCGTCACGCGCCCGGCGACCTCGCCGCCGACCCGCACCGGCTCGTTGCCGAGCGCGATCGACCGCGGGTCCTCCAGCACGAGACAGCGCAGGCGCCTCTCCGGTGGCGTCCGCGACTCGCCCTCGCCCAGCGCCTCGGCGCCGATGAAGCCGCCGCCCGCGCGCACGCAGAAGCCGAGCCCGGCCTCGAGCGGGGTCTCCTCGGCCGTGATGTCCGCCGCCCACACGCGGTAGCCCTTCTCCAGCCGCATCGAGTCGATCGCGCGGTAGCCGCCCGCGACCAGGCCGTGTCCCGAGCCCGCGCTCCACAGCGCGCGCCAGAGCCCCGCGCCGTACTCCGCCGGGCAGTACAGCTCCCATCCGAGCTCGCCCACGAACGTCACCCGCAGCGCCCGCACCGGCACGTTCCCGACCGAGATCTCGCGCATCGTCATGTACGGGAACTCGAGCGCGTCGTCGGCGAGCGGGCCGAGGATGTCGCGTGCGAGCGGACCCCACAGCGCGAAGCAGGACCAGCGCGCGGTCACATCAGAGCAGCGCACGCGCCCGTCCTCCGGGAGGTGGCGCCTGATCCAGCTGAGGTCGTGGTTGCCGAACGCGGTGCCGGTGACGATCGAGAACAGCTCCTCCTCCACGCGCGTGACCGTGAAGTCGCACTCGATCCCGCCCCGCGCGTTGAGCATCTGCGTGTACGTGATCGCACCGACGTCGCGCGCGACGTCGTTGTCGCACAGCGTCGTCAGGAACTCGGCCGCGCCGGGCCCGGCGACCTCGAGCTTCGAGAACGAGGACTCGTCGAACAGGCCTGCGCGCTCGCGCGTGCCGAGGTGCTCCGCCCCGATCGCCGGCGACCAGTGCATCCCAGCCCATCCGCGCGGACGCAGCGCCTCGTCGCCGGCCGCCGCGTTCGACTCGTACCAGTTGACCCGCTCCCACCCCGACTTCTCCCCGAACGCGGCGCCGTTCGCCGCGTGCCACGGGTATGCGCTCGAGGTTCGCAGCGGGCGCCCGGCCTGGCGCTCGTGACCCGGGTAGCGGATGTCGTAGTAGGTCTCGTACACCTCTTTGGCTCGCGCGAGCGTGTACGAGGGCGAGCGGAAGTGCGAGCCGAAGCGTCGGATGTCCATCTCCCACACGTCGCTGCACGGCTCGCCCGCCATGATCCACTCGGCCATCACGCGCCCGATGCCGCCCGCGCCCGCGAGTCCGTGCGCGCAGAACCCGGCCGCCACGTACAGCCCGCGCACCTCGGTCTCGCCGAGGCAGAACTCGTTGTCCGGCGTGAATGCCTCCGGTCCGTTGATCAGCCGTGTCACCTTCACCTCGTCCATCACCGGCACTCGCCGCACCGCGTTCGCCGCGATCTCCTCGAAGCGCGGCCAGTCCTCCTCGAGCAGGCGGCCGTTGAAGTCAGGGGGAATCGCGTCGAGCAGGTGCTCGTCGAGCGCCCACGGCGCCGAGCGGCGCTCGTAGCCGCCCCACACGAGCCCCGCGCCCTCCTCGCGGAAGTAGACGAGCAGGTCCGGGTCGCGCATCGTCGGCAGGTGCACGCGATCGGGCCCCGCCGCGTCCTCGCGGAACGGCTGCGTGACGACGTACTCGTGCGCGAACGGGACGACGGGTACGCGCACCCCCGCCAGCCGCCCGACCTCGGCGGCGAACATCCCGCCGGCGTTGACGATGATCTCGGCCTCGATCGGGCCCCACTCGGTCTGCACCCCCCTCACACGGCGGCTGCGCGGCCCCTCCTCGACGTCGATCCCGGTCACGCGCGTGTGCGTGAACACCCGCGCCCCGCCCGCCCGCGCCCCGTCCGCCAGCGCGGTTGTCAGCAGCGATGGATCGAGGTAGCCGTCGCTCGCCAGGTAGGAGCCGCACCGCACACCCTCGACGCTCATCAATGGGAACATCTCGCGCGCCTCCTCGGGTGAGACGAGCTCCAGCGGCAGGCCGAACGTCCGCGCCCACGCGACCTGCCGGCGCGCCTCCTGCTCGCGCTCGGGCGTGCACGCCAGCCGGATGCCGCCGCATTCCACCCAGCCGCAGTCGAGCGTGCGGTAGAGCGCGACCGAGTCCATCATCAGCCGCGTCAGCGCGAGGCTGCCGCGCAGCTGCCCGACGAGGCCGGCGGAGTGGAACGTCGAGCCGCTCGTCAGCTCGTTGCGGTCGAGCAGCACGACATCGCGCTCGCCGAGGGCGGCGAGGTGGTAGGCGATCGCGGTCCCGCCGACGCCACCGCCGATGATCACGACCCGCGCGCGGGCCGGGAGCTCACGCGGCCGCAAGCCACTCCTCGAAGTCCGCGCCCTCGACCGCCGCCGCGAGCCGGTCGAGGTGCTCGCTCGCGTAGCCGCCGAAGTCGAAGTCGAGGTCGGATATCACCGACTGCGCCACGCCCCACGCCGCCTCGCGCGCGTCCGAGACGATCCGCATCAGCTTCAGCCGCGCTCGCCGGCGGTCATCGGCCCGCTCGCCGTGGTAGGCGGCGAGCAGCGCCTCCTCCTCGGCATCCTCGTAGCCGTTGTTGACCGCCAGGTTCCCGAGGTCGAAATACGGATGGCCCATGCCCGCATACTCCCAGTCGACGATCATCACGCGGCCGTCCCCGCTGGCAAGGATCACGTTGCCGGCGAGCAGGTCGTTGTGGCAGGGACGCGGTTCACCGAGGGGCACCGCCGCCGCGATCCGCGCGACGACCGCCTGCGCGCGCGCGTACTCCTCCGGCACCTGGCCGCCGCGCGAGCGCACCTCCTGCTCGTAGCGCGCGAGCAGGTCGGGCACCCAGAAGGCCGCCGGGAGCTGCAGGTCCAGGGCGTGAAAGCCGGCGAGCGCAAGGGCGATCTCGCTGACCCGTTCGCGCACCTGCGCGGGCGTCGCGGTCGTGCACTGCACGAAGCGCGTGACCAGTCCCCCCTCGACGCTCGCGACGAGCGCCGGGGCGATGCCGAGCGCGGCCGCGGCCTCGCTGGCCATCCGCTCTGCGCCGCGATCGATGCCGAGCCGCTCGGTTTCGCGCCCGTGGCGGCGGATCACGTACTCCTCCCCGCCGAGGCGCACGCGGAAGTTGTGGTTGGTGATGCCGCCCTCGAGCGCGACGGGCTCGCCGCTCGGCGTCCCGAGCAGCGGCTCGAGCTCCGCCACGATCCCGTCGATCTCCCCCATCGCCCCAACGTACCTCCGTGCCAGAAGGACCGCAAGCTATACCTTCTGCACGCCGGCTGGCGGCACGCGGCCCCGTACGTGTCACATTGGTCTACGGGAGAAGGATGACCTCGATCGAGAACGCACAGGAGGCGCCGCCGACAGCCGATCAGCTGCTCGCGCAGATCGACGTGCAGCGCGCCGCGGCGGCGATCGACGGGCGCGTCGTGCACACCCCCACGCTCCCGAGCCCGGAGCTCAGCGAACGCGTGGGCACCCCGGTGGAGCTGAAGGCCGAGTGCCTGCAGCGCGCGGGATCGTTCAAGGTGCGCGGCGCGCTCAACAAGGTCTCCACGCTCGGCGCCGACGCCTGCCTCGTCGCCGCCAGCGCCGGCAACCACGGCCGCGCAGTCGCCGAGGCGGCGCGCACCCGCGGCGTCCAGTGCACCGTCTTCATGCCGAGCGAGGCGCCCGTCTCGAAGGTCACCGCCATCCAGGAGCTCGGCGCCGAGGTCCACCTCGAGGGCGCGTCCGTCGATGAGACCCTCGCGCTCGCCCGCGACCGCGCACAGGAGACCGGGGCGACGTTCGTCCATCCCTTCGACGACGTCGACGTGATCGCGGGCCAGGCGACGCTCGGCCTCGAGCTGCTCGCCGACGTCCCCGATCTGGCGCGGGTCCTCGTCCCGGTCGGAGGTGGCGGTCTCGCCAGCGGTATCGGCGCAGCCCTGCGCGGCTCGGGCCGGCGCGTGCAGCTGATCGGCGTCCAGGCGGAGGTGTGCGCTCCCTACGCCCGCGAGCTGAACGCGCTCGTGCCCGGCCGCGCCGACGCACCGGACCCCGCGCCCGGGGCGACGATCGCCGACGGCATCGCGATCAAGCGGCCCGGCTCGATCACGCGCTCGCTGCTCGGCGAGCTGCTGGACGGCGTCGTGACCGTCGGCGAGGAAGAGATCGCCGACGCGATCGTGTTCCTGGCCGAACGCTCGAAGCTGATCGTCGAGGGCGCCGGGGCCGTCGCGGTCGCGGCCGTCCGCTCGAGCGACCTCCCCGCTGCCGAGGGGACGACGGTCGCGGTCCTCTCGGGCGGCAACATCGACAGCGGGCTGCTCGCGAGCCTGATGCTTCGCCACGAAACGGAGGTCGGGCGCCGGGTGCGCATCTACACGCGCGTCGCCGACCGCCCCGGCGGCCTCGCCGAGCTGCTCGGACTGGTCGCGAGGACCCGTGCGAACGTGATCGGCGTCGAGCACCTGCGCCAGGCCGTGCCCCTGCGCGTGCGCGAGACCGGCCTCGAGCTGACGCTCGAGACGCGCGGGCCCGGGCACACCGACGAGGTGCTCGCCGCGCTGCGCGCGGCCGGGTACGACGTCACCCTCGGCTGAGTCCCGCCGCCGCGCGCGCGAACGTTCGCCAGCGATCGAACTCGCGCTCGCGCTCGGCATCCGGGCGCGCACCGTCGACCGGCAGCGGCTCGGGCAGCAGCGCGACTGCCTCCTCCACGCCCGCGAACATCCCGGCTCCGACGCCCGCCAGCAGCGCCGACCCGAGCACCGTCGTGTCGGCCGGTCCCGCGAGCACGGGGACGCCGAGCGCCCCCGCCTGCAGGACGCGCAGCGTCGCGTCGTTCGTCAGCCCGCCGTCGATGCGAACGCTCTCGACCGGACCCGCCGCCGCCATCGCCTCGACGATCTCCGCCACCCGCCACGCGATCGCCTCCAGCGCGGCGCGCGCGAGCTGCGGGGCGCGGGTGGCGCCCGTGAGGCCGGCGATCACGCCCCGCGCCTGCGGCTCCCACCACGGCGCTCCGAGGCCCGCGATCGCCGGCAGCACCTGCACGCCACCGCTGTCCTGCGCCTGCGCCGCGCCGGCCGCGAGCGCGCCGGCGTCGGCGGCGAGCCCGAGGTCGCGCGCCATCCAGTCGAGCAGCGCGCCGGCCGCGAACACGCCGCCGTCGAGCGCGTGGGCGACCTCGCCGATCGCGCCCTCGCCCGCGGGCTCCGCCCACGCGACCGTCGGCGACACGCCCGGCACGCGCGCGGGCCCGGCGGTGCGTCCGAGCACGAACACCCCCGTGCCGTACGTCGCCTTCAGCTGCCCCGGCCTCACCGCCCCCGACCCGGCCAGCGCCGCCTGCTGATCGACGACGCGCGCGCGCAACGGCAGTGCGACCGGCCAGCGCTCGTGCCGCAGCTCGCCGAGGTCGCCGAAAGATGGCGCGAGCCGCGGCAGCCACTCGCGGCGCAGGCCGAAGATCGACAGCAGCTCCTCGTCCCAATCGCGGCCGCCGAGGGCGAGCAGCAAAGTGCGCGAGGCGGTCGAGAGATCGGTCGCGGCGCCTGCGCCGAGACGCGCGCAGACGTAGGAGTCGACCGTCCCCAGCCGCAGGGTCCCGACCTGTGCGGCAGCGCGGACCGCCTCGTCGTGGGCGAGCAGCCACGCGAGCTTGCCGGCCGAGAAGTAGGGATCGAGCGGCAGCCCGCTGATCTCCTGCGCGCGCGGATCGACGTCCGCGAGCAGCACTTCGCAGCGCTTGTCCTGCCAGACGATCACGTTCGTGAGCGGCGTGAGCGTCTCCGCGTCCCACGCGAGCACCGACTCGCCCTGGTGGTCGAGGCCCGCAGCCACGATCTCGGAGCCGGGCGGCACGGCGGCGAGCACCTCCTCGACCGCCGCGATCACCGCCGCCAGCACCAGCTCCGGATCCTGCTCGACGCGCCCCGGCGCCGGGTGCTCGAGCGGCACCGCGCGCCGCGCGGAGGCGAGCGCGCGCAACCGCTCGTCGAACAGCGCGGCCTTGACAGCCGTCGTGCCCTCGTCGATCCCCAGCAGCAACCGCGAGCTCACGCGTCCTCGCTCCCGCCGCGCAGCCGCGCCGCCCGCTCCCACCACCGCCCGCCGGCGCCGTCGTCGCTCGGCAGGTCGCGCGCCACACCATCCGTCCGCGGCAGCGCGACCCCCAGCCCGCGCACCATCGCTGCGACGTGCTCGCCGATCGCGAGCGAGGCGGAGAGCCCGGTGGAGCGGATCGCGGCCACGTGCACGACCCCGGGCATCGTGCGCGAGCGCTCGATCACGTAGTTGGCGCCGCGCCCGGCCGGGCGCAGCCCGGCGTACGCCCCGATCCTCCGCGCGCGCTCGAGCGGAGGCCACATCCACCGCGCGCGGTCGAAGATCAGCTCCTCGGCATCACCCTCCACGCTCCAGTCACGCTTGTCCTCGCGCTCGCGCGCGGTCGGCCCGGCGACCACGTGGCCGTCGAGCGTCGGGAACACGAGCACTCCCTTCCCCGCCGGCGAGGGCAGCGGAAGCAGGATGCCTTCCAGCCGCTCGCCCGCCGGCGGCTCGAACACCAGGAACTCGCCCTTGCGCGGGTAGATCGCGGGCAGCGCGTCCCCGGCGAGCGCCGCCACCTCGTCGGCGAACAGGCCCGCGCAGTTGATGAGTGCCGCGGCCCGCACCTCCTCGCCGCCCGAGACGACGACGACGATGCCCCCGTCGCGGCTCGTGATCGCCTCGACGCGCGCGCCAGTGCGCACCCGCGCCCCGTGGCGGCACGCGTCGGCGGCCAGCGCGTGCACGAACGCGACCGGGTCGGTCACCGACTCACCCGGCACGCGCAGCGAGCCGTCGGCGCCAAGCGCCGCCTCGACGCCGTTGCGCCGCGCGTTCGCCGCGAGCGCCGCCGCCGCCTCGCGCTCACCGGCGTCGCGTGGCGTGAGCGTCGCTCCGCAGCGCAGCACCTCGACGCCGAGCTCCTCCGGCATCGCCGCCCGCAGGCGCGCCGCCCGCAGGATCAGCCGCGTCTCGAGCTCGCCCGGCGTGGAGTCGAAGCCCGTGTGCAGGATGCCCGAGTTGGTCCCGCTCGCGCCGAGCGCGAGCCCATCCTCCGCCTCGAGCAGGAGCGTCGCCGTCCCGCCGCGCGCGAGCGCGCTCGTCACCGCCGACCCGACGACCCCGCCGCCAACGACGACCACTGCGCCCATCGCGTCCGCAGGCTACCGTCTGGCGGCACACCGACGAGCAGAGGAATCGCGTGCGCATACAGCCGTTCGAGATCGAGCGCTACTACGAGCGCTGGGAGTTCACCGCCGAGCTGATGCTCTCGAGCAGCGACTGCGAGTCGCGCACGCTCGAGGACCTGCTCGCGCTGGAGCCCGACAGCCGCGAGCGTCTGCTGTCCCTGCGCCTCGGCTACACCGAGGTCCCCGGCTCCCCCGAGCTGCGCGCCGCGATCGCCTCCGGCTACGAGCAGATCGAGGACGCCCACGTCCTCGCGCTCGCCGCTGCCGAGGAGGGGATCTTCATCGCCTACCACGCCCTGCTCGGCCCCGGCGACCACGCGATCGTCGAGGCCCCCTGCTACGGCTCGGCGCTCGAGGTCGCGCGCAGCACCGGCGCGGAGGTCGAGGTGTGGCAGCGCGGCGACCACGACGGATGGGGGCACGACACCGAGGCCCTCGAACGCCTCGTGCGACCCAACACCAAATCCATATACATCAACAGCCCGCACAATCCGACCGGCACCCAGATGGCCGCCGAGACGTTCGAGCGGGTGCTCGAGATCGCGCGCGAAGGGTCGATCGTGCTGCTCTCAGATGAGGTCTACCGCGGCCTCGAGCACGACCCGGCCGCGCGCCTGCCCGCCGCCTGCGAGCGTTACGAGCGCGCGATCTCGGTCGGCACCGTCTCCAAGGCGCACGGACTGCCGGGGCTGCGGATCGGATGGCTCGCCTGCCGCGACAGCGGACTGCTCGGCGCGATCAGGGAGCTGAAGCTGTATACGACGATCTGCTCGAGCGCCCCGAGCGAGCTGCTCGTCGCGCTCGCTCTGCGCCACCAGGATGAGATCGTCGAGCGCAACCGCCGGCTCGTGCTCGAGAACCTCCCGCTCGTCGACGACCTGATCGCGCGCCGCTCGGAGCTGTTCTCCTGGCACCGTCCGAGCGCCGGCCCGATCGGCTTCGCGCGCGTCGCAGGCGTCGCCGACGTGCGCGCGTGGTGTGAGCAGATCGCGAGCGACGCAGGCGTGCTGCTGCTGCCCGGCACCGTCTACGGCGAGCCCCACCACGTCCGCCTCGGCTACGGCCGCGCCAACCTGCGCGAGGCGATCGCGAGGCTGGACGAGTACCTCGATTGACCAACGGGACGGCGGAGTGAAACGAGGCCCCCCAAGGCCGCCGCCCGGGCCGCGGAGAGAAAAGGAGATCCCTCCCGGATTTCTTTTCGGTTCCGCTAGCGCAGGCGATCCTCGATCCGCCTGGCGAGCCCTGCCGCGATTGACGCTCGAGGCCCACGGGCGGAAGCGGCGAGCGTCTCCAGTGCTTGGGCGACGGGCTTGCCAACCTTCGGCAGGGAGAGGCGCTGATAATCCTGTCCAGGCTCGGAGACGAGGCGCATCTTGCGGACAGCCTCCGCAGGCGCGACCTGCTTGAAGTCGTCGCTCCTGAGCAACGCGGCCTCAGCCGGCGTCAAGGTGATGTAGTCCCCCGCCCGCACCCGGACAGCAGCCTACAGCCGTCTCAAGGACGCTGAGCCGGTTTCGGGCGCCACCCGGGCGGGAACCGTCACGGCAGGTGCAGGGCCTCTAGGGCATTAGGTTCGCCCGGCCAGGCACTTCAGGCCGCGGCGCGGGCAGTCCGTCCACAAAGGCGGAGTGACCAGCGCCGCGGCCGTCTACAGGCACCGGATCGGCGCCGTAATGGCATCGGCGCGATACCATCCCGCGCCCAGGGAGGGCGCATGGACAATCTGCGGATTGCGCTGGAAGCCGACGACGAGCGTCAGATCATCGCCGTGAGCGGCGAGATCGACTATCTCACCGCCCCGCAGGTTCGCGCCGCGCTCAAAACCGTCTGCGAAAGCGGTGCCCAGGACATCGTGATCGACCTGAAGGGTGTGACGTTCCTCGACTCGACCGGCCTCCGCGAGCTGATCCGCGCCGTCACCACCTGCAACGAACACACCGCCGAGCTGGTCATCGTGACCAACCCGACCGTCCGGAGAATCCTCGAGACCACCGGGCTCGTCGGCATCCTCCCGCTACAAAACTAACGGCCGGGCGACGCTACTCGCTCAGCGCGTCGCCCTGGTCCTTCGCGGGCGCGTCCTGCTCGACTGGCTCGTCCCGGTTCGGCCCCGCGGGCGCACCGTACCCACGCAACGGCGGACCGGCGGACGGAGACGCCCGGCCGCCGGGGCCTGGGTTTGTCAACTCAACGTCCCCTAAGCAATGGGCTGGCCCGAGTGAATCGAGGCCCACCCGAAACCGCCGCCCCGGGCCGCGGAGAGAAAAGAAAATCCGTCCCCGGATTTCTTTTCGGTTCCGCTAGCGCAGAGTGAAACGAGGCCCGCCCACAAACCGCCACCCGCCAGGAGAAAAAAAGAGAAAGTCCGATCCCCCGGATTTTCTTTCTTTTCTCTATAAGACCTTCGACAGGAACGCCCGCGTCCGCTCGTGCCGCGGTTCCCGCAGCACCTGCTCCGGCGCCCCTGACTCCACGACCACGCCTTCGTCCATGAACGTGACCGTGTCCGCGACCTCGGCGGCGAAGCCGATCTCGTGCGTGACCACGATCATCGTCATACCGTCGTTCGCGAGCGCCTTCATCGCCCCGAGCACCTCGTCGACGAGCTCGGGATCCAGCGCCGAGGTCGGCTCGTCGAACAGGATCAGCTTCGGGTCCATCGCCAGGGCCCGCGCGATCGCCACGCGCTGCTGCTGGCCGCCCGAGAGCTGCGAGGGGTAGTGGTCGAGCCGGTCCGAGAGGCCGACGCGGTCGAGCAGCTCGCGCGCGCTGGCCCGCGCGTGCTCGCGCGAGGCGCCCTTCACGAGCACGGGCGCGCAGCTGACGTTCTCGACCGCGGTCATGTTCCCGAACAGGTTGAAGTGCTGGAAGAGCATCCCGATCTCCGCACGCTTGCGCGCGATCTCGCTCTCGCGGAGTTCGTGCAGCTTGCCCCCGCTCTCGCGGTAGCCGACGAGCTCGCCGTCGACCGACAGCCGCCCCGCGTCGATCTTGTCGAGGTGGTTGATGCAGCGCAGGAACGTCGACTTGCCGGAGCCCGATGGGCCGAGCAGGCAGGAGACCTCGCGCGGCTGCACGACGAAGTCGATCCCGCGCAGCACCTCGTTGCGCCCGAAGCGCTTGTGGACCGCCTCGGCGAGGACCATCGGCGTGCTCACGACCAGCTCCTGTGCATCGACCGCAACCCGATCCACACTCGCTGGAGCGGGGTCTGCGCGAGCTCGCGCGTCGCGCCGCGCCCGTAGTAGCGCTCGAGATAGAACTGGCCGACGTACAAAACGCTCGTGCAGACGATGTACCAGATGCTCGCCACGATCAGGAGCTGGATCGTCTTGAAGTTCTGCGAGTAGATGTTCGTCGCCGCGTAGAGCAGCTCGCCGACCGCGATCGTGTACGCGAGCGAGGAGGTCTTGAGCATCGAGATCGTCTCGTTTCCCGTCGGCGGGATGATCACGCGCATCGCCTGTGGCAGGACGATCCGCCGCATCGTCTGCAGCCGCGTCATCCCGAGCGACCGCGCCGCGTCGGCCTGGCCCTCCGGGACGGAGATGATCCCCGCGCGGACGATCTCGGCCATGTAGGCGCCCTCGTTCAGCCCGAGGCCCAGGATCGCCGCCGTGAACGGGGTGATCAGCGAGTTGGCGTCGGCGTGGATGAACGCCGGGCCGAACGGGATCCCGACATCGATCTTCGGGTAGAGGGCGGCGATGTTGTACCAGAACAGGAGCTGGACGAGGACAGGCGTGCCGCGGAAGAACCAGATGTAGCCCCAGCTCCCGCCGGAGACCAGCGGGTTCGGCGACAACCGCATCACCGCGAGCACGATCCCTAGCACGATCCCGATCGCCATCGCGATCACGGTCAGCTCGACCGTCACGCGCAGCCCTTCGACGATTCGTTCGTCGAACATGTAGTGGCCGACGACGCTCCATTCGAACCGCGGGTTGCTGGCGATCGAGTGCACGATCGCGACCGCGACGACCACGACGATCGCGGCGGCCACCCAGCGGCCCGGGTGCCGCACGGGGACGGCCCGGATGTCCTCGGGCCGTCCCTGAGCTGCGGTGTCCTGCTCCGTGGACACCTCCTGCTGCCGTCTGATCCGCTAGCTGGTCGCCCCGTTGATCTTCGGTTCGCTGATCGCCCCGGCCTGCAGCCCCCACTTCGCGAGGATCTGCGCGTAGGTCCCGTCCGCGATGATCTTCTTCATCGCTTCGAGGAACGGCTTCGTCATGCCGCTGGTCTTCGGGATCGCGATGCCGTAGGGGGCGTATTCGAACGTTTCGCCCACCAGCTTGAAGCCCCCGTTGGACTGCTTGATCTGGTAGGCGACGACCGGCGAGTCAGCGAACCCGAGTTCGGCGCGGCCGCTCGCGATCGCGAGGTTGACCGGGTTCTGGCCCGGGAAGCTGAGGACGGTCACGCCCTTCTTGCCTTCCTTCTTGCACGTCTTGCTCTGCTTTTCGGCGGATTCGAGCTCGACCGTCCCCTTCTCGACGGCGACCGTCTTGCCGCACAGGTCGGCGAGCTTGCTCACACCCGGGTTCGATGACGCCTTTGCGTAGAACGACAGCCCGGCCTTGAAGTAGTCGACGAAGTCGACCGTCTTCTCACGTTCTTTGGTGTCGGTGAACGACGAGGCGCCGATGTCGTACCGCCCGGCCGCGAGCCCCGGGATGATCGTTTCGAAGTTCGAGTTGATGAGGTTGACCTTGAGCCCCATCACGCCGGCGAGCGCCTTCAGCATGTCGGCGTCCATCCCGATCACGGTGTGCCCGTCGGGCGCGATGAACTCGTTCGGCGCGTACTGCGCTTCGGTCGCCACGTTCAGCGTGCCTTTCGATTTGATCGCAGCCGGCACCTGTGCGGCGATCGTCGCATCCACGCCCGTCGCGGTCGAGCTGGTCGTGGCCGACGTGGTGCTGTTGCTCTTCGAGCTGCTGCCGCAGCCCGCGAGCACGACGACGGTGAGCAGTGGCACGCCCACGCGCGTGAGGAGCTTGACCATCGAATCCTCCCGATGTTCGCTGATGACCCCCAGCGGGTCGAGGGCGCGAAGTATAAGTACGCAGCTAGTTGCCGATGCCCGCGGTGGGCGCCGGCTGGTGCTCGCGCGCGCCGCCGTGCGCCGCGTCGAGCAGCTCCTCGATCGCCTCCGCGCTGCTCGGACGGCCCATCAGGAACCCCTGGGCCATCTCGCAGCCGAGTTCCCGCAGCGTCGTCATCTGGCTCTCGAGCTCGATGCCCTCGGCGACGATCTGCAGCGACAGCGCGTGGCCCACGCCGAGAATCGCCTCCAGCAGCTCGCGCCCATGGCCGTCGACGTCCTCGAGCGCCGCCACGAAGCTGCGGTCCACCTTCAGCACGTCGACCGGCATCCGCTGCAGGCTCGCCAGCGAGGCGTAGCCGGTGCCGAAGTCGTCGATCGCCACCTGCACCCCGATCGCGCGGATCTCCTGCAGCCGCTCGGAGGCGGTCGCGAAGTCGCGCATGAACGCGGTCTCGGTGATCTCGAGCGTCAGCAGCGAGGCCGCGAGGCCCGAGTCGGCGAGCGCCTCACGCACCTCCCCGGCGAACGACTGGCGCCCGAGCTGGAAGGCGGAGACGTTGACCGAGATACCGAGTGCGAGCCCGCTCCGCTGCCAGCGCGCGGCCTGCTCGCAGGCCTCGCCGAGCACCCAGCGGCCGATCGGCACGATCAGCCCGCTTTCCTCGGCGAGCGGGATGAACTCGTTGGGCGGCACGATCCCGCGCTCGGGGTGGCGCCAGCGCAGGAGCGCCTCGACCGCCATCACGCGCCGGGTGGCGAGGTCGAAGATCGGCTGGTAGTCGAGGAAGAACTGCTGCTCGAGGACGGCCGCGCCCAGGTCGAGCTCGAGCTCGGCGCGATCCTCGGCGCTGCGGTCGAGGCTCGTGTCGTAGAGGACGTAGCGGTCCTTGCCTTCCGCCTTCGCGGCGTACAGGGCGAGGTCGGCGTCGCGCAGGAGCTGGTCGGGGCTCGTATAGCTCCCGATCGCGAGCCCGACGCTCGCGGTCACCGAGAGCAGCTGACGCCCGTCATCGGACTCGACGGGCGTGCGCAGCACCTCGATCAGCCGCTCGGCGAGCGTGTCGTGCGCGTCGCTACCGCGCGGCGCCTCGACGAGCACGACGAACTCGTCGCCGCCGAGGCGGCCGACGGTGTCCTCGGCGCGCACAACCGACTGCAGCCGCTCGCCGACGACGCGCAGCAGCTGGTCGCCTGCGGCGTGCCCGAGCTTGTCGTTGACGTGCTTGAAGCCGTCGACGTCGACGTAGAGCGCGCCCGCGACCAGCGACGGCGAGCGCGCGACGCGCGCGAGCATCTGCTCTGCGCGGTCGAGTACTAGCGCGCGGTTCGGCAGGCCGGTGAGCGTGTCGTGCATCGCCTGGTAGGAGAGCTCGCGCGTCTTCTCCCGCACGAGCGCCAGCGCGCGCGTGCGCCCGGTGCCGAGGATCATCATCAGCAAGCCGACGAGTGCGCTCATCACCAGGCCGCCGATCCCCAGCGTGAGCGCGTTCCGGTCGCCGAAGACGCTCGCGGAGATCGGCGCCATGAAAGTCTGCACCGTCCATCCGTTGCGCAGGTCGAACGTGGCCGACGCCGGGTTCGCGGGCACGGCGCCCTCGTGGAAGACGACCGGCGTGGCGCTCGCGCTCGCGCGGTAGATGAAGCGAACCGACGTGCCGGCGTGGCCCTGCAGCGCGCGGGCGATCACGACGTTCGGCACGAGCAGCTCGCCGAGCCAGCCAAGGAAATGAGCCTTGCGGGCCGCTTCGGTCGCGGGGGCGCCGCCGCCGCTGTAGACGGGGGTCTGGACGCCGAGCTCGGTCACCTGCCCGACGGCGAACGGGGCGTAGCTCGGGGTGCCCTGCCGACGCGAGACGAGCAGTTGCGGCGCGATCGCGCAGTAGTCGATGCCGGCCGGCAGATAGCTCGCAACGCTGCGTGTGAGGCCCGCCACGGCGAAGCAGTAGAGAGGGCGCTCGCCCGCCGGAAACGGCTGGAACGACTGTCCCGGCGCGGTACCGGGGCCGAAGGGCTCGACCGGGTTGCGCGCGATTTCGCGTTCGAACGCCGCGAGCTTCGAGGCCGGCACGAGGCGCACGAGCCCGATGTTCTGCAGCTCCGGGTAGCGCGCGAGCGCCTTCACTGCCTGCGCCCAGCGGTCGAAGCCGTCGGGCGTGACGCGGTCCTCGTTGGTCACGTAGGCGCTGGCGGAGCTCACCAGGTCTTCCTCGTGCTGGAGCGCGAGCTGCAGCGTGGAGGCGATCTCGGCCGAGGAGAGGTGGAAGCCGAGTCGCGCCTTCGAGGCGTCCGAGCGGGCCACGGCGTTCGCGCCGAGGACGGAGGCGACAGAGCCGAGCGCGACCACGACGAGCGCGATCCACGCCCCGCGCCGACCGCGCGCCACCGCGCGCAGCTTCTGCGCCGCGCGCGTCCTCCGACCCGCGCGCGCGCCTTCGGCGCCCGGGCGCCGGGGTGCCGTGGCTGTGCTCTCGCGGTGGGGGTCTTGGGTGACGGGTTCTGGCACGGGTCAGCTGCCTTGTGTGCAGCACTGAGCAGTCACAGCAAGATCGGGATTCGCGGCCCTGACCTTTAGCGTCATGGCGCTTTCCAGAGCCATGCAAGGGCGGCTCTGGCACCCGATCCCGTGCGCGTCCTGCAGCGGCACATGCGACTCCGGCCCGTATGTGCGTTAGGCTTGCGCGCGCCCAATCCCCGGCAACCTGCCGGAGAGCGGGGGAACCGAGTTGTTGGGGCTAGTCCCGCGGTGATCCGTGGGAGGCGAAGGACGCCAGCCCGTCAGCTAACCCCGTCGGCCGAACAAGGAGACTTATGGGACGGCGTATGGCGGCGATCATCGGCGTGCTTGCGGGCGCGCTCATCGCGCTCGTGAGCGCGGACATCGCCGCGGCGCCGGCGGCCTCGACGGGCGGCACCGGAATACCGGCGCCGGTGCCCACGCCGGCCCCCACCGCCCCGCCGGTCGCACCGGTGACGGGCGGCGAATCCGCCGGGGGCGCGGCACCCACGGGCGGCACGAGCGCCACACCCGCCCCGGTGTTCGCCGGCAGCCCCTACACGATCTCCCCGCGCGGTTGGGTGTTTCCCCTGTACCCGCTCTCGCGCGTGGCGCCGAGCAGCTGGTGGAGCCAGGACTCGGGCGTCGACCTCGGCGGCAACGCGAACCAGTGCGGGAGCCGGCTCGTCGAGCTCGCGGTCGCGAGCGGCACGATCGTGCACGAGGGCCTCGAAGGCTTCGGACCCGCGGCGCCCGTCCTGCTCGTGGACAGCGGCCCGGACCGGGGGCGCTACGTCTACTACGGACACGCCGCCCCCGCGCTCGTCCCGGTCGGGACGCACGTGAGCGCGGGGCAGCCGATCGCCGACGTCGGCTGCGGGCGCGTGGGGATCTCCTCGGCCCCGCACCTCGAGATCGGGATCTACGAAACGGCCGCCAGGGCGGTGGAAGACGTGCCGCCGGAGCATGCCACCTCGGCCGAGACGCTCGCGAACCTGCGCTCCGCCTACCACGCCGCGATGCCCGCCGAAGCGGCTCGTCTGGCGGCCGCGGCGCGCGCGCGGCTGCGCCGGACACAGACGCACTCCTGACCCGCGACGCGAAGAAGGTCGCCTGAGGGCTAAGGCATCGGCGCTCGGCTGCCGATGAGCCATTCGTGACCACTAACGCCCGCTCCCACTCCTTCTCGGGCGCGCGCGTCCGGCTTCCGCGACCGCGGTCGATCTCCGGACTGCTCGCGTTCGCCGCCGCGTCCCTGTTCGTCCTGATGCTCCTGCTCCTCGCGATCTCGGCGAGCCCCGCGGGGGCCGTCGTCATCGAAGGTGAAGGTGTGAAAGTCGGATTGCAGCCACGCCTGGCGCGGCCGTCGCTGAACGCCAACGAAGAAGTGCAGATCGGCACGCCCGGAGCCAGCCCGGGGACCTTCGCCAACAAAAACGCCCGTGTCGTCATGCACGGCGCCGACAACTACGTCGTCTACTGGGACCCGCGCCATGCGTACCACCACGAATGGGTGACCAACGTCGACACCTTCTTCCAGCAGCTCGGCCGCGCCGGCTTCGAAGCGCCGGTCTCCGAGCTCGGTCTCTACCGCGATCGGACCAACACCGGGTCACCCCTCTCCTACGAGCTGAAGGGCTCCTACTCGGACACGGCGCAATACCCGACTGCCGGTTGCACCGATCCCCACGCGCTCGAAACCGGCGCGGTCACGTGCCTGACGGATGCCCAGCTGCGCACACAGCTGCTCGCGTTCATCTCCGAACACGGCCTCCCCAAGGGAATGAACACCGTCTACTACGTGCTCACCCCTCCCGGCGTGACGGTGTGTCTCGAAAAATCGGCCACCCACTGCTCCGACTTCCAGGTGACCTCCGAAGAAGCCAAACACGAAGAACGCAACAGCAGCAGCTACCACAACAGCTTCTGCAGCTACCACGGAGCGATCAACCCCGACGCGGCCGAAGAAGGCGACGCCAACACCGTTCTCTATGCGGCGATCCCCTGGTCCGTGGGCCTCGCGGGCATCGCCCCCGGCGCCTACCACGCCTCGGACACCGTGTATGAAACCGGGTGGGACTGCCAGGACAGCGGCGTCAACCCCGAAAATCACGAAGAGGCGCTCGAGGAACTGCTTCCGTACACCCCTGCGCAGGAAAAGAAGCTCCTCGGCAACAAAAAGGAAAAAGCCGAAGGCCTGCTCGAACATCTGCTGACCGGCCCGCACATCCAGGAGCCGAACCAGCACGAACCGAACGAAGAAGGCGACCACTCCGACGGGCTGAGCGACGTGCTCGTCAACCAGGTCTCACAGGAGCTGATGGACATCACCACCGACCCGCTGCTGACGAGCTGGCAGGACACGGGGGGCCACGAGCTCGCGGACATCTGCCGTAACGCGTTCGCCTCCACGGTCGGCCCCGAAGGCGGCAAGATCGGCGGCGGCGTGACGGCGAACGTCCACTCGGAGGCGGGCACGCTCGAGAACGCGGTGCTCGGCGGAGGGCAGTACTACCTCAACAACTTCTTCAACTACGGGACCGGCAAATGCGAAGGCGGTACGGCGCTGGTCGCTCGCTTCACCTCGCCCGACCCCGTCAACGCGAATGAAATCGTCGCGGCGGACGGCATGGAGTCGACGGTCGGCCTGGTCACGACCGAAGCGTTCGGCCCCTCCGGTGCGCTCGGTCGCACGTATTCCACGTACAGCTGGAACTTCGGCGACGGCACCCCCGAAGTCGTCGGCTTCGCTCCCGGCGCGCCGCCCTGCGAAGCTCCGTGGATCAGCCCCTGCGCCGGCAGCGCGTTCCACGCCTACCAGTACGGCGGCACCTACACGATCACGCTCAGCATCAAGGACGTCGCGGGCAACACGACCAGCGTCAGCCACCCGGTCACCGTCATCGGCCCGCCCGCGCCCGGCTCGGCCGGCTCGGGCTCCGGCTCGGGCGCCGGTTCCGGCGCCACCCCCGGCTCAGGCGCCGGCGGGCACTCCGGTGGCTCCGGGTCCGGCGCCGGCATCGTCGGTCCGGTGGCCAACGCCGCCGTGCTGTCGCGCTCGCTCCGCGCGGCGAAGAAGTCGGGCATCGTCGTCGCCTACTCGGTCAACGAGCAGGTCGCAGGCCACTTCGAAGTGCTGCTCAGCCGCACGACCGCCCACCGCATCGGTGTGACCGGTTCGCCCGCGACCGGCCTGCCCGCGGGCTCGGCCGCCTCCGTCGTGGTCGCCAAAGCGATCATCGTGACGACCAGGGCGGGTCACAGCACCGTCAGGCTGCTGCTCAGCAAGCGCAACGCCCTCCGCCTCGCGCGCCAGCGCAAGGTGACGTTCCTGCTGCGCCTGTACGTGCGCAACGCCGCCCCGCGCCCTGCGACGGCGACGATGCTCTCGAGCTTCACGCTGACCCACTGAGGACCCCGGGCGTCTGGCGCCCCGCGCGCCTCTCGCCCGGAGCCCGTCGGCGGCTGACGCCCGGCGTCGACGCCCGGCGCCCGGGCGCGCGCCTGCCCCGCCGTCCTGCGCCCGCCGGTCAGTCGCCGCCGCGGCGGCGGCGCCTGCGCTCGCGGGCGCGCTCCTTGTCGCGGAAGACGAAGTACCACAGCGCCCACAGCCCGACGTACCCGGCGACCATCGAGACGAGCGAGATCACGGCGATCCCGGTGTTGTTGCCGACCACCGATTCGCCGTCGAGTGCCAGCGGGAGGGAGGCGAGTGCGAGTAGCACGCTCATCGTCCCGACATCTTGGCGCAGCCTCAGAGCCCGGGCCAGTGGCGGACGACGTAGCCGGAGTTGTCGACCGATCCGACCTGCCAGCGTGAGGCATACACGCCGCTGCGCCCGGCCGTGTCGTAGAGCACGCCGTCGACGTACATGTAGGTGTGGCCCGCGTTCGCATAGACGGTGATGTAGCGCCCCGGCCCCGGCGCGCCCCAGCTCTCGAGCGTGCCCGAGGTCTCCGGCGAGGACAGCAGGCCGCCCGCCGCGAGCGCGTAGCTGACCGAGCCCGAGCAGTCGTAGGCGTTGTCGATGAACGAAGCGTGGCCGCCGCCGAACACGTACGGGAAGTCCGCGATCTCATTCGCCCCGGCGATCACGCGCTGGATCACTTCGGGGACGTTCGAGGGGATCGCGAGCTGACCGCTGCCGGAGATCGACTC
Source organism: Solirubrobacteraceae bacterium (assembly GCA_036264095.1). Classification (GTDB taxonomy): domain Bacteria; phylum Actinomycetota; class Thermoleophilia; order Solirubrobacterales; family Solirubrobacteraceae; genus Palsa-744. Next base: position 32,540 of record DATARO010000036.1, on the reverse strand, counting down.
GCCGCCCGGGACCGGGGTCAGCTGCTTGTGCTGGGCCGCTTTGGCGCTGCGTTCGACGGCCTGCATCTGGGCGAGCTCCGACTTGATTTCGGCGTCGGATGGCGCGCCGGGGGCGATCGCCGCTTCGCCCGCCTTGGCCGGCGCGGCCGCGCGCGAGTGCTGCACCGAGGCAGGCGCTGGGAAGCTGTTCGATTCCTGAGGGTCGGCGACCTCCTTGACCGTCGCCCCGCCGCGCTTGACCGAGCGCGGCGCGAGGACGGTGGCGGCCGGCGAGCTGGGCGAGCCGGTCGGGGCTGAGCCCGCGGCGCCGATGCTCCCGGCTGGGGAGCTGTGGCCGCAGCCTGCGCATGCCAGCGCGAGGGCCGTCGCGGCGAGCGGGGGGCCCATGGTGCGAGAACGCATTCAACGGAGGCTAGCGACCGCGTCCGGCGACCACTGCCGCTAGGCTGGGCGCGTGCACGATCCCACCAGCGTCGTGGAGATCCGCCCGCACCTGCGGGTCTGGCATGGCCTCAGGCGCCCTGAAAACTGGCTGCAGCTCGTGCGCTTCGGCGCGGTCGGCGCGGTCGGCTTCATCGTCAATCTCGCGGTGTACGCGCTGTTCGTGCACGCGGTCGGCGTCGACTACCGCGTCGCAGCGGTCGCCGCCTGGATCGTTGCGGTGGCCAACAACTTCGTCCTGAACCGCCACTGGACGTTCGACGCGCGCGAGGAACGCGCCCACTTCCAGGCGATGCGGTTCGTCGTCGTCAGCGCGATCGCGTTCGGCTTCAGCCTCCTGCTGCTGACCTTCTTCGTCGAGGCCGCGGGGGTCGCGAAGGTCCCCGCGCAGGCGATCGCGGTGGCTGGTTCGACGCCGCTGAACTTCCTCGGAAACAAGCTCTGGAGCTTCCGCTCGCGGACGTGAGCGGGCGGCGCGCCGCGCCGCGGAGGCTCGGTCGCGGCCCGCTGTCGGCGGGGTAGGGCGCACCTATACTCTGACTCGACCCCCCTCGGAGGCGATCTGTGCAGGAGATGGTGATCTACGGCGTCAGCTTCGACATGGTTGGCAAGCAGCCGATCGTGCTCTTGAAGACCGTCGACGGCAACAAGTTCCTGCCGATCTGGATCGGCCATCCGGAGGCCGCATCGATTCTCATGAAGCTCCAGGGAGCGGGCACGCCGCGCCCGATGACGCACGACCTGATGTGCGACATCCTCGGCGAGCTCGACGTCAAATGCACCCAGGTCTCGGTCACCGAGCTGCGCGAGAACACGTTCTTCGCCTCGATCACGCTCAGCGTCGCGGGGCGGGAGGTGGAGATCGACTCGCGGCCCAGCGACGCGATCGCCCTCGCGGTCCGCGCCGGCGCGCCGATCTACGCGGCGGAGGAGGTCATCTCCGAGTCCGCGATCGAGTTCGAGCACGACGTCGAGGAGTCCGAGGACGTCGTCGAGAAGTTCAAGGAGTTCCTCGACCAGGTATCCCCCGAGGACTTCGCCGCCGGCGATAGCTGACTTCTGACCGGCGCATATCGGCGTCCTCGGTCGCTCATGTGCTGGAGCACATTTCGCTCCCTGCGTCCTTGATCTGCTTGGTCACAAGCCAGCTATCAGCGTCGTTTCGGGATGCACGGGGGGCGCGCCGCTCCGTACAACGTTCCGTGGCACCGGCCTCGAGCCCCGTGGGGGCTAGGAGGGTGATGCCGTCCGCCGCAGGGCCGAGTTGAGCATCCGCTGCACGAGCTCCTCGAAGCCGATGCCGGCGGCGTCGGCGGCCTGGGGCAGGAGGCTGGTCTCGGTCATGCCGGGGACGACGTTCGTCTCCAGCACCCACAGGTCGCCGCTGTCGTGCTCGAGCATGAGGTCGACGCGGGCGACGCCGCGGCAGCCGAGCAGCTCGTAGACCTCGACCGCCAGCTCCTGGGCGCGCTCCGTCGTCGCGTCGGGCAGCTCGGCGGGGCAGACGAACGTCGTCATCCCGATCTCATAGCGCGACTCGTAGTCGTAGAACGCCTCCTCGCGCGGCACCGCCTCGACGACCGGCAGCGCGGCGGGCCGTCCGCCGTCCGCCGGGTCGCCGTCGATCACCGACACGGCGAGGTCGCGCCCGCGCACGTAGCGCTCGATCAGGACCGCCGGGTCGTAGGAGAAGGCGCCGACCAGCGCGCCGGGGAGCTCCTCGCTCGCGCTCGCGAACTTCACCCCGAGGGCGGAGCCGCCGGCCGCGGGCTTGACCACGAGCGGGAAGCCGAGGCTCTGCTCGACCCCGTTCATCGCTGCTGCCGCGCCGAGCTCCTTGATCGACGTCTCCGGGAAGGCATGGAACGCCGGCGTGGGGATCCCCGCCTCCTCCATCAGGTGCTTGGCGAGCACCTTGTTCGTGCTGCGCAGGCACGCCGCCGGCCCCGAGCCGGTGTACGGCACGCCGATCGCATCGAGCAGGCCCTGGATCGTCCCGTCCTCGCCGTCGCGTCCGTGCATCGCGATGAACGCCACATCGGGCTCGGCGGCGAGCACGTCCGCGACGAGCTCGTGCCCGGCGTCGATCGTCCGCACGTCGTGGCCCAGGTGCAGCAGCGCGTCGTGAACGTGCGCGCCCGAGCGCAGCGAGACCGCCCGCTCCAGCGAGCGCCCGCCGCTCAACAGCGCGACCGTGAGGCGGCCGCTCATCGTGCCCTGCGGCTCATCCGTCGCTGTGCGCGCGACCGTCGGCCGGCGGCCGGCGATGCGGGAGGTGGAGCACGTCTGCCATCCGCTCGACAGCGCTCTGATCCTGCGCCGGCGGCTCGGGGGCGGCGGGCGCGGACGCCGGCGCGGCCCTGCCGGTGAGCGAGCCGAGCAGCGAGAGCTGCGCGCGGATCGCGCGGCCGATGCGCCGCACGCCCTCCTCGATGCGGTCCTCCGGCACGCCCGCGAAGTTCAGGCGCATCGAGTTCGACCCGCTGCGCCCGTCCACGTAGGCGGCGCGGCCGGGGACGAACGCCACGCCCTCGGTCTTGCGCGCGAGCGCGAGCAGGTCGGTGGTGTCGATGCGCTCGTCGAGCGTCGCCCACACGAACAGGCCGCCCTGGGGATGCGTCCAGCGGGCGCCGTCGCCGAAGTGCTCGGCGAGCGCCTGCACCATCGCATCGCGGCGCTTGGCGTAATGCACCCGCAGGTCCTCGATGTACTCGAGCCACGCGGGGCCGCCGCGCGCGCCGCGCTCGAGGAAGTAGGTCTCGACGAACATCTGCGTGACCGATGAGGTGCACAGGTCGGCGCCCTGTTTGCCGAGGTTGAGCTTCTCGAGCACCGGCCGGGGCGCGACCGCCCATCCGAGGCGCAGCCCCGGGGCGAGGATCTTCGAGAACGTGCCGAGGTAGATCACGAGGTCGGCGGCCGCACCCCGCCCCACGGCCTCGGCGTCGAGCGAGTAGATCGTCGGCAGCGGCTCGCCCTCGTAGCGCAGCAGGCCGTAGGGGTTGTCCTCGAGGATCAGCAGCTCGCGCTCGCGCGCGACCTCGACCAGGCGCCGCCGCCGTGCCATCGACATCGTGACGCCGGCCGGGTTCTGGAAGTTGGGGACCGTGTAGATGAACTTCGGCCGCCTGCCCTCGGCGTGGAGACGGTCGAGCGTGCGCTCGAGCTCGTCGATCGGCATCCCGTCGGAGTCCATCTCGATCTGCACGACGTCGGCCTGATAGGCGCTGAACGTCGGGACGGCGCCGGGATATGTCGGCGCCTCGGCCACGATCACGTCGCCCGGGTCGATCAGCGTCTTGCACACGAGGTCGATCACCTGCTGACCGCCGGTCGTCATGATCACTTCCGCGGGGTCGACATGCGTGCCCTCGGCCGCCATCACCTCCACGACGCAGCGTGCCGCGGCGGCCATGCCCTCGGTCGGCCCGTACTGGAGCGCCTTCGGCGTCGCCTTCGCGGCGACCGCCGACATCAGCTTCGCGTAGAGCTCGGGCGGGAACGTAGTCGTGTCGGGCAGCCAGCCCGCGAGCGAGATCACGTCGGGGCGCTCCGTGAGCGCCATCATCTCGCGCATCGCGGAGCTTTTCATGCCGTGCGTGCGCCTCGCGAACAGCGCCTCGTAGCGCGCCAGCTCGTGCGCGGTGGCGCGCGCCCTCGGACCCTTGCCGCCTCCGCTCCCGGTCAGCTCCATGTGCTCCGTCCTGTTCGCCGCGGCGCGCTGCGGCCCTGCGGCCGGTGGTCTATCGTGCTGACCGCTTTGAGAACGCCCAGCAACCGCACGGTATCGCACGCGCGCGGGCGATCTGCGTGAACGGCCTCTTCTTCTACGTCGGACTCGGACTCGGACTCGCCGCCGCGTGTGGCGTGCGCCCGTTCGTGCCGCTGCTGCTCGCCGGCGCGCTCGCCTCGGGCGGCGACCTCGGCGTCCATTTCAGCCACGGCCACTTCCACTTCCTGCAGAGCCAATGGTGGCTGCTGGCGGTCGCGGCGGCATTCGTGCTCGCCTGGGCCGCGCAGCTCGCGCTCGGGCTCGCGCCCGTCGTGGCATCCGGTCGCTCGCGCCCCGATCCGCTGGCGGCCGCGGTCGAGGGCATCGCGTATGCCAGCGGCGCATTGGTGTTCGCCGGGACGCTGTCGGCGCACGGCGACGCGTGGTGGCCGGGCCTCCTCGGCGGCGCGATCGCCGCCGCGGTCGCGGCGCGGGGAATCGGTCCGATCATCGCCGGCGCGCGCGGCAGGCTCGCCGACCGCGGCGCGCGCGAGGCGCTGACGCTGTATCTCGATGCCGCGGCGCTCCTGCTCGCCGTGCTCGTCGCCCTGCTGCACCCGCTCGGCTACATCGCCGCGGCGCTCGCGGTGTTCGTGCTGCTGCGCACGCGCTCTCGCGCCGGCGAGCGCTACGCCGGGCTGCGCATCCTCGGGCGCTGAGCGGCGCGTGAGCCCCGCCGCCAAGCCCGCCAAGCTCGTGCTCTGCGTGATCGACGCGATGGCGCCGAGCATGCTCGAGCGCGCGATCGACGAGGGCGCCGCGCCGATGCTCGGCATGATCCGCGAGCGCGGCCGCTACATCCCGGACTGCGTGGCCGCCTTCCCGTCGGTCACGCCCGTGTGCGCGGCCTCGATCGTGACGGGCGTCGGGCAGGACGAGCACCTGATCCCGGCGATGAACTGGTTCCACCGCGAGGAGAACCGCTACATCGAGTACGGCTCGAGCTTCCGCGCCGCGCAGCGCTTTGGTATCGCGCGCCAGCTCACCGACACGGTCTACAACATGAACCGCGCCCACCTGTCGCCCGGGTCGCTGACCGTGTTCGAGTCGCTCGACGACGCCGGCGTGCGCACCGCGGGGACCACGTATCTGATGTACCGCGGGCGCCACCGCCACGACCCCCAGCGCGACACGGCGCTGACGCGCGTCGCGAGCACGCTGATGCGCCATTCGGTGATGGGCCCGCGCGAGCTCTTCTACGCCGACATCTTCGCCTCGCGCCGCACCCCGTGCCGCTCGGCGCTCGGAATGCCCGGCGTGCGCGACCGCCACTCCGGCTGCGTCTCCAGCTACATGGTCGAGCACGACCTGTTCGACTTCCTGCTGCTCTCGCTGCCCGACAACGACTGGTACTCGCACAAGCGCGGCGTCGACGGCCAGCTGCAGTCGCTCGCCCAGGCCGATCTCCAGCTCGCCCGCGTGATGAACGCGGGCGGCGGCCCCGAGGAGTTCCTCGAGCAGCACGCGATGATCGTGATGGCCGACCACTCGCAGGTGCCCGTGCACGAGACGATCGCGTTGCAGGACGCCCTCGCGGAGCTCGGCGTGCTCGGGCCGATCCGCGGTAGCGAGGCTGCGGGCGCCGGCGAGCCCCGGGTCGCCGTCTGCCCCTCCCAGCGCGCGGCGATGGTCTACGCGCTCGACCTCTCCGAGCGCGACGCGATGCGCGCGTCCGTCGCCGCGCTCGCGCTGGCGATCGAGGGGGTCGACCTCGTCATCTGGCTCGAGCGCGACGCGCACGAACGGCCCCGCGAAGGCGTGATCGCGAGCACGGCCGGCGGCGAGCTGCGCTTCAGCCCGGGCGGGGGTGTCCGCGACGAGCGGGGCGCCGGCTGGCACGTCGAGGGAGACCTCGCCGCGCTCGCGGCGACCGTCCGCGACGGGTCGTTCGCGAGCGACGCCTACCCCGATGCGCTCGCGCGCGTGTGGTCGGCGCTGACGTGCCCCACCTCGGGCGACGTCCTGCTGAGCGCATCCGAGGGCTACGAGTTCGTCGACTGGGGCCGCCAGGCGCACGTCGGCGGCGGCAGCCACGGTTCGCTGCACGCGAGCGACTCACTCGGGGCACTGCTGATGTGCGGCGTCGACGTGCCCGAGCCCGAGCCGCCGCGTTGGGCGATCCGCGACGTCGCGCCGCTCGTCGTCGGGCACTTCGGTTGACGCGCGCGCACTGAGCCTGCGGCGTCCCGCCGCTGCCCGCGGGGTACGCTCCCGTCGTGCGCCGCTCGGCCCTCCTCGCCGTGTGCGCCTGTGCGTTCACGCCGATCTTCACGGCCGCAGCCAGCGGCGCCGGCACGCCTGGGCGGACGTCACCGTCGATCACGCCGACACTCGGCACGGCCTCCGCCCGCGGCACGACCACGACTGCGAGCAGCGAAGCGCCGATCCCCGTCGCCCCCTCGAACACGCCTCCCGCCGGCCGCCAACTGTCGCCCGACCGCGTGCTCGCGATCGCGGCCGCGCTGCCGAAGATGCGCAAGGTCCGCGCCGAATACCACGGCTCCTACGGGGGCGCCTATCTGAAGGGCCCGCTGCGCTGGCAGGTCAGCTACTTCTCCAAGAACGGCAAGAAGGAGATCGGCCAGGTCATCATCGACGACCTCACTGGCCGGGTGGTCGAACAGTGGACGGGGTTCCAGGTCGCGTGGACGATGGCCCGCGGCTACCCGGGGGCCTTCGGCAGGCATGTCACCAGCCTCTACGTCTGGCTCCCGCTGTGCCTGCTGTTCGTGCTGCCGTTCGTCAACCCGCGCCGCCCGTTCTCGCTGCTGCACCTCGACCTGCTGGTGCTGCTCGCATTTTCGGTCTCGCTCGCGTTCTTCGACCACGCGAACATCTACGCGTCGGTCCCGCTCGTCTACCCCCCGCTGCTGTACCTGCTCGCGCGGATGCTCGCGCTGCTGCGACGCGAGCGGACGGGGCGCCGTGCGCCGGGGCAGCTGCGGCTGCTCGTGCCGGCGCCCTGGCTCGCAGTCGCCGTCGTGTTCCTGATCGGCTTCCGCGTCGCCCTGAACGTCACCGACGGCAACGTGATCGACGTCGGCTACGCGGGCGTGATCGGCGCGCAGCGGATCGCCGACGGCAGGCCGCTGTACGGCTCCTACCCGAGCGACAACGAACACGGCGACACGTACGGGCCGGTCAACTACGAGGCCTACCTGCCCTTCCAGCAGGTCTTCGGGTGGAGCGGCACGTGGGACGACCTGCCGGCCTCGCATGCAGCGTCCCTGTTCTTCGACCTGCTGGCCGCGGGCCTGATGTTCCTGATCGGCAGGCGCATGCGCGGTCCTACGCTCGGCATCGCCCTCGCCTACGCGTGGGTCGCCTTCCCCTTCACGCTGTACGCGCTCGAGAGCGACTCCAACGACACGCTCGTGGGCGCACTCGTGCTCGCGGCCGTGCTCGCGTCCGGCTACCGCTCGGCAGCGGGCACCGCGGCGCGCGGCGTCTTCTCGGCGCTCGCGGGCCTGACGAAGTTCGCGCCGCTCGCGCTGGCGCCGATCTTCGCGCTGCACGGGCTGCGCGAGCGCCCCGCGCGGCGCCGCCCCTGGACGCTCGCACTGTTCCTCATCGCGTTCGCGGCCGCCGCGGCACTGGCGAGCATTCCGGCGCTCGCGCACGACTCGCTCCACGAGATCTACGCCCGTACGATCGAATACCAGGCCAACCGCGGCTCGCCGTTCTCGGTGTGGGGGCTCTACGGCGGGCTCGGAGGCGAGCAGCTGGCGGTCGAGATCGGAGCCGTCGCGCTCGCGCTCGCGCTCGCGGTGCTCCCGCGCCGCGCCGACCTCGCCGGGCTCGCTGCCGCCTGCGCCGCCGTCGTGATCGCGACGCAGCTCGGCATCGAACACTGGTTCTACCTCTACATCCCGTGGTTCTTCCCGCTCGTGATGATCGCCCTGCTGGGGCGCTTCAGCGACCCGCGGCTGCCGCCCCCGGACGCGGCATCAGCACCGGCTCGATCGAGTCTGCCCGCCGTCGTCGCGAGCAGCTGACGAGCGCCCCCATCAGCCACGGGTCCTCCATCGAGGTTTCGAAGCGGACCGGCATCTGGGAGACCAGCGACTCGATCGCCTGCTCGCGCTTGACGCCGATCACCCCGCCGCGCGGCCCGGTCATGCCGACGTCCGTGATGTAGGCGGTGCCCCGCGGGAGCACGCGCGCGTCGGCCGTCGGGACGTGCGTGTGCGTGCCGACGACCGCCGTCACGCGCCCGTCGAGGTGCCAGCCCATCGCGATCTTCTCCGAGGTCGCCTCGGCGTGGATGTCGACGAGCACGTGGTCGGCCTCGGCGACCTCGTTGAGCGCGACCTCGATCTCCGTGAACGCCGAGCGCCCCGCGCGCAGGTAGAGGTTGCCGCTGATGTTGATCACGCCCAGTCGCACGCCGTCTCGCTCCACCACGCAGGTGCCGTGGCCCGGCTGGCTGCGGAGGAAGTTGACCGGGCGCACGATCCGCTCGTGAGCGTCCAGATAGGGATATATGTCGCGGCGATGGTAGGTGTGGTTGCCGAGCGTGATCGCGTCGACCCCGGCGGCGAACAGCTGATCGGCGATCTTCGGCGTGATCCCGAGACCGCCGGCGGCGTTCTCGCCGTTGACCACGACGAACGTCGGCGCGTGGCGCTCGCGCAGCACCGGAAGGCAGTCGAGCAGGGTGTCGCGGCCGATCCCGCCGACGATGTCGCCCACGAACAGGATCCGCGCCGGCACGGCATCAGCCGCCTGCCCCTCAGCCATACTTTGGTGATGGCGACGGGGAGGTGAGCGGGGTGGACGAGGACATCCCGGCCGCGCCACCCGCAGAGCAGGAGGAGGAGCTGGCGGGGACCGAGGACACGTCCCCGGCGACACCCGAGCGTGCCGTCGTGCCGCGCTGGGTGCAGCTCGTCGTGCTGCCGCTCGCGCTCGTCCTCCTATGGGCGATCGCGAAAGCGGCGGGAAAAGTGCTCATCGTCTTCATCGTGGCGGCGCTCATCGCGCTGATGCTGAACCCGCTCGTCTCTGTCGTGCACCGCGGCCGCGTGCCGCGCGGATTGGCCGTGCTGGCCGTCTATCTCGCATTCTTCCTGACACTCGCGGGCGTCGGGTTCCTGCTGGCGAACCCTATCTCCCATCAGGTCCGGACGTTCTCGAACAACCTCCCGCACCTCGTCGAAGAAGCCAATCACCAGCTCGCCTCGCTGCAGCGGAACCTCAACGGCGACGGGATCCACATCCACCTGGTCGGCTCGGGCAAAACCGCCCTGCAGAGCATCCAGGAGAAAGTCGCCAAGAGCGCGAGCAAATTCGTCTCCTTCGGCGGCGCGCTGCTCACCGAAACGGCCAACGCGATCTTCGACCTGATCCTCGTATTCGTGCTGTCGGTCTACATGCTGATCTACGGGCAGCCGATCGGGGGGCTCGTGCGGCGCCTGATGCCCACGGGCGACGGCTCGCGCGCCGACGACTACCCGACGCTCGTGCAGCACGCCGTCGGGCGCTACGTCGGCGGCCAGCTCCTGTTCAGCACGGTGATGGGGGTCTCGACGGGGGTGGCGCTGTGGCTGTTCGGCACGCTCGGCATCTTCCACGACGGCAGCAGGTACGCGGTCGCGTTCGGCGTCTTCTACGGGATCATGGAGCTCGTGCCCTACGTGGGCCCGATCCTCGGCGCGCTGCCGCCGGTGATCGTCGCGCTCTTCACCGATCCGATCACCGCCCTCTGGGTCGTGCTCCTGTTCGTCGGCCTGCAGCAGCTCGAGGGCCATCTCGTGGCGCCCCAGATCTTCGGGCACACGCTGCGCATCAACCCGCTGCTCGTGATCTTCGCGCTGCTGCTCGGACTCCAGGTGCACGGGATCGTGGGGGCGCTGATCGCGCTCCCCATCCTGTCAGTGCTGCGCGAGACGGCGGTCTATCTCGGTCGCCACATCGCCTTCGAGCCATGGAGCGAACGACGCACCCACGGGGGCACCCTCCCGCCCGGAGGACAGGCGGGCGAGCGCGGCCTGCTGTGAGCGCCGTGCTCGCGGTGGCGGGGGCCGGCAAGCGCTACGGCGAGCTGCGCGCGCTCGATGACGTGAGCTTCGCCGCGGGCGCCGGCGAGATCGTCGCGGTGATCGGCCCGAACGGCGCCGGGAAGACGACTCTGCTCTCGATCATCGCGGGCAGCCTCGCCCCCGAGGAGGGCACGGTCTCCCCGCCACCCGGGCAGGTCGGGTGGGCGCCGCAGCAGCCCGCGCTCTACTCGCGCCTGACGGTCGCCGAGAACCTCGAGCTGTTCGCCCGCCTCGAGCGCGTGGCCGACCCGGCCGCGACGGTGCAGCGGATGCTCGCGCAGACCGAGCTGCAGGCGCGCGCCGGGACGCCCGTCGGCGAGCTCTCGGGCGGCAACCGCCAGCGGGTGAACGTCGCCCTCGCGCTGCTCGCCGGGCCGCCCGTGCTGGCGCTCGACGAGCCCTCGGCCTCGCTCGATCCAGCCCAGCGCGAGCGTCTGTGGCGCTTCCTCTCAGGCCTCGCGCAGGGGGGCACGACGATCGTCTTCTCGACCCACAACGTCAGCGAGGCGCAACGCCACGCCGGGCGCGTGCTGGTGCTCGCCGACGGCAGCCTCCGGTTCGACGGCGCGCCCGCCGAGCTGCTCGCGCGCGCGCCGGCCGCGGGGCCCGACCTCGAGCGTGCGCTGGTGCTGTTCCTCGAGCAGGGCGAGCCCGCGCGCTGATGCGCTGGCTGCTCGAGAAGGACCTCCGCATCCTGCGCCGCTCGCGGCTGCTCGTCGCGCTGCTGGTCGTCTACCCCGTCGTGATCGCGCTGCTGATCGGCCTCGCGCTCTCGCGCGGCCCGGGGCGCCCGCGCGTGGCGATCGTCGACGAAACCGCGCCGGGGGCGACGCTGCAGCTCGGCACGCAGCGTGTCGACGTGCGCCGCTACACCGCGCAGCTCTTCGACCAGGTCCAGGCGATCGAGGTGCCGACGCGCGCGCAGGCTCTCGCGGAGGTGCGCTCGGCCGATGTGCTCGCTGCGGTCGTGATCCCGCCGGACATCGTCGCGAAGGCGTCTTCGGGCATCGGGCAGGGGGAACTGGAACTCATCTACAACGGCGACGCGCTCGAGCAGTCGCTCGTCGACTCGCAGCTGCGCTCAGCGCTCGCCCAGGCGAACCTCGGCTTCTCCGAACAGATCCAGGCGGCCGCGTCGCAGGCGATCGACCAGCTCCTGAAGGGAGGGAACCTCGGCGAGATCGGCGCGCCGTCGAACCTCGTCGGCCTCGCGCAGGTCCCGGCGCTGCTCGCGCGCGTGATCGCGCATCAGCCGCCGGGCGCCGACCGGCGCGCGCTCGAACGGGTCGCGACGTTCGCCGACTTCGCCGCGCGGAATCTCGAGCTGAGCAAGCGCGTGCTCGCCAGCGTCGGGCAGCCGATCAAGATCCGCAGCTCGCTCCTGCACGGCCGCCGCACGCCGCTCGACACGTTCGCCGTCGTGGTGGCGGTGAGCATCTCGCTGATGTTCGTGTGCGTGCTGCTCGCAGCGGGCGCCGTCGCGCTCGAGCGCGAGGAGAACGCGCTGCCCCGCCTGCTGCGCGGCCTCGTCAGCGTGCGCGTGCTGCTCGCCGAGAAGTGCGCGCTCGCGGGCGGTTGCGCGTTCGCGGTCGCGCTCGCGATGCTCGCCGGGGTCGGCGCGTTCGTGCCCCTCCACTGGAGCCGCTTCGGGTTGTGGCTGCTCGCGCTCGCGGTCGCAGCCGCCGCGTTCGCGGCGCTCGGCGTGGCGATCGGCGTGCTCGCACGCGAGGTCCGCGCCGCCTCGCTGCTCGCGTTCCTGCTGTCGCTCCCGCTCGCGTTCCTCGCGCTCGTCCCCGCCGGCGCCGTCGCGCACGGGCTCTACGACGCGATCGGCGTGATCTCGTTCGTGTTCCCGTTCAAGGCCGCGCTGCAGGCGCTCGACGCCGCGGTCAACGGGGCCGCGCCCTCGATCGGCGGCTCGCTCGCGCACCTGGCCGTGCTCGCCGCGGCGTTCTCGGCGCTGGCGGGCGCCGCGCTCGCACGCACGCGCTGAGGGGCGGTGCCAGCGCGCCGGGACCGCGCGGCCGCGCTCACGGCGGCAGCCGCCGGCGGGGAATCGCGCGCCCGCCGGCCCGCGACGGTCTAACCTGGATGCGATGGCCTACCCGAGCACGCGCATGCGCAGGCTGCGGGCCAGCGTGGCGCTCCGCGGCCTCGTGCGCGAGACGGAGCTGAACGCCGGCCAGCTGGTGCTGCCGCTGTTCGTCGCCGAGGGGCTCTCGGCAGGCGGCGGCGCGAGCGCCGCGCGCGAGCCGATCCCGACGATGCCGGGTGTCGCCCGGCTGTCGATCGATGCCGCCGTGGCCGAGGCGCGCGAGGCGGCGGCCGCCGGCATCGCGGGCGTGATGCTCTTCGGCGTCCCCGCCGAGAAGGACGAGCACGGCTCCGGCGCCTGGGACGCCGAGGGCATCGTCCAGCTCTGCACCCGCGCGATCAAGCAGGCCGTCCCGGACCTGCTCGTGCTCACCGACGTGTGCCTGTGCGAGTACACGACCCACGGTCACTGCGGTGTGCTGGACGGCGACGGGACGGTCGTCAACGACGCCACCGTCGAGTTGCTCGCGCGCACCGCCGTCAGCCAGGCGCGCGCCGGCGCCGACATCGTCGCGCCGTCGGACATGATGGACGGCCGCGTCGGCGCGATCCGGGAGGAGCTCGACGGCGAGGGCTTCGGCGACGTCCCGATCCTGGCCTACTCGGCGAAGTTCGCCTCGGCCTTCTACGGGCCCTTCCGCGACGCGGCGGGCTCGACGCCGGCGTTCGGCGACCGCCGCGGCTACCAGATGGATCCCGCCAACGGCCGGGAGGCCGTGCGCGAGGCGCTGCTCGACGTCGAGGAGGGCGCCGACATGGTGATGGTCAAGCCCGCGCTCGCGTATGGCGACCTGATCCGCGCGATCAGGGACGCGACGCTGCTGCCGGTTGCGGCCTACAACGTCAGCGGCGAGTATGCGATGGTCAAGGCGGCCGCCGACGCGGGCTATCTCGACGAGCAGGCCACCGTGCTCGAGATCCTGACCTCGCTGAGGCGCGCAGGGGCGGACACGATCATCACCTACCACGCAAAGGACGCCGCGGCATGGCTGGCCCCACAGAAGTGAGCGACCGGGACGCGGCGCGGGCCGCCGCGGCGACCCCGAAGACCCGCAGCCGGCGCGACGGCGCCGCCGTGCCGCTCGACGATCTCGACCGGCGGCTCCTGAACCTGATGCAGGGCAGCTTCCCGATCGCGCCGCGCCCCTATCAGCACGTCGCGGGCCTCGCCGGGGTCAGCGAAGAGGAGGTGATGGCCCGCGTGCGGCGGCTGCTCGACAAGAGGATCGTGCGCCAGGTCACGCCGATCTTCGACACGCGCGCGCTCGGCTACTCGTCGATGCTCGTGGCCGCCAAGGTGGACCCCGAGCACCCGCACCGCGCCGCGCACGTCATCAACGAGCACCCCGGCGTCTCGCACAACTACCTGCGCAACCACGAGTTCAACCTGTGGTTCACGATCGCCACCGAGCCCGACTCGCCGCTCGGCCTCGACGGCACGCTCGAGCTGCTCGCGGCCGCGGCGGGCGCCGAGTCGGTGCGCCAGCTGCCCACGCTGAAGCTGTTCAAGATCCGCATGGATCTCGAGATGGAGGGCGACACCGAGGCGCTCGCGAGCGCCGCCGAGGCGAAAGAGCCGGTCGAGCTCGAGCCGCAGCCCTACGACGAGTTCGACATCGCCGTGATCCGCGCGCTGCAGGGCGACATGGCCGTCGTCGCCGAGCCCTACGCGGAGGCCGCGCGCGAGCTCGGGATCGAGCAGGCGGCGCTGCTCGACCACCTGCTGGGGATGCAGGAGCGCGGCCTGCTGCGGCGCGTGGCCGCGATCCTCTACCACCGCCGCGCCGGCTTCTCGGCCAACGGGATGGGCGTCTGGAAGGTGCCCGATGAGCAGATCCTCGAGGTCGGCTGCCGCATGGCCGCGTTCCGCGGGATCTCGCACTGCTATCAGCGACCGACCTACGCCGACTGGCCGTACTCGGTCTTCACGATGGCCCACGGCCGCTCGAAGGAGGAGTGCGACGCGGTCCTGGACGCGATCGCTGCCGAGACCGGCATCGAGGGGCGCGCCACGCTCTACTCCTCGACCGAGTTCAAGAAGATCCGGCTGCTCTACTTCACCGACGAGTTCAAGGACTGGGAACGCCGCCACGCCTGAACGGCGCGGCGCTCAGCCGGCCTGCGCTTCCCGTTCTTCGCGTTCCTGTTTGAGCAGTTCCTGCTTCTGTTCTTCGGCTTCGCGCTTTTCCTGTTCTTCGGTTTCGCGTACCTGGGCGGCCTTGGCCGCCGCTTCGGATTCGCGCCCTTTGAGCCCCTGGACGAGGCTGCCGCCGACCGGGGCAGCGGGCCCCGATTCGGTGCTCCCGGTGTGGGCGGGGCCCCCGCTCCCGCAGCCTGAGATCAGGGCCATGGCGGCGAGGCACGCGAGCGCGGCTTGGAGGCGTCGCATCGAGCGAGGGTACTCGACGCCTGCCCGAGTACGGAAGAATGGAGCGAGGTGACGGCCTCGCTCACAGACACGCGCTCCGCGGAGCTCTACCGGCGCGCGCTCGAGGTGATGCCGGGCGGCGTCAACTCGCCGGTGCGCGCGATGCGCGCGATCGGCCGGGACCCGATCTTCATCGCCGCCGGCGAGGGCGCCGAACTGCTCGACGTCGACGGGAACCGCTTCGTGGACTACGTGTGCTCGTGGGGTCCGCTGATCCACGGCCACGCGCATCCGGCGGTGGTCGAAGCGGTCACGGCGGCCGCCGCCCGCGGGACGAGCTTCGGCGCGCCGACCGCCGGCGAGGTCGAGCTCGCCACCGAGGTCGCGCGGCGCATGGCGGGCGTCGACATGCTGCGCATGACCTCCTCCGGGACCGAGGCCTCGATGACCGCGATCCGGCTCGCACGGGCCGCGACCGGGCGCGAGCGGATCGTGAAGTTCGCGGGCGCCTACCACGGCCACGTCGACGGCCTGCTCGCGCAGGCCGGGTCGGGCCTCGCGACCCAGTCGCTCCCGGCGAGCCCGGGCGTGCCGCAGGCGGCGACGGCGGCGACGAGCGTGATCCCGTGGAACGACCCCGACGCGCTCGTGAGCGCGACCGAGGGCGATCCGCCGGCCGCGATCCTGGCCGAGCCGCTGCCCGCGAACATGGGCCTCGTCCCCCCCCGCGCGGGGTTCGTCGAGCTGCTGCGCGATCGTGCCGACGCGTGCGGGGCGCTGCTCGTGCTCGACGAGGTGATCAGCGGCTTCCGCGTAGCGGCCGGCGGCGCCCAGGAGCTGCTCGGCGTGCGCGCGGACATCACGATCCTCGGCAAGGTGATCGGCGGCGGCCTGCCCGCGGCGGCGCTGGGCGGCGGCGCTGAGCTGATGCGGATGCTCGCCCCGGCCGGCGAGGTCTACCAGGCGGGAACCCTGTCGGGCAACCCGCTCGCCGTGGCCGCCGGGCGCGCCACGCTGGAGCTGCTCGACGAGCCGGCCTACCTGCGCCTCGCGGGCATCACGCAGCGCCTCGCCGACGGGCTGCGCGCGGCGGCGGGCGACCTGCCGGTGCAGGTCGCGAGCGCGACCGGCCTCGTGACGGTGTTCTTCAGCGAGCGGCCGGTGCAGAGCTTCGAGGACGCCCGCGCCTGCGACCACGAGGCCTACGCGACCTGGTGCCGCGAGCTGCTCCCGCGCGGCGTGTTTGCGCCGGCCTCGCAGTACGAGGCGTGGTTCCCCTCGCTCGCGCACGGTCCCGAGCAGATCGAGCGCACGCTCGCCGCGGCCGAGGGCGCGTTCGCGGCCGTCGCCGACCGCGCGGGGGTCAACGCGTGAGCACCGCGCTCGAGCGTCTGCGCTCGCTGCTCGACGCCGAGGGCGGGCTGATCGCCACGCTCGTCCGCGGCGAGGTGCCCGAGCACGAGCGCACCCCCGCGACGCTCGCCGCCGAGGGGCCGCGCGCGGCCGGCCGGCGAGACGAGTACGAGCTGCTGATCGAGGCGATCTACGAGGGCTACCTGCTGCACTACGGGGCGCCCCGCGTGGTGGACGTGCCCGAGGACGACCTGCGCCTGCTGGCGGGCGACCGGCTCTATGCGATCGGGCTCGACCGGCTCGTCGCGATCGGCGACACCCACGCCGTCTCGGAGCTCGCGGACACGATCACGCTGAGCGCGCTGGCGCACGGGTCGGGGGCGCCGCAGCTGGCCGCCGCGGTATGGGCGGCGGGCGCTCGCGCCGTCGGCTGGGGCGCCAGCAGCGCCCACCGCACGGCCAAGGAGCTGCTGCTCGCGGGCTCCCCCGCGGCGTTCGAGGCGATGCGCACAAGCGCCGGTCAGGCCCCGGCCGCGCCCTGAATCGCGCATCGATATTGTTTGCCGTCGGTGTCGGACAAGCACTCAAAGCAGCGCTCGAAGTACACGCTCGACAGGCAGATCCCGGGGGCGTTCGAGGGCGAGACGATCACCCGCAGGCGGTTCATGACCGGCACCGCCCACACGGCGGGAGCGATCGCCGCGAGCGCCTTCACGCTCCCCGCCCTCGGCTTCGCGATCGGCCCGATCTTCAAAAGCACACCGCACCGCTGGGAAACCGTCGGCACGACCAGCATGTTCACCGACACGAACTACGTGCCGGCGGTGGTGACGCTCACGCCGAACATCGGCGAGGCGGGCAAGTCGACCGTCTACGTGCGCCGGTTCAACCCGGAAATCGACACCGACCCCTACGACAAGGGCACCCCCTATATCGCGATCTCGAGCCGGTGCGCGCACCTCGGCTGCCCGGTGCGCTGGGTCGACGCGGCGGAGCGCTTCATCTGCCCCTGCCACGGTGGCGTGTACGACCTGCTGGGCCGCCGCGTCGGCGGTCCGCCGGTGCGCCCGCTCGACCGCTTCTACACGCGCGTCTCAGGTGAAAACGTCGAAGTAGGCCCGCGCTTCAGCGTCAACAGCCAGCTGCGGCGCTTCTCGCCGCGCGACCCCGGCGAGCCGCTCGACGGCATCGGCCAGTACCTCTACCCCGCGCGTCCCGGCGCCCAGAAACTCTAGGGGCGAGATCCG
This sequence comes from Solirubrobacteraceae bacterium, assembly GCA_036264095.1. GTDB lineage: Bacteria > Actinomycetota > Thermoleophilia > Solirubrobacterales > Solirubrobacteraceae > Palsa-744. Next base: position 15,224 of record DATARO010000036.1, on the reverse strand, counting down.
TGCCGAAACTGCCGAAGCTCCCCGCTCCGCCGCTCCCGCCGCCGCTGCGCGAACCCCCGCCGAGGCCGGGCGAGGCCAACGGCAAGGGCGGCCCGATCGAGGAGGCGATGCAGGCCGGGATCACCGTCGTCGACTGGGTCGACGAGCGCACGTCGCTGAGCGGCGCGGGCCGCTGGCTGATGTTCCGCAAGGTGCCGAAGGGGACGAACTGGTTCTACACGCTCGGCTCCGCGACGATGTTCGCGTTCCTCTCCCAGGCCGTCACGGGCGTGTTCCTGGCGATGTACTACCGCCCGGACCCCTCCGGCGGCGCCTACGAATCGATCCGCTACGTCACGAACGACGTGTTCCTCGGGCAGTTCGTCCGCGGGATGCACAAGTGGGGCTCGAGCGTGATGGTGATCCTCGTCTTCCTGCACATGGGCAGGACCTTCTTCTTCGGCGCCTACAAGTACCCGCGCGAGCTCAACTGGGTGATCGGCGTCGTGCTGCTGATCCTGACGATGACGATGTCGTTCACCGGCTATCTGCTGCCGTTCGACCAGCGCGCCTACTGGGCGACGATCGTCGGCGTCAACATCAACGGCACCGGCCCGCTGCTCGGCCCCTATCTGAGCGACTTCCTGCGGGGCGGCTCGGAATTCGGGGCGACCACGCTGTCGCGCTTCTATGCGATCCACATGCTGCTTTTGCCCGGCGCGATCGCCGCGCTGATCGGCGCGCACCTGTACCTCGTCGCGAAGCTGGGCACGACCGCGCCACCGTGGCAGAAAGCCAAACCGCGCGCCGAGCTGCACGAGGCGGAGGTCTAGTGCCGATTCGCGCACAGGAGCCGGCGCGCGGACGGCGCGCGCGAGGGAGCTCGCGGTGAACCATCGCCAGAAGGAGGAATACCTCCGCGAATACGGCGTCCTGAAGGCCGAGGGCAAGCCGTTCTTCCCTTACGCGGTCGCGAAGGACGCGGCGATGGCGTGCGTCGTGATGGCCGTGATCATCACGATGTCGCTCGTCCTCGGAGCGGAGCTCGGCTCCAAGGCGAACCCGACGACGACGACATACGTACCGCGTCCCGAGTGGTACTTCTTCTTCCTGTTCGAGGTCCTGCGCGTGATCAAGCCACCGAGCCTGGTGCCGCTGGCCACGATCGGCGTGCCGACGATCGGCATGATCCTCTTGTTCCTCCTGCCGTTCTACGACCGCGGCCCCGAGCGGCGCCCCGAGCGGCGGCCGATCGCCACCATCACCGGCATCGCCGTGATCCTGATGATGGGCTATCTGACATACGAGGGAGCGAACGCGGGCTCCCCGACCGTGATCGAAACCGGTACGCCGGCTGCGGTCATCCAGCAGGGGGGCACCGTCCTCAGCGAATACGAAGCCGGCAAGAAGGTGGTCGCCCAGTCCGGCTGCCTGGCGTGCCACAAGATCGGCGACAACGGCAACGCGGGGCCGGGGCCGAACCTGACCCACATCGCCTCCCGACTTCCGCGGCAGGGGATCGCGCGCACGCTCGTGAACCCGACCGCGCCGATGCCGTCGTTCAAGAACCTCCCCGCCAAGAAGTTCAACGCGATCGTCAACTTCCTCGCGCAGCAGAAATAGCGGCGCCATGCCCGCTGCTCAGGCCGGCAAGCTCGAGGCGGGGGACGTACGCGCGATGTTCGACCGCATCGCGGGCGTCTATGACGCGATGAACTCGGCGATGACGGCGGGCCTGCACCACACCTGGCGCGCCCGCGCCGCCGATCTCGCGCGCGTCGGCCCCGGCAGCCGCGTGCTCGACGTGGCGACCGGGACGGGCGACCTCGCGCTCGAGCTCGCCCGGCGCGTGGCCCCGGGGGGCGAGGTCGTCGGCAGCGACTTCGCCGAAGCGATGCTCGAGCGGGCGCGCGCGAAGGCCGGCGCCGGCGCCTCCGCCCCGCGCTTCGAGTGGGCGGACGCGATGGCCCTTCCCTACGAGGACGGAGCCTTCGACGCCGCGACCGTCGGCTTCGGCGCGCGCAACTTCGAGGACCTCGGGCGGGGCCTCGCCGAGATGGCACGCGTCGTGCGTCCGGGCGGGCGCGTCGTCGTGCTCGAGATCACGACCCCGGCGCGCGCGCCGCTGTCGCTGTTCTACGCCCTGTGGTTCGACCGGCTCGTGCCGGCCCTCGGCCGCGCCCTCTCTCGCGCGCTGTCGGTGCGGTCAGCCGACCGGGACCCCTCCGCGCGCTCGCCGGCGGCGGGTGTGGCCGAGGCATATGCCTACCTGCCGAGCTCCGTGAAGCGCTTCCCGGGTCCCCGCGAGCTCGCGGGCGAGCTCGAGCGAGCGGGCCTCGCCGACGTCAGCTACGTGGTCACGGCGGGCGGCATCGTCGCGATCCATGCCGGCACGGTGCCCGCAGGAGCGGGGCGATGAGCGCGCTCGGCGGCACCCGCCTCGACCCCGCCGCGGCGCCGCCAGACGGGCTCGAGGCCGTGCTCGCGCGCGGTGGCGAGCGTCTCCGGGTGCTGATGGCCAGCACCGAGCGCCACCTCGAGCGCGTGACCGGCGAGGCCGGGCAGCCGCTCGCGGAGCACGCCAACGCGACGATCGCCGCCGGCGGCAAGCGCCTGCGGCCGCTGCTCGTCGTGATCGCGGCCGAGTCGGCCGGCGGCACGGCGCAGTCGCGGCGCGCCGAGGGGCGCCTCGTGCGCGCTGCTGTCGCGGTCGAGCTCGTGCACTCGGCGACGCTCGTGCACGACGACCTGATCGACGGGGCGGTGCTGCGCCGCGGGCGTCCCACGATCGCGGCGACGGCCGGGCGCAACGCGGCGATCGCGACGGGCGACCTGCTTTTCTCCCGGGCGTTTGCGGAGCTCGCGCGCAACGAGGACTCCGCGCAGCTGCTGGCGCTCTCGCAGGCCAGCTCCGCGCTCGCCGCGGGCGAGCTGCTCCAGCGCGAGGACGCCTATGCCACGCACGTCTCGGTCGAGCGCTACATGCGCCGCTGCGAGCTGAAGACCGCGGCGCTGTTCGAGGCCGCCTGCCGGCTGGGCGCGCTCGCGGGCGCCGACGGCACGCCGCTCCTCGCAGACGAGCTGGGGGCGTTCGCGCGGCGGATCGGTCTCGCGTTCCAGATGCTCGACGACGTGCTCGACGTATCCGGCCCCGTCGAGCGCACCGGCAAGGCACGCGGCACCGACCTGCTCGACGGCACGGTCACGCTGCCGTTCATCCTCGCGTGCGAGCGCGAACCCGCGCTCGCGGCGGTCGACCTGGCGGCGCTCGACGGACCGGCCGCCGCGGAGCCGCTGTGCGAGCGGATCGCGGCCACGGGCGCGCTGCGCGAGGCGCGCGAACAGGCGCTGGCGGTCGTGGCCGAGGCGAAGGCCGCGCTCCCGGCGATCCTGCCCGACGGGCGAGCCGAGCTGCTCGAGCTCGTCGCCGACGCGGTCGTAGAGCGCTACCGCTGACTCAGCGGATCAGAAGTCGGCGGGCGTGACGAGGTCCGCGTCCAGGGCCCGGACGAAGAACTCGACTTCCTCGGACATGTTCGCGTGCGTCATGCGCCGCAGGTCTCCGAGCAGCGCGCTCGAGCCGCGGTCCAGCTCGTCGTCGAGCTTTTCGACGTCGCCCTGGTCGAAGACGCCCTCGCGGCGGGACTCGCACTCCGGGCAGCGGAGCACGATGCGCCAGTGCCGGGGGCCCTCCTCGGACCAGTCGAGCGGGTAGACGAGCTCACCGGAGCAGTGGAAGCAGACGTGGAGCTGGCAGGGGGCCGCGGCCTCCGTCGTGGACGGCGCCTCGGGGACCTCGTGCGCGCCGAAGAGGACGTCGGCGTCCTCGTTCGAGCGGTCTGCTCCGGGGATTGTTTTGGGGTCGTTCTCGGGTTTCATTGCCGGCTCCGCTGTCGTCATCGACGCTTGCGGCATGGGGCTTTAATCTCGCCCCAGCCCGCGGTTCATTCGCACGCAACCGGGCACAGACCTCATCAACACAGGGGGTTGAGCAAGGGTGCGGTGGTAGGTTCCCGGGCCCATGGCGAGAGCGATCCGATCGATTGCGCATGAGGATCGCCTGAGCCTCGTCGACCACCTCGACGAGCTGCGCAAACGCCTCATAGTCAGCGGCGCCGTGCTCGCCGTCGTCTTCGGCGTATGCCTGTGGCAGAACCACGCGCTGCTGAACGTCGTCAACAAGCCGCTGAACAAGCAGACCCGCAAGCAGGTCAGCAGAGGCGAGGGCACGGTCGGACAGGCAGTCGTGGCTCAGCAGGCGCTGCTGAAGGTCGCAAGCGACACGGAGGCTGCGCTCGCAGCGCTCGCGCGGCCCGGGAGCGGCGTCGGCGCGCGCTCGCGCGCGGAGCTCGCGCCCCTGGTCGCCTCGTTGCGCGCCGACGTGGCCAAGATCCCGCGCACGTCCCCGGGTGAGAAGCCGGCCACGCTCGGCGTCGGCGAACCGTTCACCACGACGCTGACGATCGCCCTCTACTTCGCGCTCATCATCGCGCTGCCGTTCATCCTGTTCGAGCTCTACGGGTTCGTCCTGCCGGCGCTGAAGCCCGAGGAGCGGCGCGCCGTGATGCCGTTGCTGACGGCCGTGCCCTTCCTGTTCGCCGCCGGCGTGCTGTTCGGCTACTTCGTCGTCCTGCCGGCGGCCACCCGCTTCCTCGTCAACTTCAACTCGAGCGAGTTCAACGTCCTGATCCAGGCGAGCCAGTACTACCGCTTCGCCGCCACGGTGCTGCTCGCGATGGGCGTCTTCTTCCAGGTCCCCGTCGTGATCCTCGGCGCGACCCGCGCCGACCTCGTCACCCCCCGCCAGCTGCGCAAAGGCCGGCGCTACGCGATCGTGGCGTGCGCGGCGGTTGCCGCGTTCCTCCCGGGCGACGCGATCACGCTCGTGCTCGAGACGGTGCCGCTGTATCTGCTCTACGAGGCGAGTATCCTGGTGGCTTCGTTCGTGGGGCGACCTCGTCGCGGCGCGCGCGAGGAGCGAACGACGGAGGGCGGCAGCGCCGAGTCGGCGCCGGCGGCGAATCCCGACGAACCAGCGGAGCCGACTGTGCAGGACATGATCGATCACGTGGACCCGAGGCTGTAGCCGATGCTCTTCGACCTGCGTGGCCGGGGCCGGCGCCGCACCGTTCGCGTCATCTACACCGGGCTCGCGTTGCTGATGGGCGTAGGCCTGGTCGGCTTCGGGGTCGGCGGCGGCTTCGGCGGAGGCGGCATCCTCAGCGGCGTCAGCAACAACGAAGGCGGCGGCTCGACCTCGTTCTCCGGGAAGGTCAAGCAGTACCGGAAGCTCACCAGGCAGCAGCCCGCGAACGCTGCCGCATGGGAAAAACTCACGGAAGCGCTGCTGCACGAATCGAACCAGTACACCCAGAGCGGCGTCAGCACCAAGGGCAAGGAAGTGTTCGCCGAAGTCTCGGAAGCCTGGCAGCACTACCTCGCGCTGAACCCGCCGAAGCCGAGCACCTCGCTGGCCTCGCAGGTGCTGCTCGTATACAGCGAAGAAGGCCTCAACCAGCCCGCGAACGCGGCCGCTGCGCTGCAGATCGTGGTCGCGGCGCGGCCGAGCGCATCGCTGTACTCCGAGCTCGCGGTCTACGCGTACAAAGCGAAAGCCCTCTCCGAGGGTGACCTGGCAGCGAAACAGGCTGTCAGCCTCGCGCCGAGCAACGAGCGCAAGCGCCTGCAGACAGAACTCGCCGAACTCCGCGCGAACCCGAATGCCCAGAAGACGTACACGACGACCACGAACGGCAAAACGTACGCGGTCCAGAAGGCGCCGAACGGCGCCTTCACGGGCACCGAAATCAAAAAAACGCCGGCGCCCACGACGACGGCCAAGAAATAGGCTCGCCAAGCGCGCGCTAGACTGCGGTCCTCCGCCGGAGTCCACGGCGGAGATCTCTGGGCCGTTAGCTCAACCGGCAGAGCAGGGGCCTCTTAAGCCCAAGGTTGCAGGTTCGATTCCTGCACGGCCCATATCGCCGGGGCGTTCCGATCACGAGCGGAGCAGCTCCAGTGTCGCCTCGTCCGCCTCCCCGCCGAAGAAGCGCTCGAGCACCTCGCCGAACAGCTGCTCATCGGGTGCCGCGGCGGCGAACAGCGTCATCGAGGAGCGCAGCTTGAGCGCGTCGACCGGGCCGAGGATCGCCACCGCGTCCCCGCCGCCGTCTGCCAGCAGGGCGCGGGCGCACTCGCGCAGCCGCGCGCCGAGCACGGGGTCGCGCGCGTACTCCTCAGCCTCCGCCAGCGAGCCGATCGCGTAGCGCTCCGCCATCGCGCTGCGCCCGAGGCCCGCGATCTGCGGGAACACGAACCACATCCAGTGGCTGCGCTTTTTCCCGGCGCGCAGCTCCGCGAGCGCTCGGTTGTAGGTGCCGCCCTCGTCCTGCGCGGTGCGGAAGCGGGTCAGCAGGAAGCGATCGTCCATCGCCCGGATATCGTCCCGCAGATGCCGAGCCCGGGCGCGCGCCCCTAGATGGCCTACGACGAGGATGTCGCCAACCGCGTCCGCGAGCTGGTCGCGCTCGAGGACGGCCTCGACGAACGCCGCATGTTCGGCGGGCTCGCGTTCCTGATCGACGGCAACCTCGCCCTCGCGGTCTCCCAGCGCGATGCACTGCTCGTGCGCGTCGGCCCCGACGGCGCGGCGGACGCCCTCTCGCGCCCGCATACCGAGCAGGCGGTGATGGGAGGGCGCGTCATGCGCGGATGGGTCTACGTGTCCTTCGAGGGCGTGCGCACGAAGCGCGAGCTCGCGCCGTGGGCGCGGCGCGCGATCGCGTTCGCGCGCAGCCTGCCGCCCAAGGACTGACGGCGGGAGCTCCGACCGCGGGCTCGACCGAAGCTGGAGCGCGGGTGCAACCCGCCGCGCGCCGCGTGAGCGCGCCTACTTCTTGCGCTTCTTGGACTTCTTGTGCCTCGCCTTGGCTTTCGCCTTCGCGGGCGCCTTGATCGTGCAGCCGCTCACCTTCAGCGGCGTGATCCGTTCGATCACATCGCCGTTCTGCCCGGTCAGCGTCGTCGGCATGCTCAGGGGCTGGAGCACCGGGGTGGTGACGGTCTTCACCACGTGCACGAGATGGCCGTGGACACGCTTCTTGGAACGCACCTTGCGGCTGAGCGGTTTCGTCGGACACATGTTGCCGTAACCGGTGAACGCCGAGTGCGGGCCGGAGGGGAGATCCACGACGAAGCTGCTGACGGGCGCGTCGGGTACCGCGTTGAACGTCGAGCTCGTGATCCCGTTGTGGATGTTGGTCAGCCCGTCGAGCACCAGCGTCACGCCTTCGCCCTGCAGCACGATCTCTGCGTCCGGGAACGCCGCGCTGCCGTGCGAGACCAGGTACACGGGGCCGCTCAGCGGACTGCTGAGGACCGGCGTGTGCGCCGTCGCCGTCCCGATCACCGACACCGCCGGGCACGTCGCGGGATTGGCGTTGAACACCGCTTCGAGGCACGCCCCGTGCAGCGTGGTCAGCCGCGACGGCAGCTGTGGCGGGAAGACGATCTTCGTTTTCGCGATGTTGGCCTGGCCTTCGTGCGCGGTCACCGCGACTTCGAGGCTCGTCCCGTTCAACCGTGAGACGTGGGCGTTCGTCGCCGCCGACAGCCCCGGCGTGAACGCGAGCTTTTCGCAGCCGCTGACGCGGAAGGGCACCGGCACCGTTGCGATCGCCCCCTGTTCGCCGCCGAGCGCGGCGGTGATCTGCTGCGCGCTGCAGTTCGTCGGGTTGAACTGGAAGGGAGCCCCACCGGGCCGCGCGACCGTGATGTCGACACGCCGGAGCTGCACGGGGACGCCGGTCTGTTCGGTGAGCGTGTTGAGCATCGTCGGCAGCGTGCTCGTGATCGTGATCGCCGCGGTGGCCGGATCGACGGTGATCGCGGCGCGCGTCACGACCGAGCCGAAGTCGAACGGGCCGGCCTTCGCGGGGAGCACGATCGAGAGCCCGAAGGGCGCGCCTCCGTAGGGACCGGTGAAGTACACGCGACCACCACGCTCGGTGAACGGGTCTTCGCCGAGCCCGACGATCGCGGTCGCTTCGCCGATCAGGCTCCCTGCGCCGCACGTCCCCGCGTTCGCCTGCGCTTCGGGGCACTGCTGGACCTTCGAGACCATCCCGGCGAGGCCCTCGGGCAGCTTGATCGAAGTGCTCCGGAGCGCCTGGTCTGTGTCGGTTCGCGCGATCGAGAGGCTGAAGGACGTGAACGCCCCCGCCTGCGGGTTGGCGGAGCCGCCCTGGACGGAGGGGCCGAACGGCTGCGGTTCGGGGCAGGGCGTGCCGTGCGCACCCGAGGTGATCGCGAACTGCTCGCCGGGGAGGGTCTGGGGGAGCGGCGTTTCGCTCGACCACGGGGTGTAGGAGGCGCTCGTCGTGAAGGCCGTCGTCGAGCACGTGCGCGGCGTGGCCAGGGCCGCGCGCGGACCGTCCAGGAGGTGGAGCTCGAGGTCTTCGAACGGGAGCTGCGGCGCGCCCGCGAAGGTCGTCGTGACCCGGCCCGTGACCGCATCGGTTTCGACGTGGCCCGCGAGCTTCACCCGGACCCCCGAGGCGGCGTCGTCGATGACGAGATAGATCGCGAAGCGAGAGTTGAACGGGTTCGCGTTCTGCGCGGCCAGGTACACGGAGCCGAACAGCGGGTGGGAGAGCAACGGCGTGTGCACTTCCACGGTGCCGAGCTTGGAGGTCAGCGGTTCGGTTTCGGAGCGTTCTGGGCAGTGCGCGGGTTCTGAGGTGAATTCGAGCTGGCCGGTCGCGTCGGTGCCACCCGTGTACCCGATCTGTTCCTCCGAGCAGGAGGTGAGGCCGTCGGCTGCCGCAGGGTTCAGCTGCACCCCCTGCGGGAGGGTGATCGTCTGGTTGCGCAGATCCGCCTCGGCCCGCTGTGCCGGGTCGAGCGTGGGCCCCTGCGGCACGTGCAGGTCGACCGCCAGGCCGGTGGGCGTGTTCGTCGTGCGCTCGTCGGGTTCGACCGTCAGGCTGGGAGTGAACGGCAGCGCGCCGCAGCTGGTGCCGAGGTTCGGCGCGCCGGCCGCGTCCTGCGTGAACGCGACGCCGATCGGTTCGAGCAGCGGGGCGCCGGCGAGCCACGATTGGGCGCGCGCGCTCGTCTGCAGTGCCACCGCTTCGCCTCCGGGCCCCGTTTCGCAATGCGTCGGCAGGCTGAGGAACGCCTCCCCGCTGCGCGACGCCAGCGGTTCGCATTTCGACGATCCCAGCGACAGGCATTCGTAGCCCCGTGACCGGTCGTGGCGCGGGTCCGACGGCGATCCCCAGATCGTGATTTCGCTCGAGAGGATCGCTGCGTCCTCCGACGTGTCGCTCGCGGTCACGACGACGTGATGGTCGGCGCCGGCGAGGGCGGTGTCGAGCACCACCGGCACGTTCACCGCCTGGAAGCCGAAGCGCGCCGGCTCGCCTTCGGCGGGCTCGAGGTTGAACACGGGCTCGTCGATCGCCTTTTCCTTGAAGATCAGCGGTTCCCAGACGCGGACGATCGCCACCCCGACCGCGCTGTCACCCGGGCACAGGTTCGTTTCGCCTTTCGGATGGGTGACGAACAGGACTTCCCGGCACTGCGGCACGCCCGTCGGGTTGCCCACGAACCCGGGCGGGAGGGACACCTGCAGGTTGCGCAGCAGTTCGGGCGTCACCGCGGCCGTTCCGAATTCGTACTGGGCGGTGGAGGTGTTCGAGATCACCGTCGTGGTCAGCTGGAACGGGTGCGAGCCGCCGTTGGAATCGATCGACCCGTTCTCTTCTTCGGGCTCGAATTCGTAGCTCGAGACCCCGAACTTCGGCGCGGCGGGGGAGATCTCGATCGGGCGTGTGAGCGTCGCCGCGGCGATCCCGCCGCCTTCGATCGTGGCGGTGTCGTTGAGGCGCGTTTCGGTCCCGGCCGGCTCTTCGGCCTTCACCCCCACCTCGAGTTCGATCTGTTCATACGGCCCGACGTCGAGGGGCACGGTGCACGAGATCGTCCCCGTCACACAGGTGATCGAGTTGCCGTTCGGCGTGAGCAGCCCGCACACCGCAACTTCCGGCGGCGACTCGTGCCGGCACATCAGCATGTGCGGCTGGCTGACGACGAGCCCGGGGGGCAGTGTGTCCCTGATCGTGATCGGTGCTTTGGAGCCGGTCGCCGTCGCGTCCCCGAGGTTGGTCGCGGTTATGACGAGCTTGCCTTCGCCGCCGGGGGCGATGTTCGAGGGCTGCGAGCTGACCGCCATGTGCCAGTGGGCCGCGCACGTAAGGCAGGTTTCCGCCCCGGCTGGCGCCGCGGCGAACACGCAGGCAAGGACGCTCGCGGCGAGTCCTGCCAGCCCCAACGACGCGACGCGACGCCTCATCGGCCCGCGCCTCTGTGCGCTGCGCGCCTCGCGCGCGCCTTGACCGCCGCGGCGTAGCGTCTGCGCGCCTTCGATTCGCACGCGTGCCGTTTGTGCGCCTTCTTGTAGCGGGCGCGACACGATTTCAGTTCGCGTTGCTCGACCTGCTTCGGCGTCAGCGGTCTCGGCGGCGCCGGCACTTCGTTGATGAGCGTGCCGTGGTTGCCCGCGCCGGAGCTCGTCTGCGACGGTGTGATCGCGGGCGCGGCGGGCACGCTCGCCGCCGCCGACCGGCAGGAGCCTTCGCTGTCGCACTGCGCGTGTTCGGCCACGGAGGGTGTCTCGCACGGGTCTTCGCCGCTGCAGACGCGGGCGTCGTAGATATCCATCGTCGTGTCCCTGTCGATCATCGAGAGCGATTGCGAGGTCTCGAAGAAGACGTCACTTCCGTTCTTGGAGGCGTCGATGAAGGCGGATTCGCGTTCGGCGCCTTCGGCTCCGGAGGACATGAGCGAGACACAGCCGCTTTCACTCCTGCAGCTGCCTTCGCCGTCGGGCTCGTACTCGTACACGTCCTCCTTGTGGTTCCTGTCGGCCGGCACGAGCTGATCCGGGCTGTTGAAGAACAGGCGCCCCGTGGTCGAGAGGTAGCGCGATTGATACAGCGCGAGACCCTGCCCGTTGTTCGTCCATCCCGGGATGTTCCCCGCGAGCCAGTCTCCTCCCCATGCGCCGACCGGGTCCGTGAGCAGGCCCTGGCCTTCCGCGTTCGCTTCGAGGTTGGGGGGATCGAACACGCCGGCGGGCTTTGCGCCCGTGGGGTTGCACGAGGCGCACACGAGCTTGTTCGTGATCGCGTCATAGAGGTACACCTCGAGGTCGTGCACGCCCGGGTGGCCGGCGTCTTCGTTGTCGTAGCCCGTGAGCGGCTGGGCGGACATGAACGCGAGGTAGGTGCCTCCGGGCGATACGCGCGCGGTCAGGTCCGCGGGCCCCTGGGGGCCGTGCCAGTCGTCGGCTTCGGTCGCGGAGAGCCTCGCGATCGGGCGGGGCGCTTCCCAGCCTTCTTTCCCGACTTCGCCGTTGTAGTGCTCCATGTACAGCGTGCACGAGCCCGACGGGGGCGTGGCTTCGCAGTCGCCGCCGCCCGTCTGCCGCGCGAGCGCGCCATTGGCCACGAAGTACACGTAGCTGCCGTCTTCGCTCGTTCCGATCACGCCCTGGACGCCCGCCTGTTCGTTGGCACCGCGTACCGAGGTGGTCAGGTCGCTCAGGTGGCAGACCGGGACGCCCGCTTCGATTTTGATTTCGCACACATACAGGTCGCCGTATTCGGCCGGGTGTGCTTCCGATTCGGTCGTGGCCGTCGGGACGAGCCGGCGCGTGTCGGTGAAGAACGCACGGGAGCCCGTCGTGCTCGCACCCCAGTAGATGGCGCCGTTGAGTTCCGGCTTTTTGATCCCTTGGGCTTTGTCGAGCCGGATGGTGAGTCCCAGTTCCGTGTCGCGCATGTAGAGGGCGCGTTCTTCGCTGACGCCCTGGGACCAGAAGACCCGCCGGCCGTCCTCGGAGATGGCGTTCGCGTAGATGTCGCCCGAGAATGCGCCGCCGCCGCGCGACTGCCCGAGAGTGGGTTCGTTGATTTCGAGCGGTTCTTTGGCCGGCAGTTCGTCGATCAGCGCGAGTTTCCCGGTTTTCGCGTTCCACTCATACAGGCCCGTTGCGGCGGCGTAGCCCGGGACCGACGCCAGTAGCGGGACCCCGCTTTCGAACGCCGCGAACCCGCCGTTGTTCGTCTCGTACAGCGCGTGCAGTTCGCCCCCGAAGTGGGCGCCGCCGAGGTTGTCCTGCGGCGAGACGAGCGCGCGGTAGCAGCGCGAGGGCACCGGCGCGCAGTTGGTGCTGGGCTGCGTCATGTCGCGCATGTACAGGGTCGTTTCCGTCGCTTCCGGGGCGAGCGGCTGTTCGTTGGGCAGACGCTCGCCGACGTCGGGTTCGATCAACGCGGTCGAGAGATCGCCGCTGAAGGCGCGGTACTCGTGTCCGGTCGCGATCGAGAACCCGATCGGAGGCGGGGTGCGTGGTGTGACGACATCCTGCGTGGACCAGCTCGAGGCGCCTCTGCGCGCGACGTTGAAAGTGGCTTCGGGGCCGCGCACCCCGGGGGGTTCGGGCACGATCGGGCCGCTGGAGGGGAACGTGATCGCGTCGCCGTTTTCGGCGGCCTGCACGATCCCCTGCGGGTAGGTGATGCCGAACACGCTGGAGCCCCGCTTGTCCGGCGGCGTGACGAGCTCCCAGCCGCGGTTGTCGGCGAGCTGCCCGGCCGCGCTCACGAGCGGTGCCGGCGGAGGTTCGGAGGCGGACGCGAACTCCTCGACCTCGCCCGGGTTCGATGTCGCGAAGACCACGCCGGTGGCGCCGTCGACCGCGACCCCCATCGATTTGCTGAGCTTTTCTTCGCCGAAGCGCTGGACGAAGCTCGCCGTCGCGGTGAACGCAGCGACCTGTGCTTTCTCGTCGACGTACGTCTCGCCCGACGCTGGATCGCTGGCGACGCCTGTGGCTTCCGCGTTGTCGATTCGCCCTTCTTCGATCCCGCCTTCGACCGGCGCGGGACTTCCCGTCGAGGCTTCGATCTTCCGGATCGTGGTGACCGTTTCTTCGCATTCTTCGTTTTCGGTCACCCGCTGCCAGCCGATGTAGAACGCTTCCCCGTCGGGCGAGACGGCGAAGCCCGGCCGGGGACCGCAGGCGGTCGCCCCCGCCACCGTGATGCGCGACTCAAGGACGTTCGGTTCCGCTCCGCCGAGATCGATCACTTCTTCGCCCTGGTAGTCGTAGAGGTTGCCGGCGGCATCGACTGCGAGGCCGCGGAACGGTTCGAGCAGACCGGGTTCGGCCTGGATCGGCGCGCCGCGCGTTTCGACCGCTTCACCGGTGATGCGGTACTTGTGGATCGCGAATTCGTCGGGCGCCACCACGTAGAGATCGCCCCCGGAGGCGCCGTTCGAGTTATCGAAGGCGATGCCTTCGTTTTCCGCTTCGCCTTTGGTGGCGGCGGACACTTTGAAGTGGTTCAGGCAGGTGCCCGAGGCGCTGAAGCCGAAGACCATGTTCCTGCCGCGGTCGTAGACGAAGACCTCACCCGTGGCTTCGTCCACGGCCATGCCCGCAGGCTGGGCCATTTTGCAGATGCCTTCGCCCGCGAACGCGCTCGCGAACGTGTGCAGCGAGTTGTCGGAGGCGAGCGCGGGCGTCACGACCGGGCCGGCCAGCAGGAGCACGAGCCCTCCCGCCAGACCCCAAAGCCGCGCCTTCCCCATCTGCCCCTCCTCGGTGCCGTCCGCCGGTCCCAACGCCTCGGAATCAATTCCACCGGGACGTTCTCGCGAGCGACGGGCGCGAGCCTATCACCGCGCCGCGACGGGGCGTGATCAAGGACAGATGCGCGCCGGGCGGCTCAGGCAACGACGCCGGAGCGCACGCCGCCGCCGGCGATGATCGACTCGCGGCCGGCGTCCGTCCAGATCACCTGGTCACGGCCCGGGCCGACGCCGACGAGCGCGATCGGGGTGCCCGTGTGATCGGCAACCAGGTCGAGGTACTCGCGCGCGGCCTCGGGCAGGTCCGAGACCGTACGGCACTCGCCGAGGTCCTCGCTCCAGCCGCGCACCTCGGTGACCTCGGCGGTCGTGTGGTGGAGCACGGTCTGGTGATAGGGGAAGTCCTCGAACTCGGCGCCGTCCGCGCCGCGGTAGCTCGTGCACACGCCGATCCGGTCGAACCCGGAGAGGACGTCCAGCTTCGTGATCGCGAGCGACGTGAGCGTGTTCAGGCGCGCTGCGTAGCGCAGCGCGACGAGGTCGAGCCAGCCCGTGCGCCGCGGCCGGCCGGTCGTCGTCCCGAACTCGCCTCCGCGCTTGCGGATCTCCTCGCCGACGCTGTCGTCGAGCTCGCTCGGGAACGGCCCGGCGCCGACGCGCGTCGTGTAGGCCTTGGCGATGCCCCAGACCTCATCGATCGCCTTCGGCCCGATGCCGGTGCCGACGCACGCCGCCCCCGCCAGCGGGTTCGAGGAGGTCACGAACGGATACGTGCCGTGGTCGATGTCGAGCATCGCGCCCTGGGCACCCTCGAGGATCACGATGCGGCCGCCGTCGAGCAGCTCCCACATCAGCTTCGAGGTGTCCGCGATGTGCTGCTCGAGCTGGTGCCCGAACGTCAGGTATTCCTCGGTCATCGTGCGCAGGTCGAGCGCCGGGTCCTTCTCGTAGGGGCGCAGGGACAGACGCTTGGGCTCCATCGCAGCGACGATCTTCTTCTTGAGGATCTTCTCGTCGAGCAGGTCCTGGACCCGGATCCCGAGACGCGCCGCCTTGTCGGCGTAACAGGGGCCGATCCCGCGGCGGGTGGTGCCGATCTGCAGCCTGCCCAGCTTCGCCTCTCCGGCCGTGTCGAGCAGCATGTGGTACGGCATGATCAGGTGGGCGTTGGCGGAGATGCGCAGCGAGCGCGTGTCGATCTTGCGGCGGCGCAGACCGTCGAGCTCGTCGGTGAGCACCTTCGGGTCGATCACCGTCCCGTTGCCGATCACGCACAGCTTGTCGTGGTAGAGGATGCCGCTCGGCATCAGGTGCAGCTTGAACACCTCGTTGCCGCGCACGATCGTGTGGCCGGCGTTGTTGCCGCCCTGGAAGCGCACGACCGCGTCGGCACGCTCGGCGAGCATGTCGGTGACCTTGCCCTTCCCTTCGTCGCCCCACTGGGCGCCGACCACGACGACATTGGCCATTTCGCAACTGTTCCCTCTGCAACCAGCTTCGTTCCAGCGTGATCTGTTCGGAAAAACCGCCCCCGCCGTTCCCGCTTGATGTGCCCGGCCCAAATCACGGCCGGGGGCGCATCGCAT
>DATARO010000014.1:0-2874 GCA_036264095.1 Solirubrobacteraceae bacterium | reverse complement strand
GTAGGAGAGCGCGTCGATCTCGCGCAGCAGCAGCGCCGTGCGCTGGGTCTCGGGGAGGTCGTGCACGTCCTCGATCAGCTCGCGGAAGCTCTCGCGGCGCAGCACGCGCTCGCCGGTCGAGATGCCGTTGTCCGCGAAGTGGACATCCATCGAGTCGACGCCGACGGCGGACTGGCGACGGAGGTGGTTCAGCGAGCGGTTGCGCGCGATCCGGTAGAGCCAGGGGCGGACGTTGATCTCGCGGTCGTCGGAGAGGATCGCGTTGAACGAGGCGGCGAAGACCTCCTGGAGCACGTCCTCGGCGTCCTCGCGCGAGGCCAGCATGTGCCGGCAGAAGGCGAGCAGGCGCGACTGGTAGCGCCCGCACAGGGTCTCGAACGCGGCGTGGTGGCCGCGGCGGGTGAGCGCTACGAGGCGCTCGTCCGACTGCAGTCGCAGCAGTGGCGAGGGCCCCCTCAGACCCGGCATCTCGCCGGTATGCGGTAGGGCGGAGACCTCCACGGATCCTCCTCGGAACGTGTTCCTCACCTGGGAGACACGGTAGCAAGCGCGAAGTTGCGCGATTTTTCGGGGTTTTGGTGGCCTAGACTGGCGCCAGCGCCACTGCTCGGGTGGCGGAACTGGCATACGCAGTCGACTTAAAATCGACGGCCCGAGAAAGGGCATGTGGGTTCGAATCCCACCCCGGGCATCGTCCCCCGAGCGCGAGCGGGTAGAGTCGCGCGATGGCCACCGAGAGCGCCGAGAGCGCCACCGAGCCGGCGACTTTCCACGGCGGAAGGCTCGTCGCGCGCCGGCTCAAGGCACACGGCGTGAGCAAGCTGTTCACGCTTTCTGGCGGGCACCTCTTCTCGATCTACGACGGCTGCCGCGAGGAGGGCATCGAGATCGTCGACGTCCGCCACGAGTCCACCGCGGCGTTCGCCGCCGAGGGCTGGTCGAAGGTCACGCGCGAGACCGGCGCGTGCGCGCTCACCGCCGGGCCCGGCGTCACCAACGGCATGAGCGCGATGGCCTCGGCGCAGGCGAACCACTCGCCGATGGTCGTGCTCGGCGGACGGGCTCCGGCGATGCGCTGGGGCCAGGGCTCGCTCCAGGAGATCGACCACGTCCCGTTCGTGCGCCCGCTGTGCAAGCTCGCGGCGACGCCGGGCAGCACCGAGGAGATCGCGGGCCTGCTCGACGACGCGTTCGCCACCGCGCGCGCCCCGCACGGCGGCCCAGCGTTCGTGGACTTCCCGCTCGACTACGTCTTCCAGGAGGCCGCCGAGGTCGACACCGGCGCGAGCGCTCCCGAGAGCGAGCGCGACGCCGCGCCGGCCGCGCTCGCGCGCGCGGCGGAGCTGCTGCGCGGCGCCGAGCGTCCGGTGATCATGGCCGGGACCGATCTGTACTGGGGGCATGGCGAGACGGCGCTGCTCGCGCTCGCGCAGGCGCTGCGCATACCCGTGTTCCTGAACGGCCTCGCGCGCGGGTGCGTGCCCGCCGACCACGAGCTGTTCTTCTCACGCGCGCGCTCGCGGGCGCTGAAAGGCGCCGACGTCGCGCTCGTGATCGGGGTGCCGATGGACTTCCGCCTCGGCTTCGGGGCCTCGTTCGGCGAGGACACCGACATCGTCGTGATCGACTCGGCCGAACCCGAGCGCGATCACCCGCGCGCGGTCGCCGCCGAGTGCTACGGCTCGATACCCCGGACGCTCGCCGCACTGCTCGACGGCGCCGGCGCGGAGCCGCTCGCGAGCGAGCGCTGGCTCGGCGAGCTGCGCGCGGCCGAGGACGAGGCGCGTGCGGCGGAGCGTGCCGAGCTCGAGGACCCGCGCGCGCCCCTGCACCCGATGCGGCTCTACGCCGAGCTGGCGACGGTGCTCGACCGCGACGCGATCATCGTCGGCGACGGGGGCGACTACGTCTCCTACGCGGGCCGGGTCGTGGACAGCTACGAGCCCGGCTGCTGGCTCGACCCAGGCCCGTTCGGCTGCCTCGGCTCAGGTCCCGGCTACGCGCTCGCGGCGAAGCTCGCGCATCCCGAGCGCCAGGTCGTGCTGCTGCTCGGGGACGGTGCGTTCGGCTTCTCCGGCATGGAGTTCGACACGCTCGCGCGCCACGGCGTCGCCGTGGTCGGCGTGATGGGCAACAACGGGATCTGGGGGCTCGAGAAGCACCCGATGGAGTTTCTCTACGGCTACTCCGTCGCCGCCGAGCTGCGGCCGGAAACGCGCTATGACCAGATCGTGGAAGCGCTCGGCTGCCACGGCGAGCTCGTCGGGCGGCCCGAGGAGCTGCGCCCGGCGCTCGAACGCGCGCTCGGCGCCGGCGTCCCGGCGCTGGTCAACGTGCTGACCGATCCGGCGATCGCATACCCCCGGCGCTCGAACCTCGCTTAGGCGAATGATGTGACTGCACGGCGGAGACCGCCGTGCACTTGATCACCTGCGAGATCGTGCGTTGCGCCTCGCCCGCAGGCCGGCCGCGGTCCACGTCGCCGGGTGAGGGCGCACCGTCTCTCAGCCCAGGCCGGCGAGCCGCAGGGCGCCGCCATAGAGGATGTCGTGCTCGGAGACCTCGACGCGCTCAAGCCCGAACTCGCGCATGACCTCGGCGAGCAGCACCATCCCCGCCACGATCGTCGGAGCGCGGTCGGGATGCAGGCCGACGACAGAGCGCCGGGCGGCTTCGTCCATGTCCGCGAGGCGCGCGAGCAGCAGTTCGACGGTCGCGAGCAGCAGCACGTGGCCGTGGACGCGCTCGGGGTCATACGGCGCGAGCTCCAGCTCGATCGCGGCGGCGGATGTCGCCGTGCCGGCCACCGCGATCCCCGCCGTGACGGGCGCGCGCTCGGCCGCCGGGACGAGCCGCTCGATCGTCTCGCGCACG
>DATARO010000064.1:0-40198 GCA_036264095.1 Solirubrobacteraceae bacterium | reverse complement strand
GAAGCGGCCGCTCTGCGCGGCGAACAGCGCCGCCCCCGGCAGCTCGTAGGCGCCGGGCACGTCGAAGACCTCGATCTGTGCCTGCGGGTCAGCCGCCGCGAAGACCTCGCGCGCGCCGCGCTCGAGGCGCTCGGCGAGGTCCGCGTAGAAGCGGGCGACGCAGAGGGCGTAGGCGGCCATCAGTCCCGGTGGCGCTCGGCGTGCAGCATCTCGGCGTCGAGGTTCAGCGCCTGGTGGTGAAGCGTGTGGCCCAGGCGCTCGCGCTTCGCGCGCAGGTACGCCTCGTTGTGCGGATTGGGGACGTGCTCGATCGGGATCTGCGCGCTGACCGACAGCCCGTAGCCCTCCATCCCGCGAATCTTCTTCGGGTTGTTCGTCAGGATGCGGATCGAGCTGAGCCCGAGGTCGACGAGGATCTGCGCGCCGATGCCGTAGTCGCGCAGGTCCGCGGGCAGGCCCAGCCGGAGGTTCGCCTCGACGGTGTCGAGGCCTTCCTCCTGGAGCTTGTACGCGCGCAGCTTGTTGAGCAGGCCGATCCCGCGGCCCTCCTGCGCGAGGTACAGCAGCACACCCTGCCCGTCGCGCTCGATCATCGCGAGCGCTGACTCGAGCTGCTCGCCGCAGTCGCAGCGCAGCGAGTGAAACACGTCGCCGGTGAGGCACTCCGAGTGCACGCGCACGAGCACGTCGTCGCGCCCCGAGACCTCGCCCTTGACGAGCGCGACGTGGTGCTTGTCGTCGAGCAGCGAGCGGTAGCCGACGGCTTCGAACTCGCCGAACGCAGTCGGCAGGCGCGTCGAGACGATCCGCTCGATCAGCTTGTCGTGGCGGCGGCGATATGCGATCAGGTCGGCGACCGTCACCATCCGCAGCGCGTGGCGCGCGCAGTAGTCCTCGAGGTCTGGCACGCGCGCCATCGTGCCGTCGTCGTTCATGACCTCGCAGATCACGCCGGCGGGGTTCAGCCCCGCCAGACGCGCGAGGTCGACCGCGGCCTCGGTCTGACCGGCGCGCTCGAGCACGCCGCCGGCGCGCGCCTTCAGCGGAAAGACGTGCCCCGGCTGCACGAGGTCGCGCGGGCGGGACTCGGGGTCGATCGCGACCTGGATCGTGTGCGCGCGATCGTGCGCCGAGATGCCCGTGGTGACGCCTTCGCGCGCCTCGATCGAAACCGTGAAGGGCGTTTCGAACGCCGACTCGTTCTTGGCCGCCATCAGGTCGAGGCCGAGCTCGTCGCAGCGGTCGGGCGTGAGTGACAGGCAGATCAGGCCGCGTCCCTCCTTGGCCATGAAGTTGATCGCCTCGGGCGTGGCGAACTGGGCCGCGAGCGTGAGGTCGCCCTCGTTCTCGCGGTCCTCGTCGTCGCAGACGACGACCATCCGCCCCTGGCGGATCTGCTCGATCGCGTGCTCGATCGTGGCGAACGGCGTGGCGGTTCCGGCTTGGCTCATGCGCGCACTCCGGTGGCGTGGGTTTCGATTAGTCGCTCTACGTGCTTGGCGAGGATGTCAACCTCGACGTTCACCGTGTCGCCCGGGGCGACACCGCCGAGGTTTGTGCGCGCCCGCGTCTCGGGTATCAGCGACACCGAGAACCCGTGCGCGAGGAGCGCGCTGACGGTCAGGCTCACCCCGTCGAGCGCGACCGATCCCTTCTCCACCAGATACCGCCCGAGACCGTCCACAAGCTCGATCTCGAGCACGCTCGCGAAGCCGTCCTCGCGCGCGCTAACCACCGTCCCCGTGCCGTCCACGTGCCCCTGCACCACGTGGCCGCCGAGACGGTCCGCCGCGCGCAGCGGCAGCTCGAGGTTGACCGGCGAGCCGTCCTGCAGCGCTCCGAGCGAGGAGCGGCGGAGCGTCTCGTGCATCGCCTGGGCCGTGAACGAGGCCGGCCCGGCGCCGGTGGCCGTCAGGCACACGCCGTTGACCGCGACCGAGTCGCCCTCCGCCAGCTCCGAGGCGAGCGGTGTCGCGATCGTGATCAGCGCGCCGTCCGCGCCGCTCTCGATCGCGCTCACGCGCCCGACGTCGGCGATCAGCCCTGTGAACACGCGCCCCCCGCCCGGCTCACCACTCGCGCAGCCGCGCCGAGATCAGCAGGTCCTCGCCGACCCGCTCGCACTCCAGCGTCAGCGCGTGCAACGCCTCGGAGATGCGCTCGACGCCTTCGCCCTCGAGCGGGTCGCGGGCGGCGCTGCCGCCGAGCAGCAGGGGGGCCAGGAACAGTCGCAGCTCATCGATCTCCCCGGCGTCGAGGAAGGCGCCCGCGAGGTGCGGGCCGCCCTCGAGGAGCACCGCCGACACGCCGTCCGCGCCGAGCTGGTCGAGCGCCGAGCGCACGCGCGCCGGCTCGTTCTCACCGGTCGCGACGAGCACCTGCGCGCCGGCGACCTCGAGCGCATCGCAGTCGGCGCGCGCGGCTGCGCGGGAGACGACCACGGTCAGCGGGACCTCTCCCGCCGCGGCCGCGAGGCGGGAGCTGGGCGAGAGCCGTGCCAGCGAGTCGAACACGACGCGTCGCGGCTGGGAGTCGGGGTCCGCGGGCGTGCCGCTCGGGCGCGCCGTCAGCTGCGGATCGTCGGCCAGCGCGGTCCCGATGCCGACCACCACCGCATCGACCGAGGCCCGCCAGCGGTGTGCGAGGTCACGGCTCGCGTCGCCGCTGATCCATTGCGAGTCGCCGCTGCGGGTGGCGACCTTTCCATCGAGCGTCATCGCGGACTTGAACAGGACCCACGGCCGTCCGACGCGCGAGTGCTTGCGGAACGCCTGGTTGAGAAGTCGCGCGCTGGTCGCGAGCGCCCCGTCCGCGACGACGATCTCGACGCCCTCGTCGCGCAGGATGCCGAGGCCGCGCCCCGACGCCTTCTCGCTCGGGTCGTCGGAGGCGACGACGACGCGGCGAATGCCCGCCTGCAGGATCGCGTCGGTGCACGGCGGCGTCTTGCCCTCGTGGCAGCAGGGCTCGAGCGACACGTACAGCGTCGCGCCGGAGAGCTCGGCCATGCCACACGCCTCGATCGCGTTGACCTCCGCGTGCGCGCCGCCGTAGCGCTCGTGCCAGCCCTCGCCGAGGACCTGCCCGTCGCGCGCGACAACCGCTCCCACGGCCGGGTTCGGCTTGACCGCGCCGACGCCCTTCTGGGCGAGCTCGATCGCCCGCGCGAGGTGCGCCTTGTCCGTCTCGGTGCAAGTTGGCATCACCATTCCAGGATAGTTATGCCTGCAAGCGGGCTTGTCCCACGGGCGCCGTGTTGCGTCCGGCGGGCGAGCGCAGGGCGGGAGTGCGACCGCGCCCTCCACCGGTCAGCGACTTCGGCAGCGCCCGCCCTTCAACCGGTAGATCGTCACCACCGGCCCGGGCCGCTCATACGCGAGCGGGTAGTAGTCGAAGCTCCAGTCGAAGTTGAACGCCACGGGCCCGCGGCCGCGCCGGTAGGGCGAGGCCTGGAAGACGACCTGGCCCTGGGCTGCCAGCTCGCGGTAGTAGGCGACCGCGAGCGGCACCCCGTGCGGGTCGGCGAACGCGCGCCCCGCCTGCGTCGAGCCCGTGAGCACCCAGCAGTAGCGATGCTGCTCGTAGTAGCCGATCAGCGCGGGCGCGAGCGTGCGCTCGTAGTCCTCGACCGTGACCTGACGGCCCGTCCTTCGCGTGAGCGCACCGCTCGCGTCGATGCGCGGAATTTTCGAGGGGTACTTGTTCCAGCGCGGCGGGTCGCTCGCGGTCGAGGTGCCGGCGCGGCTGTCGTTGGCCCATTCGTTCGGGGAGATCGGCTCGGCCACGATCGGCGCCCCCGCCGGGATGTGCGCGAGCATCCAGCGCCGCGCGATCGCGCGGGTGTCGCTGCGTGAGAGCACGAGCCCGCCGTGGATGGAGTACACGAGACCCTGCGCGAGCAGCGCGAGCGTCAGCCCCGCGGCCAGCCCGGGGGCCGCGAGCGAGCGCACTCGCGCGCCGCCGCGACCGCGCAGCAGCTCCGCGCAGCGCGCCGCGAAGGCGGCCGCGAGCAGGCACAGGATCGGAAGGATCGGCATCAGCCAGCGGCCGAAGTAGCGACCCTGCAGCCCCATGAACAACAGGAACAGGACCGGTGCGGGGACGAGCATCCAGCCGAGCGCCCGGCCGCCGGGACGACGCCACCAGACCGTCACCGCCCCTCCGAGCGCGGCGAGCGCAGGCAGCCAGCCCAGGCCCCACGTCAGCGACCACAGGTAGTAGACGAGCCCTCCGCTGCGCGGCGCGCCGAGCTTGCCCTGGCCTTCGGCGGAGAGGCTCGACTGGTGCGCGAGTTCGTCGCGGAAGGAGTGGTAGTCGAGCAGGGCATACGGGTTCGCAACCACGAACGCGGCGAGGGCGCAGACCCCCGCGATCACGAGCCCGCGCGCAGCCGGCCGCAGCGCGTCCGGCCCGCCCTTCAGGTACTGAGCGGTCAGCGCGGCGAGGTACGGCAGCGCGACGATGCCAGCGGTGTACTTGAAGGCGCACGCGAGCCCGAGGCCGACGCCTGCGATCGCGTGCTCGCGCGCCCGCCCGCTGCGGAGCACGCCGGCGCTCCCGAGCAGCGACAGCGTGAGCGGCGCGAGCGTGGGCACGTCGTTGAGCGCGAGGTGGGCGTAGAACACCGGCAGGAACGCCACGGCCTCGATCGCGCTCGCGAGCAGCGCGGGGCCGCGTCCGAGCAATCTCGCCGCGGTGGCGTAGAGCAGCCACAGCGCGCCGGTCCCGAGCAGCGCCGCGACGACACGGGCGAGCGTGTAGAGCCGGTCGGGATGCAGCGCGTACGTGCGCACCACCCCGGGCCCGCCGCCGAACCAGGCGCCGAACAGGAAGTGGAGCAGGTATGTGAAGCCGGGCGGGTTGGCGAAGTAGTGCGGGTCGAGCGTCCCTTCCCGGAACATCGCGACCGCGTGAGGGACGAAGTGGTCGGCCTCGTCGGCGTTGTAGGCGAACGGCATACCCTGCCTGACGCCCCACAGTCGCAGGCCGAGGCCGACCAGCAGGATCCCCGCGAGCGCCCCCCACGCGACCTCTCGCCGCAGGCCGAGCGGCCCGGCGCGCGGGGCCTCAGCAGTTCCCATAGACCGCGTAGTAGCGGCTCGTGTAGATGCGGTTGAATCCGATCATCGGGACCTGGTCGCGCGGGTCGTCGCCGACATCCACGATCGCCTCGACGAACACCGCGCTCCCGAGCGGGTAGACGGCGACGCTGCCGGCGCGGATCCGGTGCTCGAGCGTGTGCGAGCCCTTCCCGACGTCGGCGCGCGCCTCGCTGCGCGCGACGATGTTGTGCTGTCCGACGCTGTCGAGGATCCAGCGCGCGTCGGGGATCAGCTTGTTGTTGGGCAGCGACAGCAGCTTGCAGCGGTGCAGCTCCGCTCGCACGCGGGGATCGGCGAGCGCGCGCGAGAGGCCCCTGTGGAAATCCTCGTGGTATTCGAGCGTCGTGCGCAGGTTCGTGAGGTTGAGCGTGGTTGCGGCCTGCGCGGCACCGAACGCGACCAGCGCGACGGCGCCGGCGAGCCAGATCCGCCGCAGCGCGCTGCGCGGCCGCAGCATCGCCCATCCGCCGACGGTGACCGCGCAGAATGGGAGCAGCACCGTCGCGGCGCCGAGCAGGTAGCGATCCACGACCGACGCGCCGACCGCGCCCTCGGCGAGGTAGACGAACAGCAGCACGCCGAGCGTCGCGAGCGGGACGAGCACGCGCCGCGGCGCGATCCAGACGGCGAGCGGCACGCCGACGATGCCACCGAGCACGACCGGGAGCTTGTCGATGCGCGTCCCGTAGCTCCACACCGACCCCACGACGCTCCCGAATCCCTGTGTGCGTTCGAGTTCCTGCGCGAGACCGGCGGTCGCGGTCAGCGAGTAGAGCGGGTTGCCGGTCACGATCGCGTCGATTACCGCCCACGTCACCGGCGCGATCGCCGCCAGCGCGAGGTTGCGCAGCCACGCGCGCCGCCCGCCGCCCCAGGAGCACCAGAGCCAGTAGGCGCCGCTCAGCACCCACGCGTCGGGGCGCAGCAGGCCGGCGGCGGCGAGCGTGAGGAACACGGCCGGGCCGCGCCGCGGGCGCTCGACCTCGAGCGCGGCCGCCCACACGATCAGGGCGACGTAGGTGATGTCGAGGTAGCCCTGCGCGGCGAGGTTCTCGACGAAGAAGCGGCTGAGCACGAGCAGCGCGGCGACGAGCCCGACCACGGGGCCGAAGCACAGCCTCCCGAGCCTGTAGCTGCCCGCGACGAGCCCCACGAACGACGCGATCGAGCCGAGGATCATCAGCCGCGCTCCACCCTGCCCGAACAGCGAGCAGAAGACGCCGAAGGCGATCGCGAGGGGATGCTCGGTCGGCGCGCGGTAGACGTGGAAGTCCGGGAGATGCAGGTGGAGCACGTCGCGGCCCCACAGCAACGCGTAGAACGAGTCGTACGTGGGATATGTCGGGAACGCGAAGTACCCGATGACCGCGCCGACGCACATCGCGGCGAAGCCGATCCGGGCCCACGTCCCCGACCGGACCGCGCGCAGGCGCTCCAGGCGGATAAGGCGGCTCGGGCGGGTGGGGCGGGTGGGGCCCTTTTGGTGCCGGGTGAGCGTCGCGCTGTCCATCGAGCCTTGGAGTATCGAGCCCTGCCCAACCCGGCACGGGCGCCGGGCGCGCACGGCGCCAAGACCGTGACCTGCGCTTTGGGATACTGCGGGTGCCAAGTCTAGGCAATCGCACCGATGAAGCTCATCATCCAGATCCCCTGCTTCAACGAGGCCGAGCAGCTCCCGCAGACGCTCGCCGATCTCCCCAGGGAAGTCGCCGGCTTCGACGCGGTCGAGTGGCTCGTCGTCGACGACGGCTCCACCGACCGCACGATCGAGGTCGCGCGCGCGCACGGCGTCGACCACCTCGTCCGCCTCACGAACAACAAGGGCCTTGCGACCGGGTTCCAGGCGGGGATCGACACCGCGCTGAAGCTGGGCGCGGACGTGATCGTCAACACCGACGCCGACAACCAGTACTACGGCCCCGATGTCGCGCGGCTCGTCGAGCCGATCCTCGACGGCCGCGCCGACATGGTCGTGGGCGACCGTGAGGTCTCGGGGCTCGAGCACTTCTCGCCGCTGAAGAAGCTCCTGCAACGGCTCGGATCGTGGGTCGTCCGCGCGGCCTCCTCGACATCGGTGCCCGACACCACCTCGGGCTTCCGCGCCTACAACCGCGAGGCCGCGATCCAGATGATGGTCGTCTCCAAGTTCACCTACACGCTCGAGACGATCATCCAGGCGGGCAAGCTGCTCGTCGCCGTCGACCACGTACCCGTGCGGACCAACCCGACGACGCGCGAGTCGCGCCTGTTCCCCTCGATGAGCGCCTACGTGCGGCGCAACGCGATCTCGATCTTCCGCATCTACTCCCAGTACGAGCCGCTACGCGTCTTCTGGACCCTCGCGCTCGTGATCGGCCTCGCGTCGGTCGCGGTCTGGGTGCGCTTCGCGGTCGCCTACGCAGAAGGGAACGGCAAGGGACACGTCCAGTCGCTGATCCTCGGCGCGGTGCTGTTCATCGCGGCGGTCGTGCTGTGGGCGCTGGGCGTGATCGGCGACCTGCTGGCGGCGCAGCGCGTGATGACGCAGCGCACGTTCGAGCGCGTGCGCCGGATCGAGCTCGAGGTGGGCGTCTCGCCCTCGCACTACGAACCGGGCGCCGATGCGCGCCGCGCACCCGCGCCCGAGGCGCCCGCAGACGACGCGGTCAGCTCCACCCGCGAGGGCGAGGCGGTCAGGCTGTGAGCGGCGTCACGGTGTCCCGCGACGGCGTCGTCACGGGCAACACCTACGACAAGTACGGATCGCAGAACCCGCTCGTCAGGCGCATGATGAGCGGCTTCCAGCACGCGCTGGACGAGCTCTTCGCGCGGGCGGCGCCGCGATCGCTGCTCGACGTCGGCTGCGGCGAGGGCGTGCTCGTGCACGCCTGGGCCGAGCAGCTCGCCGGCGCGCGGGTCGTCGGCATCGACCTCGAGGAGGAGTCGATCCAGGCCGGCTGGGCCGAGCGGCAGGCCCCCAACCTGGAGTACCGCGTGATGCAGGCGGCGAACCTCCCCTTCGCCGACGGCGAGTTCGATCTCGTGACCGCGATCGAGGTCCTCGAGCACGTCCCCGACCCCGGGCACACCCTCGCGGAGATGGCGCGCTGCGCCAAGCGCCACCTGCTCGTCTCCGTCCCCCGCGAGCCGCTGTGGAGGATGCTGAACATGGCCCGCGGCGCTTACCTGCGCGACCTCGGCAACACGCCGGGGCACCTCAACCACTGGTCCAGGCGCTCGTTCGTCGAGCTGCTGTCCCGTCACGGCGAGGTCGCCGAGGTGCGCTCGCCGTTCCCCTGGACGATGTTGCTTGTCCGCCTCTAGCGACGCGCCCGCGCGACGCACGCGCTCCTACGGTCGCGGCGCCTCGATCCTGTCGGTCGGGATCGCCTCGACCGGGATCCTGACGTTCGCCTACTTCTCGATCGCGAGCCACGTGCTGGGGAGCGCCGAGGCAAAGCGGATCGACGTGCTGTGGTCGGTGATGTTCGTGATCATCTCCGTGATCTACCGTCCGATCGAACAGCTGCTGTCGCGCACGATCGCGCAGCGGCGGGCGCTCGGGCAGACGGCGCAGTCCGTGCGCGTGCCGATGCTGATCCAGGCAGGCTTCGCGCTCGTCTTCCTCGCGCTCGCGCTGATCCTGCAGCACCGGCTCATATACGGGGTGTTCGAAGGCTCGCGGGCACTCTACGTCGTGCTCGTCGTCGGGACGATGGCCTATGCGGCGAGCTACTTCGCGCGCGGCTGGCTCGCCGGTCACCAGGCGTTCGAGCTGTTCGGCGGCCTCGTCCTGATGGAGTCCGTCTCGCGCCTGTGCTTCGCGCTCGCGGTCGCGATCGGGATCGCCGACGGCCAGACGGCGGTCGCGCTCGGGATCGCGGCCGCCCCGTTCGTCTCGCTGTGCGTCGTGCCCGCGGCCTTCGCGCGCCGGCGCGCGGGCACGGTGGCGGACCGCGGCGCCGACGCGCTCGCGGGCGCCCCGATCACGATCGACGAGGCGGATGCGGCGCTCGCCGGGCCGGGCGCCGAGGGCGTCCAGGAGGCGGCCGCCCACGACGAGCTCTCACTCCGGCGCGGCGGCGGCTTCGCCGTCTGGGTGTCGGGCATCATGCTCTCCGAGCAGGCGCTGCTGAACGCCGCCGTGCTGACCGTGGACGCCACGTCGAGCGACAAGGCGCTGGCGGGGATCGTCTTCAACGTGCTGCTGATCGCGCGCGCCCCGCTCCAGCTCTTCCAGGCGATCCAGACCTCGCTGCTGCCCCACCTCGCCGGGCTCGAGGCGACCGCCGGGCACGACGCGTTCGCCCGCGCGGTGCGCATCACTGTGCTCGCGATCACGGCGTTCGCGGTGACCGTGATGGCCGTCCTGTTCGTCGTCGGGCCGTTCACGCTGCGCCACATCCTGTTCGGGCAGGACTTCGTCTACAAACGCTTCGGCCTGCTGCTGATCGGCGCGGGGATGGGCCTGCACCTGATCTCCGGCGCGCTCAACCAGGCGGCGCTGGCGCGCGACCGTGCACGCGCCGCCGCCTTCTGCTGGCTCGCGTGTGCCGGCGCGTTCGTCGGCTGGATGTTCCTCCCGGCGATCGGCAACCAGCTGCTGCGCGCCGAGGTCGGCTACGCCGCAGCCACCGGCCTGCTCGCCTGCGCCCTGACCGCCGTCTACCGGCGCGGGTCACCCGCGGCGCCGCCCTCGGCGAGCGTGTTGCCGGCTCAGCCCGGCTCGGCGAGCGAGCGCACGATCGCGCTGTAGGCCTCGCCCGGAGCGCTCGAGCCGAACACCGCCGAGCCCGCGACGAACAGGTTCGCGCCGGCGTCCCGGCAGCGCGGGGCGGTGTGCGGATCGATGCCCCCGTCGACCTGGAGCGCAACGCCGCTGCCCAGCGCCTCGCGCACGCGAGCGAGCTTCGCGACCGAGCGCTCGATGAACGGCTGCCCGCCCCAGCCGGGATTCACCGTCATGCACAGTGCGACGTCGATCGCATCCCCGAGCTCGGCCAGCGCATCCGGGCTCGTGGCTGGGTTGATCGCCACCCCGGCGCTCGCGCCGGCTCCGCGGATCAGGCCCGCCGTGTACGCCGCGTGCGGGGTTGCCTCGGCGTGGAAGGTGACCGAGCTGGCACCGGCGCTGATGAAGTCCTCGATGTGGCGCTCGGGCCGCTCGATCATCAGGTGCACGTCGAGCAGCCCGCCGGCGGCGGCGACCTGCTCGGCGAGCGAGGCCACGATCAACGGGCCGATCGTGATCGGCGGCACGAAATGCCCATCCATCACGTCGACGTGGATGATCTTCGCGCCGGCGGCCAGCACCTCCCCGACCTGGGAGCGCAGCGCGCCGAAATCGGCCGAGAGGATCGACGGCTCGACCTGGACGCCGCGCAGCAGCTCCGCGCCGCCGCTCACGATCCCGCGCCGGGCCGGGCGGGGATCGGCTCGCGCACGTTCACACCGCTTGCAGCATCGAGTCGCCGCAGTGGTTGCACTTCAGGATCGCGGTGGAGGACATGCGCACGATCGTCGAGTGCTCACCGCAGTTCGGGCACACCGAAGTCAACTCGAACCGGTGCAGGCAGTAGACGCAGCGGTAGCGGCCCGGGAGGTTCGTCGGGCGCAGCCACGGCTCGCCGCAGCTCGGGCACTGCGGCCCCAGCTCGACCGCCGCGCGTGCGCCTGCGTCGGGCTCGCCGGCCATCGCCTCAGCTCCGCCGCAGGCGCGCGACGAAGAAGCCGGCGGTGCGGTCGCGGTGGGGGAGCGTCTGCAGGAACGGCCCGCTCGCGGCGGCCTCCGAGAGGGGGCCCGCGACCCGCGGGACCTCCTGCAGGTCCTCGATCCGGAAGTCGGGGTGTGCGTCGGCGAAGGCGGCGATCAGTCGCTCATTCTCGGTCGTGGAGATCGTGCAAGTAGAGTAGACAAGCAGCCCTCCCGGACGTAGCGCCCGCGCCCCGGCGGCGAGGATCTGCCCCTGTACGGCGGCCATCTCCGCCACGCGTTGCGGGCCGCCCCGCCAGCGTAGGTCCGGCCGGGACTGCAGCGTCCCGAGGCCCGTGCACGGCGGGTCCACGAGCACGCGGTCAAAGGCTCTCTCGCCGTCGAGCGCCTCGCGCGCGTCGGCGACGTGGACGCGCACCCCCGCGGCCCCGAGGCGCCCGGCCGTCGCGGCGAGCGCGTCCGCTCGGCGCGGCTCGCGCTCGACCGCGACGACCTCCCCGTCGCCGCCCATCAGCGCGGCGATGTGCGTGGCCTTTCCACCCGGCGCCGCGCACAGGTCGAGCACGCGCTCGCCGGGCTGGGGATCGAGCGCGCGCGCCGGCAGCATGGCCGCGCGCGATTGTGGCAGGAGCTCTCCGCGGACCCACTGCGGCGAGGCGTGCACGTCAAACGGCCCGTCCACGACCAGCGCCTCGGGGATCGTGGCGTCGCGGCTCGTGCGCGCCGCGAGCGATTCGGCGAGCGCGGCGGGCTCGACCCGCAGCGTGTTGGCGCGCAGCGCGAGCTCGCTCGGCTCGTTGTCGGCGGCCATCAGCGCGCGCGCCTGCTCGGCGCCGAGCTCATCCCAGAGCAGCCGGGCGATCCACAGCGGGTGCGAGTGGGCGAGCGCCGCGCCCTCCGCGGTGTCGTCGCGGAGGGCGGCGAGCAGCGCCGCGCCGCCCTCGCGCGCGGCGCGGCGCAGGACCGCGTTGACGAGGCCGTGACCGGCGCGAGCGTTCCGCTTGGCGAGCGCCACGGCGTCGTCGACTACCGCGTACGCGGGCGCGCCGCTCGTGTAGAGCTGCTCGTAGAGGCCGATGCGCAGCGCGGCGAGCAGGGGCGCATCGATGCGGGCGACCGGCCGGCCGGCGAGCCGCTCGATCACGTGGTCGAGTGTCCCGCGGCGCTGCACGGCGCCGAAGGCGAGCCGCATCGCGAGCGCGCGATCGCGGGTGTCGAGACCCGCAGCCCGGCGCTGGAGCGCCCGCTCGGCGCGCGCGCCGTGCTCGAAAACGTCGCGCACCACCGCATACGCGCAGGCGCGCGCCGGTGCCGGAGCGCTCACGCTTCCGGGCACGGCGGCTATCCGCTCCGCGCCCACACGCGCGGCGCCGTCACCTCGGCGAGATCGCCGGCCAGGCGCTCGGCGGCTCCCTCGTCCAGGGTCGCGATCGTGACTCGCACCGCCGTCGGTTCGCCTCCGAGCCGGTACGGCGCGCCGGGCGCCACCACCCAGCCGCGGGCGAGGAGGGCGCCCATCACGCCGGCCTCGTCGGCCACGGGGACCCATACGTTCAGACCCGACCGCCCGTGCGCCCCCACGCCGCGCTCGGCCAGGCGGCCGAGGAGCCCCTCGCGGCGGGCGGCGTAAGCGGCGCTAGCGGCCGCGAGCAGGGCCGCGTGCCCGCGTTCGCTCCACAGCTCGACGACCAGTGACTGCAGGATGTGGCTGACCCAGCCGGGACCGCACTGCTGGCGCCCCTGAACGCGCGCGAGGGTGTGCTCGTCGCCCGCGAGCACCGCCAGCCGGATGTCCGGGCCGAGCGCCTTGGCGACCGAGCGCGTCGCCGCCCAGCGCGAGCGGCCCTCGACCGCGCTGTGGAGCTCGCAGCCCGCGACCTCGCCGAGGTGGTCATCCTCGACGAGCAGCGTGCGCGGATGCTCCCCGAGCACTCCGCGCAGCTCCGCGGCACGGCCTGCGTCTAGCGCGGCGCCCGTCGGGTTCTGCCCGCGCGGCGTGAGCACCACTGCCGCCGCGCCGCGCGCGAGCGCGGCCGCGAGCGCGTCCGGCAGCATTCCGCGCTCGTCCAGCGCCACCGGCTCGAGCGCGAGGCCGAGGGCGCGCAGCAGGTCGTACAGCGCCGCGTAGCCGGGCGACTCGACCGCGACTCGGTCGCCGGGCCGCAGGTGGGCCTGGAGCACGCGCTCGATCCCGTCCAGCGCGCCGCTGACGACACACACGCTCCCCGCCGGGATCCCGTCCGCGGCGAGGCGCTCGCGCGCCAGGCGCTCGAGCTCCGGCAGGATCGGAACCTCCCCGTAGAGGCGGCCGGGCGCGCGCAGGCGCGCGAGCGCCGCGGCGATGTCAGGGAGGAGCGCCGGGTCGGGGTTTCCGCGAGAGAAGTCGCGGGCGCCTGCCGGCACCGGCAGCGGCGCGCGCAGCGAGCCGATCGGAGGCCCCAACCCGATTCGGGTCCCGCGCCGGGGCTCGGTCACGACGACGCCGCGCCTGCGCAGCTCTGAGAGCGCGGCCGCGACCGTGACCGGGCTGAGCCCCACATCGCCGGCGAGCCGGCGCACGGACGGGAGCTTCTCGCCGGGCGCGAGCTCGCCGTCGGCGACCCCCGCCTCGATGCAGCGCACGAGCTCGGCTGCGCTCGCCGCCGCGATCCGATACTGTTTCAGGTCAGGCATCAATCTGTACTGTGACAGATAGGGAGGTCGCGTGTCGAGACAGCCGGCAGCAGCACCTGGCGCAGGCCCCGCGAGCGACCGCGTCAGGCTGCGCCGCAAGCGCGAACGCGGTAGCCACGACCGTGCCCTGATCGATGCGATCCTCGACGAGGCGCTGATCGCCCACCTCGGGATCGCCGACGAGCACGGGCAGCCATTCGTGGTCCCGACGCTCCACGCCCGCGCGGGCGACGTCGTCTACTGCCACGGCGCCGTCGCGAGCCGCACGCTGCGCGCGCTCGGCGCGGGCGCACCGGCGTGCCTGACCGTGTCTCTGATCGATGGGCTCGTGCTGGCCCGCTCGGCGATGCACCACTCGGCCAACTACCGCTCGGTGATGCTTCTCGGGCACGCGCGCGTGCTCGACAGCGACGAGGAGAAGCTGGTCGCGGCCGAGGCGATCGTCGAACACATCGTTCCGGGGCGCTGGAGCGAGGTCCGCGCTCCGAGCCCGAACGAGCTTCACGCGACGGCGATGCTCGCGCTGCCGATCGACGAGGCCTCCGCCAAGGTGCGCTCCGGACCGCCGCTCGACGACGAGCCGGACTACGCGCTCGACGCCTGGGCGGGGGTGATCCCGCTGCGGACGCAGGCAGCCGATCCGGAGCCCGATGCCCGCCTCGCCGCAGGGATCGCGGTGCCCGCCTATGTGTCGGGCTACAGCCGCGCCCCGCGCCCGCGCAGGTAGTCGGCGGCCGTCATCTCGCGGCCGCCGGCGGGCTTGACCGCGAGCAGCTCGAGCGCCCCCTCGGTGCAGCCGAGGAGCAGCCGCCCGTCCCGGCGATTGACTCCGGGAGCGGCGGGCTCGGCGGTCAGCGACGCGCGCGTCACGCCGAGGACCTCGCCCCCGGGCAGCTCGACGCGGGCGCCGATATGGGGGTGCAGCGCGCGCACGGTTCGCTCGAGCTCGGCGGCGGGGCGAGCGGGGTCGAGCACGCGGTCGGCGGCCGTGATCTTCTCCGCATAGGTGACCCCGCTCTCGTTCTGCTCGCGCGGCTCCGGGCGCTCGTCGAGCGTGCGCTCGAGCAGCCACCCGGCCAGGGATGCGAGGCGCTGCGCCAGCGAGCCGTAGTCGTCGTCGGCGGCGATCGGCTCGGGCTCCGCCACGAACACCGGCCCGCTGTCGAGGCCCGCCGTGAGGCGCATGATCGACACGCCCGTGCGCTCGTCCCCGGCCATGATCGAGCGCTCGATCGGCGCGGCGCCGCGCCAGCGGGGCAGCAGCGAGGGGTGCACGTTGATCAGGTCGTGCTCGGAGAGCAGCGGCTCCTTGATCAATGCCCCGAACGCGCATACGACGACTGTGTTGCGGCTGCCGTTCCCGGCAGCGGCGATCCCCGCACGCGCCTCCTCGGAGTTGACGTCCGCCGGCTGGTCGAGCTCGAGCCCGAGCTCGCGTGCGCACTCGGCGACCGGGGGTGCCTGCAGACGGCGGCCGCGCCCGCTGGGACGGTCCGGGCGCGAGACCACGAGCGCGGGCCGGTGCGCGTCCGTCGCGGCCAGGCGCCGGAGGATCGCCGCGGCGAACTCCGTGGTGCCGAGGAAGACGATCGCCAAGCCGAGCGCGCGTCCGCGGGCTACCCGCGGGAGGCGCCCTCCTGCGCCTCGCGCAGCGCCCGCATTGCCTCCTTGCGCTCCGACCGGCCGACCCGGTCGAGGATCAGGACACCATCGAGGTGGTCGATCTCGTGCTGGATCACGCGCGCGCGCAGGCCCTCCGCCTCGATCTCGAGCGGCTCTCCGACGGCATCGCGGGCGCTCACGCGCACGGCGGCCGCGCGCTCGACCTCGACGTGCACCCCCGGGAGGCTGAGGCATCCCTCTTCGGCGGCCTCCCGCTCGTCGCTGGCCCACTCGATCACGGGGTTGACAAGCACCGTCACCGGGTCCTCCTCGTAGGCCTTGTAAACCAGCAGGCGGTGCAGGACGCCGACCTGCGTCGCGGCGAGGCCCACGCCGAGCGCGTCCTGCATCAGCTCGCCCATGCGCTGCGCCTCCTGTGCGAGCCGCTCGTCGAAGCGCTCGACGAGCACCGCCTTCGCGCGCAGTACGGGGTCGCCGAACTGCCGCACGAGGCGCAGGGCCGCGTCGCGCCGCGCTCGGGTCTCGGGGTCGAGCTCCTGTACCGCGGCAGCGCCCTCTGCCTCCTCGACCTCGAAGCCGGTGTGCTCGTCGGGCGCCGGCGCGTCCTCGCGCTCGATCGTCTCGGGTGCGTCGCTCATGTGCCCGAGAAGTCTATGAGCGGACCGCCGCGCGCGCGGGCGCGACCGCTCAGTGACGCGGCGACGCGGGGCGCATCGTCACGAGCGACTGCGTCGCCGCCTTCGTCCCGGCGGGGTCGTGCGCGGCGATCGATGCCCGCGCTCGCAGGACTCCGGCGTGGGCCAGCAGCGAGCGCGCCCGCGCGGGCAGGCGCAGGGCGACGGTGCCGACCTTGCCCGCGGGCACGTCGAACGCCACCGCGACCGAGAAGCTCTTGCGTGACTGGGCCGCTGGACCCGCGGTCACCGAGCGGAGGACGAGCGTGCCGATGCAAGATCCCACGCCGGCGGGGCAGCTGAGCTTGATGTGAACCACGCCGCCGCGGCCGACGCGCAGCGACGCGCCGGCGAGGTGGGCGGCCGGTGAGACGGCCGAGAACGGCAATGTGCCGTGGCGCGCGGCTTCTTCTTCGGCCTTCCGGTGAGCGGCGGCTTCTTCTTCGGCCTTCCGACGGGCGGCGGCTTCTCCTTCGGCCTTGCGGTGGGCGGCCGCTTCTTCTTCGGCTTCTACGGCCTTCTTGTGCACCGCTTCTGCAACCGCTTCAGCGCGCAGTTCTTCCGCCTTCTGGAGCAGGCCTGCTTCTTCGAGGTGCACCGCTTCTTCTTCGCGTTTCTTCTTCGCCGCTTCTTCTTCGACCCTGTGGCGCCCTTCGGCTTCAGTGAGCACGGTCAGCGGCAGTTCGGCGGTCGAGCTGTCGAGACCGAACCCATCTTGGACCTCGAGCGTGACCGTGTGCTGGCCGGCGACTGCGTACTTGTGTGTCGGGGCGGCGACGGTCGAAACCGCGGTGCCATCCCCGAAGTTCCACTGCCAGGCGGTCAGCGTCCCGCCGGGATAGGGATCGGACGACGCGGCCGAGCTGAACGCGGCCGGGGTGTTCGCCACGACCGAGGCAGGCGGCGTTATGACCGCGGTCGGGAACACCGGTTCGAAGGCGGCGAGGCCGATCGGCGTGCCCACCCCCGACGGGCCGTCCAGCCCGCTGCGCGCGTCGCACTCGCTCGTCCCTTCGCAATCGAGCCTCGCGAGGTATTCGCTGTTCGGGGTGCCGCACGTGCTCGCCGGCTCGCCGTCGCAGTACCCGTTTCCGCCGTTCGTGACGTCGTACAAAGCCGACCCTCTTCCGAGGCGCCCGTACAGCGTTATCGCCGGATCGGCGAGCCCGTGCGCTCCGCCGGCGAGCGCATACATCGCCGCGATCAACGGCGAGGAGAGCGAGGTCCCGCCGAACGTCTCCCAGCCCTTGTTTTCCTTGATGACTTCTTCGACTTCTTTGCAACCGCAGAAGTTGTAGTCGTCGTAGATGTCGAACCCCGTCAGCGGATCGCCGACCGCCGCCACGTCGGCGCTCAGGCGCCCGCCGGCGCACCCGGCCGCGGCGTAGCCCGCGGCGTGCGACTGCCAGTTCGGCGCCGCGAACCGCAGGCTGCAGCCACCGCCGCTCACATAGCCCGATTCGAGCCCGTTGATGTCGCCGACCCCGTCGTCGTTCCAGACGCTCTCTTCGACGCGTTTGGCGTGCGAATCGAGCGCCAGCGATGTCCCGCCCACCGCCACGACCGAGGACAACGACGCCGGTGCGTTCGGCATCGCGGGTGGTTCGTAGCCTTCCAGCCATTCGTTCCAGTCATCCCAGCCGTAGTCGCCCGTCGAGGCCGTGACGACGACGCCGCGATGGTTGTAAGCCGCCTGTTCGCCGGATTTCAGCGAGCTCTCGGGGCCGCCATAGGAGTTCGAAACCTCCGTGGCGCCGAGTTCGACCGCGGTGTCCATCGCCGTCGCGAGGTTTTTGTAAGACGGCGATTCCGCCTCGACGAGGAGGATCTTGCAGCCCTGGCACACGGCCCGCACCGACTCGACGTCGAGCGTGATCTCATACGACCAGCCTTCTTTGTCGTTGGCAGGCAGCGGCGTGCCGGCGCCCTTCTGGTTGACGATCGCGAGGCAGCCGTTCGTCTTCGTGCATTCCCCGAGGCCGTAATGCGCATCGAAGCTCCCGAGGTCTTCTTCGATCTTCGGATCTTTATAGGCGTCGACGAGCGCGACCGTCTGCCCGCTTCCGCCCGCAGGGTCATAGCCGTACGCCGCTGCGAGGTCGGCGGGGGTGAGCCCGCCCGCTTCGCCGGTCGCGTACGCGCCGTCGCCGGCGAGGAACGGGTGCACGCCGACCGAGCCGGCCGTGGCCGGAGCGACCTGCCGGCGCAGCAGGGCGAAGCAGCGCGCGCTGCCGGGCTTCGCGCGCGGGCAGGCGGTCTGGATGCGCGCGAAGTGCGTCGGGTGGGAAGGCGTGGATGCCGCACCGGCCTGCGAGGCGGGCGCGCCGCTCCAGGCGGAGAGCGCGAACGCAGCCGCGACGATCAGCCGCCGCGCTCTCACTGCAATCCTCGGCCGGGCCCGGCGGCACCGGTGCGGCGCACGACTTGCGTCCCCACGCTCACCTCCATGTGATGCTGCACGCCAACCGCGCGAAGGTACCAGACCCCCGGCGCCGGCTCCGCACGTGATCGACCATCTGCGCATCGGCTGCGCTACTGGGGATCCACGTCGACGCTGAAGCTGACGCCGGCGTGCGCGCGATCAACCGCCGTCAGCTGCACCGCCTCGCCGACGGCGGCGGCGGCCAGGCGACGGTCGCCGGCCTTCACGACGATCACCTGCCGCTCGCGTCCGCGCAGGCGGAAGAGGGGAGCGGGTCCCAGCGTGCTCGCCCCGCCGCCCGCGAGCGCCGGCGCCAGCCGGTCGGCCACGTCCTGGGCGGCTGCCCTCGCGCGCGGTGCGGCTTCCGCGGCGGTCACGATCCGCACCAGATGCGAGAACGGCGGGTAGCGAAGCTCGCGGCGGCGCTCGAGCTCGCCCGCGAGGAAGCCCGCGCTGTCGTGGCGGGCGGCGTGCGCGATCGCCCGCGCGCCGGGTGCGAGCGTCTGAACGAGCACGGTCCCCTCCCCCCCGCGCCCCACCCGCCCGGCGAGCTGTGCGACGAGCGCGAACGTGCGCTCCTCCGCGCGGAAGTCGGGGAATCGCAGCGTGGCGTCGGCGTCGAGCACGACACCGAGCCGCACGTCGGCGAAGTCGTGCCCCTTGGCGACCATCTGCGTGCCGATCAGAACGCCGCGCTCGGCGGCCTCGAAGCGGGCGAGCACGGAGGCGATGCGATCGCCGGCCACCTCCTCGGCTCCGGCGCGCGTACCGGCCGGGGCCGGCCTCCCGCCCGCGACGTCGGCGTCGAGCCTGAAGACCGGGAAGTCCCCGTCGTCGAACAGCGCAGCGAGGTCGTGGGCGAGCCGCTCGGTGCCCGCTCCGTGGCGCGCCACCGACGTCGAGCCGCAGCTGTCGCAGGAGTCGGGCACGCGCGCGCGGTGGCCGCAGTGGTGGCAGGCGAGGAAGCCGCCGGCGCGGTGCAGAACGAGCGCCACGTCGCACTCGGGGCAGCTCCACACCCGCCCGCACGAGCGGCACGAGAGGAAGTTCGACCAGCCGCGGCGGTTGAGCAGCACGATCGCCTTGCCCCCCTGTGCGCGGACCGCAGCGAGCGCGTCGGCGCTCGCCGGGTGCAGGCCGGTGCGCACGTCGCGCATGTCGAGGATCCGCACCGGCGGCAGCGGCCGGCCGTCGACGCGCTCTGAGAGCACGGCGGCGCGCGCCGTATGCACGGTCTCCGGCCGCGGCGTCGCGCTGCCGAGCAGCAGCACGGCCCCGCACGCCCGGGCGCGCTCGCCGGCGACCTCGCGCGCGTCGTAGCGCGGATCGCCCTCGTGCTTGTAGGCCGAGTCGTGCTCCTCGTCGAGCACGATCAGCCCGACATCGGACAGCGGCGCGAACACCGCCGAGCGGGGCCCGACGCATACGCGCGCGGTGCCCTCGCGCAGCCGCCGCCACTCGGCGTAGCGCTGCGCAGGCGTCAGGCGGGAGTGCAGCACCGCGACGGTCTCGCCGAAGCGCTCGATGAAGCGCGTGACGATCTGCGGCGTCAGTGCGATCTCGGGCACGAGCACGATCGCCGAGCGCCCTTGCTCGAGCGCCGCCGCGGCGGCCCGCAGGTAGATCTCCGTCTTCCCGGAGCCGGTCACGCCGTGCAGCAGCCGCCGCTCGTGGCGGCGGGCGGCGAGGCTCGCGAGCAGGGGCTCGAGCGCGGAGCGCTGGGCCGTCGTGAGCTGCGGGCGGCCCTGGCCGCGCGACCCGACCGGGACGTGCCGGGGGTCCCTGCGGGCGCCGCGCCTGCGCCCGCTCAGCCGGCGTGCCGCGTCGGGGGGCAGCACCAGGGCGAGAGCCCGCGCGAGCGTCGAGCAGTATTCGCGGGCGATCCATTCGGCGAGCGCGACCAGCTCGACGGGCACCCCCAGCTCGAGCGCCCTCAGCGGTTCCAGCAGGCGGTCCTCGGCGATCTCGCTGCGGTCCGCGAGGCCGACGACGACGCCGAGCATCTCGCGCCGGCCGAAGGGCACGACGAGCATCGAACCGACGTCGACCCCGACGTCGGCGAGGGCATCGGGGATGCGGTAGTCGAAGGGACCGCGCAGGGCACGCGCGGTCGTCATCGGCTGCACGAGCGCGATGGTCGCCATCGCCACGGACCCTAGAGAGGGGCGCGGTCAGAGCAGCAAACCCCTGGAGGCGGGGCGATCCGCACGGCTTGGGAGCCTGCCGCCACGGCGGCGCGCCGCAGCCGCGGAGCTCAGATCATCCCGCTAGATCCCGGCGGCGCTGCGCAGGGCATCGGACTTGTCAGTCCGCTCCCAGGTGAAGTCGTGGTCGTCGCGGCCGAAGTGGCCATAGGCGGCGGTCTTCTGATAGATCGGGCGGTGCAGCTTCAGCTCCTCGCGGAACGCGCCCGGGCGCAGGTCGAAGACCTCGTCCACGGCCTTTGAGATCTGGGCGTTCGTGCAGCCGTCGAGCTCGGTCCCGAACGTCTCGACCATCACCGACACCGGGTGCGCGACGCCGATCGCGTAGGCGACCTGGACTTCGGCGCGTTCGGCGAGCTTCGCCGCGACGATGTTCTTGGCGACCCAGCGCGCCGCGTAGGCCGCGGACCGGTCGACCTTGGAGGGGTCCTTGCCGGAGAACGCGCCGCCGCCGTGGCGGGCCATGCCGCCGTAGGTGTCGACGATGATCTTGCGGCCGGTGAGCCCGCAGTCGCCCATCGGGCCGCCGATCACGAAGCGTCCCGTGGGGTTCACGAGGAAGTTGCGGATGATCTTCTTCTCGTCGTAGAGGTCGGCGGGCAGCACCGGGCGCAGGACGTGCTCCAACAGGTCGGGCTTGATCAGCGTCTCGCTGTCGATCCCGTCGGCGTGCTGGGTCGAGATCAGGATCTTCTCGACCTCCACGGGTTTGCCCCCCTCGTAGCGGACGGTGACCTGCGTCTTGCCGTCGGGCCGCAGGTAGGGCACGACCTCGCCCTTGCGAACCTCCGAGAGGCGCTTGGCGAGCCGGTGCGCGAGCGCGATCGGGAGCGGCATCAGCTCGTCGGTCTCGTTGCTCGCGTAGCCGAACATCATGCCCTGGTCGCCCGCGCCCGCGACGTCGAGCTCGTCGTCGTCAGCCGGGTCGTGGCGCGTCTCATAGGCCGCGTCGACGCCTTGGGCGATGTCCGGGGATTGTTTGTCGATCGCGTTGATGACCGCGCAGGTGTCGCAGTCGAAGCCGTAGGCAGCGTCGTCGTAGCCGATTTTGCGCACCGTCTCGCGCGCGACTTCCGGGATGTCGACGTAGGTGTCGGTCGAGATCTCTCCCGAGACGACGATCAAGCCGGTGTTGACCAGCGTCTCGCACGCCACCCGTCCATATGGGTCGTCGGCGAGCACGGCGTCGAGCACCCCGTCTGAGATCTGGTCGGCGATCTTGTCGGGATGCCCCTCCGTGACCGACTCGGATGTGAACAGGAACGCGTTGTCGGAAAGCTTGCTCATGTCGAGGGTGTCGGCTCCAGGATCGCGGGCGTCGGGGGTCGGGTTGCAGCGCTGCCGGGGTGGAAAAGCCGCAGAAGTCTACGCGGCGCGGGCGTTCTTGCGCTGCCCGCGCTCGACGAAGTCGATGATCAGCGGCACGCCGTCGAGCGCGTATCGCGCGCGCAGGCGGTTCTCCAGGAAGTAAGCGTAGTCGCGTCGCAACCGGGCGCGCGAGTTGACCTGGATCGTGAAGCGGGGCGGCGAAGTGCCGATCTGGTTCATGTAGAGCATCTTCAGCCGCTGCCCACCCCGGCCGGACCGGGAGAGCGGCGGCTGCCGCGCCTGTACGGCCTCGGACAGGAAACGGTTCAGCTCGGCCGTCGGGATGCGGCCGCCCATGCGGTCCCCGAGCGCGAGCGCCTCGGTCAGCAGGCGCGTGACGTGGCGGCCGCTGCGGGCGCTCGCCGTCAGCACGCGGGGGCGCAGTCTGAGCTTCGCCGCGACGTGTGCTCGCTCGTGCTCCAGATCCAGCCGCTCGCCCTCCTCGAGCGCCGCCTGCAGGTCCCACTTGTTGAGCACGAGCGCCGTCGCACAGCCGGCCTTCATCGCCATCTCAGCGACGCGCAGGTCCTGCGCGGTAACGCCATCGGACGCGTCGCAGACGACGAGCGCGACGTCGGCGCGCTCTGCCGCCCGCTGCGAGCGCAGCGCGGTGTAGTACTCGACCGAGTCGGCGACCTTCG
Organism: Solirubrobacteraceae bacterium; assembly: GCA_036264095.1. Taxonomy (GTDB): domain Bacteria; phylum Actinomycetota; class Thermoleophilia; order Solirubrobacterales; family Solirubrobacteraceae; genus Palsa-744. The sequence continues at coordinate 17,799 of DATARO010000064.1, read as the reverse complement.
CCTGGCGGCGCAGTCCCGCCGTGTCGATCAGCACCAGCTCGCGCCCCTCGTAGCGCAGCGGCACGTCGATCGCGTCGCGCGTCGTCCCCGCGACGTCGGAGACGATCACGCGCTCCTCACCGAGGAAGCGGTTGACGAGCGAGGACTTGCCGACGTTCGGCCGGCCGATCACCGCGAGCGAGATCGCAGCCTCGCGCTGCTCGTCCTCTCCCGGCGGCAGCAGCTCGACGATGCGGTCGAGCAGGTCGCCCGAGCCGAGCCCCTGGGTGGCGGACACCGCGACCGGGTCGCCGAGCCCGAGGCGGTGGAACTCGGCCGCCAGCGGCACCTCCGCCACGCCATCGCACTTGTTGGCCGCGACGATCGCCGGGAGCGGCGAGCGCCGGAGCAGATCGGCCATCTCCTCGTCGCCCGGCCGCACGCCCGCGCGGGCGTCGACCACGAGCACGGCGACCTCGGCCTCGGCGAGGCCCTCCCGCGCCTGCTGGCGGATCGAGCTCGCGAGCGGGTCGGCGTCCTCGAAGTCGACGCCGCCCGTGTCGATCAGCTTGAAGGAACGGCCGTTCCACTCGCAGTCGAGCTCGTGGCGGTCGCGCGTGACCCCGGGACGCTCGTGCACGACCGCACCGCGGCTCCCGGTGAGGCGGTTGATCAGCGAGGACTTCCCCACGTTCGGATATCCGACGACGGCGACCTTCACGCCGATGAGTATGGCGGTGCGGCGCTTCACTCCTCGTTTCTGGGTGTGCGTCAGCCCCCGCGCCCGCCCACGAGCCCCGCGATCGAAGCGACGACCTGCTCGATCGAGAGCCCGCTCGTATCGAGCGTGACCGCGTCGGGGGCCGCGCGCAGCGGGCTGTGCGCGCGCGTGCTGTCGCGCTCGTCGCGCGCGCGCTGCTGCGCGAGCACATCCGCCTCCTCTGCTCCGAGCTCGTCCGCGCGCCGCCGCGCCCGCTCGCCGGGCTCGGCCGTGAGGAACACCTTCAGCTCCGCCGCGGGCGCCACGACGGTTCCGATGTCGCGCCCCTCCGCCACCCAGTCTCCCCGCGCCATCAGCGCCCGCTGTCGCTCGACCATCGAAGCGCGCACACCCTGATCGGCCGCGACGCGCGAGGCGGCCTCAGAGACGGCCGGCTCGCGGATCGCGGCACTCACGTCCTCCCCGTCCAGCAGCACTCGCCCACCGCTGAGCTCGATCTGAGCCCTGCGCGCGAGCGCCGCGGGCGGATCGTCGGGGTTGCGCAGCGAGAGCAGCGCCGCACAGCGGTACATAGCTCCGGTGTCGAGATAGGAGAAGCCGAGCTCCTGCGCCAACGCCCGCGCGACGGTCGACTTGCCCGACCCCGCGGGGCCGTCGATCGCGATCACCACGGCGCTGCTCTCACCCGCACAGCTCGGCGAGGTGCGCGCTGAACTCGGGGTAGGAGATCGCGGCGCTCTCCATGCCCTCGACCTCGACCCCCTCGCGCGAGGCGAGACCCGCGATCGCTCCCATCATCGCGATCCGATGGTCGCCGCGGGCGGCGATCGTGCCGCCGCGGAGGCCTCCCGAGCCGGTCACGACGAACCCGTCCTCGGTCGCTTCGATCTCCGCACCGAGGCCGCGCAGGCCCTCGACGACCGCCGCGATCCGATCCGACTCCTTCAGGCGCAGCTCGGCGGCCCCGCGGACGATCGTCGTCCCCTCGGCGAAACACCCCAACAACGCGACCAAAGGGAGCTCATCAATAGCGAGGGGCACCTCGCCCGGCTCGACGACGGTGCCCTCGAGCGCCCCGTGCGCGACGTCGAGATCGCTCGTCGGCTCAGCGGGCGGGATCGCCTCCGACTGCTCCTCCAGGTCCCCGAGCACGATCCCCCGCATACGCCGCACGATCCGCAGGAAGCCGGTCCGCGTCCAGTTGACGCCGACGCCGCGGATCAGCAGGCGCGAGCCCGGCACGAGCACGCCCGCGGCTATCAGGAACGCCGCCGAGCTGAGGTCGCCGGGGACCGAGACGCGCTCCAGCGCGAGCTCGTCGGCGTTGACGACCGACACCGTCGTGCCCGCGCGCGAGATCGACACCCCGGCGCGCAGCAGCATGCGCTCGGTGTGGTCGCGGCTGAGCTCCGGCTCGGCCACCGTCGTCTCGCCGTCGGCGGCGAGCGCGGCCAGCAGCACGCACGACTTCACCTGCGCACTCGCCACCGGCAGCTCGTGGTCGACCGCGTGCAGGCGCGCGCCGCGAACGACGAGCGGCGGCAGGCGCCCTTCTCGCGCCTCGAGCTCCGCGCCCATGCGCCGCAGCGGCCCGGCGATCCGGTCCACCGGCCGCCGCCGGATCGACTCGTCGCCGTCGAGCGTGAACGAGCGCCCCTGCTGCGCGGACAGCCACCCGGGGAGCAGGCGCAGCAGCGTCCCGGCGTTGCCCACGTCGATCGGGTGCCCCGGCTCGCGCGCCTCGCGAAGGCCCGTCCCGCGGATCACGATCTCGCCGTCGCGCCGCTCGACGAGCGCCCCGAGCGCCTGCACCGCGTCGAGCGTCGAGAGCGTGTCGGCGGCGTGCAGGTAGCCGGCGATCCGCACGGGCTCCGAGGACATCCCTCCCAGCAGCGCCGCGCGGTGCGAGATCGACTTGTCGGCGGGGGCGCTCACGGCGCCGGCGAGCGCCTTTGCGGGGGCGAATAGCGTGTTCACGCGCGCGCTCTCACGCCGCCACCACGGGGAACCCGAGGTCGGCGATCAGCTCGCGGGCGCGCTCGGCCTCGGCGGCTCCCGCGATCCACAGCGCGACCACGCCCTGCCGGTTGTCCTGCGAGGGCGAGAGCGCCATGTCGTCGATGTTGACCCCCGCGCGGCCGAGCGCCAGTGCGATATCCGCGATAACGCCGGGGCGGTTGGGCACCGATGCGCGCAGCTCGTGCGAGGCGCCCCCCTGCAACCCCGCGCCGAGCAGCGCGTCGCGGTCCGCCCGCGCGCCGTCGTTCCACGCCGCGATCTCCTGCGGGCTGGCTCGCTCGAAGATCGCCCGCGCCCGCGTGAGCCGCTCCGAGAGCTCGTCGATACCCGCGAGCAGCGCGTCGCGGTTCGCCGTGTAGATATCGGTCCAGACGGCGGTGTTCGCCCCCGCGACCCGCGTCGCGTCGCGGAAGCTCGGGCCGATCGCGGGCAGGCGCGCGTGCGAGTCCTCCCCGAGCGACCCCGCCGCCTGCGCGGCGAGCAGGTTCGCGAGCACGTGGGGCAGGTGTGAGACGCACGCCATCAGGCGGTCGTGCGTATGCGGGTCGATCGCCGTCGGACGCGCGCCGAGCCCGCTCAGCAGCCGGTGCAGGCGCTCGTAGAGCACCCCGGCGGTGCGCCCCTCGGCGGGCGTCAGGTACCACGTCGCTCCGTCGAAGAGGTCCTCGCGCGCGTTCTCGACCCCGGCCGTCTCGGCGCCGGCGAGCGGATGCCCGCCGATGAAGCGCTCGTCGCTCGTCGCCGCCGCAACGGCGCGCTTGGTGGAGCCGACGTCGGTGACGACGCAATCGCGCCCGGCCGCGTCCAGCGCCTGTGCGACGACGGCCGGCAGCGCTCCCACGGGAGCGGCGACGAACACGACGTCGGCCCCCTCGACCGCGCCCGCCACGTCGCCGGCGGCCTCGTCGATCGCCCCGCGCGCGAGCGCGCGCTCGGTGACGGACGGATCGGGGTCGTAGCCGAGCACGTGCGCGCCCGCCCGCGCCCGCGCGGCGAGGCCGACCGACCCGCCGATCAGGCCGACGCCGAGGAGCGCTATCCGCATCCGCTCAGCGCGCCGCAGCCCGCGCGCCGGCGCGACGAGCGCGGACGGACTCCGCCAGCTTGTCGAGCAGCTCGACGGTCGTCTCCCAGTCGATGCAGCCATCCGTGATCGACTGCCCGTAGACCAGCTCCTGGCGTGGGCTGCCATCGGCTCCCAGCTCCTGGCGCCCGGAGACGAGGAACGACTCCACCATCACGCCGACGATCGCGCTCTCGCCGTCCGCCACCTGACGCCCGATCGCGGCCGCCACATCGGCCTGGCGCGCGGGGTCCTTGCCGCTGTTGTCGTGGCTCACATCGATCATCACGCGCCTGGGCAGCCCGGCGCCGCCGAGCAGCTCGAGGGCGCCCGCCACGTGCGGCGCGTCGTAGTTGGGCTCGCCCCTGCCCCCGCGCAGGATCACGTGACAGTCGCTGTTACCCCGCGTGTACAGCACCGCCGACCGGCCGCTCGGGTCGATGCCGGCGAACGCATGTGTCGCAGCCGCGGCGCGGACCGCGTCCACGGCGACCTGCACGTTGCCGTCCGTACGGTTCTTGAAGCCGACGGGCATCGACAGGCCCGAGCCCAGCTGCCGGTGGATCTGGCTCTCGGTCGTCCGCGCCCCGATCGCCCCCCACGAGACGGCGTCGGCGATGTACTGGGGGGTGATCGGGTCCAGGAACTCGCAGCCGACCGGCAGACCGGCGTCGAGCACGCCGAGCAGCACGTTGCGCGCGAGGTGCAGGCCCGCGTTCACGTCGCCGGAGCCGTCGAGGTGCGGATCGTTGATCAACCCCTTCCAGCCGATCGTCGTCCGCGGCTTCTCGAAGTACACCCGCATCGCGATCAGCAGCTCTCCGCTCAGCCTCTGCGCGAGGTCCGCGAGCCGCTGCGCGTAGTCGAGCGTCGCCACGGGATCGTGAACGCTGCAGGGCCCGACCACCGCCAGCATCCGATCCTCGTCCCCGTCGAGGATCGCATGGACGTCGCGGCGTCCGTCCAGCACCACCGCCGCCTGCTCGGCGCCGAGCGGCAGCTCGTCGAGCAGCGCGTCGGGAGCGAGCAGCGGCACGACCCGGTCGATCCGCCTGTCGCGTACGTCATCGGCCGGCCGCACCTGGGTGCTCGGGGCATCAGACAAGCGACGCCTCCCTTCCGCTCACGGTCTTACCCGCCAGCGCGGCCGCCCGCTCGACGTCCGCCGCGAATGCCGCGAACTCGGACGTGCGCAGCGCCTGCGGACCGTCGCAGACGGCCTCGTCGGGGTCTGGGTGGACCTCGACGATGATCCCGTCCGCGCCGACCGCGGCAGCGGCGAGCGACAGCGGGCCGACGAGGTCGCGCCGCCCTGCGGCGTGGCTCGGGTCGACGATCACGGGAAGGTGGCTGAGCTCCTTGAGCACCGGCACCGCCATCAGGTCGAGCGTGAAGCGGTAGGCGGTCTCGAAGGTGCGGATCCCCCGCTCGCAGAGCATCACGTTCCGGTTGCCCTCCTTGAGGATGTACTCGGCCGCCATCAGCAGCTCCTCGAGCGTCGATGACAGCCCCCGCTTGAGCAGCGCCGGGCTCCCGGAGCGCCCGATCTCGGCGAGCAGCGGATAGTTCTGCATGTTCCGTGCGCCGATCTGGATGACGTCGGCGACCTCCAGCACGGCGTCGATGTCGCGCAGGTCCATCAGCTCGGTGACGATCGGAAGCCCGCTCTCCTCCTTCGCCTCGGCGAGCAGGCGCAGGCCCTCGCGCCCCAAGCCCTGGAAGGCGTACGGGGACGTGCGCGGCTTGTACGCCCCGCCGCGGAACAGCGTCGCCCCGGCATCGTTGACCGCCCGCGCGGTCTCGAGCGTCTGCGCCCGCGACTCGACGGTGCAGGGCCCGGCGATCAGCGCGAAGCTGTCGCCCCCGATCTTGCGCCCTCCGATCTCGATCACGGTCGGATGCCCGTGCGTCATCTCCGACGACGCGAGCTTGTAGGGCTTCAGGATCGGCATCACACGGTCGACTCCCGGCTGGCCCTCGAGCCCGAGTGCTTCGACGTTGACGTCCTGCTCGACGTCGCCGATCGCCCCGATCACGTTCAGCCGCGCCCCCCTGATGCGGTGGGCGCGCGCGCCCGCTCGCTCGATCTTGGCGATGACCGCGTCCACCTCCTCCTCGGTCGCGGTCTCTCTCATCACGATCATCATCGACTCATCCTTTCACTGTCGCCCCGGCGTGGTGTGTACGGTTCGCTGCCCACCATGTGGGCCGTGAGCGGGCGCGATGGCGCCCATTCGGGTGGCGCTTGGTCCCTTTGACGAGGGACCCGGGGCGGTCTACGTGCGCCCGCTCACGCCGGGCACGGACCGAAGCGCCTAGCTAAATCGCCAGGCGTAGCGATACGACCAGGTGACTGGCGCGAGGTGAAGCTCGGTGACTGCCGGCCTGCTCATGGTCGTTCCCGACGTTTGTAGCAGACGCCGGTGCCGTAGACAAGACGTGGGCTCCGCCCGCCGTACCGCGTCGGGGCGGCGGGCTTGCCTCGCTCGCGCGCGGCGGCCTGCGCCCGGCGCGCCTTCCTCAGAGCAGCTCGCCGAGCGCCTGCAGGAAGCGCTCGTTCTCCTCGGGCAGCCCGTACGTGACGCGGATCGCGGGCTGATCGCTGCCGAGCGCGCTGCCCCCGCGCACGAGCACGCCGCGGTCGGCGAGGCCCGCGAGGATCTGCTGCTCGTCGCGCTCGGCGCCGAGCTTGACCCAGCAGAAGTTCGCCTGCGAGTCTGCCGTGTCCAGGCCGAGGGCCCGCAGGCGCTCGTCGATCGCGATCCGCTCGGCGACAGTGCGTGTGACGCGGTCGATCACCGCATCCTCGTGCGCGAGCGCCTCGGTCGCGGCGGCCTGGGCGAGCGCGTTGCAGAAGAACGGCTGGCGCACCTGATCGAGCGCGCGCGGCAGATCCTCCGACCCGCACAGCGCGAAGCCGACGCGGAGCCCGCACAGCCCGTGCACCTTCGAGAAGGTCCGCAGCAGCACCAGGTTCGGGTGACCGTCGAGCAGCGCGATCGACGAATCCGGGTCGTCGAGCACGTTGAAGTCGCAGTACGCCTCGTCGAGGATCACGCACACGTGCGGCGGCATCTCGTCCATGAAGGCCTGGATGTCAGCCAGTGGCAGCGCCGTGCTCGTCGGGTTGTTCGGGTTGCAGACGATCACAAGCCGTGTCGCGACGGTGACCTCGCGCAGCATCGCAGGCAGATCGTGGCGTTCCCGGTCGTCGAGCGGGACGGTCACCGCCCGCGCTCCGGAGGCGGCGCCGAGATGCGGGTACACCGAGAACGACGGCCAGGCGTAGACCAGCTCGGCGCCGGGCTCGAGCAGCGCCTCGCCGGCGGCGAGCAGGATGTCGCAGGACCCGTTGCCGATCGCGATCCGCGACGCCGGCACCTCGTAGCGGTCCGCCAGGCGGGCTCGCAGCACCGAGTTGCTCGGGTCCGGATAGCGGTTGAGCGTCCCGAGCGCCGACTCGACCGCGGCGCGCACCTCGGGCAGCGGCGGGAACGGCGACTCGTTGCTCGCGAGGCGCACGAGGGTCTCCTGCGCGTAGCCGCCCGCGGCCGGGTAGACGGGTATCCGCCTGATCCGCTCTGAGAACTCGATCGCCATCCGCGTATTCTGCCGCGCGGCGCCTACTGCGCGGCGCCGAGATCCTGGCGCAGCGCGCTCGCGCGACCCAGGTAGACGTGGGCGGGCGTGTGGTCCTCCCCGGCGTGGTAGTGGATCAGCACGCGGATCACCCCCTGCATCGACCCGGGCACGGGAAGCTCGCGCGCGCACAGCAGCGGCACCGCGTCGAACCCGAGCGCACGCGCCGCGACCGCTGGGAACTCGGCGTTCAGGTCGTCGGTGGCGGTGAAGATGCAGGAGACGACATACTCGGGAACGAGCGCGTTGCGCTCCATGATCTCGCGCATCAGCGTCGCGGTCGCGTCGAGGATGGCGGGAGCCTCGTTCTGGTCGACGCTCACGGCGCCGCGCAGGGCGAACAGTCGCATCCGGCGATTCTCTCAGAGCGGCGCGCGCAGGCCGTCGATCTCGCTCGCGCTCAGCCGCCGGTGCTCGCCGGGCGCCAGCCCGCCCAGCGCGAGGCTCCCGAACGCGGTTCGTTCGAGCTCCAGCACCGGATGACCGACCGCCTCGCACATGCGCCTGACCTGGCGGTTGCGCCCCTCGTGGATCGTGATCTCGAGCTCGTCCTCGCCGACCCGGCGCACGCGCGCGGGCGCGGTCGGGCCGTCGTCGAGCACGACCCCGTCGCGCAGCCGCGCCAGCGCCTCCCGCCCGGGCGCCCCGCCGCCGACACGCGCGCGGTACGTCTTCGGCACCTCATACCTCGGGTGCGTGAGCAGGTTCGCGAGCTCGCCGTCGTTCGTGAGCAGGATCAGCCCGCTGCTGTCCGCATCGAGACGGCCGACCGGATAGAGCCGCAGCCCGCCCGCCTCGACGAGCGAGACCACCGTGGGCCGACCGTGCGTGTCGCGCGCGGTGCTGAGGACGCCCACCGGCTTGTGCAGGGCGAACACGGCGCGCTCCTCCGCTCCCTCGAGCACGCGGCCGTCGAGCGCGATCTCGTTATCCGCTCCGACGTCCCGCGCCGGGTCGCGCACGGTCGCGCCGTCGACCGTGACGCGGCCGTCCGCGATCAGGCGCTCTGCCGCCCGCCGCGAGGCGGCACCCGCGTGGGCGAGGTACTTCACCAGTCGCACTGATCCTCCCGGCGCATCGCTCGCATCGCTGCAACCATAGGAACCGTGGTGCCCGAGGCCGGCACGGAGCGCCGGCCGATTTACTAGACACCGGCACGGAGCGCCGGCCGCTTCACTCGAGGCCGGCACGGAGCGCCGGCCGATTTACTCAAGGCCGGCATGGAGCGCCGGCCGATTTACTCAAGGCCGGCATGGAGCGCCGGCCGATTTACTAGACACCGGCACGGAGCGCGTAATGGACCTGCAGCTACTTCAAGAGACGCTCGCCGACCGCGGCGAGCCCGCGTTCCGCGCCCGCCAGGTGTGGCGCTGGACGGCGGCCGGCGCCGCGGGCTTCGCCGAGATGACCGACCTGCCGGCCGAGCTGCGCGAGCAGTTGGAGCGCGAGCTGCCGTTCTCGAGCCTCGAGCTGCGCTCGCAGGAGCAGTCGCGGGACGGCACGGTCAAGGCCCTGTTCCACACGCACGACGGCCGCCCGCTCGAGGCGGTGCTGATGCGCTACCGCGACGGGCGGCGCTCGGTATGCCTGTCCTCGCAGTCGGGTTGCCCGCTGACCTGCTCCTTCTGCGCGACCGGAACGATGCGCTTCGCACGCAACCTGTCCGCCTCGGAGATCGTCGACCAGGCGCTGCACTTCCGCCGCATCGAACGGATCGACCACTGCGTCTTCATGGGCATGGGGGAGCCGATGCTGAACCTCGACGCTGTGCTCGCCGCCTGCGAGCGGCTGCCGGAGGTCGGCATCGGACACCGCCGCACGACGATCTCGACCGTCGGCTGGATCCCGGGGATCGAAGCGCTCGCCGAGAACCCGATGCCCCTGCGCCTCGCGCTGTCCCTGCACGCACCCGAGGACGCGCTGCGCTCGCAGCTGATGCCGGTCAACGACCGCTACCCGCTCGCGGACGTGATCGAGGCGGCCCGCGCCTTCTACGCGCGCCACCGCCGGCGGGTGTTCGTGGAGTACGTGATGCTCGCCGGCGTCAACGACCGGTACGAGCAGGCGCTCGCGCTCGCGCGCCTGCTCGGCACGGGGGAGGGCGGGGCCGGGATCTTCAAGGTCAACCTCATCCCCTACAACCCGACCGGCACCGGCTTCGACGGGTCGAGCCGCGAGGCGATCGCGACCTTTCGCGACGTCCTCTCACAGAACGGCGTCGCAGCCACGGTGCGCCTGACCCGCGGGCGCGACATCGCGGCGGCGTGCGGCCAGCTGGCGGCGAACGGCGAGCGCGCGACGCCGCCCCTCGCCGCGCCCTGAGGCGAGCACGCCGGAGCGGCCGCCCGCCTCGCGTTTAGGCGAGCCCGCGAGGCGCGCCTCGCCCTAGGTCTCGCGCCTGAACCCGCCGGCGCCCGCTGGCGCCGCACCGGTTTCGCGCGCCACGCCCCCGTCCGCCCCTGCGGCGCCCGCCGGCGCGAACCGCGAGGCAGTGCCGGCAGCTCCCGGCGGTGGCGGCGATCGCGACTCGCCGGCCCGCAGCAGCCGGTCGCGGAGCTCCGCCTGCTCCTCGGGGCTCGGATCCCAGCGCGCCACGTCCGGCAGGTCCTGCAACGAGCGCAACCCGAACAGCTTCAGGAACGCGTCGGTCGTCCGGTAGCGCAGCGCACCGAACGGCGAGTGCCCAGCCTCTTCGATCAGGCCCCGGTCGAGCAGCGTCGCGGTCGCCGAATCAGCCGAGACGCCCCTGATCCGCGCGATCTCCGGACGCGAGACGGGCTGCAGGTAGGCGACGATCGCGAGCGTCTCCGCCTGCGCGGGTGTGAGCGCAGCGGTTCGCGGGCGGCTGAACAGCCTGCGCGCGGCCAGCTCGGTCGCGGGGTCCGTCGCGAGCGTGTAACCCCCCGCGAGCTCGCGCAGGCGCATCCCGCGCCGCCCCGGGGCATATTCCTCGGCCAGCACAGCGAGCGCGGCCGTCACGGCGCCCTCGCCGGCCTGCGCGGCCTCCCCGAGCTCTTCGGCCGTCAGCGGGTCAGCGGATAGGAACAGCAGGGCCTCGATCGTGCGCGCGAGCTCCGGCGTATCGGGCTCGTCGACGGTCATCGTCATCCCGCCATCCTGTCGAGGACGGCCGGCGCCTGCGCCGGCACCGCCGTGGCCGTCACGGCGATCTCGCCGAAGCTCTCCTGCTGCGCCCAGTCGGCCTCGCCGCGCTTGTAGAGCTCGAGCAGCGCGAACAGCGTGACCGCGACCGTCATGCGGTCGGCCCCGCGCACGGCCTCGTCGAAGCTGAACGAGCCGCGGCGCAGGAGCGTGCGCAGGTGGGCGAGCCGCTCGGCGAGCGACACGCGGGGGACGGCGATGTGCCGCAGGTCGATGCGCGGCGGTACGGTCAGCAGCCGCCCGATCGCCTCGCCCAGAACAGAGGGGTCCTGAGAGGCGCCGTCATCGATCACGATCGCGCGGCGCAGGTGCGGTGGCGGCGGCGCCTCGCGGAAGCGCACGCCCGCCTCGGACGCGAGCATCGCGTCGAGGTGCCCGGCGGCAGCGCGGTAGCGACGCGCGTCGAGCATCCGCGCGAGCAGCTCCTCGGCCGCCTGCTCGGGCTCGATTTCCAGCAGCTCCTCCTCGTCGCCGCTGAGCAGCAGGCGCGACTTCAGCTCGAGCAGCGCGGCGACGAGCACGATGAACTCGGTGGCTGTCTCGAGGTCGAGCTGCTCGGAGCGCTCGAGGTGGTCGAGATAGGCGAGCACGACCTCGGCGAGCGGCAGCTCGAGCAGGTCGACCTCTTCGCGCAGGACGAGCGTGAGCAGCAGATCGAACGGGCCGCTGAACAGGTCCAGGTCGAGCTCCAGGCCGGCGATGCCCGTCCGCGCGGGCACGCCAGGCTGCTGCGATGCTGCGCTCACGCGCCCACCGTAGCGGCAGCGCCTGACGTGGCGCCCCGCCGGGCTCAGCGCGGTGCGCCGACGCCCATGCGCTCGCGCACGTCGCCCAGCGTGGCCGCCGCGATCGTCCGCGCACGTTCGGCGCCGGCGGCGAGGATCGACTCGATCCGGCCCTCGTCCGCGCGCAGATCCCGATAGCGCTCGCGCACCGGCGCGAGGTAGTCGATCACCGCCGCCGCAACGGCCGCCTTGAAGTCCCCGTAGCGGGCATCCGCGAACTCGGCCTCGATCGCCTCGGGCGACTCCCGGCGCACCGCCGCGAGGATCTCGATCAGGTTGCCGATGCCCGCCTTCTCGGGCGCGCGACGCACCTCGCTACCGGAATCGGTGACTGCGCTCCTGAACTTCTTCTCGATCGCCGCGGGCTCGTCGAGCACGTAGACCACCCCCTGCTGGCTCGGGGCCGTCGTCGACATCTTCACGGCCGGCTCTTGCAGGTCCATGATGCGGGCGCCCACCGCGGGCATGCGCAGCTCCGGTACGACGAGCACGTCCTCGCCTGCGCCGAAACGACGGTTGAAGTTGTCGGCGACGTCGCGCATCAGCTCTACGTGCTCGCGCTGGTCCTCGCCGACCGGCACCTCGTGCGCGCGGTAGGCGAGCACGTCTGCCGCCATCAGAACCGGGTAGAACAGCAGCCCGGCGCGCACCATCTGCCGCTGCGCCTCCGACTTGTCGCGGAACTGGTGCATGCGTTCGAGACGCCCGAGTTCGGTGACGCTCGACAGCAGCCAGGTCAGCTCGGTGTGCTCGCGGACGTCGCTCTGGCGAAAGAGGATGCAGCGCTCCGGCTCCAGGCCGGCGGCTAGCAGGATCGCGGTCGTGTCATACAGCCGCTCCCGCAGCTCGGCGGGGTCGTAGGCGACGGTCAGCGCGTGCAGGTCGACGATGCAGAAGATGCCCTCGCCCCGGTCCTGGCCCTCGACGTACTGGGCGATCGCGCCCAGGTAGTTGCCGAGGTGCTTGCGCCCCGTGGGCTGGATGCCGGAGAAGATGCGCACGTCCGCGGGAGCCTAGTCGGCTCCAAGGCGAGGCTGTCAGGCGATCGCCTCGCGGATCACGGGGCGCTTAGCCGCGGCGACCTCGTCGAGCCGGCGCACCGGCGTGCTGTACGGGGCGTCGGCGGCGATGCCGGGATCCGCGGCTGCCTCGCGCAGGATCGCGGCGATCGCCTCGGCGAACGCATCGAGCGTCTCGCGCGTCTCGGTCTCGGTCGGCTCGACCATCAGCGCCTCGTCCACGAGCAGCGGGAAGTAGACCGTCGGCGGGTGAAAGCCGAAGTCGAGCAGGCGCTTGGCCAGATCGAGGGTCTTGATCCCGAGATTCCGCCGCATCGGGCCCCCCGAGAGGACGAACTCGTGCATGCACAGCTCGCCGTAGGCGAGCGGGAGCTGCTCGGCGACCGCGCCGCCGTCGATCTCCGCCAGCCTTGCGCGGAGGTAGTTGGCGTTCAGGACCGCGGCCTCGGAGGCGTCGCGCAGGCCGTCGCCGCCGAGCGAGCAGATGTAGGCGTAGGAGCGCACGAAGCAGCCGTAGTTGCCGTGGAAGCCGCGCAGGCGACCGATCGTCTTCGAGCCGGCGTGGCCGCTGCCGAAGTCGAGCGTGTAGCGAGGTCCCGTACCCGCCCCGTCCGCCGCTTGGCCGTCGCCGTCCTCGGCGCACGCGACCGTGGGGACCGGGAGGTATGGCGCGACGCGCTCGGAGACCGCGATCGGCCCGGAGCCCGGCCCGCCGCCGCCATGGGGCTGCGTGAACGACTTGTGCAGGTTGAAGTGGACGATGTCGAACCCCATGTCGCCGGGCCGCGAGAGACCCATTACGGCGTTCAGGTTGGCGCCGTCGTAGTAGAGCGTCGCGCCCACTCCGTGGACGATCTCGGCGATCTCGACGATGTTCGCGTCGAACACGCCGAGCGTATTCGGGTTCGTGAGCATCAGGCAGGCGACGTCGCGGTCGGCCTTGGCGCGCAGGTCGTCGAGGTCGATTCCGCCGTGCTCGTCGGTCGCGAGCTTGACGACCTCGAGGCCGGCCATCGTGACGGTCGCCGGGTTCGTGCCGTGCGCGGTGTCCGGGGTCAGCACCTTGTGTCGCTGCTCGCCGCGGTCCTCGTTGAAGGCGCGCGTCACGAGCACGCCCGCGAGCTCCCCGTGCGAGCCCGCCGACGGCTGCAGCGAGACGTAGGGCAGCCCCGAGACCTCGGCGAGCGCCTCCTGCAGGGTCCACATCAGCTCGAGCGCACCCTGGGCGCCGGCGGCGTCTTGGAGCGGGTGCAGGCGCGCGTGGCCCGGGAGCGCCGCGACGCGCTCGTGCAGGCGCGGGTTGTGCTTCATCGTGCACGAGCCGAGCGGGTAGAAGCCCGAGTCGAGGTCGAAGTTGCGCTTGGAGATGCCGACGTAGTGGCGCACGATCTCCGGCTCGGAGACCTCCGGAAGCCGCGCGGGCTGCTCGCGGCGCAGCTTTGCCGGCAGCAGCTTCTCGGCGTCCACCTCGGGGACTTCCGGCTCCGGGCACTGGAACGCACGCCGGCCGGCGGCGCCCTTTTGGAAGATGGTCCGCGCGCTGTCGCGCTGCAGCGGTGTGGCGCCTGCGCCGGGCCCCGCGGGCGGCGTGGCGGCGGCTCCGTTGTCGTGGTGGGGGTGCACGTCGATTCCGGGATCGCTGTGTAGATGGTTCTCGTCGATCGGGCTCATGCCGCGACCGCCGCCCCGCGCTCGGCCGCGATCGCGGCGCCGAGCACCTCGGCGAGGCGGTCGATGTGGGCGCGCGTGCGGCGCTCGGTGACCGCCACGAGCAGCCCCCCACGGTCCTCGTCGCGACCGCTGAGCGCGTGCAGGTCGACGCCGGGGTTGACGCCCGCCGCGATGCAGCGGCGGCGGACGGCCGCGACGTCGGCGTCGAGGCCCAGCGCGAACTCTCGGACGACCGGCTGGTCGTGGAGCTTCCAGACCCCGTCGATCGCCGCGAGCTGCTCGCGCGCGTAGTGCGTGCGGGCGAGCAGCAGCTCGCCGAGCTCGACGATCCCGGCGCGGCCGAGCCACGACAGGTAGACGACGCCCGCGAGCGCGTTCAATGCCTGGGCCGTGCAGATGTTCGACGTCGCCTTCTCGCGCCGGATGTGCTGCTCGCGCGTCTGCAGGGTGAGCACGAACCCGCGACGGCCGTCGGCGTCGGTCGTCTCGCCCGCGATCCGGCCGGGCATGCGGCGGATGTACTCCTCGCGCGCGGCGAACAGCCCGAACGAGGGGCCGCCGAAGTCGAGGCGGTTGCCGAGCGGCTGCCCCTCGCCGACCGCGACGTCGACCCCGCACGCGCCGGGGGCGCGCAGCACTCCGAGCGTGATCGGGTCGACCTGGCAGACGACGACCGGCGCCGATCCAGCCCCCTCCCGCTTCGCGGCCGCGCTCAGCGCGTCCGCGTCCTCGACCGCACCGTAGAAGTTCGGCTGCGCGAAGATCGCCGCGCTCGGCACGTCGCCGTCGCCGGCGACCGCGCTCGCCCACGCCTCGGCGTCGGTGACCCCGTCCGCGAGCGGGACCTCGAGCAGCTCCATGCCGTATCCATGCGCGTAGGTCCGCAGCGTCTCGATCGTGTGCGGATGCAGGCCCGCGCTCATCACCAAGCGCGAGCGGCCGTTGTGGAGCTTCGCGAGGTAGGCGGCCGCCGCGACCGCCGAGGGCCCCTCGTACGTCGAGGCGTTGCTGACCGGCAGGCCCGTCAGCTCGCTGATCGCTGTCTGGTACTCGAACATGACCTGCAGGCCGCCCTGCGAGATCTCGGGCTGGTAGGGCGTGTACGGCGTCAGGAACTCGGAGCGCTCGGTCAGCATGTCGACGAGCGCCGGCACGTAGTGGTCGTACATCCCCGCACCGAGGAAGCAGAGCTCGTCCTCGGCGCTGACGTTGCGCGCGGCCAGCTCGCGCAGGTGCGCGTAGACGTCCTGCTCGGTGCGCCCGTCGGGCAGCGCGAGCGGCCGGCCGAGGCGCACCTGCTCGGGAATCTGCTGGTCGAACAGCTCCTGCAGCGAGGAGACGCCGATCGTCTCCAGCATCGCCCGCAGATCGGCGTCGGTGATGGACGTGTAGCGGCTCACGGGCGTTCGGACCCAGCGTAGATGGTCGGCTCGCGGCCCATAAGTGCTGGCCGGTGGGACGCCGGGAGATGGGGCCCGCCCGCGCGGCCGGGCATTCGCTAGCCGCTGAGCGACGCCCGGTAGGCGACGTGATCGAGCAGCTGCTCGCGCTCGGAGGCGTCGGCGAGCCGGATCTTCACGAGCCAGCCCTCGCCGTAGGGATCCTCGTTGATCATCGCCGGGTTCTCAGACAGCGCCTCGTTGACCTCGACCACCTCGCCCGAGAGCGGCGCGACCACGTCCGAGACCGCCTTTACCGACTCGACCTCGGTGTAGGGCTGATCCTTCTTGACCGTGGTCCCGACGCTCGGGGGGTCGAAGAACACGACCTCTCCGAGCGAGTCCTGCGCGTACCACGTGATCCCGAGGACGGCGTGCTGCTCGTCGGCGTCGACGCGCGCCCAGTCGTGCTCGCTGTGGTAGAGAAGGTCCTCGGGGTAGCTGGCCTGGGCCATTCAGGAGCCCTTTCTGTAGAGCGGCTTTTCCTTGACTACGGCGGCTCGCATCTTGCCACGTACGTCCAGCTCGAGGGGGGTGCCGACCGCGGCGCGCTCGGCAGGAACGTAGGCCATGCCGATCCCGACGTCGAGGCACGGGGAAAGCGTGCCGCTGGTGACGACGCCGCCGCCCGCCACCGGGTTCCCCTGGCGCGCGATCCCGGGACCGTCGATCTCGAAGGCCACGAGGCGCTCGGCGGGTCCGGCGGCCCGCACCGCCGCGACCGCGTCGGCGCCGATGAAGCCGGTGTCCTCCTTGCAGCACCAGCCGAGCCCGGCTTCGATCGGGCCGCGCTCCTCCATCAGGTCGTTGCCGTAGAGGTGGAAGCAGACCTCCAGGCGCAGCGTGTCGCGCGCCCCGAGGCCGGCGGGCATTGCGCCCCGCCGCACGAGCGCGTCCCACAGCACGGTCGCGTGGTCGGGCCGGCAGAGCAGCTCGACGCCCTCCTCACCCGTGTACCCGGTGCCGCACACGAGCACGTCTGCACCTGCCAGGCGCCCGCTCGCCGCAGTCATGCGCGGCGGCAACGGCCCATCGGCGACCGCCTGGGCGATCTCCCTGGCGACCGGGCCCTGCACGGCGAGCATCGCCCAGTCGTCGATCGCGTCGGCGACGTGGACATCGGCGATGTCGGCGGCCTGGTCGCGGAACCAGGCAAGATCGCGCGCATGGTTGGAGGCGTTCGTGACCGTGAGGAAGCGGTCCGCGTCGAGGCGGTAGGTGAACAGGTCGTCGAGCACGCCGCCATCGGGCCTGCACAGCACCGAGTACTGCGCGCCGCCGACACCGAGCTTCGAGACGTCGTTCGAGAGGAGCCGCTGCAGCAGGCCGGCGGCGCCGGGCCCGCTCGTCTCGATCTCGCCCATGTGCGAGACGTCGAAGATGCCGCACGCGGTGCGCACGGCGACGTGCTCCTCGCGGACGCCGGTGTACTGGACGGGCATCTTCCAGCCGGCGAAGTCGACGAGCTTCGCGCCGGCTTCGACGTGGCGGTCGTACAGCGGGGTGTGCAGCGGCCGCGGGGACACCGCCCCGCAGGCTAGCGGGCCGGCTCGTGGCTGCGACCGCCGCGCTGCCCGCCGGCGGGGGCGAGCGCGATCGCGCCGTGCCGGGCGCGGAGCCGGGGCGTGAGAGGCCTCGCGCGCAACGCCTTTCGCACCCTGCTCAAGCGCGGCCGTAGGTGAGGATCGCGACACCATCGCCGACGATCTTCGAGTCCGCGAGCGCGAGCCGCGTCTTCGCGGAGGCGCTTTCCAGCAGGCGCTTGCCGGATCCGAGCACCACCGGGTAGACCATCAGCCGCAGCTCGTCGACGAGGTCGGCGTCGACGAGCGCGCCGACGAGCCGGGCGCTGCCGTGGACGACGATGTCGCCGTCGACCTGCTCCCTGACCGCGGCGACCTCGGCCGCGAGGTCGGTGCCGGGGAGCACGGTGGAGTTGGTCCACTCGGGTGATGAGAGCGTCGTGGAGACGACGTACTTGGGCATGTTGTTGAACTTGTCAGCGAACTCGCCCTCGCGCTGCGGCCAGGCCTCGGCGAAGCCTTCGTAGGTCACCCGCCCGAGCAGCAGCGCCTTCGAATCCACCGTCTCCTGGAGCTTGAAGCGATCGCCCTCTTCGCCGCGCGCTATCTCGAATGACCAGCCGCCGTGGCGATAGCCCTCGGCGCCACCCGGGTCCTCCATCACGCCGTCTATCGAAACGAACTCGGATACGACGATCCGTCCCATCTCACTCCTCCTTCGGTCGGTCTCGCAAGGTAGGACGGCGGGGGTGGCGGAAACTCATCGGGAGGGGCGGATT
>DATARO010000081.1:0-5885 GCA_036264095.1 Solirubrobacteraceae bacterium | reverse complement strand
GTTCCCCAGATCGCCTTCATCCTGAGCCGGACGACCTCCGAGAACGCGTCGATGTACTGCCCCCACGCGCCGTTGAAGTTGCTCTCGAAGAGCAGGTAGGAGTGCCTCAGGCGCTCGCCGCCGTCCTCGTCGGGGAAGCGCCTGATCACCGCCCAGCGTGCGAAGTGGATGAACGACAGCCGTTCGAGCTTCTCGAGCGTCCACTTGACGTTGCGCCCGGCCCAGAACGTCAGCCACAGCAGGAGCGGGCCGCCGCGCCTGACAGGCGTCAGCACCGTGATCGCCGTCGCCTCCCCCTCTATATTTGGCACGGATCGAGTCTACGGGATTTGGATCGTGCGAAGAGAGCAGTCGGCGGGCGACTTTGCACCGGCCGACGACGGTCGGCCGCAAAGGATCGGGGCCGCTGCGCTGCGGGCATCAGAAGCGCAGCGGCAGAGTCCTGACAGCGCGCAGATACGGGTCCGTCTGCCACTGCGGCTCCCCCTCCAGGTAGAGCTCGTCGAACTCCGCGAGCAGCATCTCGAGCGCAACCGGCGCGACGATTCTGGCAAGCGGCGCGCCGATGCAGATGTGAATGCCCTCGCCAAAGGCCAGATGTCCGTCCTGCCGGCGTTCGATGTCGAAGCGATCCGGGTCCTCGAAACGCGCGGTGTCGCGATTGGCCGAGCCGATGATCACGGCGATCTTCTCGCCGGGCGCGAATGTGCGCCCGCCGAGCGCGGTTTCGTCAGCCGCCCAGCGATCGACGATGTGGACCGACCCGTCGTAGCGGAGCATCTCCTCGAGCGCCGGACGCGCAAGCGACGGATCGGCGCGCAGCTTCTCCAGTTGGTCTGGGTGGAGCAGCAGGTTGCGCACGCCCAGTCCGATGATGAACGTGGTCGACAGGTAGCCCGCCACGAGCAGGTCGCTGGCGCACACCTGAACCTGCTGCGGGCTCAGCCCGGCTCCCAGCAGCTTTGCGCACATCTGCGCGAACAGCCCTTCGGGCGCGGACCGGGACACCCGGTGGCGGGTCAGGAGCATCCCCTCGAAGAACGTGTTGAGCGCCATCGAGCAGGTCGCGCCGGCCGCCCGGACCTCCAGTGGGGCGGCGAGGTCGTGCGCTGCGGCGATCGCCGCCTGCGACGCGATCAGCCCCTTCCAGATGTCCTGGTCGTAGTCGCCTGGTGGGATGCCCAGCACGCTGAACAACACGCTCGCCGGCAGCGGCAGCGCGTAGTCGGCCACGAGCTCGAGGCTGCCCTTCTCCCGCGCCGCGTGCAGGAGCGGCTCGGCGAACGCTCGGGTCCGATCCTCCACGCCCTCGATCGACCGCGTGAACACCGGCTCGAGCAGCTCGCGCAGCTCGGTGTGCAGAGGCGGGTCGGTGACGAACAGCCCGCCTGGGAAGCTCGCCATCATCGCGTACGGTCCCGGCTCCGGCGGGTGACCGCCGGGGGGGTTCTTGAGCCACACGTCGGTGGCGTCTAGAACCTCCGCGCAGTCCTCGTAGGAGAACGTCCAGCAGGCGTCGTACGGCTTGACCGGATAGACGGGAGCGTGCTCGCGAAACAGCGCGTACGTGGGGTACGGGTTGGCCAGGAAGGCCGGGTCGTGCGGGTCGAACGCGTCGGGGTCGAACGTCTGCGATGCGACAGGGGCGCGCCCGGGCAACTCCCTTGGCTCGGTGACGATCCTCCGTACGTGCATCACACCGCCCCCGCCGTGTCGAGCTCCCGGAGCGTTGCCGTCTCGATCTGCTGGAGCGCGCCATAGCGCTCGAGCGTGTCCACCGCCTCGGCGAGTAACCGAGCGCGATCCTCGCCGGCGAGGTCGTGGCGGACGAGCTCGAGCCGCGCGCGCGCGACGTCGAAGTCCATCGCGATCGCCGCCGCTCGCTTCTCGGCCCGGCGCCACAGCCGCGCGGCGCGCCTGCGCCGTCCGCGCGCCCATTCGACGCGGCCGAGCAACAGCAGGCGGCGCGGGCGGATCCCGCGGAACGTCCAGCCCATGCGGCGCAGTGCCCGGCATCCCCGCCGTGCCGCGCGGGCCATCGCCCGCCGCTCCGAGCGCCCCCGGGCCTGCTCGAGCAGCTCGACGTAGACCTCGACGCCGCCGGCGGCGAAGTGCGGCAGCGAGAACAGCATCACCGGACGGGCGGTTGCGAGCTCGAGCAGCTCGGCGGCGGCGGCGAGCGCCTCCTCGTTTCTGCCTTCGCGCCGCCGCGTCGCCGCGACGCAGTACTGCTTCTCCATCTGCGTCCGCATGTCGTTCGGCGCGTCCTCGATCGCGAGCGCCGCCTCGAGGGCCCTCGCGGCGTCCGAGGTCGCGCCGCGGCCCAGCTCGCTCTGCACCTCGTCGAACAGCGACCAGCCCCTGAGCTGCTTGTTGGCGTTGCGCGCTGCCAGTTCACGCGTGCGCTTCCAGCAGATCTCCGCGCTGCGGAAGTCGCCGGAGCAGATGCAGACGGCCTCGCGCGTCAGCCAGATCTCGGCCTCGTAGTTGTAGTCGCCGACCTCGCCGAACAGCTCCAACGCGCGATCGCTGGCCTCAAGCGCACCCCGCCAGTTGCCGCGCTGGGCCTCGATCACCACCTGGCAGTTCCAGATCCACGCGAGCGCGTCGGGGTAGCCGCCGTGCTCGCCGAGCTCGCGCGCGCGCGCGCAGTACCGGTCGGCGAGCGAGCTGAGGTTGAGCAGGCTGACGGCGCCGGCGGCGCCGGCCAGCGCCCGGGCGAGCTCGCGCGACGGGCCGGCTTCCTCGGCGAGGTTCAGGCCCGCGATGAACAGGTACAGCAGTTCCCCGGGCGACTCGCCGCCGACGTAGTTGACCAGCGCGAGCATCTTGTAGGCGTCGACGGCTTCGACGAGAAGATCGCGCTCGGCGGCGCGCCTGGCGTGGTATCGACCCGGGAAGGCGAGGTGCATCAGCTGCGTGGCGGCGGCGCGCAGGAGCCCGCGCACGAGGGCGATCCCGCCCCTGGGCACGGGACGATCCAGGTGCGCGATCGCGGCCTCGAGGAGCATCCTGGCGTGGCGCATATCGCCGAGGTAGTAGTACGCCGAGGCCTCCCCCTTCTGCCACAGCGCCAAGCGGTGAGCCTCGCGCTCCGCGTCGGCCTTTGCGGCGAGCTGGCTGTAGAAATGCGCCGCCTCGCGGAAGGCGCCCCCGCGCAGCGCCCTGGCTGCCGCCTTCTCGAGGTATGGCACGGCCCGCGCCGGCTCGCCGGCCGCTGCCCAGTGGTGCGCGAGCAGCGCCGCGTGGCGCTCCAGCTCCACCCCGGTGCTGACGCGCTCGCACCACTCGGCGACCGCGCGGTGCAGCGGACCGCACTGCGACCGGGTGAGCAGCCCGTAGACGACATCGCGCGTGATCTGGTGGCGGAACGTGTAGGCCGGCTCCGCCTCGCCGTCGTCGGCGGCGATCAAGTCGAGCTCCACCAGCGCCTGGAGGTCGTTGTCGATCAGCTCGCGCCCTTCGGGCATCGGGTGGGCCTCGGCGACCGCGCGCACGGAGAAGCTGCGCCCGACGACGGCGGCCACCTTGAGCGTCAGCTGCTGGCGCATCGAGAGGCGGTCGACGAGGCTCAGGACCGCGCCATGCACGGTCGCCGGCATGTCCAGCGACTCGAGCTCGTCGAACACCGCACGCCCGTCCTGCACCCGCACGATCCCCGCCTCCTGCATCGCCTTCACGAGCGCCTCGCAGAAGTACGGGTGGCCCGCGACCCGTTCCTCGACGAAACGGGCGAGCGCCGCAGGATCCTCATCGACGCCCAGGCGTTGGCGCACGAGCGCCGTCGTGTGCGCCGGCGTCAGGCTACCGAGGCTGATCGATGCGGTCGGGAGGAGCGAGCGCAGCGCCGCATGCTCTTCGGAGTCGGCGTGCAGGGGGCGCGTCGTGATCAACGTCAGCAGCCGCGGCACGTCCCTCGCCACGGCCCGCAGCAACGACCAGGAGTTGCTGTCGAGCCATTGGGCGTCCTCGACGAGCAGCAGCGTCGGCCGCGCAGTCGTGCTCCGGGACAGGATCCGCGTCAGCAGCCGCACGGTCATGTCGGCGCGCACGTCGCCCGTCAGCGTTTCGGTGAACGAGTTCTCGGCAACCGTCCCGGGCAGCACGCTCGTGAGCAACGGGACTTCTCGCACGACCTCGTCGTCACCGACGCAGTCGATCACGCGGCGCTCGAGCTCGGCCGTCGAGGGCGCACTGCCGTCGAACCCGAGCACCGCGGCGAACACCTCGCGCCACGCGTAGTAGCTGGTGGCGCGCTCGACGGCGTCGGCAACCGCGACGATCACCTCGACGCCGTGCTGTTCGGCCAGCATCGCCGCCCGCCCGACCAGGGCCGACTTGCCGATCCCGGCCTCGCCTTCAAGCACGACCATGCCGCCCTCTTCAGCCGCGCCGAGGCGCTCCAGGTGCTCGGTGAGGATCGCAAGCTCTTCCTCGCGTCCGACGAGCTGCCTCGACCGCGGGCGCGCGGGCGGACCCACGGCCTGGAGAGCGCGCGCGGCGACCGGACCCGACCTTCCCTTCAGCTGCAGTGCGTCGCGCGTCCGGAAGCGATAGCGATCGTCCACAGCCGAGCAGGTCGCCTCCTCGCAGAGGATCTCCTCATGCCCGACGTGAGCGAGCCGCGACGCGAGGTTCATGACGCTCCCCGAGACCCCGTACTCGCGGCGCAGGTCGCTGCCGAACAGGGCGCAGAAGACGGGCCCTGTGGCGACTCCGAGCGAGGACGCCACCCCGCCGGCGCGCAGCTGCTCGCCAAGCGCGCTGGCGGCGCGCAGCGCGCGCTCGGTGTCGTCGCCGTGGGCGCGCGGCGGCAATCCGAAGACGCCCGACAGCGTCACGCCCTTGTTGTCCAGACCCGGCTTGCTCGCACCCTCGAAGTGGGCGATCGTTTCCTGGAACGTGCGCATCGCGAACTGGGCGCGCTCGAGGTCCTCATCGAACGGCACTCCCTCGCCGGCGATGTTCGCCATCACGACCGTGACCGTCCGCAGCTCCGCCAGCCATTCCGAGCCGGCCGGCGCACCCCAGCCACGGACCGGGGCAGGCACATACGGCGCGAGCGCGTCCTGGCTCGGCTCGGCGGCGCGCCGTTGGTTGGCGACCCGATCGACCTCCGGAGGCGGTGCGGTCAGCGCCATGAGCCCCGAGTCGCCGAGGGCGACCCCTTCCGCGGAGGACGACAGGTGCCGCCAGGCCGACGGGGCAACCGCGGTGCCGCCCGGCGGCGCGAGCGACTCCGCGCGGGCCGCCTCGGCGATCGGCGCGCCGAGCGGGAGCGCCTCCCAGCGTCCGGCTACTCCACCCAGCAGCGCGACGGAGAACTCCCCGGCCGAGATGCCGATGCGCGTTCGCAAGCGACGACCGCTCGGGTCGACGTGGCGGCTCGCGGCATCCTGGAACGACGCGGCCGCGCACGCGGCCCGTGCGCACGCCTCAGGCAGTCCCCCATCCTCGGGTGCCCGCCAGTAGCACAGGAACGAGTCGCCCATGCTCCCGTGCACGTCGCCGCCGTGCGCGTAGACGACCCGGGTCAGCTCGGTGAAGTAGGCGTTCATCGCCCGCCCGAGCTCGTCCAGCCAGAGCGAGCCCATCTCCGAGAGCTGCTCGACCCGCGCGGTCCAGCCCTCGATGTCGCTCAGCAGCAACGCACCGCAGACGGCGTGCCGCTCCGGCCGCACGAGCGGCTCGGGCTCGGCCAACCGCTCGGCCAACAGAGAGCTGACGAAGCTTCGCGCGTCCAATCTGCGCGCGCGCGCAGGCCGTGCCGTGAACTCCTCGCCCACGGCGCCGTCCCCCAACGCCTTGATGCGTGACATGCGGCCTCCGCGTGCCTCGTCTCTGAGGTCGGAGCATATCAGCGTCGATGTGCGCTCGCACGAACC
>DATARO010000033.1:0-7407 GCA_036264095.1 Solirubrobacteraceae bacterium | reverse complement strand
CTTTGGCTTTTAGCACGGACCCCCGCGCGAGGAGGACTTTGCCTTCGATGTGCGCTTCCTGCCCAACCCCCACTATGAGGCCCAGCTGCGCGAGCTCACGGGGCGCGATCAGGCGGTGATCGACTACATCGCCCACGACGGGCGGCTTGAGGAGTTATACGAGCGGCTGCACGCGCTGCTTGACTTCCTGCTGCCACAGTACGTGACCGAGGGCAAGTCCCATCTGGTCATCGCGGTGGGCTGCACCGGCGGGCGCCACCGCTCGGTGGCGATCGCCGAGCACCTCGCGGCTCGCTACGCCGACCGCGACGGGATGGTCGTGGCCGTGGCCCACCGCGACATCGACAAGCGCTCGCGCGAGCGCTGATAGCCTTCCCGCCGTCGCAGGCGCCCGCCGCCGTCGTCCCGCCAAAAGACGCAGGGCGCAGCCGGCCGGCAGGCCGGCGGAGCAATCTTTCAATCCTTCATCACTTCGACCAGGAGGCAGTGAATGCCTGTACGCGTGGGGATCAACGGGTTCGGCCGAATCGGCCGCAACGTGTTCCGCGCCGCCATGGCCCGCGAGGACAAGGGCGCGATCGAGTGGGTCGCGGTCAACGATTTGACCGATTGCCGCACGCTCGCGCACCTGCTCAAGTACGACTCGATCCTCGGCCCCTATCCCGGCGAGGTGCAGACGTCCGACGAGCACACGATCGCCGTCGACGGCCGCGAGCTGCGGGTGCTGGCCGAGCGCGACCCTGGGGCGTTGCGGTGGGGCGAGCTCGGCGTCGACGTGGTGATCGAGTCGACCGGCCTGTTCACCAACCGCGCCGACGCCGCCAAGCACCTGGCCGGCGGCGCCAAGAAGGTGGTCATCTCCGCCCCGGCCAGCGACCCCGACGTGACCGTGGTGCTCGGCGTCAACTTCGACGAGGCCTACGACCGCGACTCCCACGACGTCATCTCAAACGCCTCCTGCACTACCAACTGTCTGGCGCCGGTGGCCAAGGTGCTGCTCGACACGGTCGGCGTCAAGCACGGCCTGATGACGACGATCCACGCCTACACCGCCGACCAGCGCCTGCAGGACCTGCCCCACAAAGACCTGCGCCGCGCGCGCGCCGCGGCGATCAACCTGATCCCGGCCTCGACCGGCGCCGCCAAGGCGATCGGGCTGGTGGTGCCGGAGCTGCAGGGCAAGCTGCACGGGATGGCGGTGCGAGCCCCCGTCCCGACCGGCTCGGTAGTCGACTTGACGATCGAGGCCGAGCGTCAAACGAGCGTCGAGGAGGTCAACGCGGCGCTGCAGGCGGCCTCCCAGAGCGGCCCGATGGCGGGCCTGCTCGCCTACACCGAGGACCCGATCGTCTCCAGCGACATCGTCAGGTCCCCCCATTCCTCGATCGTCGATTCGCAGTTGACGTCGGTGATCGACGGGACGATGGTCAAGGTGATCGCCTGGTACGACAACGAGTGGGGCTACTCCAACCGTCTGGTCGATCTGGTGCAGAGGGTGCTGTGAGGGTGGGGCCGCAAAAGGCGGTCCGGCGCCGCCTCGTTCTCTGAGCGCCGGGACTTTTTCTTGCGATGCGGGTATCAAGCAGACAGGCGAGGGCGCGCGGGCGCTCAGGAGCGTGAGGCGATGAGGAGCATCGAGGACCTGGAGGTGCAGGGCAAGCGCGTGCTCGTGCGCGTGGACTTCAACGTGCCGCTCGGCAAGGACGAGAGTGGCGCGGTGTGCGTCGCCGACGACACGCGGATCGTGCAAGCGCTGCCGACGATCCAAGAGCTGCGCGAGCGCGGCGCGCGCCTCGTGCTCGTCTCCCACCTCGGACGCCCGGAGGGGCGTCCAGAGGCCGATCTGTCGCTCGCACCGGTGGCAGAGCGCCTGCGCGAGCTGACCGGTGCCCCTGTGACGCTCTCGCCCGAGGTCGTCGGCGAGCGCTCGCGCGTGCTGGCCGAGGGTCTGGCCGACGGGGAGATGCTGCTACTGGAGAACGTCCGCTTCGAGCCGGGCGAGACGGCCGGCGACCCGGACTTCGCGCGCGCGCTGGCAAGCCTCGCCGAGCTGTACGTGAACGACGCCTTCGGCGCTGCCCACCGCGCCCACGCCTCAACGACGCTGGTTGCGCGGCTGCTGCCGTGCGCGGCGGGACGCCTGCTCGAACGCGAGGTGCGCACCCTGACCGGGATTCTCGAGCACCCGACGCCGCCGCTCGCTGCGATCGTCGGCGGCGCCAAGGTGGCGGACAAGATCGGCGTGATCGAGCGCTTCCTGCAGATCGCCGACGTGGTGATGATCGGCGGCGCGATGTGCTTCCCGTTCCTGTGCGCGCAGGGTCATTCGGTCGGCAGGTCGCTGTGCGGCGAGCAGGACACCGAGCACGCGCGCAGCCTGCTCGCGCGGGCAAGCGACACGCACGCCCCGCAGCCGGGCAGAGCGCGCCTGCTGGTGCCCAGCGATCTGGTGATCGGCGACCGCCTGGCCGCTGAGGCCAAGCACCGCGTGCTCGACGGCGTGGAGGTCCCCGACGGCTGGATGGGCCTTGACATCGGCCCCGCGACGTCCGATCGCTACGGCGCTGAGATCGCCAAGGCCGGCACCGTCTTCTGGAACGGCCCGATGGGGGCGTTCGAGCTCGAGCCCTTCGCGCAGGGCACGCTTGCCGTGGCAAGGGCGGTGGCCAAGGCGCCAGGCGTGACCGTCGTCGGCGGCGGCGACTCCGCCGCCGCGCTAGCGCACTTCGGCCTGGAGGACACCGTCGACCACCTCTCGACCGGCGGCGGAGCGACGCTCGAGATGATTGAGGCCCGCCCACCCGCGATGCTGCCGGGCGTGCAGGCGCTCGAAGGCGCGGCCAAAGGCCACGCGACGAGCGTGGCGGGGTGATAGCCCGGTGAGCGCGGCGCGCGTCCCGCTGATCGCGGGCAACTGGAAGATGCACAAGACCGAAGCGCAGGCCGAGGAGTACATCCAGGCCCTGTTGCCGCGCGTCTCGGCGCTCAGCGGCGTCGACGTGGCCCTGTGCGTCCCGTTCACCGACCTGCGCGCGATGGTCGACTCCGCGCGCGGCTCGCGCGTGGAGATCTACGCGCAGAACATGCACGCAGAGCCGCAGGGCGCCTTCACCGGCGAGGTCTCGGCGCCGATGCTCTCAGAGCTTGACGTCGCCGGCGTCGTGCTCGGGCACTCAGAGCGGCGCGAGCTGTTCGGCGAGAGCGACAGGGCGCTGGCGGCCAAGGTCCCCGCGGCGCTTGCGGCCGGGCTCGCGCCGATCCTCTGCGTCGGCGAGACCGAGGCCGAGCGCGAGGCGGGAGACACCGAGCGCAAGCTGCGCCACCAGATCGGCGAGGACCTGGCGGCCGTTGCCGACGATCGCCTGTCGGAGGTGGCGATCGCTTACGAGCCGATTTGGGCGATCGGTACCGGCAAGGTCGCAACCCCCGAGCAGGCCCAGGAGGCGATCGCGTTCGTGCGTGCGCTGGTGGCGGGCCGCTCCGCCGAGGCAGCCGAGCAGATGCGGATCCTCTACGGCGGCTCGGTCAAGCCCGAGAACGCGGAGGAGCTGCTGGCGCTGCCCGACGTCGACGGCGCGCTGGTCGGCGGCGCCTCGCTGGAGGCGGAGTCGTTCGCCGTGATCGCGGCCGCGGCCGGGTCGTGAGCGTCCCGCGGCCCGGCAGCGCGGTGGCGACGGTGGCGGTGCCCGCGCGATGAGCGCAGCGCCGGCGCCGTGCGTGTGCCTGGTCGTGCTCGACGGCTGGGGGATGGCAGAGGCGGGTCCCGGCAACGCAATTTCGCTCGCCGACACGCCCACGTTCGACCGTCTATGGTCGACCTACCCGCACACGACGCTCACCGCGTGCGGTGAGGCGGTCGGTCTGCCAGAGGGCCAGATGGGCAACTCCGAGGTCGGGCACCTGAACCTCGGCGCCGGCGCCGTGGTCAAGCAGGACCTGGTGCGGATCGACGAGGCGGTCGCAAGCGGTGCGCTGGCGGAGAACCAGGTGCTGGGCGAGGCGATGCGCGCCGCGCCGCGCATCCACCTGCTCGGCCTGGTCTCAGACGGCGGCGTGCACTCCTCGCTCGAGCACCTGCGCGCCCTGATTGCGCTGGCGGCGCAGCTCGCGCCGCAGGCGGACACCGTCGTGCACGCCTTCACCGACGGGCGCGACACGCTGCCGCACGCCGGCGCCTCGTTCCTGGCAAAGCTTGACGCCGATACCTGCGCCCGTGTCGGGTCGGTCGTGGGTCGCTACTGGGCGATGGATCGCGACTGCCGCTGGGAGCGCACCCAGCGCGCCTACGACCTGCTTGTGCACGGGCGTGCGCCGTATCGAGCGGACAGCGGCGAGCAGGCCGTTCGCGACGCCTACGAGCGCGGCGAGACCGACGAGTTCATCGAGCCCACCCTGGTCGGCGCCGAGGCAAGCATCCGCCCGGGGGACAGCGCGATCTGCTTCAACTTCCGCCCCGACCGGATGCGCGAGATCGTCCGCGCCCTGGCCGAGCCCGGCTTCGAGGAGGTCGATCGCGGCGGTGCCCCGGCGCTTGCGCGACTGGCGACGCTGACCGAGTACGAGCAGGGTTGGCCCTACCCGGTGGCCTTTGCCCCCGCGCGTCCGAAGACGACGCTCGCGCAGGTGATCGCCGACAGCGGCGCGCGCCAGCTGCACGTCGCCGAGACCGAGAAGTACCCGCACGTCACCTACTTCTTCAACGGCGGCGAGGAGCGCCCGTATGCGGGCGAGCGGCGAGAGCTGGCACCCTCGCCGCGCGACGTCCCCACCTACGACCACAAGCCGCAGATGAGCGCGCCGCAGGCCGCGGCGCGGTTCCTCGCCGCCTGGTCGCAGGACGAGCCGGAGTTCGCGATCGTCAACTTCGCCAACGCCGACATGGTCGGTCACACGGGCGTGATCGACGCGGCGGTCGAGGCGGTCGAGACGGTCGACGGATGTCTCGGCGAGGTGCTCGACGCGGTGGCGGCGCGCGGCGGCGTGGCGGTCGTGACCGCCGACCACGGCAACGCCGACCACATGCTCGAGCCCGACGGCTCGCCGAACACCGCACACTCGCTGAACCCGGTGCCGCTGATCCTCACGCGGACGGGCCTCGCGCTGCGCGCAGGGGGTATCCTCGCCGACGTGGCGCCCACCGTCCTCGATCTGCTCGGCATGCCCCAGCCGCCGGAGATGACCGGCAGATCGCTGATCGAGCGATGAGCGCGGCCGCGAGCACGATGGCGCCGGACGGCGCGGCCGTCGATCCGCGCGGCGAGCTCGGCGGAGAGAGGCTCGCGGACCCGCTCGCCCAGACACGCGCGCGCCGGCGCCGGCGTCGCAGCGCGCGCGTGCTCGGCCTGGCGTTCCTCGGCGGCGGCATCAATCACTTCCTGATGCCACGCGCCTACCGGCGGATCGTGCCACCGAGCCTGAAGCGGATCGACAGCGAGGTGGTCGTGGCCAGCGGCGTGGCAGAGATCGCCTGCGGGCTGGGCGTGCTGCTGCCGTGGACGCGGCGGGCCGGCGGTCTCGGCACGATCGCGCTGCTGGCGGCGGTGTTTCCAGCCAACCTGTACATGGCCCGCGCCCCGCAGGAGTTTCGCCGGATCCCCCGCTGGGCGCTGTATGCGCGCCTGCCGCTGCAGCCGCTGATGATGTGGTGGGCGTGGAGCGCGACCCGGCGGAGCGGCGAGCGGCCCTGATCTGGGCGGATTTCGGTCTCTGACGCTGCTATGTTCGTCCCAGCGCGCAGTCCGCGTCGAGCATCATCGTCATGTCCACGGCAACCGCAACCGCGACGGCACTGAAGCTGGCTCCGGGGGAGGAGACCGGCCCCGGCGAGCCCGACCGCCCCGGCGAGCCCGACCGCCTCGGCGAGCACGACTGCCTCAGCGAAGCCGAGCTGCGCGCGTGGCGCGGCCTGCTGCGCGCCCACGCCTCGCTGGCCAAGCGCCTGGAGGGACGACTCGAGCGCGAGCACGGATTGCAGCTGAGCTCCTACGAGGTCCTGCAGCACCTGGTCGACGCGCCGGGAGGTCGGATGCGGATGTGCGACCTGGCCGAGCAGGCGCAGCTGTCGCGCAGTGGCCTGACGCGGCTGGTCGACCGGCTCGAGCGCGACGAGCTGCTCGCGCGTTGCAGCTGCGAGCAGGACGCGCGTGGCGCTTTCGCCTGTCTGACAGACCGCGGTCGCGAGCGCCTGGCCGCCGCGCGCGGCACCCACCGCGCCGTCGTGCGCGAGCACTTCCTCTCGCACTTCTCAGAGCACGAGCTCGAGGCGCTCGGCCGCATGTGGGAGCGGATCGGCGTCGGCTGCTGCGGCACCTGAGCGCTACAGCTCGCTCTCGACGCGCTCCTGGTGGCGCTCGCCACCCTCGCTCGGCGGGCCAGGCGGCCGAGCGTCGTGCGCGGCGGCGCTCGAGGGCTCGCGCGTAGCCGAGCGCGCGTGGTGGCGGTGGGCGAGGTACGCCCCGACCGCCGCGACCAGGACGGCGAACAGGCCAAACAGGCCGAAGGTCTGGATCGCGTTTCCTGCGGCGGTGCCGAGGAAGTAGGCGATCAGACCGATCGCCGTCGCCCAGCAGATGCCGCCCAGTGCGTTCCAGAGGAAGAACGAGCGCCAGCGCATGTGCGTGACGCCGGCAAGCCATGAGGCCCACACACGCAACCCGAGGATGAAGCGGCCGAAGAACACGGCCTTGGGTCCGTGGCGCTCGAAGAACGGCTCGCCGCTGACGATCACCTGGCGACGCTGGCGCTCGAAGCGCCCCGGGCGTTCGAGCAGCCAGCGTCCGCCCTTGCGTCCGATCTGGTAGCCGATGTTGTCGCCAACGATCGCCCCGATCGCCGCCAGCGCGATCACGATCTCGATCTGCAGCTTGCCCTGGCTGGCGAGCACCGCAGCGGTGATCAGCCCGGTCTCGCCCGGTACGGGGACGCCGCTCGACTCCGCCATCACGGCGAGGAACATCAAGGGGTAGCCGAAGACTTCGACAAGGTGGGTGACGCTGAGCGAGGAGGCGAGCATGGTGTCGAGGACTCTGACTCTAGGATGCCGCGGGGATGACCTTCACGATCAAGGCGCGCGACGGCGCCTCGCGGGCCCGCGTCGGCGCACTGCACACCGCGCACGGCGACGTGCACACGCCGGCCTTCGTGCCGCTGGCGACCAAGGCGACCGTCAGGGGCCTGCTGGCCGAGGAGGTCGCCGCGCTCGGCTACGAGCTCGTGCTCGGCAACACCTTCCATCTGATGCTGAGCCCGGGTGCCGAGCTGATCGAGCGCTTCGGCGGCCTGCACGAGTTCATGGGCTGGGAGGGCCCGATCGTCACCGACTCGGGCGGCTTTCAGGTCTTCTCGATGGGACACGGCACCGTCGCGGCGGAGATCAAGGCGCGCGGGCGCCACGGCGAGGGGGTCGAT
>DATARO010000011.1:0-4853 GCA_036264095.1 Solirubrobacteraceae bacterium | reverse complement strand
CGCGAGGCCGACTGGCGCCGCGACGTAGCCCCCGGCGCCGAGCACGGCGGCCGGGCGGGTGCGCGCGAGCAGCGCGCGCACCCGCGGAACCGCGCGCGCCGCGAGCCACAGCGCGCCCGCGGCGCGGAGCGGGTTCTCGCGGTCGACCCCGCGCACGGTGATCCGGTCGAGGTCGTAGCCGGCCGCGGGGACGAGCGTCGCCTCCGCGCGGTCGCCTCCGATGAACGCCACGCGGGCGCCCTCAGCCTGCAGCGCGCGCGCGACCGCCAGTGCCGGTACGACGTGTCCCGCGGTCCCCCCGGCGGCGATCACGATCGTCCTCGGCGTCTGGCTCACGGCCCCATCGTGCCGTTTCGCGCGCGCGGGCGTCGGCCGAGCGCCGCCGCGGGGCGGGGACCGCGCGGACGTGCCCGGTCGCTCCGGAGGCGACGTTCAGGAGCAGGCCCATCGCGGCCAGCATCACGATCATGCTGCTCGAGCCGTAGGAGACGAACGGCAGCGGCACGCCCGTGAGCGGCGCGAGGCCGAGGACCGCGAACACGTTGAGGATCGCCTGGGAGACGATCAGCGCCGTGACGCCGACCGCGATCAGGGCGCTGTAGAGGCTGCGGGCCTTCTGCGCGGTGCGCAGGCCGGCGAAGGCGATCAGGCCGTACAGGAACAGCAGCGCGAACACGCCGACGACGCCGAGCTCCTCGGCGATCACCGCGAGGATGAAGTCGGTCGGCGCCTCGGGCAGGTAGAAGATCTTCTGGACCGATTGGCCGGGTCCGACCCCGAACATCCCGCCCGAGCCGATCGCGATCTGCCCCTGCACCGCCTGGAAGCCGCTCGAGGACGCGTGCGCCCACGGGTCGAGGAACGAGGTCAGGCGGGCGCGGGCGTAGGGCTGCACGAGTGCGTAGACGAGGACCACGCACAACACCCCGCCGACGATCAGCGCGAGCTTGCGCGGCGGCACCCCGGCGGCGACCAGCATCGCGCCGACGACGAACGCGATCACGAGCGTGGTGCCGAGGTCGGGTTGGACGAACACGAGCACGCATGCGGCGGCGACGACGTACAGCAGCGGGCGTGCCAGCTCGCGCAGGTCCTGCACGCGGTGCGGGCGGCGAGCGACGAGCGTCGCCGTGTAGAGGACGAGCGCCAGCTTCATCAGCTCGGAGGGCTGGAACTGGATCGGGCCCTGCCAGATCCAGCGCTTGGCGCCGTTGACGCTCACGCCGAGGTGCGGCACGTGCACCGCCAGGACGAGGACGAAGGAGGCGAACAGCAGCGGGGCGGTGATGCTGTGGACGCGGGCGATCCCGTCGCGGGCGAGGAAGCGCATCGCGAGGAGGCCGAGGGCGCCGTAGACGACGAACTTGATCAGATCGCCGCTGCCCGTCCCCCCTCCCTGCAGGAGCGTCGTCGCCGAGGAGGCGGAGTAGACCATCACCGCGCCGAACGCCAGCAGGCACAGCGTCGCGGTCAGCAGGATCCGCTGCTCGAGCGATTGCGCGCCCGCGCGTCCGCGCTGGGCGCCGGCGTCCTTGCGTCGCTTACGCCGTAGGGCGGCTGCGGGTGCGGGCATCCCGGCTCACTTCGACGCGCGGGGGCGTTTGCCTCCACGCCGTCGAGCCGCAGTTTTCGCCGTACGCACGCGGGCGTCAGAGGAGTGCTGCGGCGGCGATCATCAGTGTCGCGATTCGACACTAGCGGCTGCTGCGCGCGAACCTCAGCCGGCTTCTGTTCCCCGGACGGGCCAGTTCGTCGAAATGCTCGAGCGCCCCCCCGGATCCCTCGGCGACGCAGGTCAGCGGCGAGCCGGCGAGCGACACCGGGAGGCCCGTCTCGACGGAGAGCAGCTCGCGGAAGCCGCGCAGGAGCACGCCCCCGCCGGCCAGCAGGATGCCGTCGCGGGCGATGTCGCCGGTGAGCTCGGGCGGGGTCTGCTCGAGGGTGTCCTTGACGCCGTCGACGATTTCCCCGAGTGGCCCGCGCAGGGCGTCCAGTACCTCGCCGCTGCGGAGCAGGACCTCCGTCGGCAGCCCGCTCAACAGGTGGCGGCCGCGCACCTCGTAGACCTCTTCGGAGTGCAGGGGGATCGCGGCGCCGATCGCGATCTTGATCGCCTCGGCCGTCGGCGAGCCGATCGCCAGCGAATGCGCCAGGCGCAGGTAGCGGATGATCGCGTCGTCCATCTCGTAGCCCCCGACGCGCAGCGAGCGCGAGAGCACGATCCCACCGAGCGAGATGATCGCCATCTCGCTCGTGCCGCCGCCGATGTCGACGATCATCCGCCCGATCGGTTCCTCGATCTCGACGCCCGCGCCGATCGCGGCGGCGATCGGCTCTTCGATCAGGTGGACCCGCCGCGCCCCGGCCGCGAGCGACGCCTCCTCGACCGCGCGCTGCTCGACCTGGGTGATGCCCGAGGGAGCGCAGACGATCAGGCGCGGGTGGGCTCGATGGCGGTCGAGCACCTTGCGGATGAAATAGCGGAGCATCGCCTCTGTGACCGCGAAGTCGGCGATCACGCCGTGGCGCAGCGGTCTCGTCGCCGAGATCGTCGCGGGGGTCCGTCCGATCATCATCTGGGCCTCGGCGCCGACCGCGTGGACGTGTCCCGTCGCCGCGTCGGTCGCCACCACGGAGGGCTCCGAGACGACGATCCCCCGGCCGTCAACGTAGACGAGCGTGTTCGCCGTCCCGAGGTCGATCGCCATGTCGCGAATCCCGAACGAGGGACCGGTCAGCCGGCGGGCGGCGTCGCGGCTGTTTCGGCGCGTGCGCATCGCAAGAGCCTCGCACACCCCGCCGTCTGCGCACCTCGCAGACCGGTTGAGGCTCAGTAGTTCTCGGCGAAGGGTTTCGACTTTCCACGGCGGTCCCCGCCGTGGAAATCAAACCCTGAGCCCCCCGTGGAAATCAAACCTGCTTCGCGTGTCCCCTCACGGGTGCGCGGGCTGCCCGTGGGACAGCGGCTGGCCGCCGGGGGCAGGCTCGCCGGCGCGGGCGTGCTCTGGGGAGAGCGTCTCGGCGGCTGCGTCGCGGGTGCCGATCGCGATCGCCGCGCTCGATCCGGCGGCCCCCAGGGCGAGCGCGCCGAGCGCCCAGGCGGTGCCGGCGCGGCGTGTGCCGAGCGCCTCGTCCAGCGACCACTCGCCGGGGCCGAGCTCTGCGAGCGCGAAGAGACTCGCGAGCAGCACCAGGTTGTACTCGTAGCCGCTCTTCGTGACCCAGGGGCCGTTCGCCAGGTGCACCTTGCGTACCGCGGTGATCATCACGCCGCTGAGCAGCGAGGAGGCCAGCGGCGTGAAGAGGCCCGCGGCGAGCATTGCGCCGCCACCCGCCTCGGCAGCTCCGGCCGCCCCCGCGTGAATCTTTCCGGGCCGCAGGCCAATCGCCTCGAAGGTCTCCCCCGTCGCCTCCATCCCCGCTCCGCCGAACCAGCCGGCGAGCTTCTGGAGGCCATGCCCGATGAACAGGCCTCCGATGACCATCCGCAGAACTGCGAGACCGAGCTTCATGAGCACCTCCGAGCGCCGCTGTTTTGGGGGACCGCGCAAGCCCTACCCGGTTCCCGTTCCCCCAACGCCGAACTCCCGGCGGCCCGGGGCCGCCTGGCGACCGCTAGCGGCAGACACCGCCGGTGTCGCTCCCTCGCGGCGACGGCCTCAGACGACGGCCGGGTCAGACGACGAGCGGCATCGCGGCTGTTTCGAGGGCTGCGCATCGCAACAGACTCGCACACCCCGCCGCGTCCGCACCTCGCAGATCGCTCGAGGATCAGCAGTTCTCGGCGAAGGGTTTCGACCACCCCCGCATCCGCACCGCGCAGACCGGTGGAGGATCAGTGGTTCTCGGCGAAGGGTTTCGACTTTCCACGGCGGTCCCCGCCGTGGAAATCAAACCCTGAGCCCCCCGTGGAAATCACACCCTGAGCCCCGCCTGAGCTACTCAAAGCCCCCGGCTCTGCCGGTAGATCGTGAACCCGATCGCCCCGCAGATCGAGGCGACGATCCAGAAGCGCAGGATGATCTTCGTCTCCGACCAGGCCTTCAGCTCGAAGTGGTGGTGGATCGGGGCCATCAGGAAGACGCGGCGGCGCGTCGTCTGGAAGGAGATCACCTGGATCACGACCGACAGCGCCTCGATCACGAAGATGCCGCCGAGCAGGATCAGCAGCACCTCGGTCTTCGTCATCACGGCGAGGCCCGCGATCGCCCCGCCGAGCCCGAGCGAGCCGGTGTCGCCCATGAAGATCGTCGCCGGGAAGGCGTTGTACCAGAGGAACCCGATGCAGGCGCCCACCAGGCAGCCGGCGAGCATCGCGAGCTCGGAGTCGCCGGCGAGGAACGTGATGCCGACGTAGGCGAGCAGGACGATCGCCGCGCAGCCCGCGGCGAGGCCGTCGAGGCCGTCGGTGAGGTTGACGGCACTGGTCGTGCCGGCGACGACGAGATAGACCATCAGCGGGTAAAGCGGGCCAAGGTCGATGTGGTAGTCGACGAAGCGCAGCTGCAGCGTCGAGGGGAGGTGCGCGAGCTGCGTGGCCACGAGCCACAGGCCGACCGAGATCGCGATCGTCACGGCCAGCTTCGTGCGCGCGCGGAGGCCGAGCGAGCGGCGCTTGATCAGCTTCGTGTAGTCGTCGGCGAAGCCGAGCAGGGCGCACGCGATCGCGGCGCCGAAGACCCCGACCGAGCGCCATTCGTAGTTGCTGAGGATCAGGTACGCCGCGGAGACGGCGATGAAGATGATGATCCCGCCCATCGTCGGCGTGCCCGCCTTCTGGTGGTGACCCGCCGGTCCGTCCTCGCGGATGTGCTGGCCGAACTCGCGCTCGCGGAGGAACTCGATGAACTTGG
>DATARO010000006.1:0-36588 GCA_036264095.1 Solirubrobacteraceae bacterium | reverse complement strand
GCGCGGGCATCCAGCGCGCGGACCTCGTGATCGCGGTGACCGGGGACGACGAGGACAACATCCTCGTCTGCCAGGTCGCCAAGGAGAAGTACCTCTGCGATCGCGTGATCGCACGCGTCAACAACCCGCGCAACCACGACCATTTCCGCCTGCTCGGCATCCAGCCCGCCGTGTCGGCCACCGACCTGATCCTGCGCCTGATCGAGCACGAGGTGCCGCGCTACGGGCTCGTCCACCTGCTCGCGCTCGAAGAGGAGCGCCTGGAGATCATCGAGCTCGAGGTGACGACGAGCGCGCCGGTGGTCGGCGAGCTCGTCAGCGACATCTCGCTGCCGGAGGGGAGCCTGATCATCTCGGTGCTCCGTGGGGGCGCCGGGTTCGTGCCGAAGCCCGACACCCGCATCGAGGCGGGCGACGAGGTGCTGCTCGTGCTCGATCCCGGCCTCGAGGAGGCGATCACGACGTTCTTCGCCCCCGACGGGCACGCCGCGACCCTCTAGCACTCGGCGCGGGCGGGCCTCCGGGCGCGTTCACTATCCTTGGCCGAGCCCTTTCCGGGATGGTGTAATTGGCAACACGCGACACTCTGGATGTCGAATTTGGGGTTCGAGTCCCTGTCCCGGAGTAGCGGAGCGCCCCGTGTTTGCGGGGCGTTTCGCGTTTCAAGGGGCCGTGATGACCCGTGTGATGACCCGGCGCGGTCGTGCGACTGCGCAAACGCCGCTGGAAGAAGGAAAGCCAAGGATCGTCTGATTCCCCCTCTAGCATCGCGGCGCGATGACGCTGCTGTTGATTACGGGCGCAGGTGCGAGTCGGAGCCTCGGATATCCCGAGCACCCCTTGCCGCTCATGCGCGACTGGGCGGTTGCGCTTCGGACAGCGCTCGATGAAAATGAGCCGGGGCTAGCGGACGCCTGCGGTCTGGTCGAGGGTATGGACGGCGAGGCTTTCGAGGAGGTTGTCGGCGCTGTTCTACCTCGAAGACGAGCGGCAAGCAATGCAAACGCTCGGCGGGATGGGGCACACCGCATACTGGCATCGGCCTCTGCCGCAATCACGGGGGAAGCTCGCCGAACGGCATCAAGCACGCGCAGCGCCTCATGGCCGCCGCATCGGCGCAGGCGTTCGGGCTGCCCGTGCAGACGAGCGCGGATGAGGCGCTCGAGCAGGAGCTTTGGCGCACGGTCGGCACCGTCGCTTGGCTCGGCGAGCACCTCCAAGGTGTGCCGCCAGAGCAGCGGCTCAGAGGCAACATGGCGGCCTTCGCTGACCTCGACGCCGCCGAACGTCGCCACCTCACCGCCGTCTCGAAGGCGTGCATCGATGCGGGCCTCGACAAGCGCAAGGTCGCGTTGTTGGAGCGCACCGCGACTGCCTTCGCCGAGGTGCTGCGGCGCGTGCTCTCAGACCTCGACGTGCTCGAGGATCCGCGTGCGCCGGTCGTCGTCCAGCGCCACCTCGCACTCCTGAATCCCGGCGGTGAGACGTGATGGCGGTGAGCGGCGGCCTACTCCTCCAGCCCCACGGCTTTGAGGGCCTCCCGAATGCTCAGAAAGCCGCCCGAACGGACGAGCCTCCCGTTTCGAAACCAGAATGCGTTGGCCCAACGAAGCTCAAGCGGAGCACCAGACGCCCCGCCTCGGCCTTTCAAGGACGTGACGGCAACGACATAGTCATCGCTCTCGGCGATCAACTTGTCGAGCTGCAACCGAACCTCGCCGAACGCACTAAACATGTCCTCTCTCCACTCGCGCACGCCGTCGTGGCCGATGTAGGTCTTGTCCGTTACTGCCGTGTTGACGTTCTCCGCCCGGTAGTCAGCGGCGACGAACTCCGGGACCTCACCGGCGTTCACCGCCTCCATGAGTCGCCGCAGCCGTTCCACGTTCTCCTGCGACATCGCCTACTGAGTATCCCGCGAGTGGCCGATGCCTGACCTCGACCGTGACCGTCTCGGCGACGAGGTCGCTCGTCGTCTCTTCCCGACGCCCGACCCGCACCTCAACGACCCCGTCGGTTGGATCGAAGCCAAGCTCGGGCCGATGTGGTCCGGCCAGCGTCGCATCGCCCAGGCCGTCCACGACCATCGCCACGTCGCGGTGCCGAGCGCTCACGGCGTCGGCAAGGACTGGACGGCCGCAGCGCTCGCGTGCTGGTGGCTGAGCACGCGAACCGGCGCCTTCGTCATGACGACGGCGCCGACCTCGGCCCAACTCGGCGGCATCCTCTGGCGCGAGGTTGCTCGCCACCATCGCCGCGCCGAGCTTGCGGGCACGGTCACGGCAGGCGGGTCGATCCCGACGTGGCGGATTGGCGGGGAGTTGGTCGGTTGGGGCAGAAAGCCTGCCGACCTCTCAGACCCCGACGAGGCGGCCTCGGCGTTCTCGGGCATCCATGCGAGAAGCGTTTTGGTCGTCCTCGACGAGGCCAGCGGCATCGAGGGCTGGCTCGTGGACGCCGCGATGACGCTGCTGACGAGTGCCGATTCGCGTCTGCTCGCCATCGGCAACCCGCTTGACCCCGGCAGTCGCTTCGCGGCGATGTGCGCGCCCGGCTCGGGCTTTCACGTCGAGCGCTTCGCGGTGTTCGACACGCCCGCGTTCACCTCCGAGCGAGTGTCGTCTGACCTGCTTGCGGTGCTTCCGTCGCCGACGTGGGTCGAAGAGCGCCGAGCCGATTGGGGCGAGGGATCGCCCGCGTGGATGGCGCGTGTGCTCGGCGAGTTCCCGCCTGCCAGCCGCGACACGCTGATCGCCCCGAACCTGATCGCCGACGCTCAAGCGCGCGACCTCGACGACGAATACGACCCGACGCTCGGCTGCGACGTCGCGCGCTCGGGCAGCGACCGCACCGTAGTCGCCGCGGTGTGGCCGAGTGGCCGCCTGCGGATCGTTCACGACGAGCACGGGCAGGACACGATGGCGACAGCGGGAGCCATCGCCCGCCTGCTCGCCGAGGACTTCGGGCCGCCCGAACTTCATCCTGTCGTCGCCGCCATCGACGTCGTCGGCGTCGGCGTCGGCACCTTCGACCGGCTCGCCGAGCAGGGCGCGAACGTCAGCGCCTTCTCGTCGGCCTCGCGGGCGCTCGACCCGACGCGCTTTGCCAACCGTCGCGCCGAAGCCTTCTGGCAACTGCGCGAGGCGTTCGAGTCGGGAAAGGTCGACCCCGACCCGAACGACGACGCGCTGGCCGCCCAACTCGGCGCGCTGCGCTGGAAGGTCGATAGCTCAGGTCGCGTGCTGATCGAAAGCAAGGACGCGATGCGCGCGCGCGGGCTGCCCTCGCCCGACCGCGGCGACGCTGCCGCAATGGCGCTCGCCGCACAAGGCGTGCGCCTCGACGCCACCCTCACCCGTACGTGAACACGTCCGCCGGCGTGCTCGCACTCGTCACCGACGAGACGGTGACGCGCACGTCGACTCCCCCGTCGGCATGCGGGGGTGAGACCGCGCTGCAGCTCGTGCTCGAGGAGCATTCGACCGCGGAGGCGGCGGCGGCGCCGAAGCGGACGCTGGTCGCACCGTGTGCGGCCGCGAAACCGCTGCCCGTGATCGCGACCTTCGTTCCCCCCGCGGTGGGGCCGGTGCTCGGCGCGATGC
The DNA here is from genome assembly GCA_036264095.1 of Solirubrobacteraceae bacterium. Classification (GTDB taxonomy): domain Bacteria; phylum Actinomycetota; class Thermoleophilia; order Solirubrobacterales; family Solirubrobacteraceae; genus Palsa-744. The sequence continues at coordinate 32,986 of DATARO010000006.1, read as the reverse complement.
TCGTGATGGTCGGCCCGGCGGCGGTCGTCCTGAAGGTGTAGTCGCCGCTGTCGGTGGTCCCGCCCGCGTTCGCCGCGAGCAACCGGAAGTGGTAGGCGGTGTCCGGTCTCAGTCCGGTGATCTGCGCGGAGACCGGCACCGCGACTTCTTCAGACCCGGGGTCCGGCGAGCACGGCGCGCTGCTGCCGTACTGCAGGGAGGTGCCGTATTCGAAGCGGCAGGCGCTCAGGGCGCCCCCGCTCGGGTTGACGGTTCCGCCCACCGTGGCGGACTGCGGTGTGCGGTCGGCCACGCCGGTGACCGTGACCGTCGGGGCGTTCGGCCCGCCGCCGGGCGGCGTGGAGGCCGGACCCGGAGGAGGGTGGGGGGAGAGGAGCAGCGGTTCGCGCGGCTGCTGTTCGAAGTCGAAGTCTTCCACGAGGTTCCCAAGCCCCGGGGCTTCTTCGCGCACGTCCGGGCGCGGGTCGGGGCGCCCGTCGGTCGCCGGATTCAGGCGCTGGCCCTGCAGGAAGTCGTCCTCGATGAACTTCAGATACGCATCGTGGCTGAGCTGCTGGTGGTCGATATAGCCGCGCTTTGCGTACGGACTGATCACGATCCCCGGGACGCGCAGCCCGTAGCCGTTTTCGTCGACCTGTGGGGGAACCACGTGGTCGTAGAAGCCGCCCCAGTCATCCCACGAAAGGAGGATCGCGCTCGAGCCCCAGCACGGGCTGCGCATGATCGAGTTCACGAGCGTCGTCACATACGCCTGGCCGTCGGAGATCTTCGAGGGCACGCCGCCTTGGTCGGGGTGTTCGGAGACCTTGAAGTCGGGCGCGATCCAGGCGACGTTGGGCAGTCCGCACGATTTCTGGTTCTGCACGGCGCTGTAGAAGTGCGTGAGCGACTGGATGTCTTCGATCTGCCCGTCTTCCTTGACGTCGTTGAAGTCCAGCAGCGGGTTCCAGGCCCCCTCGGTCCGCGGTCCCTGCGTGACGGGAGCGCACGCCACCGCTTCGTCGGACTCGCAGTCGGGCTCGATGCCTTCGAAGACGTAGTAGCGCCAGCTGACGCCGGCTTTGTGCAGCAGGTAGGTGATGTCCGTCCAGGACCGCGGCCGCGGCGGGCGGTCGCCCTGCGTCGAGTTCGTGCAGCCGAAGGGATCGACGTTCCCGCTCGGGCACAGGGCCGACCAGCCCGACACGAGGTATTCGTGCTCGGGCAGGCTCCACGAGGCCACGGACTCGTACATGTTGTCCTGCAGCACGAAGTTCTGGGCGTAGGTCCAGTAGTTCGGTATCTCGCGCGCGTCGTGATAGCCCATCACGTCGGTGCAGGCGCGGCCGCTCGTGGAGGTGCAGGGGTAGCAGCTCGGGCTCGTGGGCGAGCAGGCCCCCTCGGCCTCGCCCACGAAGCCGTCCATCAGCCCTCCGTCGATGTCGTCGGCGGCCGCCCCGGGCCCGTGCGGACCTCCCCTGTTGCCTTCGTTGCTGTCGTGGAACGGCTTCGCGCAGCCGCCGTGGACGGGATCCGGCACGCAGACCCCGGCGGGTATGCCGTTCGCGCCGGGATATGTGCCGAAGTAGGAATCGAAGCTGCGGTTCTCCTGCATGATCACGATCACGTGCTGGATCCGGTGGATCCCTTCCGCGGCTCCTTCCGCGCGAGCGCTCGGTGCGAGCGCGGATGCCGCGAGCCAGATGGCGACCGCCGCGGCGGGCGCGAGCATGCGGACGCACCTCGTCCCCCGAGTCGAGAACAGCCTCCCGCTCACGCCCCGCGACGTGGGTGCTGTCACGCGTTAAGTAAACCGCCTATCACCGCGCCGTGCGGCGCGGTAGCCGAGTCTCGGGGCCTCGCGCCGGCCGCGCGCCCCCGGCCCGGCGCGGCAGGGCCTCGCCGCTACGCCGCGGCCTGCGCCGCCCAATCGCGGTAGAGCTCGTAGTAGCGGCCTTCCGCCGCGATCAGCTCGTCGTGCGTCCCCTGCTCGGCGATCCCTCCGTGCTCGAGCACGACGATCCGTCCGGACTGGCGGATGGTCGAGAGGCGGTGGGCGATCACGATCGCCGTGCGGCCGGCCAGCAGCCTGCGCAGGCCCTGCTCGATCCGCGCCTCCGATTGCAGGTCGACGTTCGACGTCGCCTCGTCGAGCACGAGGATGCGCGGGTCGGCGATCAGCGCGCGTGCGAAGGCGATCAGCTGGCGCTGGCCCGCGGAGAGCTGCGCGCCGCGCTCGCCGACGTCGGTGTCGTAGCCGAACGGCAGCTCGGAGATGAACCCCTCCGCGCCGACCGCAGCCGCTGCGGCGCTGATCTGCTCGGCGGTCGCCCCGGGCCGCCCGAAGGCGATGTTCTCCGCGACCGTGCCGGCGAACAGGAACGCCTCCTGCGGGACGATCCCCATCTGCGAGCGCAGCGAACGGCTCGAGACCTCGCGCAGGTCGTGCCCGTCGACCAGCACCCGCCCCTCGGTCGGGTCATAGAAGCGAGCGACGAGCTTCGCCATCGTGGACTTCCCGGCGCCGGTGGCCCCCACCAGCGCGACGGTCTGGCCGGCGGGGATTCGCAGGTCGACGTCTTGGAGCGCGGGCGGGGGTTCTGCGCGGGGCGTGCCGTTCGCGCCGGATGCAGGCCCGCCGCGCTTGCGTGCCCGCGCGGCGTAGGAGAACGTCACGCGGTCGAACTCCACCTCGCCGCGGATGCGCCCGAGCTCGACGGCTCGATCGGCGTCGGTGAGCGTCGGCTTGACGTCGAGCAGCTGGAAGATCTTCTCGAGCGCGGCCATCCCGGACTGGTAGGTCGCGTAGAGCTGGGAGAGCTGCTGGATCGGTTCGAACAGGTTCGACAGCGCCGCGACGAACGCGACCACCGTCCCCACGGTGATGTGCCCGTCGATCGCCTGCACGCCGCCGTAGACGACGATCGCCGCCACGGCGACGCCCGAGAGCATTTCCACGCTCGGGAAGTACGCCGCGTTCAGCCGCACCGTCGTCATGTTGGCGTCGCGGTTGTCGGCGTTCAGGGCGGTGAAGCGCTGCTCGTGCGCTTTCTCCTGGGCGAAGCTGCGCACGATGCGCACGCCCGAGAGCGTCTCCTGCAGGTCGCCGGTGATCGCGCCGATCGTCTCGCGGGTGCGGCGGAAGGCGCCGGCCGAGACGATGCGGAACCACAGCGACCCGGCGAGGAGCAGCGGCAGGACGAGGAACGTGATCAGCGCGAGCTGCACGTCGAGGTAGAGCAGGATCCCGATCGTCCCGAGCAGCGTCAGCCCCGACTGGAACAGCGTGACGACCGAGTCGGTGACGAGGCTGTCGAGCGCCTCGACGTCGTTGGTCATGCGCGAGATCAGCACTCCCGCCGGCCGGCTCTCGTAGAAGCCGATCGGCAGCGACTGCAGGTGCGTGAAGATGCGGATGCGCAGGTCCGCGAGCGCGCGCTGCCCGACCCAGCCCACGAGGTAGGTCTGGGCGTAGGTCATCACCCACACGAGCAGCGCCGACACCAGGAACGCGACGACGACGAGCACGAGCGTGCCGTGGTCGTGACGGTCGATCCCATTGTCGATCGCCGCGCGTGCGAGCAGCGGCGGCGCGAGCGCGGCCGCTGTGCCCAGCAGCAGCGCGCCGAGCATCGCCGCGCAGCGCAGGCGGTAGGGCGCGAGCAGGCCGAGCAGCCCGCGCAGGCTCCTCGCCCGGGTCCCGCGGCTGGCGCGCTCGCCGGTCCATTCGGACCCTCCACGCATGCCGCGCATCGCCGGGCTCACAGGCCGCTCACCTCGCGCTCGCGCGGCTTGCGCGTCAGGAACACCTGATCGGGCAGCCCCTTGGCGACGATCTCGCGGTACAGCTCGGAGGCCTCGAGCAGCTCGTCGTGGTCGCCGTGCGCCACGATCCGCCCGTGGTCGAGCACGACGATCTCGTCCGCGAGCGAGATCGTCGAGAGGCGGTGGGCGATCACGAACGTCGTGCGCCCGGCCATCGCCTCGTCGAGCGCGAGCTTGATCGACTGCTCCGTGGAGGCGTCGACGGAGGAGGTCGCGTCGTCGAGGACCAGCACGCGCGGGTCGGCGAGCAGCGCCCGCGCGATCGCGATCCGCTGGCGCTGCCCTCCCGAGAGCGAGAGCCCGCGCTCGCCGACGCGCGTCTCGAATCCGTCGGGGAGCGCGGCGACGAAGTCGAATGCCTGCGCTCGCCGCGCCGCGGCCTCGACCTCCTCGCGCGAGGCCTCGGGACGGCCGTAGGCGATGTTCTCGGCGACCGTCGCCGAGAACAGGAACGGATCGTCGCTCACGATCGCCACCGCCCGGCGCAGCGAGCCGAGCTCGACCTCGCGCACGTCGGCGCCGTCGAGGAGCACGCGCCCGGCACTCGTGTCGTACAGCCGCGAGATCAGCGACACGAGACTCGTCTTCCCGGAGCCGGTGCCGCCGACGAGCGCGACGGTGGTCCCCGCAGCGACGTCGAGGTCGACATCCAGCAGCGCGGGACGCACGCGGCGCTGACCGCCGCGATCGATGTGCGCAGCCGAGCTGTCGTGGGGATGCACCGCCCCGAACTCGTCCGTTTCGTCGTAGCGCAGCGTGACGCCCTCGAAGCGCACGTGCCCGTTGCCGAGCGGCAGCGGCGGCGCACCCGCGGGCGCGAGGATCCGCGGCGGGCGGTCGAGGATCTGGAAGATGCGCGCGCCGCTCGCGGTCGCGCGCTGGGCCAACCCGAGCGTGACGCCGAGCGAGCGCATCGGGCCAATCAACATGTTCAGATATAGGTAGAACTGGCTGAACTGGCCGAGCTTCAGGTGCGCATGGATCACGCTGTCGCCGCCGATCAGCAGGACCGCGGCGAGCCCGAGCTGCGGCAGGAAGCCGATCACCGGGTTGAACGTCGCCTCCAGCCGCGTGGCGACCATCGACTGATCGAACACGCGCGCGACGCTGCGCCGGAAGCGCTCGAGCTGGTGGTTCTCGCGCGCGAAGGACTTCACGACGCGGACACCGGAGATGTTCTCCTCGGCGTCGGCGGTGAGCTCGGCGATCCGCTGCTGGACCTCCTGGATCGCGGGGCGTGCGCTGCGCCCGTAGCGCTGGGAGATGACGACGACGAACGGCACGGGCGCCATCGCGATCAGGCCGAGGCCGGGGTTGATCGCGATCATCGCCGCGCCGGCGAGCAGCAGGGTGAGGATCGACTGCAGGATGAAGACGAGGCCGTAGCCGAGGAAGAAGCGCACCGCCTGCAGGTCGACGGTCGCGCGCGACATCAGCTGCCCCGTCTGCTGGCGGTCGAAGAAGGCGAGCTCGAGGCGCTGCAGGTGCCCGTAGATCAGCTGCCGCAGGTCGTACTCGATCGCCAGGGAGATCCGGCCCGCGATCATCCGCCGCGCGTACGTGAGCACCCAGCGCGCGAGCACCGCCGCCACGATCACGAGCGCGAGGACGAGCAGGGTGTGGCGGTCGTGCGCTCGCCTCGCCACTTCGTGGTGGGCGCCGTGCGCCGCCCCGCGCCTGATCGCTTCGACGGCGAGGCCCGTCACGTAGGGGAGCGCCACCGTCATCACCATCGCGACGCTCGCGAGCCCCCATGAGGTGGCGAGGCCGCGCTTGTAGGGACGGAGGAAGCCCAGGAGTCGGTAGAAGGTGCTCATAGTTGCGCGGTCAACGATTATCGCATCTGGGCCGCCGCGCCCGGAGCGCGCCTAAGCTGCCGACGTGGGCGAGAACGAACCGGCTCCGAGCGCGGGCGCGCCCCCCGCCGGCCTGTGCGAGACGTGCGAGCACCAGCAGCTCGTGCGCAACACGCGCGGGTCCGTGTTCTCCCTCTGCCGCCGCTCGCGCAGCGACCCTTCCTACCCGCGCTACCCGCGCGTCCCGGTGCTGAGCTGTCCCGGTTACGAGCCGCGGGCGGAGGCCGGGGAGCCGGCGCGCTGAGCGGCTGCGCACAGCCGCTAACCGGCGGCGACGACCGGCTCGGCCTGGGCGTCGGGCACGGCCTCGCCCGAGGCGACGAAGTCCCTGCTGCGCACGAGTGCGAGCGCCAGTACGGATCCGACCAGCGCGACCGCGGAGGCGATCTCGAGGATCGTCGTGAACGAGCCCGTGAAGCCCACGCGGTAGGCGTGCGCCAGGGCGCTGCGGGCACCGGCCGGCAGCCCGGCCGCGATGTGCGAGAACCCCCCCGAGACCAGCGCGGCGCTCGAGCCCTTCGGGAGCACGATGTGCGACCCGGAGCGCGCGAGCGCGCTGGTCGTGTCGCGCACGATGTCGTGCTGGAAGATCGCCCCGAGGCCGGCGATGCCGGTCGCGATGCCGACCTGGCGGAACGTGTTGTTGATGCCCGAGGCCATGCCGCTGCGCGAGTGGTGGACGACGCCGACCGCGGTCGAGGCGAGCGGCGGGTTGATCAGCCCGATGCCGGCGCCCGCGAGCAGGAACCCGGGGACCAGCACCGTCCAGCCCGAGGACGCGTTGACCGCGGTCATCGCGAACAGCCCGCCGCTGACCAGCAGCAGCCCGAGGCTGAGCAGCAGCCGCACCGGCACGCGCACGCTCAGCCGTCCGGAGATCGGCGCGACGAAGAACGACAGCAGGGTGATCGGGAGGAACCGCAGCCCGGCCTGCAGCGGGGAGTAGTCGAGGACGTCCTGGATGTAGAGGGTGAGGTATAGGAACATCGCGAACATCGAGGAGGAGATCGCGAACGCGACGATGCTCGCCCCGGCGAACGCGGGCCTGCGGAACAGCGAGAGGTCGAGCATCGGCCGCGACTGGCGCAGCTCGAGCACCAGGAACGCGAGCATCAGCACCACCGACCCCACGAGGAAGGAGACGATCTGGGTCGATCCCCAGCCCTTTTCGTTGCCCTGCACGAGCGCGAACACGAGCAGGAACAGCGCGCCCGAGAACGTCACGAGGCCCGCCCAGTCGACGCCGCGGGCGCCCGGGTCGCGCGACTCCTTGACCTGCGAGAGCGTCAGCGCCACGGCGCCGATCCCGATCGGGACGTTGACGAAGAAGATCCATTCCCAGCCGATGCCCGAGGTGATCACGCCTCCGACCACGGGACCGACGGCGACCGCGGCCCCGATCACGCCGCCGAAGACGCCGAAGGCGACGCCGCGCTCGCGCCCGTGGAAGGCGTCGGCGATCAGCGCGAGCGAGGTCGCGAACATCATCGCACCGCCGATCCCCTGCACGGCGCGCGCGAGGTTCAGCCCGAGGGGGCTCCCCGACAGCCCGCACGCCGCCGAGGACAGCGTGAACACGATCAGCCCGATCGTGAACACGCGCCGGCGCCCGACCTTGTCGGCCACCGCGCCGGCGGTCAGCAGGAACGCGGCGAGCGTCAGCGAGTAGGCGTTGACGACCCATTGCAGGTCGCTGAAGCTCGAGTGCAGCGAGCGCTGGATGTCCGGCAGCGCGACATTCACGACCGTGATGTCGAGCAGCAGCATGAAGATCGCCACCGAGACCGAGATGAGCGTCCACCACTTGCGCTCCACCGTGTGTCCTCCTCTCGCGTCGACGCCGTACCTCCGAGGCACTATAGGAACGCCGACTCCGCTTTCCGGGCGCGGGCTACTGCAGATGCGTCGCGAGGAACGGGACGACGCGCTCCCACAGCAGCGCCGCCGGGCCGGGCCGGTAGCTCGGGCGGTGATCGGCGAAGAACGCGTGTCCCGCGCCCTCGTAGACGTCGACCTGCACGGGCTGCCCGCTCGCGGCCGCGCGCTCGCGCAGCGTCTCGCCGATCGCGGGCGAGGGATTCGTGTCCTCCGCGCCGACGGCGGCGAGCAGCGGGCAGTGGAGGCTCGCGGCGAGCTCGAGCGGCGGCGTCGGGCGCTCCGGCGTGCTGCGCTGCTCGGGCGAGGCGCGGTCGATGAAGCCTCCCCAGCAGTCGACGGCCGCGTCGAGACGGTCGCTGGCGCACGCGAACAGGAGCGCGTAGCGCCCGCCCATGCAGAAGCCGATGTAGCCGAGGCGCCCGGTCGTGTCCTCGCGCGCACGCAGCATGTCGGCGGCGCCCTCGAGGTCGCCGAGCGCGTTCGCGTCGGACATCGAGAAGAGGCGCGCGTACAGCGCTTCCATATCGCCCGGCGGCGGCGGGCCGCCTTCGCGCGTGTACATGTCGACGCCGAGCGTCACGTAGCCGAGCGCGGCGATGCGGTTGCAGACGTCGCGGATGTGCTCGCGGAGGCCGCCAGCCTCGTGGATGACGATCATCGCCGGCAACGGGCCGGGCGCGGCGGTACGCACCAGATATCCGTCGATCTCCTCGCCGCCGGCGCCGGCGAACTGGAGGTCTTCCGCGGCCAGCGCCGCCGGGTCGGTGATCGCGCCGGGGACGCCCTCGGGGCTCGGCCGGACCGCTGCCTCGCTCACCGAGCGGGCTCGCGCGCGTCGTCGAGCTCGCCGGGTGGGGGGAAGGAGCCCGCTTCGCGCGCGTCGACCTCCCTGATCTTGCGGCGCGCGCGCTTGCGCGTCTCCGACAGCTCGGCCTCGAGCCGCGCGAGCTCGGCGCCGCGGTGGCGCACCAGCTCGAGCTGCCGGTCGATATGCCCGAGCGCCTGCGTCAGCAGCTCGCGGCGCCGTCCCGCGTCGACGTCCTCGCGCCGCAGCTGCGCGCGCACCTCGGCGCGCGCCTCCTCGGCGGACAGCAGCGTCTTCAGCTCCTCGAGCGTCACGCCGAGCAGCTCTTTCAGCCGCATCACCTCGCGCAGCCGCTCGACCTCCTGCTCGCTGTAGATCCGGTGACGGCCCGAGGCACGCTGCGGCGACTCGGGCAGCAGGCCGAGTTCCTCGTAGTAGCGGATCGTGCGAGGGGTCGTCCCGACCGCGCGCGCCACGTCGCCGATGCGCAGGCTCACCTTCCCCGTCCCCCCGCTCGAGCTCGGGCCGCGCGCCGCCATGCCTAGCGCCCGACGGAGGTCGCGGAGACGGCGGCGGGGACCTGCTCGGAGAGCGCCGAGGCGGCGATCTCACCGGCCACCTCGGGAACGTCGGCGCGGCCCTCGGCGACGGCCGGCTCGCGTACGTGCTTCGGCCGCAGCAGGCAGACGCCGGTGCCGAGCAGCGAGACCGCGGCCAGCACCCACAGCGCCACGTGCATGTTCGCGATGAACGGGTCGAGCTTCGCGGCCGAGAGGCCTTTGGCGAGGCCGGAGAAGACCGCGAACAGCGTCGCTTTCGGCACGGCCGAGGTGACGATCGCGAGCACGAAGGCGATCGACAGCACCGCACCGGTGTTCTGCAGCAGCGTGCGCGCGCCGGCGGCGACGCCGCGCCGGTGCGCCGGGACGACGCCCATCATCGCCGCCGTGTTGGGGCTGTTGAACATCCCCGAGCCGGCACCGACGAGGAACAGCCACACGGCGCCCTGCCAGTAGGCCGTGTGCACCTGCAGCGTGGTCATGCCGGCGAGGCCGCCGGCGCTGGCCAGCATCCCGATTGCGGCGAGCGCGCGCGAGCCGTGTCGGTCGGCGTAGATCCCCGCCAGCGGCGAGGCGATCAGCATCCCGAGCGCGAGCGGCATCAGCTTGATCCCGGCGGTGATCGGAGAGTTGCCCTGGGCGCCCTGGTAGTAGAAGACGAACAGGAACATCAGCGCGAAGCGCGCGAGCCCGTTGATGAAGGCGGCGGCGCTCGCAGCCGCGAACAGGCGGTTGCGGAAGATCTTCAGGTCGAGCATCGGTGCGCGCGAGCGCCGCTCGATCAGCACCCACAGCGGGAGCAGGACGGCGGCCGCGGCGAGACCGGCGACGACGATCTCATCGTTCCAGCCGGACAGACCGCCGCGCGAGACTCCGAGCACGAGGCCCGTCAGCCCGAGCACGAAGGTGGTCGTCCCAGCCACGTCGTAGCCGCGCTCGGTGTCGGGCTTGCCCAGCTCGCGCAGGACCGCGCCGCCCCAGGCCGCCCCTGCCAGCGCGAACGGCACGTTGAACCAGAACACCCAGTGCCAGGAGATGGCGACGAGCGCGCCGCCGAGCACCGGGCCGAGCACGAGGCCGACCGCGGCGATCATCGTGTTGGCGCCCATCGCGAGGCCGAGCTGCTCGCGCGGGAAGGCGTCCGTGACGAGCGCGGCGGCGTTCGCGAACAGGAAGGCCGACCCGATCCCCTGCAGGATGCGCCACAGGATCAGGACGGTGCCGTCGGGCGAGAAGCCGGCGCCGAGCGATGCCAGCGCGAACAGCAGGAATCCCCCGACATAGGCGCGCTTGCGCCCGAAAAGGTCGCTCAGCCGCCCCGCCATCAGCACGAGCACGGTGGCGGCGATCAGGTAGGCCAGGATCACCCACACGAGCGCGAGCAGGCTCGTGTGGAGCGAGCGCTCGAGGTCGGGCAGCGCGATGATCAGCGTGCCCGAGTTGGTGGCCGCGAGCAGCATCCCGAGGCTCGTGCACGACAGCGCCCACCAGCGGTAGTGCTTGTCGTCGGCGGGCGGCGCGTAACGCCTGCGCTCCCTGCCTGTCGTGCCTGCGCGCCTCGAGATGCTCACCCGCTGGTTTCCCCTCGACGGAAGTTTACGTGAACGTAAAGATAAGGATACCACGGCCCGCTCACGCGCGGGGCGCAACGGTGCTAGAACATCCGTGATGGCGGCGACCCCTCCCAACGTGCAGAAGTCCGACGAGGAGTGGCGCAGCGAGCTGACGCCCGAGCAGTACGAGGTGCTGCGCCGGGCCGGGACCGAGGCGCCTTTCAGCGGCGAGTACGTCTACAACAAGGACTCCGGCGACTACCGCTGCGCGGCCTGCGGCGCGAGGCTCTTCTCGGCCGACACGAAGTTCGAATCGGGCACCGGCTGGCCGAGCTTCACCGAGCCGGCCGTCGCCGAGGCGGTCGAGCTGCGACCGGACAACAGCCTTTTCATGCGCCGCACCGAGGTCGTGTGCCGCAACTGCGGCGGTCATCTCGGCCACGTGTTCGACGACGGTCCCGGGCCGACCGGCCAGCGCTACTGCATCAACTCGCTCGCGCTCGCCTTCGACCCCGCCGAGGCGGGCTCGGCCGAGCCCTCCGGCGACGGTTAGCGACCCGCTCCCGGCGCCATGGTGATGCAGGAACAGGCGCGGCGGCTCTCGGAGCCGCTGCAGTGGGGGCGCCAGCAGAAGCTCGCGCTCGGCTTCGCGCTCAGCCTGCTCGTCATCGCCCTGGCCGGCCTCGGCGTCTACGCGCTCACGAGCGGAGCCGCGCCGCGCCGCGACTGCGTCTCGGTGACGTTCGCGAGCACGCTCGGCGGCGGCGAGCTGCACGGGTGCGGCGGGAAGGCGCGCGCGATCTGTGCCTCGGGCTCGTTCCCGCACATCACAGGCGAACTCCGGGCCGCCTGCGCACGCGCCGGTTTCGCCTATAAGCCGCCTTCCTGAGCGGCCCGGGGCGCGCGCCCGGCGGCGCTCTGGACATTTGTCGAAAGGCCGCGCGCAAGTCTTGGCCACGATGGCCCTACCGGCCGTCCTCCGCGCCGGATTTCATACCCGGACTGTCATTGGTGCGGTGCCCGCGCTCGTCTCTGCTTGCGATGGCGAGGACGCGAGCCTGCATCCAGAAGCCGGAAATGGAGGCATATGAGCTGGCTCGCATACCCAAATTGGCTGAACGCAGGAGACAACGCGTGGCAGATGACGGCCGCGACGTTCGTGGGGCTGATGAGCCTTCCGGGCCTGGCCGTGCTGTACGGCGGCGTGATGCAGAAGCGCTGGTCGGTGAACAGCATGATGCTCACGTTCGTGGCCTTCTGCCTGGTGCTCGTGGCCTGGTGCCTGTGGGCGTTCAAGATGGGCTTCGGGTCGCCGATCGGGCACGGGAAAGGCTTCTTCGACACGATGTGGGGGAAGTCGGGCACGGTGCTCTCGACGGGGGCCGAGGAGGGACAGGCGGTGATCCCGTCGGTCACGGAAGGTCCGCCCTTCCACTTCCCCGAGGCGTCGCTCGTCTACTTCCAGTTCGTGTTCGCGGCGATCACGCCGATCCTGATGCTGGGGTCCGTGCTCGGGCGCATCAGCTTCAAGGCGTGGATCCCGTTCGTGCTCCTCTGGATCACGTTCGTCTACACCGTCAACGCGTTCCTGATCTGGGGAGGCGGCTACTTCGCCGCGCACGGCGCCCTCGACTACTCCGGGGGGTACGTGATCCATCTCGCGGCCGGGATCTCCGGATTCGTTGCGGCGGCGGTGATCGGGCCACGATTGCAACGAGATCGCGAGATCGACGCTCCGAACAACCTGTTGATGGTCGCCGCCGGCGCGGGCCTGCTGTGGCTCGGCTGGAACGGATTCAACGGCGGAGACTCCTACTACGCCGGAGCCAACGCGTCCGCGGCCGTCGTGAACACGAACCTCGCGACCGCGGTGGCGATGCTCGTGTGGATCTTCTGGGACTACGCCTTCCGCGACAAGCCGTCGCTGATCGGCTCGGTCAACGGGATGATCACGGGGCTGGTGGCGATCACCCCGAGCGCCGGGTTCATCAACGGCTTCGGCGCGATCGCGGTCGGCGTCATCGCCTCGACGGTGGTGTGGATGGCGATCCGGTTCCTGAGCCGGGCGCCGATCTTCCGAAACGTGGACGACACGTTGGGGGTGATCTATACGCACGGCATAGCCGGCCTCATGGGAGGATTGATGGTCGGCTTATTCGCAGATCCGCATCTCGTGGAGTACATAGGCGTGGGCGGGGCGTCGAACCTTCCCGGCAAAGCCAGCGTGTTCAACGGCGGCAGCTGGACGCTGCTGCGCTGGCAGGCCGAGACCGCCGCGTGGGTGATCGTCTTCAGCGGCGTCGTGACGTTCATCCTGCTGAAGCTGGTCGGGATCTTCCTCCCCTTGCGGCTCACCGACGAGGAGCTGGAGATCGGCGATCACGCGATCCACGGCAACGAGGTCTATCCCTCCGACGTCCCGACGCTCGGCGGCCCGCACGCTCCGGCGTGGCAGCCGGGCGGAGGCGCGACGGTGCCGGCGGGGGCCGGCGCGGGAGCCTAGATACGGCGTGGGCGCCGGGCGGCTACACCGCCCGGCGCCCACGCGACCATCGACGAGCTGTGCGGCGGGGCGGCCTCGTGGTCGCCCCGCTCTCGTACCTGTGCAGCGGGGCGGCCCGGCGGTCGCCCCGCTGTCGTCGCCCGGCTCTCGTCCGATTGCGGCTCTAGCGGCGATCCCAGAGCCATTTGAGCGTCAGCAGCTCGAAGAGTTTCCTGAACACGTCCTGCTCCTTTCGTCGCTGGTGCCCTACCCGGAGCCGCGGTGGACAACCGGTGCGCGCGCACTCCCGCAGACCACCCGGCGCGCGGAGCGTGCTCAGGTCCGGCGGCGGATGCGGCTCGCGACGCTCTGGCGCCAGTGCTCGTGGCGCGGACCGAGCCCGATGGCGTCGGCCATCACGATCAGCACGCCGGCCCCCATCCCGAGCACCAGCAGCAGCACGAGCAGCACATCGCTGGCGAGCGGCGGGATGTCCGTGCCCAGGAGCGAGCCGAGCACCGAGCTGTGCCCGGCGGCTTTGGTCGGGGCGACATAGCGGGCCTGCGCCACGTCGACCGTGGCGCCGCCGCCGCGCCGCCCGCCGCCGAAGCCGAGCCTCGTGGAGTACGCGACGGCTGGCAGCACCCCGCCGCCCTGGCTGCACTTGTGGCTGCGCGCCGCGTCGCTCAGTTCACGCAGGGCCTGCCTTTCGCGCGCCTCGAAGCGGGCCAGGCCGAGGTGCAGGCGCGCTGCCGCTGCGCCTGGCCCGAGCGGCTGCGACACGCCGAGGCCGGTGCGGAGCTCGAGCAGCTCGCGCTGGGCCGCGGGAAGGTTCGCGAGGCACCCCACGTAGCGCGCGACCCGCGCTTTCAGGAGGCGTTCGCGGTGCACCGCGCGTGCTCCGAGGGCGTGGTGGCCTTCGAGCGGTGGGAGCTGACCGTAGGCGGCGCCGAGGCTGCCGTATGTCGCGAGCGGAGCGGGCGCGGTGCCGGGGCCGGTGCCCGTCAGGCCGCTGCTCGCCGGCGAGCTCGAGGGTTTGGCGGTGGCCGGGCTTGGCTGGCCGCTCGGAGCCGCCGTGCTCGAGGATCCGGGCGCGGCGGGGACTGGGCTCTTGGTGCCCACGGCCGAGCCGCTGACGGTGACCGCGGGAGCGGTGGCGGACACGGTCGGGGTTTTCCCGCCGGGCGTCGTCACGGGCGCGATCGGCGGCTTCGTCGGCGTCACCGGCGGCTTCGTCGGCGTGACCGGCGGGGTCGTGATCGGGGTGGGCAGCGGGGGGGTGGTGACGGTGATGGGTGGCGGCGCCGGCACGGTGACGGGAACCTTGGGCGCCGGGACCGGGAGCGTCGGCGTGGTGAGGGTGATCGTCGGCGTCGTCACGACCGGCGTCGTCACAGTCGGCGTCGTGATCGACACCGGGGGCAGGCCCAACGCGGATGCCGGCGAGGCGGTGCCGGCGGTTACCGTCGCCGCCAAGCCAGCGGCGACGCAGGCGAAGAGGCCTTTTCGAGCTTGGCGCATCGAGACATCCTTGCTCGCTAGAACATTCGTCCATCCTTGCTACCCCCTTCGTGGATGACCTATTCGCCGGCGCCGGACCGCGGCGGTCAGCCATACGCGGCTGCTGTGGGGAGCGGAGCCGGCCAGGCAGCCGGAAGCGACGGCTCTCAGAGCCGCGTCAGGCGTTCGCGCCGGTGCTGCTGGGCTAGGCCGGCGATCCCGCGGCGCCCGAGCCCGTGGACGCCGCTGCGGCGCTCGGCGCGGCGACGTGGAGCCCGATCGGGCAGGAGACGCCCGTGGAGTGGTTCGGGCAGTACCCGCCCGGGTTGCCTTGCGGGTCAGACCCGCGCCTACACGCGAGCGCCGATGCCGGCTTGCTTTTCGGGGCGATCCCGCTCGACGCCGAGCCGCTGAAACCGCGCTCGCAGCGCCCGCCGATCCTCCGTAAGGAGCCCGAGCCGGGAGCGCGGCGGCCGGCGCCGATCGACGCTGAGGTCGAGCGCTGATGCCGACCGGCCGCAACCGATCCTGAACACGACGACGGCCCGGCGGGAACCGGGCCGCTCGTCAAGCCGATACGCCCCCGTACGAAGGACGGTGCCGGCAGCGTAGCTCAGGCACGCGACAACCCTGCCGGGGGCGGTCCACAGTAGCCACGCACCGACTGACGTGGAGCGAGTGGGCAGCCGTCCTAGCCAGGGATGAGCCGACCCCCCTTTGGAAGGCGCGACGCGCGCTTTCTTAAGCTGGAACACGGACTGGATTGGTTGGGCACGGCGGGAGGGGTCCGCGTGGAGCTACCGCTCGGGCTGATCGCGACAAGCGACGGCGGCTAGCCTGGCTCCATGGCGATGGAACCAATGCTGCTCGAGACGATGCAACAACAAGTAGAGGAGCAGTGTCAATTCGCGCTGACGGCGATCGGCGGGATGAACGGGTGCCTCGGTGCGATGACCGAACTTCGCGAGCAAGGCGCGCATCGCGACATGCAGAAGCAGAGCGAAGTCACGGACCAGCTGTGGTTCTTCGCCAACGCGTTTCTGACGGCGGTCGCGAACATCGCTAAGCACCTCTGGCCTGGTCGACGGTTGCGCAAGGACGTCCGCGAGGCGTTCCCGGATCGCGGCGTCGAACTGCGCGCGAGCCTCGGAGTGCCGGACGAGTCGCCGCTCGATAGCCGCATGGTGCGCAACCACTTCGAGCACGCCGACGAGCGGCTGGAGGAATGGTGGATCGACAATCCGCAGCACAACATCGCCCGCCGAACGATCGGAGACGCGCGGCAAGCGATCTCGCTCGGCCCAGGCATGGAGATGACGTTCCACTCTCAGTTCGACCCGGACCGCCTGACGATCTCGTTCCTAGGAGACGAGATCGAGCTACAACCGCTGGCGGACGCCATCTCCGAGCTATACGAGAGGGCGACGCAGGCGACCGACCCGTCCGTTCAGTTCGAGAAGCGGCGCGCAGAAGCCCTTGAGCGACGGAACATCGAGGCCGAGCCGACCTGATCGGCGCCACCGCGCGTCGTCCGCCGCCCGCAACCCGAGCCCATCCGGCAGGGCCGGTGATACGTCCATTCGGCCCGATTTCGCCGTATACGCTTCGCAGGGTGTGGAGGATCACCGAAGACGCCTTCGCCGACCTGCTTGAGCGACTGGACGCGCTGCTCGACAAGCACGAGCCGGTGTTCGCCGTGACGCTCAACCCGCCCGCCACGCAGGACGAGATCGACGCTCTACGCGCTGCCGTGCGGCCGCACGAGATCCCGCAAGAGCTAGAGATGATCTACCGCTGGCACAACGGGCAAGCGGACGGCGCCCCGTGGTGGCCGCTCCTAGATCACGGCCCCCTGTTGAGCATCGCCGCGGCGATTGAGCATCGAGACGTTCTGGTGAAAGTCTGTGAGGAGCCCTTCCAGTGGTCGGAGGCCTGGTTCCCGATCACGCACGCGAGCTGGGCGCAACTCGCGGTCCAACTCAGCGAGCCGCTGAAAGGCCTTGTCATCAGAGCTGGCTTCCCTGACCCCCCCGCGCCCGTCGCGGACGACCTGACCGCCGTGATGCAGGCGGTGTGCATCGTGCTTGACGCCGGGCTCCCGCTGTTCGAGGAGGAACCTCGCACCGCAGGCTGGGAGGGCGTCAGGCAACGAAACCGCCTGCTCACGCGAAACCGACAGCTGCCGTTCCTGAGCTGGCGACACCAGGTCGAACTCGACGACCTGGCCGCCGGTCTTGGCAGCTAAAGCCAAGCGGCGGCGAGACGGAAATACCTCGGCTCGCGGGGCGTCTGACCGCTGCGCATCGATCAGCCGGACAGCTCCGCCGGGGCGAGCGGATCACGAGCGAACGTCGCGTCATCGAGTCTGCTCGATTCGATCAGCTCGACCGCTGGCACGTTCTGATGGTCCGCGAGGCCTTCGATCAGCTCTACCGGATCGCTCGGCTGAATGTTCCCCGCTTTGAGTCTCCACACCTGGCCGATGTCTGGCCGCGTGAGTGCGCAGATCCGAGACAGGTACGCGAACAGCAACCCGCTCGCCTTCACCGGATCGTGCCCTGCGCCCATCGCCACGACGAGCGTCAGTTTCGTCTGTGCGAGCGTGCTCAGCTCAAGCGCCTGATTCAGCATCGAGGAATCCGTGGTGATCAGCCCGTCCCACGGCCGAGGGTGGTGGTGGAGCGCGAGGAGCACCTGCCAGTCTTCGAGTTCGGCTAGGCGGCTGTCAATTTCGCCGAAGCTGACCAGCTCGGCGTCCGCCTGGTATTCCCGAAGCACGTTGACGATCGGCAACGCGAAGCCCTGGTCAAGGGCGAACAGCGCCACCTCTACGCCTACGCGGCGCGCAGCTCGCGTCCGAGGTTGCCTGCGAGCTGCCGCTCGAGATCGATCGCCTCATCGATAGCGGGTTGCTCGATGTCCGGGTACAGCCGGTATATCTTCGCCGAGGGGAGCCCCGAGACCGTGAGCGCGGCGACGGCCTGCGACTCGATCCGGGTGTGCTCGATGTGCGGGCTCCCGCCGAGCTTGCCCGGCACCATCCGTAGGCGCGGGCGCGGGCAGATGAGGTCGGGACCGCGCGCAGTCGTCGTGTTGAACGGCGCGAGCACTTCCAGCATCGTGCTTTCGTCGGTGCGCCCTCCCAGCGCGCGCTGGCCGTCAGCAATTCGCTCAAGCGAAGGGTCGGTCGTGAGCCATACTTCGCCGGCGTGGTCGACGCGCACGGACGGGCCGCCCTCCTCGGTCCACAGCTCAAGGTCGAGCGCCGCCAGCTTCGCGCGAGCGCGCCGCACGATGTTCATCGTGGTCGCCGGAATCTCGTGCGCGTCGTTTCCTTCCTTGGGCTGTCGCAGCCAGTGGATGATTCGCAGCTGCATGAGGTCGGCGTAGGACCACAGCATCACTCGCGACTGCGACACGCTCGGTACGAGGATGTCGTGTTTGGCCCACCACCGAACGGTGCTCAGCGGCACTCCCGAGAGAGCTGCCGCCCGATCGGCCGTGTAGGCGCCGCGGGCAAGGGTCGCGACTCGCGTCATGGCGTCAAGTGTCGCGCAACGGGCGTCGGACCGGACAATTCACGTCCCGAGTTTCGCTCCCGACGCGCGCGGCCCTCCCGGAGAGCCCTCGGACGCGAGGCCCCGGAGGCGCGCGCGCTCACCCTTCCAGACCCCGATCCGCGCGCGCCGCCGAACCGAAACCCCCCTGGAATGGGGGATTCTGGCCGCGCCGACCCGATCGGCAGCGCCGTCGATGACTCATGCGAAAACGTTGTCGTATCGCCCGACTTCTTCCGCCGGGCCGGCTGGTCTCGCCGCCGTCGAGAGGGCGCAAGCGCACTTGGCGCAGGTCGATGGCGGGATCGTGCCCGGCGACGCCGAGCAAGCCCTCTTGAGCGCGCTGGCGCGCTTGAAGCGTTCGGTCGGCGAGGGCGTGAGCGCCGCGCCTGACCTCGACGCGCTGCGCAACGTGATCGGCGACCTGTTTGAGTTCGTGCAGCTAGTCGGCGAAGGCGACCCGTGTCCGTTCGAGTGGCCGCTCGGCCAAGTGACCGGTGATTCGGAGCCGCGCTACTCGCTCGTACCCGTGCTGCGCGGCGCCACCGTCATCGACCCCGACACGCTGCTGCCCGTGACGCCTCAGGTGGCGCTGGACGTGGGCACGTCCGAGGTGCCCGACGACACGCCCAACCCGATCGGGCAGGAGACGCCCGTGGAGTGGTTCGGGCAGTAGCCGTTCGGGTTCTTCGCGAGGTACTGCTGGTGATAGTCCTCGGCGTAGTAGAAGGGGTGGGACGCGTCGGCGGCGAGCAGCTCGGTCGTGATCGTGCCGTGCCCGGCAGCGGACAGCATCTGCTGGTAGGTCTCCAGCGAGGCCTCGGCGGTGGCGCGCTGCGCCTCGCCCTCCCACATCAGCAGCGAGCGGTACTGGGTGCCGACGTCGTTGCCCTGGCGCATGCCCTGCGTGGGGTCGTGTCCCTCCCAGAACAGGCGCAGCATCTCGTCGTAGCTCGTCTTGGCGGTGTCGAACGCGACGAGCACGACCTCCGAGTGACCGGTGCGGCCGCTGCACACCTCCTCGTACGAGGGGTTCGGCGTGGCGCCGCCCGCGTAGCCGACGGCCGTCGTGTAGACACCCGCTGCCTCCCAGAAGATCCGCTCGGCTCCCCAGAAGCACCCCATCCCGAAGACCGCGCGCTCGACGCCGTCGGGGAACGGCCCGTTCAGCGGTGTGCCGAGCACCTCGTGCCGCGCGGGGACCGGCAGCTCCTGCTCGCGTCCGGGGAGCGCCTCGGAGGGATCGACCATCGACCGCTTGTCACGCCCGAACAGGGACATGGCTCCAGGCTAGCCGATGCGCCGCCGCGCTCAGCGGGAGTAGACCGTGAAGAAGTCGCGGTCGTCCGGTTCGAGGTAGCGCGTCGCGGGCCGTTCCATCCCGCTCAGCAGATTGTGCGGCTGTTCGGCATCCGGCGCCCCGTAGGTGATCATGCTGACCCAGAAGGAGTTGATGTCGAGCTCCATCGCGCGCACGGCGCCGGCGTGCGCGAGCAGCTCGGCGATGCTTCGCACCGACTGGTCGGGGCCGGCGGCGTAGAGCAGGTTCCCGTGCGCGTCGACGCCGATCGCCGAGCGCCACACGAGGACCGCGTTGCCGACGGTCGCGCCCCATTCGGAGGTGTTGGAGATGTTCGGCGTCGGATGGCCGTTGTCCACGATCAGCGGCAGGTTCTGGCGGGCGAAGGACACGTTCGCCGGCGCGATCAGGCCGCTGCGCCAGTCGACGACGTCGACGGTGCCGTTGGTGTAGCCGACGAGCGTCGCCTGGCCGTTGCGCATCGCGGCGTAGGTGCGGCCGCCGAGCACGAAGCCGCCGTGGGAGTCGGCGAGCTTGAAGCCGCTGTTGAACGTCGCGAGCAGCGCTCCGCGCCGCGCGCGCGGGACCTCGGTTTCGCCGCGTGGAAGTTTGACCGACGGCTCGAGCCGTCCCGGGTTCAGCGCGAGCGAGGAGCGCTTCGTGTTGATCCAGACGACCCCGGCGACCACGCGCGGATATTCCGGCTGGTCACGGACGGTCGTCTCGAGCAGCGGCGGCCGTCGCTCGAGCGAGGCGCGCGTCGGGTGCCAGACGCCCTCGCTGGGGAGCGCCGGGTGGAGGATCGCGTGGACGCGGCCCGGGTATTCGCCGGTGAGCGTCGGCGACGAGGCGGACACACCGACACGCGGGATCGCGCGCAGCGCGGGGCCGCCCTTGCCGGGTGCGGTGAGCGTGTAGTACACGGACTCGACTTCGGCCACGATGTCGGCCGCGCCGTGGTCGCGGAGCCACTCGACCGTGCGGATTCCGAGCGGCGCGTTCGAGCGCTGCCCCAGCGCGCCGATGTAGGAGATGAGGACCGGCACGAGGACGATCAGCGAGGCGGCGAGCGCGACGCGCCGTACGCGCGCGCTGGCGCTCGGGAGCCCTCTGGACGGCTGCGGTCGCGCATCACCCCAACGCGTTGTCGAAGCGCTCGCTGCCATCAGCAGACACTCTACGCGCGCGGGCGACGGGACCCTGCCGCCAGCCGCCTGCGATGAACGTATTCTAAGTGAGAGATGTCTCACCCCAAAACCGCCCCTGAGCGGGCACTTCCCGGATATCACAGGGGGAGCCGTCGCGCCCTTGTGCGCTTCGCCCTGCCCGGCCGGTGCGCCGCGCAACAAGCCCTTCGGAGGTAACCCATAGCCCCCCAGGCCCTAGCCGGCCAACCGGACCCGGACGAGACGATCGAGCCCGCGGCGGACCCTGCGCGCGCGCTCGCGATCGCGTCGCCCGTCCGCGTCGCCGCCGGCCCGTCCCCGCGGCCCCGCGCGCTGACCTACGCGCGCGCGTGCCGGCCGCGCCAGTGGAGCAAGAACCTGCTCGTGCTCGCGGCTCCCTGCGCGGCGGGCGTCATCGATCGCACGTCCGTGGCGCTCGAGGTCGCCGGCGCGTTCGCCGTGATGTGCGCCGTCTCGAGCGCCGCGTACCTGATCAACGACGTCCGCGACCGCGAGCAGGACAGGGTCCATCCGACCAAGCGCCTGCGCCCGGTCGCCGCGGGGGAGGTCTCGCCACGTGCGGCCGTCGTCCTCGCCATCGCGCTCGCCGGGATCGCGCTGGCTGGAGGCGCGGCGATCGCGCCGGGTCTCGCGCTCGCCGCGCTGCTGTATCTGCTGCTCACGCTCAGCTACTCGATCTGGTGGCGAGGGGTGGCCGTCCTCGACATCCTCGTGATCGCCGCCGGCTTCGTGCTGCGGCCGCTCGCCGGAGCGGAGGCGAGCGATGTCTACCTGTCGCACTGGTTCGTGCTGGTGACCGCGTTCGGGGCAGTCTTTCTCGTGACCGCTAAGCGCCTGGCGGAGCTGCGCGAGCAGAGGGGCGCCGAGCCGCTGCGCGCGTCGTTGCGCATGTACTCGCAGCGGCGCCTCGTCGTCGCGCTCGCCGTCGCGGCGGCGGCGTGCAGCGCCGGGTACGTCGGTTGGGCGCTCACGCGGCCGGCACACGTCGCCTGGTACGCGGCGTCCGTCGCGCCGTTTCTCGCGTGGCTCGTGCGCTACGCGATGCTGATCGGCGCAGGGGCCGGTCAGGCCCCCGAGGAGCTGATCCTGCGCGACCGGGTGCTGCTCGCGCTCAGCATCGTCTGGAGCCTGTTGTTCCTCGGCGGCGTCTATGTCAGCCATTGAGTTGAGCGCGCGCCCCGCGACGTTCGCGGTCGAGCGCTCGCTGTGCGGTTGGGGGCGGACGGCGCCGAGCACCGCGCGGGTGCTGACGCCGGCGAGCCCCGCCGAGGCGTGCGAGGCGCTCGACGGGCTCGCCGAGCGCGGCGGGGCGTTGCTCGCCAGGGGAGCGGGCCGCAGCTACGGCGACGCCGCCCAGAACGGCGGCGGGACGGTGCTCGACATGACCCGCTGTGCGCGGATCGGCGAACCCGACGAGCGATCGGGTCTGGTTCGCGCGCAGGCCGGGGCGACGCTCGCCGAGGTGATCGCGCAGATCGGCGTGCACGGGCGCACGCTCCCGGTCGTCCCCGGCACGCGCCATGTGACTGTCGCCGGCGCGATCGCGAGCGACATCCACGGCAAGAACCATCACCGAGACGGCGCGTTCGCGCGGCACGTGGAGTCGATCTCGCTGTGGACGCCGGCGGCCGGCGTGCTCGCGCTCTCGCAGCAGGATGACCCCGAGCTGTTCTACGCGACGCTCGGTGGGATGGGCCTGACGGGCGTGATCCTAGACGCCGAGCTGCGCACCGAGCCGCTGGGCTCCTGGTACGTGAGCGGGGACACCGACCGCACGGCCTCGCTGGCCGCGACGCTCCAGCTCCTCGCCGAGCCCGAGCGCCACCGTTACTCGGTCGCGTGGCTCGACCTGCTCGCGCGCGGCTCGCGCTTCGGGCGGGCCGTCCTGAGCCGCGCCAATCCGCTCGATCTCCACCATGACGGCGTGCCACTCCGCGAGCGGGCGCGGGCTCTGGCCGCCGCGCCGCGCGTGCGCGTGCCGGCGGCCTCGTCGGTCGCGCTCGTCGACCCGCGCGCGATCCGGGCGCTGAACGCGGCGCGCTGGGCGGCGAGCCCGCGGCGCGCGCGCGAACGCCCCGAACGGCTCGACCGCTTCTTCTTCCCGCTGGACGCGCTCGGCGACTGGAACCGCCTCTACGGCTCGCGCGGCCTGATCCAGTATCAGCTCGTGATCCCCGACGGGCGCGAGGCGGACCTCGACCGCTGCTTCGAGCTGATCCGCGCGCGCCGCGTGCCGGTGTGCCTGGCGGTGCTCAAGCGCTTCGGGCCGCACTTCGGCGGTCCGCTCTCGTTCCCGATCGGCGGCTGGACGCTCGCGGCGGACGTGCCCGCGGCCGCCCCGGGCGTCGGCGCGGCGCTCGACGCCCTCGATCAGATCGTCGCCGAGGCGGGCGGGCGCGTCTATCTCTCAAAGGACTCGCGACTGCGCCCGGAGGTTCTCGCGTCGATGTACGGCGAGCTCGATCGCTTCCGCGCGACCGCTGCGCGCGTCGACCCGGACGGGCTCATGAGCTCCGACCTCTCGCGCAGGCTCGAGCTGCGCGCGGAGGCCCCGTGAGCGCACAGGTGCAGAGCGAGATGGCCCCGACCCACGCGGGCGGGAGCGCGCCGGCTCGCCGCCGCGTGCTCGTGCTCGGCGGGAGCTCGGAGATCGCGGGCGCGATCGTGGCGGCGCTCGCACGCCGCGAGCCGGTCGCGGCGTCGCTCGTCGGGCGCGACCCCGGGCGGCTCGCGAGCGCGCGGGCGACGCTCGCTGGCGCGGGCGTCGAGGATGTGCAGGACGTCGAGCTCGACGCGCGGGACATCGCCCGCCACGAGCAGGCTCTCGACCAGGCGGTGGCGCAGCTCGGCGGTTTCGATCTCGCGATCGTCGCGCTCGGCGTGCTCGGCGAGCCCGGCGCGCTGCCCGCCGATCTCGATGGTGCCGTCGAGTCGATGCAGCTCAACTACGTTGCCGCCGGCTCGCTGCTGCTGCGCGTCGCTCAGCGCATGCGCGCCGCCGGAGCGGGAACAATCGTCGTGCTGTCCTCGGTCGCAGCCGAGCGCCCCCGGCGCGCCAACGCGGTCTACGGCTCCGCGAAGGCGGGCCTCGACGCGCTCGCGCGGGGCCTCGGCGACGAGCTGCAGGACAGCGGCGTCAAGGTGCTCGTCGTCCGTCCCGGGTTCGTGCACACGCGCATGACGAGCGGGATGGCGCCGGCGCCGTTGGCGACGACGCCCCTGGCGGTCGCCGAGGAGGTGCTCGGTGCGCTCGACGGCCGGGCACAGACGATTTGGGCTCCCTCGCCGTTGCGCTGGGTGATGCTCGTGATGCGCGCGCTGCCGCGAGCCGTGTTCCGGAGGATGCGCCGATGAGCGCGCACCGAGAGCGCGGCCCGGCGGCCGATCCCCGCTTCGGACAGCGCGGCGCAGGCGGCACCTCGCCCGAGGCGCCGCGCCGCGCACCGGGGGAGCGCAGCGCGGCATTGAAGCTGCGCCGCGCCACTGCGCGGCGCCGGACGCGGCTGGCGCGCGTCGACCTCGCGATCAGCGTGCTGGTGGCCGTGGTGCTCCTCCTGATCGTGCCGGGCCTCGCGATCGCGGGCATCGTCGCGCTTGTCGCGCTCTTCGTCTGCTGCGCCTCGCTGTTGCTCGCGCGCCGGCGCCGGCGGCGCGGGGAGCGCGGGGAGCGCGCCGGCGGCTAGCGCGGCTCGAGCGCGAACACGGCTATGTCGCGGCTCGTGCGCGCCTCGTAGTCGTCGAAGCCCGCGTACTGCTCGTTCATCCGCCGCCACAGATCGGCTCGCTCGTCGCCCGCGGTCACGCGCGCGCGCACCGCTTTGCGGTCGGCGCCGATCTCGACCGCCGCGTCGGGGTTCGACTTCAGGTTCAGCGACCACGCGGGCTCGTTCTGATAGCCCGCGTTCGATCCGATCACGACGAAGCGCTCACCGTCACGCAGGTAGCAGACGGGCGCTGTGCGCTGCTGCCCGCTGCGGCGGCCGGTCGTGGTGAGCAGCAGCACGGGCGCATCGCCCACGCTGTTCATCAGCCTGCCGCGCGTGAGGCGGTAGACAGGGACGTTCATGCGGCCCATCAGGCGCAGGCCGGCCGCGGACATCGACGTCGAGATGCGTGAGAGCTGGTGGTCGCTGAACATGCGGGTGAGTATCCCACGGCGGCGTGCGGCTAGAGTCCTCGCGCATGTCGGGAGCGGGCGGGAGCGTGGTCGAGTACGAGGTGGCCGAGGGCGTCGCGCGGATCACCCTGAACCGCCCGCAGCGCGGCAACGGGATCAACGCTGCGCTGATAGGAGCGCTGGCGGCCTCCGTCGAGCGCGCAGACCTCGACCCCGAGGTGCACGTGATGCTGCTGTCGGGGAACGGGCCCGGCTTCTGCGGCGGCTACGACCTGGTCGAGAGCGCCGAGGCGATGGGGGAGTCCGCGGACCGCGGCGCCGACGGGGAGCGTCCGCCGGGCTCGCCGCTCGACCCGGGCGTCGTGGCCGCCAACCACGACCCCTCGCGCACGTGGGACCCGATGGTGGACTACGCGATGATGGGGCGCAACGCCCGTGCGTTCATGAGCCTGTTCCACTGCGGCAAGCCCGTCGTGTGCAGCGTCCACGGCTTCTGCGTGGCGGGGGGGACCGACATGGCGCTCTGCTCCGACCTGCTCGTGATCGCCGAGGACGCGAAGATCGGGTACCCGCCCGCGCGCGTGTGGGGCTCGCCCACGACGGCGCTGTGGGCACACCGGATCGGAGCGCAGCGGGCGAAGCGCCTGCTGTTCACCGGCGACTCGCTGTCGGGCGCCGAGGCGGTCGAGTGGGGCCTCGCGATCGAGGCGCCGCCGGCAGCGCAACTGCGCGAGCGGACCGAGGTGCTCGTGCAGCGCATCGCGCGCGTGCCGGTCAACCAGCTCGTGATGATGAAGCTGCTCGTCAACCAGACGCTGTATGCGCAGGGCCTGCACGCAACGCAGGTGCTGGGCACGCTCTTCGATGGGATCACGCGGCACACGGCAGAGGGGTACGCGTTCCAAGCGCGGGCAGCCGAGGCCGGCTTCCGCGAGGCGGTGCGCGAGCGCGATGAGCCCTTCGGCGACACAGGCCGCTCGACGTTCAAGGGCTGAGCCGGCAGCGGCCTGCGACGGAGGCGCTCGACGCTGAAGGGCTGAGCCGGCAGCGGGCCGGCGCGGTGCCGGGTAGAATCAGCGCTTCGCGCGGATGTAGCTCAGCTGGCTAGAGCGTCGCCTTGCCATGGCGAAGGTCGAGGGTTCGAATCCCTTCATCCGCTTCGCACAAAACCCTCGGAAATCCGGGGGTTTTGTCGTTTAAGGGTCGGATGGATGGTTGCGCCAGGACGTCATGGGTACCGCGCACGGGTACCACACCGTAAGGAGCGACGCCAGGTGTCCGGCATCCCCGGACGCCCGAGCCGGGGCATGCACACGAAATGTTGCTGCAGTCCGGATGGCCCGGATCCTTGCGGCAGCTAAGAGCAAGGTGGCTGGCCGCTCGTCCATAGGGACGGCCTCCTGCCGACACGGCTGGTGACACGTGCAGGTCGGTGGTTTGTCGGGGACCGCGTTGCGCTATCCGGTCGGCGCATTACGGCTTCGGTCGCGCTCGGCTTCTACTGGCTGTTGGAGGCTGCAGGCCGCCGGAAGCGCAACATTGGCTTGTGGTCGTTGTAGTAGTCGAGCCAGTCGAGCAGCGCGCCCTGTCCGTGGTGTCCCTGATCGGCCGCGGGCATGAAGTCGATGGCCAGGCGTGCAGCGGATGCGTCGAATCCGGCGTCGACGAAAGCGCCAACGATGTCGTCGAGGTCGTAGAGGGGCGGGAGGTTGAGTGCCTGCGCGTTTTTCTTGTGCCATTTGACCATCATGGGGCTGGCGGCGTGAACGCCCACGACCGCGTAGTAGACGCCGCCGGGTGCCAGTGCATCGAAGACGTCTTGTGCGTGCCCGGCGACATCCTCGATCAGGTAGAGCACCTCGTGGCTGAAGGCGACATCGAACCCGCTCCAGCCTGCCGGCACCCCGCTTGACACCGTGAAGCGGAGTGGACGCCCGTCGGAGAGCCGTCGCGCATCGTCGATAGCGCCGTCTGCGGGGTCGTATCCGAAGCCCTCAGCAATGCCGCGGTGGTCGCTCAGGAGTCGTAGGAAGCCACCGCGATTGCACCCAACGTCGAGCACGCGCTTGCCGTCGAGATTGATGTCCACTGTCTTGAGAATGGCTCGCCAAATGAAGGCATGCTCGTCTTGCATAGCCTCGTCCTCGGTGGGACCCATCCAGTAGCTGACGCTCATCGACCGGACCCTATCTGAGAGGCGGGTAGCCGGCTGGCGTCGGCCCGGCCCGGGCGCTGCGTCGGGTGCCACGGAGATTGGACTCTGCTAGCAGCGCGCCGCGCCGGCCGGCGCGCGCGGCTTGTCGAGGCGGGCGCGCAGGCCCTAGCCGAGTGGCACGCATGTCGGCGCGGGGTCGCGGTAGAGAGCGACGCTCATGCCGACGGCATGAGATCCATGGGCGCCCTCGGCTTCAACACGACGTGCGGTGATGAGTAGCGTGTCTGCGGCTGGGATCTCGTCGGGTCGGATGCGGAACTCGAGGCCGGTGTCCACGCCGGGTCGAGGCCCGGACTGCACCGGGGCGTCGTTGCCGCTGAGGATGGATTCGATCAAGCGGTGTTCAGTACGCAGCCCGCGTGGACCTGTCGGCGGCGTAGTGGCCGTCGCCATGCACCCGCGTTCGCGCGCCACGACTCTCACGTTGACGCCCAGGCTCGCCAGCTTCGCGTTTGCGGCCTTGGCGCCGAGGAGCTGGTTGAGCGTCAACGTGACTGAGCCGTCGCGGTTGACGGTGACCGCGAATGCCGGCGTTGTCGTGCCGGCGGTGAGCGCGAGGGTCGCGGTTGTGCCCCCGGCGAGGGTAAGCGCCGCACCTGCGGCCAGCAGGATCCTGCCGCCGCGCCTCGGGTGCGCTGGCCGAGTTCGTGCCGGGGCAGCGGCAAGCGGCTCGCCGTGATTGCTGGCGAGTTCCGCCCACAGTCGCTCGTCAAAACTGGACATTTGTGGCGCTCTCCTTTCGTAGTCTGGCTCGTGCCCTGAAGAGTCGTACCCGCAGCGTGCCGGCGGAGACGCCGAGCGCCGCTGCTGCTTCTTTCGGCGTGAAGCCCGCGACATGCACGAGCTCGATCGCCTCGCGTTCGATCGCGGGTAGCGATGCGAGGGCAGCGAGCAGCTGGCGTGCGGAGCGCTGCATGTCGATTCGCTCGGCGAGCTCCTCGATTTCGTCCTCCGCGAGCGTCTGGCGTCCCTGCTCACGGATGGCGGCGGACTCGCGTCGGCTGCTGCGCTCGCAGTGTTTTGCGTAGACGTGCCTGGCGATCGCGAACAGCCAGGGGCGCTCGCTGCCCTCGGCGGGGCCGTGGGCAAGGTAGGAGCTCATCGCCTCGGCGAAGGTGTCGGCCGTGAGATCGGCGATCAGCTGCGGATTTCGGCTTCGCCGTGCGAAAAAGGCGCTCACGGCGCCGACCTGCGAGCGATAGAGCAGCTCGAACTCGTCCAGGCGCCCGCCGGACGGTATGGTCCGGCTGTACGAGTAGACGACGTCGCCTGGCTGACTCACGACTACAAGGTGGCGTCCACCGCAAGCATCGTTACAAGCTAGGCGCCAAAAGCTTCTGAGGCTCGATTGTCTGCGGCAACGAGCCTGGCAGTTGGGGTGCTGCCGTCCCGCTGCCTCCTGGGTTGCCTGTCGTTTTTGCGTCTTGCCTGAGTGTCGCCGCGTGCCGGCTATCCGCTGCAACCCCCGCAAGGGGGGTTCCCCTGCGTCCTTCGGACTCCGGTTCCGCGCGCCGGTCAGCGTCGTTCTCCGGCTGCGTCACAAACGCCAAGCAACCGAAGGAGAAACGAGATGAACATCAACAAGTACATCTGCATCGGCCGTCTCACGAAGGACCCCGAGCTCCGCCAGGTCTCGGACGACATGAAGGTGTGCCAGCTGCGACTGGCGGTGGATGGCATGGGTCGTGGCCGCGAGGTCGGCTACATCAACGTGGCCGTGTTCGGCAAGGGCGGCGAGGCCGCCGCCGAGTACCTGAAGAAGGGCTGGCTGGTCGCGGTCGACGGTCGCCTGGAATACGGCGAGTGGGAGACCGACGGTGGCGAGAAACGCCACGACTACTCGGTCGTCGGGACGGTCGAGTTCCTGACCGCCCCGAGGCCCGCCGAGGCAGTAGCCGAGGAGCAGGGCAAACCGGCAAGGCGCAAGCGCGAGCCGGTGGCGGCCTGAACGAACAAGGTGGCCCGGTTGTCCCCGCGCTGGAGCGCCGGCGCGGGGGCGCTGGCGGTCTGGGTCTCTCGCTACCGTTAATCCCATGTTCGACGACGCTCTGATCTCTGAGGCGGCCCGGCGGCTGCAGGCAGCCGCGCCTGAGTCGCGGGTCTTGTTGTTCGGCTCCTACGCCCGTGGTGAGGCCGGGCCCGACAGCGATCTCGATTTCCTGGTGATCGAGCCGGTGGTCGACGATCCTGCAGAGGAGTCGGTCAGGCTTCGCGGCGCCCTAACCGGCCTGCACCTGTTCGCCGACGTCGTCGTCGCCAGCGAGCGCGAAGTGGATCAGTGGGGCACGCAGCACGGGAGCTTCATCCACACAGCGCTCTCTGAGGCTCACCCGGTTGCGGTGAGCTAGATGGATGAGGATGTCGCTCAGCTCATGCTCGGCTTGGCCAAGGAGGACGCGGCTGCGGCCAGCGCACTTTTGCCACTCGACGGCGTGGCGGATTCCATCGTCGGCTTTCATTGCCAGCAGGCCGTTGAGAAGGCGCTCAAGTCGGCGCTGGCATCTCGCGAGGTGAGGTTTCCGCACACACATGATCTGGCGGGGCTCACTGAGCTCTGCCGCGACAGCGGCTTGGGTGTCCCGCAGGAGCTGCACGGCGTCGAGAGGTTGGCGCGATACGGAGTGCAGATGCGCTACGGGTCGGCTCGCGGCGCTCCGCTGGACCGTGAGCAGGCTTTGCGCTGGGCCGGCGCCGCGGTCGAATGGGCCGCGGAGCTTGAGCGTGCGCGTCTACGCGAGCGTCCCGATTCGTGGCCCTCGCGCGACGAGAAGCAGGATCTGTGGCCGTCGCGCTCCCCCGATGACCGAGCCGACCGTTAGGGCTCGAGAATCCTTCGCGTCCGGCCGAGCTTCAAGGCGATGACTTTCAACGGAGCCGTTATTCGCCCGCGAGCACGAACCCAAGCGGCGCGACTATTTCACGACCCGAAGGCGAAAGCGTGACCTCCACGCGGTATTCGCCAAGCGGCGCCGTCCCGCCGCTCTGCAGCGGGCCGATATGCCCGTTCCAGCAAAGCGACACTCGCCTGTAGGCGCGTAGTGGGAGCGATGACACCAAGCGCGCCACGACTTCTCCCGACGTCGACAAGATCGACACGGTGGCGCGTTCGGTGTGGCCCAGTCGGAAGGACACGTACTCCAAGTGGGGGCTCGCGAGCACTTCCCGGTGTGCCAGCGGGCGACGACAGCTCGCCGCGGGCGTCGCGGTCGGATGAAACGTTGGAGTCCGTTTGAAGCTCTGGACCGGCGTCGGCGTGTGCTTCAACCGCTGAATGACAAAAAACGCTGCTATGCAGCCCAAAACCAAGAGTCCGAACACCCAGGCTTGAAGCTTCCCAGGATCGGCCCCGCGGCGCTCAGCTTCGTCCCGCTCGTTGGGATCCGTCACAATCGAGGCGACTCTAGCAACGCGCCGCCTAGGTCCTGAGCCGCGCGGGTGGGCTCCCGCAAGCCATGGCGGCACGCCGTGCGCGGGCGTGCCGCCGTGGACTGGTTACGGTCTATTCGTAGTGGTAGGTCTGGTTGCCGTAGGGGTCGATCCCAACCAGCCAGATGAGGTCGCTTTTTTCTCCGCTACTCCAGCTGCCTTCGCATTCCCACTGCGTCACGTAGCGTTGGTTTTTGCCCGTCGGGTAGCACGCTTCGGTGTACGCACGTCCGTCTTTCCAGTCGTAGCGCGCCCATTCCGCCGCGCGGTTTTCCGCCTGACCTTCGGTATACAACGGTTTGATCAGAGGGTTCGCAGCCGGGCTGCCAGTGAAGGGCCCAGCGGCGGAGGCGATGCCCGTGGTGGCGGACAGAGCGAGGGCCGCTACGACGACGAGCAGTAGGGAGCTGCGTTTCATGGTGTCTCCTCGGGTTGTCTCGAGCGATGCTCCACAGCAAACGACGTTTGCCAAGGACCGGCTCGTCCAACCTAAGTGCGTGCGACTAGCCCAAACACCGGGGTAGACGTGTGTTCGATTGACTCGAACCATACGAGTTGTTCGCATTCCGGGGAACAACGAGACCCGACGGGCAAGCGCGTGTCCGCGCGCTGGCATAAACACTTATGGTGCCATTAGTATTGCGCTTCCATGCGCAGCGACCCGAGCGACTCTGGTTGGTTGTTTATCGGCCGCAGGCCGGGTACCGCTCCCGTCCATTACCGAGAAGTCGCCGCACGTACGGAGTGAGTCGCGTAGGCGCCTTGACGATCTTCTCGCGGCGTTCCTCCTGCTCGCGATGGTGGCGTTGTGCTTGCTCTGCTGGGGCCCGATTCCGATCGGCTGCCTGTCACTACCGTCCCGGCGTCGCCGAGCGCCGCGTGGATCCGTGCGGCGATCCTCGGGTCTTCGCGTCGGAATCGGGCATACGTGCGCCCATGGCGCTCATAGTCCACCCGGCGATCACGCACGCCCGCTAGTCCCGAGTGCCGATCAGCCCGAGAGCGGTCGGCAGGCCTTCCAGCGAGTGCAGGATCTCGGCTCCGGCTCCTCGCAGCGCCAGCTCGTCGCTGTCCGCCGCGTAGCCGAAAACGCGCATCCCCGCAGATACAGCGGCCGTGACGCCCGAGGGCGAGTCCTCAACGACCGCGCACCTCGAAGGCTCCGCGTTCATGCTCCCGGCGGCGTGGAGGAAGAGGTCGGGGTGTGGCTTGCCTCGCGGTACGGAGTAGGCGGAGAAGAGTGCGTCTGGGGCGAACAGATCGCGAAGTCCGGTGAGACCGAGTGTGAGCCGCGTCTTTTCGAGCTTGCCCTGCGAGGCGACGCAGACCGCGACCCCGGCGGCGCGGACGCGCTGCACCGCCTCCGCAGCGTTCGGCACCGGTGTGAGATCCCGGTGGAACGCCTCGTCTCGCTCGCGCTCGTAACGATCGAGCCAGTCTTCGGGCAGCTTGCGGTCGAGCTTGGCCTCAGCAGCCGCCACAACATCGGCCAGGAGCATTCCCTGGTAGGCACGACGTGCCTCGGCCAGCGTGGTTGGCAGGCCCTCGGCAGTCAGCACCCGCGCGAGCACAACGTTTGAGATGACCTCGCTGTCGACAAGTACACCGTC
This sequence comes from Solirubrobacteraceae bacterium, assembly GCA_036264095.1. Taxonomy (GTDB): domain Bacteria; phylum Actinomycetota; class Thermoleophilia; order Solirubrobacterales; family Solirubrobacteraceae; genus Palsa-744. Next base: position 1,136 of record DATARO010000006.1, on the reverse strand, counting down.
GCAGTCGAAGATGACCAGCTGCAGATTTCCCACGGTTCAGTTCAGCTCACCGTGTATCGGTGACGAGCACCAGGGCGAACCCGTCGTGGCCCTTGCCGCTCACGGTCTGGATTGCGGTAGCGCTGAGCCGCGGCTCCCGGGCGAGCATCTCATAGAAGTGCCGGACGCCTTGGATGCCGCCCTCGCCGAGGCGTGGGTCGGTGGCGTCCGGGTCGAGGATCGCGCCGGCCCGAACGACGTTGTCGGCCACGATCACAGTTCCCGGCCGCGACAGCTCCAACGAGTGTTCGAGGTAGGTGCCGTGGTTCTGCTTGTCGGCGTCGATGAAGATCAAGTCGAACGGAGCCGCGCCCTCTGCGGCAAGCTCCCGTAGCGTTTCTAGCGCAGGGGCGACCCGCACCTCAACGATGCTCGTCAAACCGGCCGCGTCGATGTTCGCTCGTGCGATCTCGGCATAGCGCGGGCTCACCTCGAGGGTGATGAGATGCCCGTTTGGGGGTAGTGCACGGGCGAGCCAGATGGCGCTGTAGCCGCCGAGCGTTCCTATCTCAAGGACCCGCCGGGCGCCGATGGCGCGCGCGAGCAGGTTCAGCAGCTTCCCGTGGTTCGCAGCGATGGCGCCCGCCGGAAGACCAGCGTTCTCGTTCTCGTCGAGAATCTCGTCATCGTCGATCAGATGGTCGGCGATGTAGTCGTCGACTGCACCCCAGAGGTCTTGGCTCACGATGCCTGCGCGCGTAGTAGTTCGTCGCTGTAGCCGCTCGCCAGTATTCGCTCGTCGGTGATCCCCAGCGCGTCGCGCAGCTCGGTGATGCTCTTGTACTCACGATCAAGGTCGGTGCCCGCTTCGGCGACGGCCTCCAGCTCGATGAAGTTGCCGAGCCCATCGACCCGGTCGAGATGGATCCGCACGTTGCGCCAGAGCAGCAATCGCCGCTTCTTTCTCACGGCCACCTTGACCCCCAACGCCGAGGCAAGCGCCGCCTTGAGGCCATTGGGGTCTTGTGTGGGCACGAGCAGATAGTTGCTCTCCCGCTGCACCGCTTCGTCAGAACGCTCGTAGTAGATCAGCTCGGATGCCCCGTCTTGCTCGCGGAGCTTCAATCGCCCGTTCGCGACGACGAAGTAGGTGTCTA
>DATARO010000066.1:0-30758 GCA_036264095.1 Solirubrobacteraceae bacterium | reverse complement strand
CGGAGCACGGACACGTGCTCCGCGTCGTCGGCGACGATCGTCGCGACGGATGCCCGCAGTGGCCCGGGCGACAGCTTGGGAATCGCGTCGATGTACGCGCCGAGCTGTGCGCGCTCGACCTGGTGCAGGAGCGTGAGCACGTCGCGGGCGTTCCGCGGATGGCCGAGGTCGTAGCTCGCAACGCGCGGAGAGGCGGTTCCGCCCGCGCGCTTGATCAGCAAGATCAGATGCCCCGCATGGACGAGCTCTTGGCGCAGGAACGCGGTCGCGGCGCGGAGATCCCGGCCGCTCAGCAGCGGGGCGCCCGCGGTGTACGCGGCGATCGCACGCCGTTCGAGCAGGAGCAGCGAGTTGAGCAGCTGGCTATCGGAGTCGAGCGAGCGGTCGCCGAGCTTGAGCCGCTGGCGCGAGCCAGCGCAACCGGCCAGCGCGGCGGCCGCGGCCGTCGCGGAAGACGCGAGCGACATCCCCAGCATCCGCCGGCGCGTCGCCGGCTCCGCGGTTACCACCAGACGGTCGAGTCCAGGTTCTCGATTTCGTCGACGGGACGCGTGTAGATGCCACTAGAGAAGTACTTGGCGCCGTCGTCCGCCACGATGAATACGACGTTCCCCTCGTCGAGCTCATTCGCGATCCTGACAGCGACCTTGGCGATCGCTCCCGATGAGACACCCGCGAAGACGCGCTCCTCGTCGAGCAGCTTGCGCGTGAACATGATCGCGTCGTGGTTGGTGACGAAGATCTTCCGGTCGAGCAGCGACAGGTCGATGATCGGCGGGATGAAGCCGTCCTCGAGGGAGCGCAGGCCCTGGACGGGCTCGCCCTGCATCGGTTCGGCGGCGACGATCTTGACGCTGTCGCCCAGCTCCTCCTTGAGGCGCCGGCCGTTGCCCATCAGGGTGCCGCCGGTGCCCAGGCCGGCCACGAACGCCGCCACGTCGTCGAGCTCCTCGATGATCTCGAGCGCCGTGCCGTTGTAGTGCGCCAGCGGGTTCGCCTCGTTCCCGTACTGGTAGGGCATGTACAGGGAGGAGTCCTCGGCGGCGAGCTCGAGCGCCATCGCCACAGCGCCGTTGGAGCCCTGGTCGCCGGGCGAGTAGATGATCTCGGCGCCGTACATGCGCAGCAGCTGGGTGCGCTCGGGGGTGACGTTCTCGGGCATCACGACCTTCAGGCGGTAGCCCTTGCGCGAGCAGATCATCGCGAGCGAGATGCCCGTGTTGCCGGACGTCGGTTCGAGGATCGTCTGGCCGGAGGCGAGCGAGCCTTTCTCCTCGGCGTCCTCGATCAGGGCGCGGGCGACGCGGTCCTTGACCGAGCCGGTCGGGTTGTGCGACTCGAGCTTGGCCAAGATGTGCACGCCCGGCTTGGGCGACAGCCGCGAGAGCTCGACGAGCGGCGTGTTGCCGATCGCGGCGACGATGTCGCTGTAGCGCCCGCCGCAGGGCCTGTTCCTCAGCCTCTCCGCCGCCATTACTTCAGAGAATATAGCGAGGGGTTCGCCGGGTCGTGCATCGGTTTGAGGGCGCCGCACTCGATCAGCCCGTCCACTGGCTCACGGTCGACGGCGTCCAGATGGGCTGCGCGATACTTGCGTGAACGTGACTCGCGAGGAAGCGGACAAAGTGGAGCTCGCCAAGCGAGCGGCGGAGGCGTACAAACGCCGTGATCTCGACACTTTCTTCGCCGAGTTCGCGACCCCCGATGTCGAGTGGTGGCCGGCGGCGATGATCCTCCACGGCAGCTGCTACCGAGGACGCGAGGGCATCGAACAGTTCTGGGCCGAGACTGCCGAGACCTTCACGGAGCTGCAGGCAGTCACCGAGGAGTTCCGCGATCTTGGCGACCGCGTGCTCGTGCTCGCCCGGTTCCAGGGACGTGGAAGAGGCAGCGGCGCCCCGGTCGATGCGCCGATAGCGATGCTCGTCGACTTCCGCGGCGGCAGGATCTGGCGTTCCCGGGTGTACCTCGATCGCGCCGAGGCCTTGCGAGGCGCCGGCGTATCCGAGCAGACGCCACACACGCCAGCCCTCTGAAGGCCCCTGCCGACCCTGCAGACCACGCGCGCGAATGAGCCGCGCGAACGCGCATCGTCATCCGCATGGTGAGGGTTTGCCGCTCGACGTAGCTCGTTGAGATCCGCGCCGGTCGGGGGCGCTGCGCGGCTCCAGGCGCCGAGCGACTGGCCGGGCGGCCAGTCAGCGTCTAACATGGTCTGCGGCCCGAGGGGGGCCCGCCACGATGCGTGCAAGCGAGGGGTTCGACTACGACTGGCTGGTCATCGGCTCCGGCTTCGGCGGGAGCGTTTCGGCGCTGCGGCTGAGCGAGAAGGGCTACTCGGTGGGCGTGCTCGAGTGCGGCAGGCGCTTCGCGGACGACGAGTTCCCGCGCTCGACCGCCGACCTGCGCCGCTACTTCTGGAACCCGCGCCTGGGGATGAAGGGCATCTTCCGGCTGACGACGTTCCGGGACGTGTCGGTCGTCTCGGGCTGCGGCGTCGGCGGCGGAAGCCTCGGCTACGCGAACACGCTCTACGTGCCGCCGCGGGCGTTCTTCGAGGATCGCCAGTGGGCCGGGATCGACGACTGGGAGAGCGCGCTCGCGCCGCACTACGAGGAGGCGCAGCGGATGCTCGGCGTGACGGAGAACCCCTACGAGGACCCCGCCGACCAGCTGCTGCGCGAGCTCGGCGAGGAGCTCGGCGTGGGCGACACGTACAAACGCACCCCGGTCGGGATCTACTTCGGCGAGCCGGGCGAGACCGTGCCAGACCCCTATTTCGGCGGCGAGGGGCCGGACCGGACCGGCTGCACGCTGTGCGGACGCTGCATGGTCGGCTGTGTGCGGGGTGCGAAGAACACGCTCGTCAAGAACTACCTCTACTTCGCCGAGAAGCGCGGCGCGAGGGTGATGCCGGAGCGAACCGTGATCGACGTGCGCCCGATCGGGGGCGGCGACGGCAGCGATGGCTACGAGGTCGAAAGCGTGCGCTCGGGGGCCTGGGTGCGGCGCGAACGCCGGGTGCAGCGGGCGCGCGGGGTCGTGTTCGCCGCCGGCCCGCTCGGCACCAACAAGCTGCTCCAGCGCTGCCGCCTCGGCGGATCGCTGCCGCGGATCTCGCAGCGGTTGGGAGAGCTCGTGCGGACCAACTCGGAGTCGATCCTGACCGTGACCGTGCCCGAGGACTACCCCGACGACCTGATCAAGCGCGTGGCGATCAGCTCCTCCATCTATCCGGACCCGCACACCCACATCGAGACGGTCACCTACGGCGACGACGGCGACTCGATGCGGATGCTCTACACGCTGCTGGTCGGCGACGGCACGCGCGTCACGCGCCCGCTGAAGCTGCTCGCGCAGATCGCACGCCACCCGCGACGGCTCGCGCAGGTGATCTTCGCCAAGCACTGGTCGCGCCGCACGGTGATCCTGCTCGTGATGCAGACGCTCGACAACGCGATCGCGCTGCGGCCGCGCAAAGGTCCCTTCGGGAGCCTGTGGCTGTCGACCGAGCAGGACCCCGAGCGTCCCAACCCGACGTTCATCCCGACCGCCAACGAGGCTGCTGAATGGTTCGCCGCGCGGACCGGCGGGATCGCCCAGAGCGCGCTCACGGAGGCACTGTTCAACATCCCCTCGACCGCCCATATCCTCGGCGGCGCGGTGATCGCCCCGGACGCCGAGAACGGCGTGGTGGATGCCCAGCAGCACGTGTTCGGCTACGAGAACCTGCTCGTCTGCGACGGGTCGGTGATCCCCGCGAACGTGGGCGTGAACCCGTCGCTGACGATCACGGCGCTCGCCGAGCACGCGATGGCGCACGTACCGGCCGCCGGCGCCGGCGTCGGCGAGCCCGCGGCTCCGCCGCTCGTGGCCTAGCTCGGCACCGCGAGCCGGCCCAGCTCGGCACGGCGAGCCGCGGCTCCGCGCTCAACCCGCGGGCGCTGCGCAGCGGCCCCGAAGCTGACGCGCTGCCGGCGTGTGCCCCCGCGACCCGTGCCGGTTCAGCGCTGGGCCCCGCCCGCCATCGCGGGCAGGATCACGAGCGTGTCGCCGTCGCCCACAGCGGTGTCGAGGCCGTCGAGCACGCGCACGTCCTCGTCGTTGAGGTAGACGTTCACGTAGCGGTTGAGCTCGCCGTCGGCGGAGAAGAGCTGGCTCTCGGTCGCGGGGTGCGTGGCGGCCAGGTCGCGCAGCACCTCACCGACGTTGGCGCCCGTGGCGCCGACCTCCTTCTCACCCCCGACGGAGTTGCGGAGGACCGGTGGGATCTTGATCGTGGCCATCGCGGCGTGAGATTAGCGGGCCGGCGTCGCGCGAGCCAGCGGCGCGCGCGTCGAGTCGGGCACGGACGCCGGAGCGGGGTGTGCGCCGACCGAGGACAAGCCCTCGCGCGCCGCTAGCCGGCGGCGGCGCAGAACGCCTCGTAATCGGGGAAGACGCCCATCTCCTCGTCGCGGATCGACTCCGGGTCCCGCGAGCAGATCGGGCACTCCGGGTCGCGGTGGACTTTGACCTCGGTGATCGTGGCGCCGAGCGCGTCGTAGAGCAGCAGGCGTCCGATCGCCGGCTCGCCGATCCCCAGGATCAGCTTGACGACCTCGGTCGCCTGCAGCATGCCCATCGTCCCCGGCAGCACGCCGAGGACGCCGTTGGCGCCGCAGGAGGGCGCGAGCTCTGCCGGCGGCGGCTCGCGGAACAGGCAGCGGTAGCACGGGCCCTCGTACGGCTTGAACACGGAGAGCTGTCCGTCGAAGCCGAGGATCGAGGCGGAGACGACCGGGATGCGCAGGCGCACCGTCGCGTCGTTGAGCAGGTAGCGCGTGGGGAAGTTGTCGACGCCGTCGACGATCACGTCGTAGCCCTCGATGATCTCCATGATGTTGGAAGCGTCGACGCGGGTGCGGTACTTGACGACGTTCACGTCGGGGTTCAGCGCGCGGATGCTCTCCTCGGCCGAGTCGACCTTGGGCACGCCGATGCGCTCGTTGTTGTGGATCACCTGGCGCTGGAGGTTGGAGAGGTCGACGACATCGTCGTCGACGATCCCGAGCGTCCCGACCCCGGCGGCCGCGAGGTACAGCGCGGTGGGCGAGCCGAGGCCGCCCGCACCGAGCAGCAGCACCTTCGCGTCGAGCAGCTTCTGCTGGCCCTCGACGCCGATCTCGGGGATCAGCAGGTGGCGCGAGTAGCGGTCGCGCTGTTCGGGCGAGAGCGCGCGCGGGACCTCGACCTCGTAGCCGCGGTCCTTCCACAGCGTGATGCCGCCGGTGAGCGAGCGGACGTGCTCGTAACCCAGCTCCTCGATCAGCGTGCGCGTGGCGTAGGCCGAGCGGTTGCCCGACTGGCAGTAGAGGATCACCTGGGTGGAGTGGTCGGGGACCGCACCCTCGATCCGGGTCTCGAGATAGCTCCGCGGCACGTGCTTGGCGCCGGGGATGTGGCCGCCTGCGAACTCGTCCGTCTCGCGCACGTCGACGAGCACGACTCCCTCGCCGATCAGCTCGCGCGCCTCGGCCGGGTCGATCTCCTCGATCTGGCTCTTGACTTGACGGAGAAGCTCCGCACCGGAGGGGCTCATCTCGAATCTCCTAAACCACAGTCGGGATTGCAGGACTTCATAAAGTATAGCGAGGTGGATCCGCCGGATCGATGGTCCGCCGGGGCGAGTGATCGGGCCCGGTGATCGGTGCCTCGCCGAGCGCCTCGCGTAGGCTGGCGCCGTGCGCGCGCCACCGTCATGCAGGCGCCTCGCGGGCGGGCTCGCGCTCGCCGCATGCCTCGCGGCGGGCGGCTGCGGGTCGGCGCGCAACACGACCGTCACGTTCGACGGCGCCGCCCTGACGCAGCCGCCGCAGGCACCCGGTTTCACGCTCACGGACCTCGAAGGAAGGCGCGTGTCCCTGTCGAGCCTGCGCGGCAGGGTGGTCGTGCTCGCCTTCCTCGACTCGGCGTGCGCGCCCGGCTGCGTGCTCGTCGCACAGCAGATCCGGGGGGCGCTCGACGAACTCGCCAAGGCCCCCGCCGTGCTGCTCGTGAGCGTCGACCCGGCCGCGGACACGCCCGCTCGCGTGCGCGGCTTCCTGCGCGCCGTCTCGCTCGACGGGCGCGTGCGCTACCTCGCCGGGCCGGCGGCCGCCCTGCGCGGCGTCTGGCGCGAGTACCGGATCGTCTCCCCGCACGACGGGCGCGCCGCGTTCGAACGGGCGCTCACGGTGGTGCTCGTCGATCGCCAGGGGCGCGAGCGGGTCCTCTACCAGCCCGAACAGCTCACGCCCGAAGCGCTGGCGCACGACATCCGGGCGCTCGAATAGGAGCCCACGCGCCCCTGATACCCTAGCTGCGAGGTAGGAAATCGATGATGTTCTCGACCAAGGCCGAGTACGGGATCCGCGTGATGGTGGAGCTGGCTCGAGCGACAAGCAGCGAACCGGTCCCGCTCGCCGAGATCGCGGATCGCGGCGGCCTGCCGCTCGCATACCTCGAGCACCTCGTCGCGCGCCTGCGCAAGGCCGAGCTCGTCGACTCCCGCCGGGGCTCGCGCGGCGGCTACATGCTCGCGCGCCCCGCCGCCGAGATCACGATGGCCGAGGTCGTCGAGGCGCTGGAGGGGTCGATCGCTCCGATCGAGTGCATCTCCGAGGCCTCCGACGGCTCGATCACCTGCTCGCGCGAGTCGAGCATCGATCACGTGTGCCCCACGAAGCTCCTGTGGACGCGCGTGCGCTTCTCGATCATCAGCACGCTGCGGCACACCACGCTCGCCGACCTGGTGCGCAGCGCGGGCGCGGGCGACCCCCTGTCCGACCCGGCGGCCGCGGCGGCTGCGCTTCCCTCACTTCCCATGCAACCCCTCACGACTGGAGCCTGAGTGGCCGACCTGGAGATCCGAGACCTGTACGTGCGCACCGAGGATCGCGAGATCCTGCGGGGCGTGAACCTGGAGATCAACCGCGGCGAGATCCACGCGCTGATGGGCCCGAACGGATCGGGCAAGTCGACGCTCGCGAACACGCTGCTCGGCCATCCCTCCTATGAGATCACCGCGGGCACGATCGCCTTCAAGGGCGAGGACATCACCGAGGCCGAGCCGCACGAGCGCGCGAAGGCCGGCCTGTTCCTCGCGTTCCAGTACCCGGTCTCGATCCCCGGCGTGTCGGTGGCCAACTTCCTGCGCATGGCGATCAACGCCAAGCGCGAGGAGCCGATCCAGGTCAAGGAGTTCCGCACGCAGCTCCAGCACGCGATCGAGCTGCTCGACGTCGACCGCGCCTTCACCTCCCGCCACCTGAACGACGGCTTCTCCGGCGGCGAGAAGAAGCGCGCGGAGATCCTGCAGATGGCGATGCTCGCGCCCGACATCGCGATCCTCGACGAGACCGACTCGGGACTCGACATCGACGCGCTGCGCACGGTCGCAGAGGGCGTGCAGCGGCTGCACGACGAGCAGGGCCTCGGCGCGCTGATCATCACCCACTACCAGCGCATCCTCCACTACGTCCAGCCGCAGTTCGTGCACATCCTGATGGACGGCCGGATCGTGCTCGAGGGCGGCGTCGAGCTGGTCGAGCGCCTCGAGCGCGAGGGCTACGACCAGATTCGCCAGGAGGTCGGCGCGGCGGCCGGCGCGGTCGACGGTGTCTGAGACAGGCGAGGGGCTGAACGGCGCGCAGCCGTCCGCCGAGGACGGCGTGCAGGCGAAGATGAAGGCCGGCCGCCACCGCGAGGCGACCCTCTACCACGCGCTCCACGGCCAGGGGGCGGGCGACGGGCGCTCGCTGGCGGAGCTGCGCGCCGCGGCGCGCGCCGCCTACGACGAGCTCGAGCTGCCGGTGTGGCGCCGCTCGGGCTTCTGGTCGACGACGCTCGCCGCCCTCGAGCTCGACTCGCTCTCGTCCGAGCGCGCCGGCGAGGGGGTCCCGGAGGTCGTGACGCGCACCCTGCCCGACACGCCGTTCGCGGGGCGGATCGTGCAGAGCGCGGGAGCGATCGCCTCGCTCGAGCTCGACCCCGCGCTCGCCGAGCGGGGCGTGGTGCTGTGCTCGCTGGAGGACGCGTTCCGCGACCACAGCGCGCTCGTATCCGAGTGGTTCTCCAAGCGGCTCCCGCTCGACCGCGACAAGCTCGAGGCGGCCAACGCCGCCTTCTGGAGCGCCGGCGCCTTCCTGCACGTGCCCGACGACATCGTGGTCGAGGAGCCCTTCCAGATCGTCTACGCGATCGAGCAGGCGGGCGTGGCGCAGTACGGCCGCACGCTCGTGATCGGCGGCAACAGCAGCGACTTCCGCGTCCACGAGTACGACCTCGGCGAGGACTTCGAGGGGCAGGCGCTGCACGCCGGGGCGTTCGAGCTCTACCTGCGCGACGGCGCGCGCTGCCGCCTGGCCCAGGTGCAGGACTGGGGCAGCGGCGAGGTCTATGACGTCTCGACTCGCGTGGTGACGCTCGCGCGCGACAGCTACTGCCACTGGCTGCCGGCGCTGCTCGGCGGGCACCTGGTGCGCCAGCACCTCGAGCTCGCGATCGCCGAGCCCGGCGCCGACATGGCCTTCCGCGGCCTGTTCTTCGCCGAGGAGGACGAGCACCTCGACGTGTTCGCGGTCGACCTCCACGAAACGGGCCCCTCCGGCGGCGACGTGCACTGGCGCGGTGCCGCCACCGGCAAGAGTCGCGCGAGCTTCGAGGGCCTGATCCAGATCGACCCGGGATCGCAGCAGACGCACACCTACCTGCAGATCCACTCGATGATGCTCTCGCCCCGCGCGCGGATCGACGCGATCCCCTCGGTGCTGGTCTCCGCCGACGACGTCTCGGCCTCGCACGGGGGCACCGTCGGCGAGCTCGACGAGAACGCGATCTTCTACATGCAGAGCCGCGGGCTCGACCGGGCCGCGGCCGTGCGCGTGATCGTCGAGGGCTTCTTCGAGCCGCTCGCCCACGAGCTCGACGACGAGGGCCTGCAGGAGATCGTCCGCGGCAAGCTCGAGCGCAAACTCGCCGCGGCTCGAGAGGACATCGAGACGTATGCCACCAGTCGCTGAGAGCACACTCTCGCTGCGCGCGGATTTCCCGATCCTGCAGCGGCGGCCGGGCGGGCGGCCGCTCGTCTACCTGGACTCCGCCGCGACCTCGCAGAAGCCGGAGGTCGTGATCGAGGCGCTGGCCGCGCACCTGCGCGAGCACAACGCCAACGTGCACCGCGGCGTCTACGCGCTCGCCCAGGAGGCCGACGCGGCATTCGAGGGCGCGCGCGAGCGGATCGCGGCGTTCACCGGAGGAGAGCCGCGCACGACGATCTTCACCAAGAACGTGACCGAGGCGATCAACCTCGTCGCCTACTCCTGGGGGCGCGCCAACATCGGCGCCGGCGATGCGGTGCTCATCACGCAGGCCGAGCACCACGCGAACCTCGTGCCCTGGCAGGTGCTCTGCCGCGAGCGCGGCGCGACGCTGCGCTACCTGGAGGTCGACGAGCGCGGCGAGCTGTCGCTGGACGCCCTCGACCGCGAGCTCGAACGCGGCGACGTGCGGCTCGTCGCCTTCACACACGTCTCGAACGTCCTCGGCACGATCAACCCGGTCGCCGAGATCGCGCGCCGGGCCCGGGCGGCTGGTGCGCTGAGCCTCGTCGACGGCGCCCAGGCGGTGCCCCAGCTGCCGGTCGACGTGGGCGCGATCGGGGCCGACTTCTACGCCTGGACCGGCCACAAGGCGCTCGGGCCCACCGGCATCGGCGTCCTGCACGGGCGGCGCGAGGTGCTCGAGGGCATGGAGCCGTTCCTGACCGGCGGCGACATGATCGCCTCGGTCGACTTCGACGGCGCGACCTGGGGGGAGCTCCCCTCCAAGTTCGAGGCCGGCACGCAGCCGATCGCCGAGGCGGTCGCGCTCGCGGCGGCCGTCGACTACCTCGGAGCGATCGGGATGGAGCGCGTACGCGAGCACGAGCAGGCGCTGACGGCGCACATGCTCGAGGGCCTCGCGAGCGTGCCCGGGCTGCGCGTCGTCGGACCGCCCGAGGCCGCTGCCCGCGGCGGCCTCGCCTCGTTCACGATCGACGGGCTCCATCCCCACGACGTGGCCGAGCTGTGCGACCGCGAGGGCGTCTGCATCCGCGCGGGCCACCACTGCGCCCAGCCGCTGATGCGCTGCCTCGGCGTCGGCGCGACGGCGCGGGCGAGCGTCGGGGTCTACAACGAGCACGCCGAGATCGACGCCCTCGTACACGCGCTGCGCAGCGCGCGCGCGGTGTTCTCACTCGACGGCGCGAACTGAGGCGGCGATGGACGACCTCTACCGCGACTACATCCTCGAGCACTACAAGCGCCCGCGGAACTTCGGCGAGCTGCAGCCGCACGACCTCGAGGCACTCGAGCACAACCCGCTTTGCGGCGACGAGCTCGGCGTGCACATCGTCGTCAAGGACGACCGCATCGAGGACCTCCGCTTCCACGGCCACGGCTGCGCGATCTCCCAGGCCGCGGCCTCGATCGCCTCCGAGGAGCTGAAGGGCATGCCGCTGACGGAGGTGGGCGAGCTCGGAGCCGACTGGATGATCGAGCTGCTCGGGATCCCGGTCTCCGCGACCCGGCGCAAGTGCGCGCTGCTGAACCTGAAGGTCGTCCGCGGAGCGGTCACCGGCGACCACGCATGGCCGACCTGAAAGCGGGCACGGCAATGCGCGAAGGAGCACTCGCACGACCCCCCGATCCGCACCCCGCGAGAACTTCCAGCGAGGCGGAGCCGAGCCTCTCGATACAATTCCTACCGCAGCGCACAGAATTGCAAGCTTCATCAGCGAGGAGCCACCATGGCCACCATTGACGGCACGAGAATCGCCAAACCGAGCCCGATCGTCGAGGACGAGCAGGGCCAGCTGCTCGCGCGTCACGGAATCTCGCGGGAGGTAGTCAGCGAGCTCTCGAAGGTCAAGGGAGAGCCAGACTGGATGGCCGAGAAACGCCTGAAGGCGCTCGAGATCTTCGAACGGAAGCCGATCCCGACGTGGGGCCCGGACCTCAGCGGCCTGAACCTCGACGACCTCGTGCTCTACTCGCCCCCGACCGCCGGGCGCTACGACAGCTGGGACGAGGTCCCGCAGGAGATGAAGGAGACCTACGAGGCCCTCGGCATCCCCCAGGCCGAGCGCGAGCACCTCGCGGGCGTCGTCGGCGTGTGGCGCCAGGAGCCCGTCTATGAGGGCCTGAAGGAGGAGTACGCCAAGCTCGGCATCCTCTTCTGCTCGATGGACACGGCCGTCAGCCAGTACCCCGAGCTCGTCGAGAAGTACTTCATGAACAAGTGCGTGCCGGCGCAGGACAACAAGTTCTCGGCGCTGCACGGCGCGGTGTGGTCGGGCGGATCTTTCCTGTACGTCCCCAAGGGCGTCAAGGTCGACCTGCCGCTGCAGGCCTACTTCCGCATGGAGGGCGCCGGCGAGGGCACCTTCGAGCACACGCTGATCATCGCCGACGAGGGGTCGGAGGTGAACTACATCGAGGGCTGCACGGCGCAGACGTACAGCGTCAACTCGATGCACTCGGCCGTCGTCGAGATCTTCGTCCACGACGGCGCCAAGGCGCGCTACACGACCGTGCAGAACTGGTCCAAGGACGTCTACAACCTGAACACGAAGCGCGCGGTCGTCGACGCCGAGGGCACGGTCGAGTGGGTCGGCGGGTCGATGGGCGCCAAGTACGTGATGCTCTACCCGGGCTCGTTCCTGATGGGCGAGGGCGCGCGGGCGGACCACCTGAACGTCGGCGTCGCCGGCAAGGGCGTGCACAAGGACACGGGTGCGAAGGTCGTGCACCTCGCGCCGAACACGACCTCGAACATCCTCGCCAAGTCGATCTCCAAGGACGGCGGGATCATGGGCTACCGCGGCCTCGTCAAGATGGGCAACAACTCGGCGGGCTCGAAAGCCCGCGTGCAGTGCGACGGGCTGATGATGGACGGCGAATCGCGTTCGGACACGTGGCCGGACATCCAGATCCAGAACCCGAACGTGACCGTGGCCCACGAGGCGACCGTCGGGCGTATCTCCGACGACCAGCTCTTCTACATGGGCTCCCGCGGCTTCACCGAGGACGAGGCCGCCGCGATGATCGTCAACGGCTTCATCGAGCCGGTGACGAAGGAGCTCCCGATGGAGTACGCGGTGGAGCTGAACAGGCTGATTCAGCTGGAGATGGTCGGCTCCATCGGCTGAGAGGTCCGATGAGCGGCGGCTGGGGGTGTCCTCGGTCGCTCGTCTGCACAAGCAAACGTCGCTCCCTGCGTCCTTGCCAGCCTTGCCCCTCGAACCTCTCAGCGGGGGGAACACGCGCGGGTTGACAGCCCGCCGTGGCGTCAGGTCTGCCGCCGCTCGTATGACCATGGTATCGTGACCATGGTCATCATGTCCCGGACCGTGTCCGCCAGTCGGTTCAAGGCGCAGTGCCTTGCGATGTTCGATGAAGTCTCGGCCACGGGCGAGGAGATCGTCGTGACGAAGCACGGTCGGCCGGTCGCGCGAGTCGTCCCCGCCGTCGAGCCGCCGACCCTGCGCGGCTCGGTCCGCTTCAACGTCTCCGATGAGGAGCTCCTTGCGCCGCTCGGGGACGAGTGGGACAGCGAACTGGCTTGATCCTGCTCGACACCCACGCGTGGCTCTGGTGGGTTTCCGATCCCGACCGCCTGTCCGAGCCGGCGCGCACCGCCATCGCCGCGGATGAGCGCGTGGGCGTCTCGACGATCAGCGTCCTCGAGGTGGCGACGCTGCATCGTCGCGGGCGCATCGAGCTCGACCGCGACGTCCGCGACTGGGTCGCGCGATCGGTCACAGAGGGTTACGTCCATGCGTTCTGGCCCGCGACCGTCGAGGTGGCGCTCGCCGCCGCGAGCCTCGACGGAGAGGCTTTCCCGGGCGATCCCGCTGACCGCATGATCTTCGCCACCGCCCGGATAGCCGACGGTCGACTCGTGACCATGGACAGGCGCATCCGGACGTTCGCGCCCGAGCAGACGGTCTGGTAGCCGTGCGCGCCCCGGTCGACACGATCCCGGCCCCCCTGTTCCCCACGAAGCTCCCGTGGGTGAACTCCGATGGACCGGTCGCCACGCTGCAACGCGGCCGCCCGATGCTGGTCGAGTTCTGGGACTTCGCGCGGCCCAACTCGATGCGCACGCTCCCCTACGTCAAGGAGTGGCACGCCCGCTACGCCGGCGCCGGCCTGCGCGTGATCGGCGTGCATTGCCCCGGCTTCGACGTGTCCCGCAGCGAGGACGCCGTGCGCACCGCGGTCGCGCGCCTGGAGATCGAGCACCCCGTGCTGATCGACTCAGAGCTCGAGGTGTGGCGGGAGTACGAGAACGAGGGCTGGCCCGCGCGCTACCTGTTCGACGGTCGCGCGCGCCTGTTCGACTACCACTTCGGCGAGGGCGGCTATCGGGAAACCGAGCTCGCGATCCAGGAGCTGGTCGGGGTCGACCGCGAGCCGCTCGGCCCGCTGCGGCCCGAGGACGAGCCGGGGGCGAGGCTGGCCGCGCAGAGCACCGACCGCCCCGGTGCCTACTCCGGACCGTATGAAGCGGGCGGCGTCTGGGCGGTGCTCGACGGCAGCGGCGAGCTCACCGTCAACGGCGCCCACATCGCCGTCGAGGGCCCGGGCGCCTACGCGCTGATCGAGCACACGCGGCACACGGCCGCTGAGCTGCAGCTCGGCGTCGGACCCGGCGTGCGCTGCGAGGCGACGTGCTTCACGCCGGGGCTCGCGTGAGGTCCTCCGTCGACCCCTTGCGCGGTGGGCGGATCTCCTCGCGCGTCCGATCCTGCAGCAGGCGCAGCACCTGCGGCGCGCCGCTGTCCTCGACGAGCACCGCGGCGCCTGGCCAGTAGGGGCTCTCGCTCGCGCCGCGCGAGATGAAGATCGGAGAGTAGGTCCAGCTCCCGCAGTTCCACAGCCGCGCTCCGCCTCGTCCGACCCACTCGGCCGGATCGTCATCGGGCAGCGGGCCCGGCCGGTGGGTGTGGCCGAAGACCACGTAGGCGTCGCCGATGCCGAGCCTGGCGGCGACCTCTCCCATCGCGAGCAGGCCCGCGCGCCGCAGCTCCTCGCCGCTCACGGTCGCCTTCAGCGGCCCGATGCCGGCCCGGTTCAGCGCCGCCACCGCCACCGGAAACCCGGCGACGAGCGCGCGCCTTCGCAACGCGCGCGCCAGGCGCGTGCGCGCTCTTGCCCGCTGCGCCGGACCGGCGCGGCGCCCGTCGCGGCCGGAGCCCCCCAGCGCGCGCCAGGCATCGACGGTCGCGATGCCATTCAGCGCTGCGCCCACGCGCGCGTCGCGCGCGACCGCGTCTCGCCACGCGAACATCGGCGCCCCGACGGCCTCGTAGTCGCCCACCGTCGCGAACGCGCTCGGCGGGTGCCCGAGGAGCCGGCTCATGGCCCCGACCGTGAGCCGCTCGAGCGTCGGCACCGTCAGATGGCTGTCGAGATAATGGCCGTGCGTCGCATAGACGTCATCCCGCAGCCATAGGCCGGGGTAGGCGATCCGCGTCCGGGCAGGGGCGGCCCACTCCGCGATCCGCGCGTACGCCCGCGAGGCCTCGGCGGGCTCGAGCAGGTGCTCCAGCGCCAGCGGCGAGGGCTTCTCGAGCTCCCCGCGCGCGGCCAGCCACGGTTCGATCAGCGCGTGGTCGTGGTTGCCCGCGGTCACCACGAGCTCGCCGTCTCCGAGCGCGCGTCCGAGTGCTTCGAACACCGGCTGCGCCGCGCTCATCGCCTCCCGGGCCGGGCCGTGGCGGAGCTCGAGCACGTCGCCGAGCAGCACGAGGCGATCCACCCCGGCGAGCGCGGCCGTGAGCGCCTCCCGCAGGTTCGCCTGCCGCAGCAGGTCCGTGCGCGAGATGCTCCCGATGTGCAGGTCCGAGATGATCAGCGTCCGCATGCGCCCGCCCCCACGGCCGGTCCTGCTCGCAGGCGCCGCCTGGCGCCGCCGGGCCCGGGCGTGCTCAGGACGCCCCGTCCGCCACGAGCGGGCCGCGGATCTGCTTCGGGAGCATGAACCGCACGTCCTCGCTCACCACGTGGAACTCGGAGATCTGCTCCTCGGCGACGCCGCGCGCGCGGAACAGCTCGACGAGCTCGGCCACGAGGTTCTCGGGCGCGCTCGCGCCCGAGGAGATGCCCACCGTCCGCACGCCTTCGAGCCACTCCTCGCGCACTTCGCTGGCGTTGTCGATCAGGTGCGCCTCGGTGCCGCAGTCACGCGCCACCTCGACGAGCCGGACCGAGTTCGACGAGTTGCGCGAGCCGATCACGAGCATCAGGTCACAGCTCCCCGCCATCTGCTTGACGGCCGACTGGCGGTTGGTCGTGGCGTAGCAGATGTCGTCCGTACGCGGTCCGACGATGCTCGGGAAGCGCTCGCGCAGGCGCGCGATGATCGCCGTCGTTTCATCGACCGCGAGCGTCGTCTGCGTCGTGTACGCGACGCGCTCGGGGTCGTCTATCTCCAGCGCGTCGACGTCGTCCTCGCTCTGCACGAGCACGATCTGCTCGGGCGCCTCGCCCATCGTGCCTTCGACCTCCTCGTGCCCGTCGTGGCCGACGAGCACGACCGTGTAGCCCTGCTCGGCGAACCGCGCCGCCTCGCGGTGGACCTTCGTCACCAGCGGGCAGGTGGCGTCGATCGTGACGAGCCCGCGCTGCTCCGCGCCGACGCGCACGCTCGGCGCGATCCCGTGCGCCGAGAACACGCAGACCGCGCCCTCGGGCACCTCGGTGTGCTCCTCGACGAACACCGCGCCGCGTTTGCGCAGCTCCTCGACGACGTGCTTGTTGTGCACGATCTCCTTGCGGACGTAGACCGGCGCGCCGTGCTTGTCGAGCGCGCGTTCGACCGTCTGCACGGCCCTGTCGACGCCCGCGCAGTACCCGCGCGGAGCCGCCAGCAGCAGCCTTTCAACCGTGTTCGGCATCGGGGGTCATTGTAGGGGGCGTCCAGGTACGCTAAAGCCCCGATGGCCCAAGCGCACCTCGACCGCCTGACACCCGTCGATGCGTCGTTCCTGCACCAGGAGGGACCCGTTTCGCACATGCACATCGGCGGCCTGACGCTGATCGAAGGCCCGCCGCCGACGATGGAGGAGTTCCTCGAACAGATCCGCCGGCGCCTGCACCTCGTGCCCCGCTACCGCCACAAGCTCGCGCATACGGCGCTGGACAGCGGACGGCCTGTGTGGGTGGACGACCCGAGCTTCAACCTCGACTACCACGTCCGTCACACGGCCCTGCCGGCCCCCGGGCGCTGGGAGCAGCTGCAAGAGCTGACGGCGAGGATCTTCTCCCAGCAGCTCGACCGCTCGAAGCCGCTGTGGGAGATGTGGCTCATCGAGGGGCTCGAAGACGACCGCTTCGCGCTCATCACCAAGACCCACCACTCGCTGATCGACGGGATCGCGGGCGTCGACCTCGCCACGGTCCTGTTCGACCTCTCCCCCGACCCGCCGCCCGTCAGCAACTCGGGCCGGGCATGGGAGCCGCACTCGGAGCCCGGCGCTGCGCAGCTCGTGACGGCCGGCCTGGTCGGCGCGGTCCGCACCGGCCTCGCGCTCGCCGAGGGCGCGTTCGACGCCCTCACGCACCCCGATCGCGCGCTCGCCCGCGCACGCGAAGCCGCCGAGGGGGTCGGCGAGATCATCTGGGCGGGGCTGAACCCTGCCCCGGAGACGCCGCTGAACGTGCCGATCGGCCCGCACCGGCGCTTCGTCGCGGTCGCCGCCGAGCTCGACGACTTCAAGGCGGTCAAGAACGTGTTCGGCGGGACGGTGAACGACGTCGTGCTCGCGGTCGTCGCGGGCGCGCTGCGCTCGTTCCTGATATCGCGCGGGCGGCGCACCGAGGGCGTCGAGCTGCGGGCGCTCGTCCCCGTGTCCGTGCGCAGCGACGACGAGCAGAGCACCGGCGGGAACCGCATCGTCGTCATGCGCGGCCCGCTGCCCGTCTACATCTCCGACCCCATCAACCGGCTGCGCTTCGTCAGCCAGGCGATGGCCGGGCTGAAGGAGTCAAAGCAGGCGCTCGGCGCCGAGGTGATCTCGGGCGCGCAGAACTTCGCCCCGCCGACGATCCTCGCCCAGGCCTCGCGGCTGAACTTCTCGACGCGCCTGTTCAACCTGATCGTGACGAACGTCCCCGGGCCGCAGTTCCCGCTCTACGTCCTCGGGCGCGAGATGCTGCAGGCGATCCCGGTCGCGTTCCTGCCGCAGAACCACGCGCTCGCGATCGCGATCATGTCCTACAACGGCCAGCTGAACTTCGGACTGCTCGGCGACTTCGACGCGCTGCCGGACATCGACGCGATCGGCGAGGACCTCGCCGCGGAACTGGCGACGCTCGTGTCGCTCGCCCGCGAGCACGCCGCCACGCCGGCCTGAGCGGGAAACGAGCGACGCGCGGCGCGCTCAGTACCCGAGCGCGAGCCGAACGACAGGCTGCGATACCCGCGGCGCGCTCAGTATCCGAGCGCGAACTTGGCGTCCTCGCTCATCATCTCCGGCGTCCAGGGCGGCGTGAACACCATCTGGGACTCGACGCTGCGGACGCCTTCGAGTTCGCCGACGAATTCGTCGATCTGCTCGGTGACCTGCGGCCCGATCGGGCAGCCAGGAGTCGTGAGCGTGAAGGTCACGCGCACGTTGCCCTCCGCGACCTCGATCCCGTAGATCAGGCCCAGCTCTACGAAGTCGAGCCCGAGCTCGGGGTCGATCACGTTCGAGAGGGCGTCCATCACGTCCTCCTCGGAGGGCGCCGGAGCGAGTGCGTCTGCCATGGGGCCAGTCTAGCCCCGCTGGCCCGTGGGCACCCCGAAGTGCTCGAAGGAGCAGTCGCCCCTGTCGCCCTGGACGCCCCGGGCTGGAGCGCTCCCCTGCCATCCGCGCTCAGCCGGCGCCGTCTGCCGAGCCCGTCCCGGGCGCATCCCAACTTGCACCCGCTCGCGCGCGTTATGCGAAGATTTGCAGGCAAAACAAGGGGATTGAGGAGACAAGGGAATGTTCGCTCGCGCAGTCACCGCCGTCAGGCAGAACCTCATTGCCTGGCTGGCCCTGTTCGTTGCCCTGGGCGGGACCAGCATGGCGGCGACGCACTACATCATCACGTCGACGCACCAGATCAAGCCGAGCGTGCTCAAGCAGCTGCGCGGCGCGCCCGGGGCGCGGGGAGCGACGGGTGTGAGCGGCACCTCCGGGTCCACGGGACCGCAGGGCAAAGAAGGGTCCGCCGGCAAGGAAGGACCGCCGGGGCTCAAAGGCGAAACCGGCCCCAGGGGCGAAACCGGCCCGAAGGGCGAACCGGGCCAGAAGGGCGACCAGGGCCTGAAAGGCGAACCGGGAACAAAAGGCGAAGCGGGCACGGCGCGGGCGTATGCGCACGTCTCGAAAACCGGTGCCGTCGAAGCCACGAACGTCACGACGATGAAAGTGGAAGCGCTGACGAGCGGAGGCGAACCGGAAGGCGTGTACTGCATCTCCGGCCTCGGCTTTGCGCCGAAGAACGTGGTCGTCACGATCGACGCCCTGGAAGGAAAGCCGGGCTTCGTCACCGCGACGATCGGGGGGACGAGCTTCTCGAGCGCGTGCAAAGAAGACCAGATCACGGTCGAAACGTGGAACCCCGTCGCGAGCGAATCGGGCGGCCACATCAAAGACACGACGATCCCGCTCGCGTTTTACGTGGCGATCAACTAGACCGCGGGCTGCCCCGACGGGCAACGGAGCGGATCGACGCACGGGAGGGGTAGCGTGGTGTCACGGAAGGCGAAGCGGACTTGTCGGCGTTGATTGCACGGCAGCGAGGGGATTGGACCGTCCGAGCGAACGGCCGCTGCCTCATCTGCCTCGCAACCGCCTGCGTGATCCTCGCAACGGCGTTGATCGGGACGCCCGGAATCGCCCGCGCGAACTGGCGCCGGATCCTGCAGCAGCCTTCGGCCACCTCGCCGTTCGCGGTGTGCCCTCCTGTCCCCGGGCGGGTCTCGTGCGCGATGATCGCGGACCCGACCCGCGGCGCGAACAAGCGCGGCGCCGTCTCTGCCGGGGCGATCACAACGGGACCCGAGCTCGAAGTCAGCCCGCAGCTGTCAGGGGGAGGCGTCGAAGGCGGCTACGCGCCCGCTGAACTGCGCAATGCCTACGGATTGTCATCGACGGCGGGCACGGGTCAGACAGTCGCCGTGGTCGACGCCTTCGACGACCCCGAAGCGGCGGCGGACATGAGCAAATACCGCAGCCAGTACGGCATCGCGGCCTGCACCGAAGCGAGCGGGTGCTTCAGGAAGGTCAATGAACGCGGAGGCGCGACCTACCCCCCGGCGAACTCCACCTGGGCCAAAGAGATCTCGCTCGACCTCGACATGGTCTCGGCGATCTGCCCGAACTGCCACATCCTCCTCGTGGAGGCCGACAGCGCCGAAGGGTCGAAGGTGGCGGCGGCGGAGGGCGAGGCCGTGCGGCTCGGAGCAAGCGAGATCAGCGACAGCTTTGCCCAGACGACGGCGCCGGAAGCGGCCGAACTGGCGGCCTACGATCATCCCGGCATACCGATCGCGGCCTCCGGCGGCGACAACGGCTTCGGCGTCGTGTGGCCGGCCGCCAGCCCGCACGTGATCGCCGTCGGCGGCACCGCCCTGCACCCCGCGACGCGCGGATGGACGGAGACCGCGTGGTCCCTGACCGGGGCTGGTTGCAGCACGGAAGCCAAGCCGGCCTGGCAGACCGATTCCTGCACAGGGAGGACCAGCAACGACGTCGCGGCCGTCGCCGACCCGAATACGCCGGTGTCGGTCTACGACAGCTTCGAAACGGGCTCACCATGGTTGCTGGGGAGCGGCACGAGCGTGTCCGCCCCGATCGTGGCGGCCGCGATGGCTCTCGCGGCTCCATATACGAGAGCTTTCGATGGGGCCGACGCGCTGTACCTGGAGCGCGCCAACGGCCTACCGGGTTTCGACGACATCAGCTCAGGCAGCGATGGCACCTGCCACCCGTCCTACCTCTGCGAAGCGGGCATCGGCTATGACGGCCCATCGGGGCTCGGCAGCCTGCGGCGGGTGCCCGAAGTGCCTCCGCCGAGTGCCGAAACGGGACAGGCCGGCGGCATCGGTCCGCGCGCGGCGAGGCTCGAAGGGAGTGTCGACCCCCATGGCGTCGCGGTGAGCGGCTGCGTCTTCGAATATGGAACCGTCACGGCGTCGGGAGCGAGCGTCCCCTGCGCCACGACCCCGGGGACGGGCACCTCGGCGGTCCCCGTCACTGCCGAGATCGCGGACCTCGAACCGGGGACCACGTACCGCTTCCGCCTCTCAGTGTCATACGCAGGCGGCTCCAGCGCCGGGTCAGAGGCGCTACTCACCACAGCGGCCGAAGCACCGATCGCCGTCACCGGCGCCACCTCGGCGATCGGACAGACGGCGGCCCAGCTCGCGGCGGTCGTCACGCCCAACGGAGCGAACGTCGGGGAATGCGACTTCGAATACGGCCCGACGAGCGCGTACGGGTCGCTGGCCTACTGCTCTGCCGCCCCGGGGTCGGGCGACGCGCCCGTCGGCGTATCGGCGTTCGCCGCGGCGCTGCACCCGAACACCGTCTACCACTACCGCGCGGTCGCAGGCAACGGCGCCGGCACCGGACACGGCGCGGATCTGACGTTCTCGACGCTGCCGCTCGCGCCGACGATCTCGACGCTCGCCGCGTCGGGGGTCGGCACGAGCACGGCGACGCTGAATGCGACCGTCGACCCCAACGAAGCGCCCCTGAGCTCGTGCGCGTTCGAATTCGCGAACGCGCTCCTGCCCTGCTCGCCGATACCGGGGGCCACGGACGGGGCAGTTGCCGTTTCGGCCTCCGTCGGCGGCCTGCAGCCGGCGACCCACTACGCCTACCGGATCGTGGCCGCCAACACCGGCGGGACCGTCTACGGCGCGATCGGAGAACTGACGACGGCCGGTGCGGTGCTGGCCCCGGGCATCCCGGGCGAATCGCTGACACCTCCCGGCTCGAGCGCCGGCGTGAGCCCGCTCGCGTGCGCGGCCGTGCCGAGCCCCAAGCCATTGTTCGCGGATGCGAACGGAAGGTTCGCGCTCAGCCTGCGCTGCAGCCCCGGGCATCCAGTGCGCGGCACGATCGTGCTGCGCATGCACTCAGGGCGGCAGTCCTCGCGCGGGACGACTTCCGCGCTCGCGTCTGGCACTCTCGTGCTCCCGGCGAGCGGCAAGCTCACGCTGCGGTTGACGCTCTCACCGTACGGTCGCCGGCTGCTCGCGCAGGCTCATGTGCTCCGCGCCACGACGACGTTGTCGACGGGCCAGCCGCGCGTGACGACGAGCGCGGGTCTCGTGGTCCTGCGGCTGCGCCGCTCGACCCGGGCGTAGAGGCCAGGCGGCGCGCTCGCCCCGGGGGCGTCGGCCCTGTGGAACGCGCTGGGTGCACACGCCACGCGTGTCGCGGCCCACTCAGTGCAGCGTGAACGCCCGCGACCAGGCGATCGTCGGACCGCCCGACACCGTGAAGGTCGCTTCCGCGGTGAGCTTCACGCGCTTGGCGTGCTTGAGCAGCCGCCGCCCTTCCTTCGTCAGCGCGATGTGGATCGTGGTCCGCGCCGCTTGGGCGTACGAGGCGACGCCTCGGGCGAGCGTGATCCGCTTGGTCTTGCCGTGCGCGGCCTTGAGCGTGATGTACCACTGGACTTCGAGCTTGCCCGCGCGGGGGGACGTGAAGGCGAAAGACGCACCGCCGCTCTTGCGCACGTTCTTCAGATGCATCCCCGCGAGCGTGTTCGGCAGCTGGCTTTCGAAGGCGTCGTGGACGACGGTGATCGTCTGTTTGGTAGTCGACGGCGTGATGGTGGCCGTGTGGGCCCCTTCTGCTTCTTTGTGGGCGAGCACGGGAACCACGTTCTCGCTTTCGACTTCGACCGGCCCGGAGACGTTCGTGGCGGTGACCACACACGCGAGAAGGTGGCCCACGTCCGCCGGTTCGATCGTGTAGGTCGCCGCCGTTGCGCCCGCTATCGGGGTGCTGTCGCGGTACCACACGTAGCTGAACGACGGCGGCGGGGCGCCTTCCCAGAGACCGTGTTCGCAGGTGAGCTGCGCGCCGAGCGACCCGACACCGGTGATCGTCGGAGGCACGACGTTGTGCGGCGGCACGCCCGGGACGCGCTTGGCGGGGCTTTCGGCCGAGGCGCTGCCTTCCTCGTTGCGCTGCGTCACGCGGCAGGCGAGCAGCTGCCCGCGGTAGGCGGTCGCCACCCGCAGGTTCTTCTGCGTGGCTCCGGGAATCGGGATCCCGTTGAGCACCCATTGGAACGAGGTCGAAAGGCGCGCTCCGTTCCAGCGCCCTTCTTCGCACACGACTTCTTCGTTGACCTGCGCGTTGCCGGCGATGCTCGGCGCTTCGAGGGCTTCGGGCGGGCCGCCGGGGACGTACACGCCGCCGGACCGGGCTTCCACAGGGTTCGCTTCGTCGTACTTGTTGATCGCCGTCACCGCGCAGGAGAGGATGTAGCCGGCGTCGGCCTTCGTGACTTTGTAGACGTAGCCGGTGACGGCCGTATCGATTCCTTCGCGGAACCAGCGGTAGGTGTACTTCGGCGCCGGCGTCCCTTCCCAAGCCCCCTGCAGGCATGTCAGCGTTTCCCCGACGCTCGCCGTCCCCGCGGGGGAGATCGACGGGGCTTGCGTGTTGGTCGGTTTGCTGCCCGGGATTTCGAAGGCCGCACTCGACGCCTGACCGGTGCCGCCTCCGTTCCTGGCCGTGACCCGGCAGGTCAGCGAGTGCCCCACGTCGGCGACTTGCTCGCCGTACGTTTCTTTCGTCCCTTCGGGTTCTTTGATCTCGACTTCGCCCTGGCCATCCGCGTCTCGCACCCACTGATATTCGAAGCTGACCGGTTCCGAGCCTCCCCATGTGCCGCGTTCGCATTTGAGCGTGTGCCCGGCGCCGGCGATCCCCGAGATCGACGGCAGCGCTTCGTTGTGCGGCTTTACCTTCCCCGCTTCAGGGATCACAAATGCTTCGCTCTTGGCGGTTCCGACCTTTTTCGCGCTGTTTTCCGCCTTGACCGTGCAGTACAGCGGGTAGCCCTGGTCGGCCGACACCACCGTGTATTCACTGGAATGCGTACCGACTTCTCGTTCGAGGCCGCCTTCCATGCGGTGCCAGGTGTATTCGAATTTGACGGGGTTCCCTGTCCATTCCCCTTTGGAGCAGCTCAGTTTCTGGCCGACTTCCGCTTTGCCGGCGATCGTGGGACGCTGGGTCGACACCGGCGTCTGCTCACCGATTCCAAACTGCGCGCTCTTCTCTTTGGCCACGTTGACGCTGTTCCTCGCCGTCACTTCACACGACACGTTCTGGCCTTCATACGAAGCCTGGACCAGGAGGGTCTGGCCCGTCGCGTTGGGGATTTCTTCGCCTCCGAGGTACCACTGGAAGCTGAACGTGATCGGAGCCGTCCCGCTCCAGCCGCCGTGGTTGCACGTGAGCGTTTCACCGACGTTGCCCACGCCTTCGACGACGGTCGGCTGTCCTTCCACCGGTGTCGGCGGATGGCCGAGGACCGTGATGTTGTTCGAGCTGATCGCAAAGGATTCGCCCACGCTGTTGACGGCGAGGACCTTGCACGACAGCTTGTGCCCTTCGTCTTCCGCCGCGACGGTGTAGCTCGACGTCGTCTGCCCCTGGATTTCGCGTTCATCGCGCAGCCAGTGATAGCTCAGCGTCGGCTTCGGATTGCCTTCCCACGTCCCTTCGGAGCATTTCAGCGTCTTGCCCACTTCGCCAGTGCCCGATACTTCTGGCTTCGCGCGATTTACGGGCGGTTCTGGAGGCGACACGTGACACGCCCCCAAGCACACGCTGTTCCAGCTTTCGGCCGAGACTTCGGTGCCTTCACCCTTCGCCGTCGCGATGCACCAGACTTCGTGCCCTTCGTCGGCCTTCTGCAGGATGTATTCCGGGTATTCGCTGTGCGTATACCGCGCTTCGATCGGCAGTCCATCGCGCACCCACGAGAAATAGAATTTACTCACTCCGCCGCTCCAGCTGCCCGACGCGCACGAGATCCGTCCGCCCAGTTTCGCGACGCCCTGGACTTCCGGCGAGATGTTGTCGGTGGGGGCGGCGAACGCGGTCGCTGCGAGCACGACAGCGGTCACGAGCGCCACGGCACTCGCACATATCAGCATCCAACGAGGCCGCGACGACGCGCGCCTTCCCGGCACATTTCCTCCATTACGTCGCCCAGTCATCATCCCCCCAAAGGGCCAAGGACGTTAGCGGGCGAGCCCCCGCACTGTCAAGCAAGAGCGGGGTTCGCGCCGGCCGTGCAACCACGTGTGCAGCGCCGCGCCCGAGGTGCCCCGGCATGGCTCAGCCGGTGAAGTTCGCGTGAGCCGCGGCGGGACGGACGAACTCGCGCGAGGTAGCGGCTTTCGCGCAGTTGACGTCCGCCATCGTCACGGCGACGGAGACGCGATGGGCTCCGTGCCTCAGCTTCGCGGCGTTGATCTGAATGGAGAAGCGGCCTTTGCGCGCCTGTGCGCTCGAGAGCGTCCTCAGCCGGTGCCCGTCGAGATAGAACGTGATCTGCTTGATCCCGCCGGAGGAGACCGTGACCGTGAACCTGCCGCGCTTCGTGCCCGTCGCGCCGTGCAGCCGCGGCGCGCTCGCCGTACAGGCTTCGGCCACTTTTACTTTGGGCACGGGGGACGAAGACCCGGTCGCCGCCGGAGCGTTTTGCGCCTTCGCCACCACTGGGGCCGACGGCTGTTCGACCGAGCCGCCTCCGAGAGGCGTGGTCACCACGGCGGCGACATTGACGTAGGTCCCTGCCGCGCCGACCGCGCGGCTGCACGTATACGTCGTTTGAGCACCCGGCTGCAGCGGGAGAGCGCCCTGCCCACCGCCCAGCGTTCCCGCTTCGCAGAAGGGATCGTTGAGCGCCGTGATCGTCTCCGCAGCAGTGCCGACGTTCTTGACGACGATCTCGTATTCGACCGTGTGTCCCACCGTCGTTTCGATCGGTTCGGCCGTGAACGACGCGCCAGAGCCGGCGACGCGCTGGCGCTTTTCGATCGCGAGCTGCCCCGCGCCGAGCCCGGGCCCCGCGACGACGACTTCAACCGGCTGGCTCGCTTCCATTTCCGGGGAGCCGCCGGGAGCGGTGCCGATGACGGTGGCGATGTTCACGAACGTCCCTTCGCTGCCCAGCACCCGGGTGCACGTCCAAGTCGCGGTCGCGCCCGCGGCGACTTCGCCGGCCGGACCGCCGTGGATCGTGCCAGCGGCACAGTTTGGGTCGACGAATTCGGAGAAGCTGAGCGGGGTGTTCCCGGTGTTGTGCGCGATGATCTCGTATTCGACCGTCTCGCCGAGCTGGCCGGTGAGCGGTAGCGGCGTGTAGCTGCCCCCGCCGATCCGCTGCTGCTTTTCGATCGTGAACGACGGTCGCGGTGGTTCGGCAACGGTCACCTGCACGACATTCGAGGACTTCGGAAGCGGCATCCCGCCGACCGTGATCCCCGTCACTTCGGCCTGGTTCGTGAACGTGCCGGATTTCGTGAGCAGTCGCGTGCACCTGTACGTGGTCGAGCCGCCGGACGCGACGGGGCCGCTCGGGCCGCCGGTGATCGTATTCGCGTCGCAGTTGGCGTCGAGGAATTCGGCGAACGTCTCGGGCACGGACGTTTCGTTCGTCACGACGATTTCGTATTCCACCGTCTGGCCACTGGTCGCGGTCAGCGGTTCGCTCGTGAATGCGCCGCCCGCTCCCGCGATGTGCTGGAGCTTCTGGATCGAGAAGGCCGGTTCGGGAGTCGGCTGTGGCGGCAGGATTGTAAAAGGCTGCTCTTCGGTCGTGAACGGCGCGGCTTCGAGGTCGACCTCGAAGAACGACTTGCCCGGTTTGCACGAGGCGTCGCCGATCGCGATCACGAAGGCGTTGCCGTCGTTGTCGGTGCGGAGCGCTTCGCGCCCGGTCGGTTCGGTGGCCGTGCCCCCTGCCAGTTCTTTCGTTTCGACGAGTTCGCCGTTCGGGCGCAGCCACAGCATGTGCGGCGCAACTTCGCAGCGTGCGGCGAGCTCAGGCGCGGCGACCCTCGTTTTCGCCTCGGTGGAGGGGAACTCGACCTGCAACAGCGTCGCGACCGCGCTCGAGCCTTCGTCCTCGACCTGTTCGCTCGGCATCACCGTGACGCCTTCGGGCGTCGGCGCTGCCGCGATGACCGCAAAGGACGCCGAGAACGATTCGACGGTCGTGTTGCCCTCTCCAGGCAGTGTGTGGCCGGAGACCACTGTGCCGCCGACGGCGCAGTTCGGACCGGCCACGAGCGCGACGGTGGCGTTGCCGTCGCCGTCGAGGTTGACCGTGATGCCGTTCCCCTTTTCGACCTTCAGACCGCCCGCGGGGAACACGTTCGGCTCGACCCACGTGACCGTGCCGCCCGAGAGACTGCAGCGGCTCTGCAGCTGGGCGTCGGAGATTTCGACCGGAGTGCCGCCCGGGAACACCGCTGGGTTGCACTCGACTTCGACGATGTCGCCGACGTTGCCGGCCTGGCCGAACTCGCCTTGGCGCATCAGCCCCGAGAGGGTGTGGATCACGCAGTTCGCCGCTTCGGCCCGTGCGCCCGCCGCGGCGACGGTGCTACGGGCGGTGACGGCCTTTGCGGCGCTGCTCGCGCCGGCAACGGTCGGCGCCAGTGTGACGAAGGTCGCTGCCGCTGCGGTGGCGGCGAGTCGTGCCAGCCTTCCGGCTGTCCCCCGATGCATCTGCTGTCTCACCTGGATTTCCCAATGCCATTACGTGGTCGTCGGCCTCGAGAGCGTGCCCTCGAGGCGCGTCGTGAGGAGGTCGGAGCCCCCGGGAGGCGCTTGCCTCCCGGGGATCTCCTGGAACCTACCTACAGACCGTCTCGCTCAGTACGCAGTCGGTTCTGGCGCGAGAATCGTGAACGGCGCTTCTTCGGTGTTGAACGGGCTCGCTTCCTCGTCAACCTGGAAGTAGGACTTCCCGGGTTTGCAGGAGCCGAGACCGATCGCGATCACGAACGCGTTCCCATCGTTGTCCGTGGCGAGCGCTTCGGTGCCGCTCGGGTCGACTTTGTCGTAGCCGCCGGCCAGTTCTTTGGCCCACACGAGTTCTCCATCGGGCCGCAGGAACAGCGAGCCGCCGATTTCGCAACGCGCGTTGAGCTCCGGCGCCGCGACGCGGACTTTCGCCTCTGTCGAGTTGAACTCAGCCTGGATCAGCGTCGAAGCCGAGCTGGTGTATTCATCCTCGACCTGCGAGGTCGGTTTGATTTCGATGCCTTCGGGAGTCGGTTTCGCCGGCTCCACCGCGAACGCGGCCGCGAACGATTCCACGACCGTGTTGCCGTTTCCGACCACGGTGTTAGCCGAGATCACCGTGCCACCGACAGCACAGTTCGGACCAGCCACCAGGTCGACGGTCAGATTGCCGTCACCATCCAGCACACCATGCGCGATCGGGCCCGTTTGCACTCCCCCGGCCAACGTCGCCCAGTGGATCGTGCCGTAGCCATCGGTCGTTGCGTTACAGCGGTTGTACAGCTGAGCATCCGACAGTTCGACTTCGGTGCCGCCCGGGAACACTGCCGGGTTGCACTCGATTTCAACGATGTCGCCGACGTTGCCGGCTTCGTTGAGCTCGCCCTGGCGCATCAGGCCCGGCAGCGAGGTGATTTTGCAGTTCGCCGCTTCGGCGATGTCGCCCTGCGGAATGACATGCGCCGATGCCGTGCCGGCCATCACCAGCAAGCAGCTGGCGGCCACGAACAGGCACGCAAGCACGACCCGTAGATTACGTCGCTCCATGACACTTCCTCCATTGAGTGGTTGCTTATACCTGCTGCTTCCGCAGGACCCCCCGCGAAGCAGCACTCTGGAAGGTTCCTCGCCCCATTACGAAGCGCCCCCCGTCGTTTACGTGGGCTTAATTATCACGGTTTGAGAAGGGTTTGGCGGCTTTGCGTCGAGATGAACGCAAAACACCCGCAAATTGCGACCTTTTCGGACCGGCGGGGCAAGATCTGCAAACCGATTTGCAGGGGTTTTGCGAGGTTTGCGGAGATTTGGCGCTTTTCCGCGCTCAGCGGCGCGCCTCGCACGTCCAAGCGGCGCGAATCGGTCAGCGTTTGAGGCGGAAGGCCCCGGTGCTCGTGACCGGAGCGACGCCGGCCGGCGCAAAGGTGCACATGTCGCTGAGCTGGATGCGCTTCGCGTGCCGCAGCAGCTTTCGGCCGGTGGCGGTCAGGCGAATGCTGAACGTGACCGTGCCCGCCGTGGTGGCCGTGACCTGGCCCATCGCCACGAGCGTGGGCGCGTGCTTGCCCGTCCCACCGAGCTTCTGTGCATGTGCCACCTGGAACCACTTGATCGTGAGTGTCCCCCGCTCCGGCGCCTTGAAGCGCTCGCGGTAGCCGCCTGCGCGCAGGAGAGCGCCGATCCGCGCGCCCGCGCCGCTCGGGACGAGCTGCGCGGCCAGCGCTCCGAGCACGTTGCCCGTGCCCTGGTGGGCGGGCGGCGGCGGCCCGACGGGAATGCTGATGTGGCGAGCTTCTTCGGGCAGCGTCGTGAACGTGCGGTCACCGCCCGTGCCGACCCCGCCTTCGCCGATCGCGACGACGCGCTCGTGGTAGGTGGTGTTCGGCGCCAGGGCGTATACACGCACGAAGACCGCGACCGCGCCCGTGGCCGCCGGCGGGAACGCCCGCAAACCTCCCACGAACCCGCACCCGACCTGCTGGCCGTAGGCCGTCGTCGGCCCGTATTCGAACACGCAGGAGCTGATCGGTCCGCCCTGCGGGTTCACGGATCCGTACATCGCGGCGTGTGTTTCTGCGATCCCGGACGGTTCTTCGGTCACCGCCACCGGCGGGATCTGGGCCACCGTGAAGGCGACCGGCGCGCTCTGACCCGTCGGGTTGCCGATCGAGCTCGGCTGCGTGACGATCGCCGTGTAGCTGCCGAATTCGAGCGGTTCCTGCTGCTGGGCGAACCATTCGCCGTTTTCGACCTTCGAGGGGATCTTCACGACCACGGGTCCTTCCGCGCCGCCCGAGTGGATTTCGACCGTTGCTTCGGTGTGGTCGCTCGCCGTGCCGCTGAAGAACGGCCGGCGCTCGCTGGAGTTCGCTAGCGGCGCCTGGGTCACATTGATCACGGGCGGCAGTGTGTCGACGGTGAAGGCCCACGGGACGCTCCTGCCTTCGCCGTTGCCGAGCCCGCTGTTCTCCGTCGCGAATGCTTCGAACTGATGTTCGGCCGGCGGGAGCGGTTTGCCGAGCTTCGCGGCCCATTCTCCGTGTGAGGTGTGGCCCGTCGCCTGCGCCACTTCGTGCCCGCCTTCCATCACGTGCACCACGACTTCGCCTTCTTCGCTGGCGGCCCCGGAGAACGTGGGTTGGAGGTTGTTGGACGGCGATATCGGCTGGTTGAGCTTGACGGTCGGCGCCTGGGTGTCGACCACGAACGTCCACGGAGCGCTCTCGCCGGTTTCGTTGCCGAGCGCGCTTTCTGTGCTGGCGACCGCCGTGAAGGTGCTCGGCGGGTCTCCCTTCAGCGTGCCGGCAGGCACTTCCAGCGGCCCCCATTTCCCGTTCACGACGGGCACTTCGGCCGAGAACACGATCGCCCCGAGATACGACGATCCGGCGTGCAGCGCGAGCTTGACCTTCTTCTTTTCGCTTTCGGGCGCCTTCACAGTGCCCGCGAAGACGGGGGTGGTCACCTTGGATTCCGCCGGCGGCTTGGTCGTGATTTCCACGCTCGGGGCGTTCGTGTTGACTTCGAAGCTCACCGCTTTCGTCGTGGCTTCGGGGTTGTGTTCGAGCCCGCTCTTCTGGGTCGCTGTCGCCGTGTAGGCCCCGTTTCCGAGCGCAGAGCCGGAGGTCACCTGGTAGGCGCCGCCTTCCTTGACCTGCGCGAGCAGCGTCTGTACGACTGCGCCTTCCGAGTTGGAGACGCGGACGGTCACGGACGGGGTTTCGTTGGAGGTGCCGGAAAACGTGGGCGTGGTGTCGCTCGAGACGATCGGCGGCTGTCCGAGCGTCAACTTCGGGGCGAGCGTGTCGATTTCGAAGGCGAAGGCTTCGGTCTTCCCGTGTTCGTTGCCGATCCCGCTCGTCTCGACGGCTTCGACGCTCGCGCCGTATTCGCCCGGCGGAAGTTCCGCTTCGAGCCCGACCGACCAGGTCCCGCCCGTCACGACGAGTGTTTTGCCGGTCCCGATCACGCTGCCCGAGGCGTTCAGCACGTGGACGAGCACTTCTGTGCCCACTTCGCTGCCGGTGCCCGAGAATTTGGGTTTGAGGTTGCTCGAGCGCTTGGCGGGGGTTTCGATCGTGACCTTCGGCGGTTCGGTGTCGATTTCCAAAGCGGTTTCGGCAGTCCCCGGCTTGTTCCCGAGCCCGCTGGCCTCTTCGACTATGACGGTCGCCTTGTAGTTGTTACCGGCTGGCAGTTCCTTTTCGAGGGCCGCCGACCATTTGCCGCCGGACACGGTCGTCTTGCCTTTCCCGAGCGTTTCGGTGCCGCGCTTGACGGTCACTACGACTTCGGTGCCTTCTTCGCTTCCCGCGCCCGAGAACGTCGGTTTGAGGTTGTTCGAGCGTTTGACCGGTTCGACCGTGACCTTCGGCGGTTCGGTGTCGATTTCCAAAGGGGTTTCGGCGACCCCGGGCTTGTTGCCGAG
>DATARO010000072.1:0-11439 GCA_036264095.1 Solirubrobacteraceae bacterium | reverse complement strand
ACGGGCCGCCCGGCACCGGCAAGACGCTGCTCGCACGCGCCGTCGCCGGCGAGGCGGGCGTGCCGTTCTTCTCGATCTCAGGCTCTGACTTCGTCGAGATGTTCGTCGGGGTGGGCGCCTCGCGCGTGCGTGACCTGTTCGAGCAGGCCAAGCAGAACAGCCCTTGCATCATCTTCATGGACGAGATCGACGCGGTCGGCCGCCACCGCGGCGCCGGGCTCGGCGGAGGCCACGACGAGCGCGAGCAGACGCTGAACCAGCTGCTCGTCGAGATGGACGGCTTCGAGGCGAAGGACAACATCATCATGATCGCGGCCACGAACCGGCCCGACATCCTCGACCCGGCGCTGCTGCGCCCCGGCCGCTTCGACCGCCAGATCGCAGTCGACCGCCCGGACCGCAAGGGCCGCGCCAAGATCCTCGAGGTCCACACCCGCGGCAAGCCGCTCGCGAAGGTGATCGACATCGACGCACTCGCCGGCCAGACGCCGGGCTTCACCGGCGCCGACCTGTCGAATCTGATCAACGAGGCGGCGCTGCTCTCGGCGCGGACCGGCAAGCGCGATATCGGTCAGGAAGAGCTCGAGGAGGGGATCATGCGCGTGATCGCCGGCCCCGAGAAGAAGACGCGCGTGATGAGCGAGAAAGAGCGCCTCATCACCGCCTTCCACGAGATGGGCCACGCCCTCGTCGGCCACTTCCTGGAGCACTCCGACCCCGTCCACAAGATCTCTGTGATCTCCCGCGGGCAGGCGCTCGGCTACACGATCTCGATGCCGCAGGAGGACCGCTTCCTGACCACGCGCGCCGAGCTCGAGGACGCGATGGCGATGACGCTCGGCGGCCGCGCCGCGGAGGAGCTCGTGTTCGGCGAGATCACGACCGGCGCCTCGAATGACATCGAGAAGGTGACGCAGACGGCCAAGCAGATGGTGATGCGCTTCGGCATGAGCGAGAAGCTCGGCCCGCGCGTGTTCGGCCACGACCACGGTCAGCCCTTCCTCGGCCGCGAGTTCTCGACCGAGCCCGACTACTCGGACGAAATCGCGCGCGAAATCGACGACGAGGTGCGTCGCATCATCGAGGTCGCACACCAGCGCGCGCGCGGCATCCTCACCGAGCACAACGACTCCCTCACCAAGATCTCCGAGATCCTCGTCAAGCGCGAGACGATCGAGAAGGAGGAGTTCCTCGCCCTGCTCGACGGCAAGAGCGAAGAGGACGTCTTCGGCGTCGAGGAAACGCAGCCGCCGTCGCTGCCGCCCGCCCCGAGCGCCGTCGATCGCAGCGAGCGCGAGGCACCGCGCACGATCCCGCGGCCCGGTCTGGCCGGCGGGACCGCGGACATGCGCGGCGACGACAAAAGCCGTCCCGGCCTCGTCTGAGGCGCGATCGCCGGCGCGCTTGCGCAGGCGGCGACCCCTGCGACTGGTCGTACGCGCGCGCCGCGAATGACGCGGGCGGCCCACCGGCGGTTCGTCGTCGCGGGGCGGGGCACGGCTCCCGAACTCGAGGCGAAGGTTGCTCTGGGCAAGCCCGCGCCGGCCGCGCCACCGTCGCAGGACGCGGGCGCTAGGTTCCTCCGGTGAGCCGCGCATACCGCCTGATGGGCATCCTCAACGTGACGCCCGACTCGTTCTCCGACGGCGGCGAGCACCTCGCCGCAGGCGACGCGATCGCGCACGGCCGACTGCTCGCCGCAGAGGGCGCGGACATCCTCGACGTCGGCGGCGAGTCGACCCGTCCCGGCGCGGAGCCGGTGCCGGAGCGCGAGGAGCTCGCGCGCACCGTTCCGGTGATAGAGGCGCTCGCGGCGTCGGGCATCGCAGCCCGGATCTCGATCGACACCTCGAAGGCGGCGGTCGCCGAGGCCGCGCTCGCCGCGGGCGCGACGCTCGTCAACGACGTGACCGCGTTCCGCGGGGATCCGGCCATGGCGGGCGTCGTCGCGAACGCGGGCTGCGACTGCTGCCTGATGCACATGCTCGGCGAGCCGCGCACGATGCAGCAGGATCCGCGATACGACGACGTCGTCGATGAGGTCCGCGCGTTCCTGGAAGAGCGCATCGAGGTCGCGCTGCGCGCGGGCGTCGCGCTGGAGCGGATCATGCTCGACCCCGGCATCGGCTTCGGCAAGACCGAGGCGCACAACCTCGAGCTGATCGAGCGACTCGGCGAGCTCGCCGAGCTGGACCGGCCGCTCGTGATCGGCACCTCGCGCAAGGCGTTCCTCGGGCGCATCGCCGGCCGCGCTCGCGGGCTTGACGGCCCTGCCGGCCCTGCCGAGCGCCTGCCCGGGACGATCGCCACGAACGTGCTCGCGCTCGAGCGCGGCGCATCGGTGTTCCGCGTCCACGACGTCGGCGCGGCTCGGGATGCGCTGGCGGTGGCTGCTGCTACCTTGGCGGGGCCATGGACGAGGAGAGCGGCGAGGGACCCGACGACCTAGGCGACGAGGAGGAGAGCGATCGCCTCGACGACGACCGCGAGGAGGCCGCCGAGAGCGTCACGATCGAGATCACCGGTCTCTCGCTCTACACCAACCACGGCGTCAGCGAGGCCGAGCGCGAGGTCGGCCAGCGGCTGGTGATCGACCTGCGCCTGGACGTGGGCGAGACGGCCGCGACAGTGACCGACTCGATCGAGGACACGGTCGACTACGCGGAGGTCTGCCAGCTCGTCGCGCTCGTCGCCCAGCAGCGCTCGCACAAGACGCTCGAGCGCCTGTGTGCCTCGATCGCCGAGCGGCTGCTCGACGACTACCCGCTCGAAGGCGTCTGGGTCAAGGCCGCGAAGCCCGAGCCGCCGATCGCGCTCACCGTCGACGAGGTCTCGGTCGAGGTCTGGCGCGAAGCGGAGTGAGCCGCGCCCGCGGCCTGCTCGGGCTCGGCTCCAACGTGGGCGGACGCCGCGCCAACCTGCAGGCCGCCGTCGACGCGCTTCCGGCCCGCGGCGTGGACGTGCTCGCGAGCTCGAGCGCCTACGACACCGATCCCGTCGGAGACGTGCTCGATCAGCCGAGCTTCCTGAACGCCTGCCTGCTGATCGAGACGGAGCTCGCGCCGCTCGAGCTGCTCGACGCCGTCAAGCAGGTCGAGCACGAGCTCGGCCGCCGGCCCGCGGTGCGCCACGGCCCGCGCTCGATCGACATCGACGTGCTGCTGCTCGGGGACGAGCAGGTGCAGCACGCCCGCATGAGCCTCCCGCACGAGCAGCTGCTCGCCAGGCGCTTCGTGCTCGTCCCGGCGCTGGAGCTCGACGGCGGGCTGCGGACACCCGCAGGCAGCTCGCTGGCCGAGGCGCTGCTGTCGCTGCCGCTCAGCGAAGGGGTGCGCTGGGCGGGCCCGCCGCTCGCCTGTGGCGCCGGAGCGGGCGTGGCGCCGGGCCGCTGAGCCCCGGCCTCAGCGGACGACGATCTTGCCGAGCATCCCTTCCGCGGCGTGGATCGTGCAGCGGTACTTGAACGTGCCCGCGTGCGTGAAGCGCACCGTGTAGGTGCCGTGCACCTGCGTACGCGAGTGGAAGCCGTGGAAGGTGACGTTGTGTTCGACTTCGTCGTGCCACACCCACTTGACCGAGTCGCCGCGGTTGATCGTCAGCGCGCCCGGGTGGAAGCGGAATTCGCGGAGCGAGACCGTGTGCGTCGCCGAGGCTGCGCGCGCCCCGCCAAAGGCCACCCCCGGGACGAATGCCGCTGTCGCGGCGATCGCGGCCAGCATGGCGATCCTTGATCTGCGCATCACGAGTGCTCCTCCTGCTCGTCGCTCACGGCGCGCCTGCGCCCTCGCCCGATGAGGACGCCGGCGGCGCGCAAACATTCCCGGGAGGCCTCACGCCGCCGTCCCGCGCTCCCGCCAGCTCGCCAGCCGCACGAGCGTCGCGCTGTCGATGCCGCGCCCGGAGACCACGCACAGGCGCCCGGCCCGCAGCCACGCGACGGCCTCCGTGCCGTTGATGTCGAGCACGCGGTAGGGCTGGCCGCCGCGGCGCACGGTCACGCCGCCCGAGATCCGGGCGGGGGGCGTGCCGCCGATGATCGCGTAGCCGATCCGCTGCCCGTGCGCGTCGGTGTAGAAGACCGTGCGCACGAGACGGCCCCCGAGCCGGTCCACGCGCGCGCCGCTTGCGCGCCAGCCGAAGCTCTCCTCCCAATATGGGAAGGACACGCCGTCGACCTGCGCGTCGAGTGTGGCCCGGTGGCCGGCGCTCTCCGGCGGTGCTCCCAGCGTCGCTGGGCGCAGCGCCAGCGCCGCCGCGCTGTGCAGCTGGTCGGGCGCCGCCGAGCCGCCGCCGAGCGCGAGGACCACGACCACGATCGCGACGGCGGTCGCGAACAGGGAGCCCGTGACCGCGGTGCGCACCCCCAGCGCCGGCATCAGGCGCGACGGGCGGCGCCGGCCCGAGCGGGCGCGCTCGTCGATGAGCGCCGCCACGCGGGCGTGCAGCTGCGGCGGGGCTGACTCATCCAGCGAGCGGATGCGCTCGATGAGCTCTGCTTCGCTACGGGGTCGCGGTTCTGTCACGGGGGGCCTCCACTCGACAAGACTCCGCCGGGACGTGGCTCTTCCCGTCGATGCGGTGTCAGCTCGTCGCCCGGTTGCTTGCCGTCCCCGCGCTCCGTGCCCGCGCCGCCGTCCTCGGGAGCCGCGAGCAGGCGTGCGGCGACCTGCTTGCGCGCGCGATGCAGCCGCGTCGTGAGCGTCGCCTCGCGTATCCGCAGCGAGTGCGCCGCCTCGCGGTAGGAGAGGCCGACGAGGTCGACCGATACGAGCGCCAGCCGGAAGTCCTCGGGCAGCCCGGCGATCACCTCGTACAGCTCGGTGACCTCCAGCGCGTGGTCGGGCCGGCCGGTCGGCCGCGGGTCCGCCGGCGCCACGTCGTCGAGGGTCGCGACCGTCTGCGGGCGGCGCGACGCCGTACGGCGGCCGGTCAGGAAGGTGTTGCGCAGCACGCGCATCAGGTAGTACAGCTCGTCCTCGCCGCGGATCACGCGTGGCTTGCTGAGCACCCGTGCGAACGTCTCCTGGACCAGATCCTCGGCGTCCTCGCGCGAGCCGCACAGGGCCCACGCGGCGCGGTAGAGGCGGTCGACGTGCTTGGTGAGGGACTGTGGGTCGAGATTGCGCATCTGGGTCGGTCGCGGGCTGCCCGCGGCGCACGCCTCGTGTTGCGACTGTAGCGGCACCGCGTGGCGGCGAGTCGCGCCGGCGGACGGGGGCGCGCGGGAAGAATCGCGGCGTGGGGGCGTCCTCGGGTGTGGGGGCCCCGCGCGCACGCGGTGCCCGGTCATCAGGAAAGGGCGGATCACCGTGGCACTGCGCAAGGCTGTCCTAGCGGTACTCGTACTCGCGCTCGGAGCGACCGTCGGGGTGATGCCGGCGATCGCCGGATCGGAAAGCGCACCGACGGTCGAAGCCGTCAACAGCGGTCTCTACTACCACTACTGGGTGCCGCCGACGGCGACCGTCGCGCCCGGCGGGACCGTGGCCTTCAGCAACCCCACCTCGGTGCGTCACGGGATCGAATGGGTCGGCGCGCCCACGCCCCCCGTATGCGACCCGACCGTTCCCGTCGGCACGACCGAATCCGCGGCGGGCACCGAATGGCACGGATCGTGCACGTTCACGACCCCCGGCACGTACGGCTTCTACTGCACCGTCCATGGGCCGGCGATGTCCGGCACGATCACGGTCGGCGCAACCGGCACGACGACGATCGTCACGAGCACCGCGACCTCGACGCCCGGCGGCGGCGCGGTCACCTCGACCGGCGCCGTGACCTCCCCACCCGCGGGCGGCGCCCCGGGGACGTCACCCGCCGCGGGAGCGGGAGGCATCTACTCGGCGCTGAAGCTCGCCGCGTCCGCCTCGGGTCGCGCCGGCGTGCGAGGGTCGTTGACGGTCGGCGCCGCGAGCGCGGGCGGGATGCTCGCGGTCGAGCTGCTCGCGGCCCGCGCACAGCTCGCGCGCGCAGGCGGGACGGCGGTGCTCGGCCGGCTCGTGCGTCGCGGGATCGCGGCCGGGCCGCTCGCGTTCCGCGTGGTCCTCGCTGCGCGGGGGCGCGCGGCGCTGCGCGCTCGCGGGCACCTGCGCCTGACGGTGCGGGTCTCGATCACGCCGCCCGACGCGGCGGCGGTGCAGATCAGCCGGTCGCTGCTGCTGCGCCGCTGACCGGCGCGGCCTCGAGCCATCCGGCCGGCAGCGTGCCCGCGGGGATCGCGGCGGTCATCGGCGGGAAGAAGCGGGTCAGCGCGGCTGCCGCGTGCTGCTCGATCATCGGGCGCAGGTCCTCGATCGCCCCCAGCAGGCGAATCGAGCTCCCGATCTGCAGGTCCGCCGCATTCGGCTGATCACCGCCGAGCACGCCTTCGGCGATCCACTCGTCGATGCGCTGCAGCCGGCCGGGGAGCGCCCGGATGTCGGCGAGCGCGCGCTCGTCGGTCGCCCGCCACCGCGTCGCGAGCACGCGCGCCGTCAACGGCAGCG
Source organism: Solirubrobacteraceae bacterium (assembly GCA_036264095.1). Taxonomy (GTDB): domain Bacteria; phylum Actinomycetota; class Thermoleophilia; order Solirubrobacterales; family Solirubrobacteraceae; genus Palsa-744. The sequence continues at coordinate 4,954 of DATARO010000072.1, read as the reverse complement.
CCGGGCGCAGCACCGCGCGCGGGAGCGGCAGGTCGTATCCGTCGGCGAACACCTCCATCGCCGACGGGTCGCGCAGGAACGAGACGTCGAGGATCCGGCGCGGGACGCCCTGCAGGATCTCGTCGCCCCAGCGCTCGACGTCGAGCACGCGGCGGCGCAGGTCGGGATCGGCCGGGAGCAGCGGCGGCTCGGGCACGAGCCCGTCGAGGCGGCGCATGATCGGGCGCGAGCCGACGAGGCGCTCGCCGTCGATCCGCATGCCGGGCACCGTGAAGCCCCCGAAGCGGATCGCGCCCACGAGCACCTGGCTCATCGGCAGCAGGTCGACCCGCTCGAACGACTGACCCTTCAGCCGCAGCGCAGCTTCAACCGCTGCGCAGGGGTGCGAGTTCGGCAGCACGTAGAGCTTGCATTCGCCCGCGGGCATCGGCCGCCGAGCATAATGGGCGGCCATGTTGCTCGCCGTCGACGTCGGGAACACGCAGACCCACTTCGGCACGTTCGATGGCGCCGAGCTCGTCGAGCACTGGCGCTTCGCCACGGTGCGCGAGTCGACTGCCGACGAGCTCGGCGCGGCGTTGCGCAATCTGCTCGGGCTGCGCGGCTACTCCTTCGGCGACCTGGTGTCCTCGATCGTCTCCTCGACCGTCCCGCGGCTCGAGCCCGAGTGGACCGCGATGGCCGAGCGCTACCTCGGCCACACGATGCACGCGGTCGGGCCCGGCACGCGCACCGGCATGGCGATCCGCTACGACAACCAGCGCGAGATCGGCGCCGACCGCCTCGTCAACGCCGTGGCGATCCGCGACCGCTACGACGGCCTGGCCGTGTGCGTCGACTTCGGCACCGCGACGACGTTCGACATCGTCTCGGCGGAGGGCGAGTACCTCGGCGGCGCGCTGATGACCGGCATCGAGATCTCGCTCGAAGCGCTGTCCGAGCGCGGCGCACGGCTGCCGAAGATCGAGCTCGCACCACCCCGCAGCGTCGTCGGCAAGAACACGATCGACGCGATCCGCTCCGGCGTCGTCTTCGGCTATGCGGGCGCGATCGACGCGATCCTGCGGCGCCTCTACGACGAGCTCGGAGAACGCGCTCAGGTGGTCGCGACGGGCGGGCTGTCGAGCCTGGTCGTGCCCTTCACCGAGGAGATCGACGAGGTCGACGACCTACTGACGCTGACCGGCCTGCGCCTGCTGCACGAGCGCAACAGCTGAGCATCCCGGGCCGCCGGGCCGGCCGTGGCGATAATGGGGGAATGACCGCGAGGCCGCTGGAGGAGGGATGGGCGCTCGGGCCGCTGCAGGTGCCCAACCGCGTGCTCCTGGCTCCGCTGGCCGGGATCGGCAACTGGTTCGTGCGCTTGCAGGCCAAGCGCTACGGCGCCGGCATGGCCGTCTCGGAGATGGTCTCCTCGCACGCGGTGCACCACGGCAACGAGCGCACGCTGCGCGAGCTGCTCCGCATCGACCCCCGCGAGCGCGAGCGCGGGCCCGTCGCGATCCAGCTCTTCGGCGAGGACCCCGCGGTGATGCGCTCGGCTGCCGCGTACGTCGCGGCGCGGGAGATCGATGCGATCGACATCAACATGGGCTGCCCGGTCCCGAAGGTGGCCAAGACCGGCGCCGGCGCCGGGATGCTGGCCGACCCCGACCGGGCCGTGGCGGTCGCGCGCGCCGCCGTGGAGGGCGCGCGCGCCGGCGCCGGGCGGGCGATCCCGGTCACCGTCAAGCTGCGCTCGGGCCTGCGGGCGGGCGATCGCAGTGGCGCCGAGCTCGCCAAGCGGCTCGTCGCCGAGGCGCAGGTCGCGGCGATCGCGTTCCACCCGCGCAGCGCGGCGGTCCAGCACAAGGGGCGTCCCGACTACGACCTCGCGGCCGAGCTCGTCGCGGAGCTGCCCGTGCCCGTGATCCTGACCGGCGGCCTCAGCGACGCCGGCAGCGCCCGGGCCGCCTTCGAGCACACCGGGGCGGCCGCGGTGATGCTCGCGCGCGGCGCGCTCGGGAACCCGTGGCTGTTCGCGGAGCTGCTCGGAGAGCGCTCCCTGCCGCCGAGCGAGGGGGAGGTCCTCGCCGAGCTCGACTGGACGATCGAGCGCGCGGTCGAGCACCTCGGCACCGAGCGCGCGACCCGCTACCTGCGCAAGTTCTACCCCTGGTACCTCGCGCGGCTCTCGCTGGGCAGCTCCGAGCGAAAGCACCTGCAGGAGCGGCTGCAGCGCGGCGACTCGCTCGAGGACGTGCGCGAAGCGCTCGACCCGTTGCGGACGCGCGACCCGGTCGCCGCCTGATCGCGCCTCCGACCGGGCCTCGGCGCGCCCGCAGGCAAGCTCGAGCGGGCCCGGCAGTGACCCCGGGGCGGCGGCCCGGGAAGCCCCGCCGAGAGCCGCGGGCGGCGGCCGACAGCCCCCGGGGGAGCGGTTCTCACCCCCCGCTATACTGCTGCGCTCTCTCGCCCCTCGGAGCACCAAAGGTCCCCGCCTGAAGCGGGGATTTTGCGCCCGCAGAGGGACCATCGACCGTCACAGAGGGTCACATGCCGAAGGACGTCATCCTCACACCTGAAGGCCTCGAGAAGCTCCGCGACGAGCTCGAGGTGCTCTCGACCGAGAAGCGCCGAGAGGTCGCCGAGCGGATCAAGGAGGCCCGCGAGTTCGGGGACATCTCCGAGAACTCCGAGTACGACGACGCCAAGAACGAGCAGGCGATGCTCGAGAGCCGCATCGCCCAGCTGCAGGAGAAGCTGCGGATGGCGACCGTGATCGAGGCGAAGGACCTCTCCACCGACGTCGTACAGGTCGGCTCGGTCGTGCACGTCAAGGATGAGAAGACCGGCAAATCGGTCAAGTACACGATCGTCGGCTCGGCCGAGGCCAAGCCGGACGAGCACAAGCTCTCCAACGAGTCGCCCGTCGGCCGCGCGCTGCTCGGCCGCAAACGCAACGAGACCGTCGCCGTCAAGGTCCCGCGCGGACCCGCTCGCAAGCTCAAGATCACGAAGATCGACGTCGGCCTCGAGTAGGCTCGCCGCGATGAGCGAGAGCGAGCAGGCGCCGTCTTCCGGCGAGCCGTCTCGCCACGGGCTGCAAGAGCTGATCGCCGAGCGCCGCGCCAAGGCCGAGCGCCTGCGCGCCGAGGACCCCGACGCCTTCCCCTACTCGTTCCCCGACGTGGAGGCGGTGGCGGACGTGCTCGGCGCCTACGAGCACCTGCAGGCCGGCGAGGAAACGGACGAGCGCCACCGCGTCGCCGGTCGCATCGCCGCGCGCCGCGGGTCGGGCAAGATGGCGTTCCTCGACCTCGTCGACCGGACGGGCAAGATCCAGCTGCACGCGCGCGTGGACGTGCTCGGTGCCGAGCGCTTCGAGCGCCTCGTCTCACTCGACCTCGGCGACGTGCTGGGGGTCGACGGCGCGGCCATGCGCAGCCGCCACGGCGAGGTCTCCCTGCGCGTCGAGGACTACCGAATCCTCGCGAAGGCGCTGCGGCCGCCGCCCGACAAGCACCACGGCCTGACCGACGTCGAGACGCGCTACCGCCACCGCGAGCTCGACCTGATCGCGAACGCCGAGGCGCGGGCGCTGTTCATCGACCGCGCGCGGATCATCGGCGCGGTGCGCGCCCAGCTCGACGGCGAAGGCTTCGTCGAGGTCGAGACGCCCGTGCTGCAGCCGCTCTACGGGGGCGCGCTCGCGCGCCCCTTCACCACCCACCACAACGCGCTCGACCGCGACCTGTACCTGCGGATCGCCACCGAGCTGTATCTCAAGCGGCTGATCGTCGGCGGGCTCGAGCGGGTGTACGAGCTCGGCAAGGACTTCCGCAACGAGGGCGTCTCGCACAAGCACAACCCCGAGTTCACGATGGTCGAGTGGTACGAGGCCTACGCGGACTACGAGCGCCAGGCGGAGCGGCTGGAAGCGATCGTGCGCGCCGCGGCCGCCGCGGTCTCCTACGAGGGCGAGCGCTCGTTCGACGGACCCTGGGCGCGGGTCGCCTTCGCCGAGGCGATCGAGGAGCGGACGGGGATCGACATCGGCGCCCACCCCGACGCCGAGGCGCTCGCACGCGCGATCTCCGAGCGCGGTCTCGAGATGCGCACGGAGGGGCTCTCTTGGCCGGCGCTCGCCGATGACCTGCTGGCGAAGTACGTCGAGCCTCACCTGCTCGAGCCGACGTTCGTGCTCGACTACCCGGTCGAGATCTCGCCGCTCGCGCGCGAGCACCGCTCCAAGCCGGGGCTCGTCGAGCGCTGGGAGGCGTTCGCCGGCGGGATGGAGATCGCCAACGCCTTCAGCGAGCTGATCGACCCCGACGTCCAGCGCGAGCGCTTCGCCGCCCAGCAGCGGCTCGCGCTCGCCGGCGAGGAGGAGGTTCAGCCCTACGACGAGGCGTTCGTGCAGGCGCTCGAGCATGGGATGCCTCCGACCGGAGGAGCGGGGCTCGGGATCGACCGTCTGGTCATGCTGCTGACGGGCCGAGAGTCGATCCGCGAGGTCGTGATCTTCCCGGCGATGCGGGATTAGTGCCGCTTTGCCGATCGGGCCCCGGCGACCCGCTGCCGCGTCCCCGCAATCTCCGATCAAGGCCGTCGTTCGCCATGCCGATGACCCCGATGGAGCCGTTATGCCGGTTGGTAGACTGCTCCACAAGGCGTCATCTGGACCACCGAAAGACCCTTTGGGGGGCGCGCGGCCCCGCAGGAAGGAACCACAAAATGTTCGAGCGATTCACTGAACGGGCCCGTCAGGTGGTCGTTCTCGCGCAGGAGGAGGCGCGGACGCTCAAGCACAACTACATCGGCACCGAGCACATCCTGCTCGGTCTGCTGCGCGAGGAGGAGTGTCTGGCCGCCCGCGTCCTCGAGAGCCTCGACATCACCGTCGAGCGGGTGCGCGCCCAGGTCGTGCGCATCGTCGGCTCCGGCGAGGAGGTCACCTCGGGCCAGATCCCGT
>DATARO010000060.1:0-66655 GCA_036264095.1 Solirubrobacteraceae bacterium | reverse complement strand
AGATCTCGACACGGAGCACCTCCTCGAGGCGAACGTTGCCGAGCTGGACCTGCGGACCGAAATGGTCGATCAGGGCGAACTGACTCGCCTTGTTGGGCGCCTCGAACAGGACCGTGTCGAGCCCGAACGCCTCGACGAAGCGCTCGGCCTGACGGGCGTCGAACTGCCCGGGGGCCGAGAACAGGCCGACGTCCTGTGCGCTCTCGCGGGCCTCGATCACGAGCCTCACTGCGCCGGCGTCGAGCCACCGGCGACCCTCCTCGACGAGCTCCTCGGCCTGCGCATCCGTGAACTGCCCCGAGTGCTTCTCACCGAGCTCGTAGTCGACCTCCAGGCCGCGCGCTCCCGCCTGCGCGACGATATCGGCGGGCGCGAGGTTGAGCTCCGTGAACCCTTCGGCGCACTCGATCCGCTTGAGGCCGACGTCGGCGCAGAGATCCAGATAGGAGGAGAGCGCGCCTTGGGCGACCGCGGTCTCGAACGGGCCCCCGCCGGCGACCGTGGGGATCCCGGCCGCGGCGGCGGCCGCGATCTTGCGCCTCGTCACCGCTTCGTCGGCGACCATCCAGCAGGCCATCGAGATCTTCAGCGTCGCGATCAGGTGCCCGCTCTGGCGCAGGTGCGCTTCGACCGAGTCGGGGTCGTAGCCCGGGTCGAACGGGCAGGTCGCGCGCGGCGAGGGGATGACGCCGATCTCCTCGAGATACCGCTCACATGCGCCCGGCCCGGGTCCGGCGGTGTCGCTCTCGGCCATTGCGCGCACATTCTAGGGACGGCCCCAACGCACAAACTGCGGCTGCGCCGAGAGACGCTCCACGCTTGCGTACGATCCGGCTCGGGTCTAAAATCCCCGCGATCCCGACCCCGCGGGGGGTCACCTGGAAGGGGCCCGGCTCGGATGCCAGCGACACGCCTACACGCACGGAGACGCAGGAAGCTCGCGATCGCGCTGAGCTGCCCGGTTGCCGCGGCGGCGATGCTGCTCGCGGCCGCCCCGATCGCCTCGTCGAACCCGGCCCTGCCGGACACCGTCGCGCCGGCCCTTTCACCGTCGCATTGGGTGCGTGGCGCCGCCGCGGGCCCCTACCGGGCCGAAGTCGTGCTCGCGGGCTTCCGCGAAGGCGTCTCCACCGGCCTGCGCTACGCGCGCGAGCGCGCCGCGGGAGCGGAGGGCGCAAGGCTGCTCGGGCCGGCGGTGCGACGCAGCGGCCGCGGGATCGACCGGCACGTCCCGGCGCCGACCTACGCGCTCAGCGTTCCGGCCGGCGGCGTCGCCGCGGTGGTCGCTGCGCTGCGCCGCGACCCGGAGGTGGCCTACGCCGAGCCCGATTACCTGATGCAGGCCTCGGCGACCCCCAACGACCCGTCGTTCGGGGTGCAATGGGCCGACCACAACACCGGCCAGGCGATTCCGACCCAGGGCTCGAACGAGGCGCTCGGGTCGCCCGCCCCCGGGACGCCCGGGGCCGAAGACGGCGCGCTGAAGGCCTGGAGCGTGACGACCGGCAGTGCGTCGATCGTGATCGGCGAGACCGACACGGGCGTCAACTACGAACACCCCGACCTCGCCGCCAACATCTGGAGCAACCCCGGCGGGATCGGCGGCTGCGCAGCCGGCACGCACGGCTACAGCGTCGTCAGCCACACCTGCAACCCGATGGACGACGACACGGTGTACGGCGGCCACGGCACACACGTCGCAGGCATCATGGGGGCCGTCGGGAACAACGGGATCGGCGTCGCCGGCATGAACTGGACCACCTCGATCCTGCCGGTGAAGTGGCTCAACTCCAGCGCATGGGGTGAAACGAGCGGGCTGATCGAAGCGCTCCAGTGGGTCGTCGCCGCCAAGCAGGCCGGGGTCAACGTGCGCGTCGTGAACGACTCCGCCACGTTCTCAGGCACCGCCTACTCGCAGGCGCTCTCCAACGAGATCGACACGCTCGGGGCGAACAACATCCTGTTCGTGACCGCGGCGGGCAACAGCGGGCAGAACAACGACGAAGAAGCGGTGCGGCGCTATCCCTGCGGCTACGACCGGCCGACGGAGCTGTGCGTGACCGCCACCGACAACAACGACCTGCTCCCGAGCTGGGCCAACTACGGGTCGAAAACCGTCGACCTCGGCGCGCCCGGCGTGAGCATCTACTCGACCCTGCGCGAAGGCGGCTACGGCTACCTGAGCGGCGGATCGATGGCCTCCCCCCAGGTCGCGGGCGCGGCGGCGCTGATCCTGTCCGTGGAGCCGTCGCTGACCGCGAGCGAACTGAAGGCCGACATCGTCGCGCACGTCGACAAGCTGCCCGCTCTCGAAGGCAAGACCATCAGCGGCGGCCGGCTGGACGTCTGCAATGCCCTGCCGGGTTGCAACGGGCCTCCGCCTCCTCCCCCTCCATCGACGTTCGGCAAGACCAGCGTGGGCTCCTCCAGCGACTCCTTCTCGTCCAACCGCAAGCGGGTGAACCGCTACTCCCTGCCGGTCGCGGGGAGCGTCTCGAAGCTCAGCATCTACCTGCAGCCCACGGGCACCAAAGGCAGCCAGGCGATGGAGGGGATCATCTACAGCGACAGCTCCGGGAAGCCCCTGAACCTGCTCGCCACGACCAGCCAGCTGACGTTCTCGAGCACCAACGCCGCCGGCTGGTACGAACTCGCCTTCGCCAAACCGGTCGAACTCCCCGCCGGCAACTACTGGATCGGCATCATCACCGGGGCGACCGGCAACATCGCCGCCTACCGCTACGACACGGTCACCGCAGCCCGCGACTACAACGCCAACACGTACACCTCGGGGCCCTCGAGCACGTTCGGCAGCGTCAACAACGACTCCGAGCAGACCTCGCTGTACGCGACCTACACGGCGGCGGCCGGACCCGCCTCGGCGCCCGCGAACACCGGGCTGCCGGCGATCAGCGGCGAACCCACCGCGGGCAAGACGCTCACGGCGAGCACCGGGTCGTGGTCGGAATCGCCGACGGGCTACAGCTACCAGTGGCTGCGTTGCAGCAGCACCGGCTCGGGGTGTGCCGAAGTCGCCGGCGCCACCTCGGCGTCCTACCTGCTGGGCTCGGCCGATGTCGGCGCGACGCTGCGCGTCGCGGTCAAGGCGAGCAACGCGGCGGGCACCTCGCAGGCGGCGACCTCGCAGCCCACCGAAGTGATCACCGCCGCGCCTCCGCAGACGGCGACCTTCGGCAATACCGGCGTCGGCCCATCGAGTGACACGTTCGCTGCCAACCGCAAGCGCGTGAACCGCTACGCACTGCCGGCCGCAGGCAAGATCTCGAAGCTCAGCGTCTACCTGCAGCCCACCAGCGTGAGCGGGAGCCAGGCGATCGAGGGGATCATCTACAGCGACAGCTCCGGCACGCCCGCCAACCTGCTCGCCACCACCAGCCAACTGACGTTCTCGAGCACGAACACCGCCGGCTGGTACGAACTGGCCTTCGCCAAACCGGTCGAACTCCCCGCCGGCAACTACTGGATCGGCGTGATCACCGGCAACACCGGCAACGTCGCGGGCTACCGCTACAACAGCGTCACCGGCGCCCGCGACTACAACAGCAACACCTACACCTCAGGGCCCGAATCGCCGTTCGGGTCCTTCACGAGCGACGCGGAGCAGATGTCGCTCTACGCCACATACACGAGCGGCTGAGGCGGCGCTCCGGGAGGGACCCGGCGCGCGCGCAGACGCGGCTCAGCGCCCGTCGCGGGGCGGCTCAGGCGGTCTCGATGAACTCCGCCACGCGCCGTGTCTCGGCCTCGAGCGTATGTGCCCGCACCCGCTCCAGTCCCGCGGCGACGAGCCCGCGGCGCAAGCGCTCGTCGCCGGCGAGCCGTTCGAGCGCGTCGACCGCCACGGCGGCATCTCCGGCGCGCACCAGCAGCGCCGCGTCGCCGACGGCGCTTGCGACCCCGCCGACGTCGGTGGCGACGACCGGCAGGCCGGCGGCGAACGCCTCGAGCAGCACCTGCGGCACGCCCTCCGTCCAGGAGACGTGCAGGAACGCGTCCGCGGCCCGGTAGAGCTGCGGCAGCTCGCCGTCGATCGCCACGTAGCCGCGGAGCGCGACCGACTCATCGAGGCCGAGCTCGCGCACCCGCTGCTCCAGCTCTCCGCGCATCGGCCCCTCGCCGACGACCTCCAGCCGCCAGCGGGGGTCCCGAGAGCGCAGCTCCGCGATGATCTCGAGCAGCAGCAACGGGTTCTTCTCGCGGTCGAGCCGCCCGACGCTGAGGAGCGTGCGCACGGGCCGCGACGCCGCGGCGAGCGCCTGCTCCTCCTCGGCCACCGCCGCGTCGGGGACGAGCGAGACCATGATCTCCAGCAGGCGCGGCGACGCGGAGTAGTTGGCCGCCAGGTCGGCGCCGACGACGACCACCGGCAGGCGCCGCGCGAGCGCCCTGAAGCACGCCTCCATGACATCCGCAGCGCTGGCCATCCAGCGAGATCCCGGATGGCGCGAGCGCACATAGCGCGGCAGGTCCTGCCTCACTCCGAGAACCACGCGGCGGCGTCGCACGAGCGCGAGCGCGGCGAAGCCGAAGGCATGCACGTATGGGCCGAGGAGCCAGACCGCGTCGACATCGTCCAGCAGCCGCCAGAAGCTGCGGGCAGAGCCGCCGAGCGATCGCGCCACCTGCAGCGGGCGAGTCAGGCTCGTGTAGTGGGGCAGCCCCACGAACTCGACGCCCTCGCCGAGCGCGTAGTGGGACCGCCCCGGGCTCGGATCGACACGGCCCACGAGCACGAGACGCTCGACCAGCGGGCGCAGCCCGGTCATGAAGCGCACGAACGCTCGCTCGCCGGAGACGCCCTCGGCATCGCGCCTGTAGCTGTAGTCGGTGTATACCGCGAGCCGCATCCGGCTCAGCTCGCCGGAGGCCCGGTCAGGCTGGGGGCGTCGATCGGGCCCGTGTACGGCTCCTCCATGGTCTCCCCGAGCAGGCCCTTCAAGGCGCGCCAGGGGACGCCCCAGCGCACGCAGCCCTCCAGGAAGCCGGCGCCGTGCCCGGCGTGCATCGTGGCGAGCACCGCCGGCACGAGCGGGTCGGGGCCGCCCTCGCCGCCTGCCTCGCGCGCGCTGGACGCCAGCGCCAGGGCGTATGCGAGCACGCCGAGGCGAGCGGCGCGGCGCAGCGGCCTCGGCGCCAGGATGGCGGCGAGCACATCGAGCACGAGGAGCGGGGGCAGCACGGCCGAGCGCCTCAGGCTGCTCGGGTGCCGCCCGGCCGTCTTGACGCGGTAGCTGCCATAGGCGCGGTATTGACGCCAGAGCGCCGCGAGGGATTCGCGCGGCAGATATTCGGCGGCCATCGCGGGCACGCAGACGATGCGCTCGCCGGCCTCGAGGAACCGCGCCGCGAGCTCGGAGTCCTGGTTGCGGGGCCAGCCCTCGTCCCAGCCCCCCTTCGCGATCAGGTCGTCGCGGCGCCACACGCCGCAGAAGACCCCCGTGTCGAGCTCGTACTCGCCCGCGAACGGGTCGGCGCCGGCGTTTGCCTGCGCCCCGGGCCCGCCGCCGGACCAGCGCTTCGAGGAGCCGCGGCCGAGCCAGGTGCCGAGCGCGGCGACGATCGCGGCCGACACGCGGCCGCGCGAGACCGGCACCTGCGGGCCGGCGACCCACGCGACGTCCCCTCGCTCGAGGCGTTCGACGCCCGTCTGCAGGTAACGGCGGGGGTACAGCGCGTGGGCGTCCATGCGAGCCGCATAGCGACCGCGCGCGGCGCGCAGGCACACGTTCAGCCCGCTCGCGGTTCCGCGCCGCGGGTTATCCAGCACGCGCAGGCGGGGGTCCGCAAGCGCGAGGCTCTCGAGCTGCTCGCGGCTGCCGTCGCTGGAGTTCCCGTCCGCGAATATGAACTCGACCGATCCGTCGAACTCCTGCGCCGCCATCGCCTCGACGGCCTCCCGGATGGCGGCAGCCTCGTTGAGAACTGGCACCAGGACGCTCACGTCGATGATGGGGGAGGCAGACATGAGGGCAGAACTGGCGTCCGGAGGTGCCGGTGCCGTCTAGGTGCTTCCCTAGTATGCAATACATGGATGACGCATGGCCGAGGGCCGGCGGCGGTAGTTCTTGGCTGCGGCCGCGCACGGAGGCGCAGGGGGCGATCCGCTACCTGGACACGATCCGCGAACGGTGGTGGGTGGTCGTGCTGACCACGATCCTCGCGCTCGGGGCGGCCGTGATCTACGTGAGCGTCGCCCACACCCGCTATCAGGCCGAGGCAGACGTGCTCGTTACTCCGGTGTCGGGTACCGAATCGGCGACGTCCGGTCTCGGGCTGATCACCGAGTCGAATGACCCCACGCAGACGGTGTCCACCGCCGCACGGCTCATCTCGACGGACGCGGTGGCGGCCGAAGCGATCCACCGCCTGAGGCTCTCGGGCACGCCCCAGAGCCTGCTCGGCGATGTAAAAGTCGAACCGATCGCCCAGAGCAGCCTCGTCGCGGTGACGGCCGAACGCGGCTCGGCCGCAGAAGCCGCGCGGGTGGCGAACGGCTTCGCCCAGGCATCGATCGAAGTGGCGACGAGCCAGCTCCACGCCGCGATCGCCGCGCGCCTGCCGGCGCTGCGGGGGAAGCTCGCGGGGCTGCCCTCATCGCAGCAGAGCGGTGCCGGCACGCTCGGTGAACGGGTCGCAGCGCTCGAAGCCCTCGCCGCGTCTCCGGATCCCACCTTGCGCGTGGCCGCGTCGGCCACCGTGCCGACGTCGCCCTCCTCGCCGAAGAAAAAACTGGCGCTGATCGCGGGGCTGATCGCGGGCCTCATCCTCGGCCTCGGCGCAGCCTTCTCCTCGCAGGCGCTCGACCCGAGGCTGCGCCGCGAGGAGCAGCTCCGCGAACTCTTCAGGCTGCCGTTGCTCGCCCGCATACCGCGGGTCACCACGACCCGCGGCGAAGGCCCGCTCGTGCCCGCGCGACTCTCCCCCGCCGCCACCGAGGCCTTCCGCACGATGCGCGCGACGCTCGCCGCGACGGCGGGCGAGAACGTCCGCTCGATCCTGGTGACGAGCTCCTCGGAGGCCGAGGGCAAGTCGAGCACGGCGATCAACCTCGCGGAGTCGCTCGCGCTCGCCGGCAGGCGCACGCTGCTGATCGAGGGCGACCTGCGCCGGCCGACGATCGCGCAGGCGCTCGGCCTGCATCCCGGCCTCGGCGGGATCGGGAGCGTTCTCGTCAACGACGTGTCGATGGAGGACGCGATCCTCACGACCGACGCGTACGGGCACAACCTGGGCTTCCTGCTCGTCGAGCGCAAAGCGATCGCGCTCGCCGACCAGCTCTCGCTCCCGACCGCCCGCAAACTGGTCGAGGAAGCAGAGGCGCTCGCGGAGATCGTCGTGATCGACTCGCCCCCTCTCACCCAGGTGATCGACGCGCTGCCGATCGCCCAGGAGGTCGATGCGGTCGTGATCGTGGCTCGCTTGGGAGCGAGCCGCCTGAACCGGCTCGAGGCGCTCGGAGAGCTCCTCGCCCAGGGCGGGGTCAAGCCCACCGGGCTCGTGATGGTCGGGCAGGAGTTCACCGCCAACGCCTATTACGGCGGGGTGGCAGCGATGGAGTCGTCGGCCGCCTGATACGCCGATGAGCTGGCGCCAGCGCTTTTCCCTGGCGGACGCGCCGCTGCTCACATTCATAGCCCTGCTCGCCGTGGCGGCCGGGGGGATCAGCGGCGTCAAGCCCGCGTATGGAATCGTGATGGCAGTCGGGCTGACGTTCGCGGTGCTCGTGCTGCTGAACTTGATGATCGGCTTCGCCGCGATGGTGATGTTCGCCTACCTCGAGGTGCTCTCGACGGTGGGGGGAGTGAGCCTCGCCAAGGTGGCCGGGGGCTTGCTCGTGGTCGCGTGGCTCGGGGTGGTGAGCACGCGGGGGGCGAAGGTGCGCAACTTCTTCATCCAGCGTCCTGGCCTCACCTATCTGCTGATCGCCTTCGTCAGCTGGAACGCGATATCGGTGGTGTGGTCACCCGACCGCGGCGAAGCGCTGAGCAGCGTGATGCGCTACGCGCTGGACGCGGTCCTGCTCCCGATCGCGTTCACGACGATCCGGACCCGCCGCGACTTCATCCGGGTGCTGGCGGTGGTCGTCGCCGGCGCGAGCGTCGCGGCCATATCGGCGGTGATCTACCCGCCTGCCGAAGAAAGCGCGATCGCCGGAAGGGCGGCGGGCACCGTGGGTGACCCGAACGAACTGGCAGCCGCTCTGCTCGTGGGTCTCGCGGTCGCAAGCGCCTTCGCGGTCAACCGCTGGATCCCGAGGCAGGGGCGGCTGCTGGCCGCCGGCTCCGTCGTCCTGTGCCTGTTCGGGATCGTGATCTCGCTGTCCAGGGGAGGGCTGATCGGCCTGGCGGGAGCGATCGTGATCGCCGTCGTGGTGGGCGGCCGCTGGCGCGGGCGCGTGCTCGCGTTCGGAGGCGCGGTCGCCATCGCCGCGCTCGGCTATTTCGAGCTGTTCGCGGCGCTGCCGGCGAAAGAACGAGTGCTCGACCTCGGCACCACCGGCGGCGGCACCGGGCGCCTGGATCTGTGGACCGTGGGGTGGCGCATGGTGCAGGCGCACCCGTTCATCGGCGTCGGAACCGGGCAGTTTCCGACCTCCGCGGTGCACTACCTCCTGCGCCCCGGGGTGATCGAACGCGGCGACCTGATCCTGTCGACGCCGAAGGTCGCCCACAACACGTACCTGAACATCCTCGCCGAGCTCGGGATCGTCGGCGGAGCGATGTTCCTCGGCCTGCTCGCCGTCTCGGTCGGCTGCACCGTGATGGCGATGCGGCGCCTGCAGCGCGACGGCGACGAGCGCCTGGAGATACTCGTGCGGGGACTCCTGGTCGGCATCGGCGGCTACCTGATCACGATCTTCTTCATCACGGAGACCTACTCCAAGCTGCTGTGGATCGTGATGGCGCTCGGCCCGGTGCTGCTCGCGATCGCATCCGCGCCCGCCGAGCAGGAGGCGGCAGAGACGGGGCCCGGCCTCGACCCGGCCTGGCTCGGACCTTCGCGACTGGCCGCCGCGTCCGCGGACGGCGGGGGCGGACCGTGAGCAGCGCAGCGCCGTCGCGCAGGGCATAACCCGCGCGGCGCGGCGCCGCAGCCCCCATCGTGAGCAGCGCAGCGCGCTGTGGCCTGGCGCGAGCGGCGCCGCACCGCTCGCCGGCGCGGCTGAGAGGCCGGCGACTCGAACCAGCCGCGCCCCGCTCGGGTACCCACTGGACGCCGAGGTCCGAGTTGCCGTATGGTGCGCCCGGAGGCACGTAAGCCACGCGGGAGGCATTTCTCTGGCTCCGAGACCACGGAAGAAGGTTTCGGCAGAGCGACGTTGCCCTCCACCCAGCGCTCGCGCGGGTCGGAGGCCGGTCGCAGAGCTCGGCGGGTGGCAGGCGTGCGCCGTTGATGCGCGTTCGTCGATTTAGGAGACGGGAAGCCGGGTAGGAGAGGCGGCCAGAAGCGCCGTGGGAGGTCAACGTGAACGTACGGAGACATTTGATCTGGGTCTGGATGCTCGCGATCGCGGCGAGCGGATTGGGCGGCGCGTCTGCCAAAGCCGCTCCCGCTGCGGCAACCGCAGAACCCGTCGAAGCGGGACCGCTTCGCGGTCTCGAAACGGCCAAGGCGACTGTCGAAGCTGAAATCTCACGCGCGAGCTCCGCCGCGGGCGAAGCCTCCGGCGGGGGCGCTCCCACCGGGTCGGCCGAACCGCCGTCCGGCGCCTCGGTGCCAGAACAGGCGGCCCCCACCGAAGCGCCGCCCACGGCCATCACGGAACCGCCGGCCGAAACCGCGATCCAGCCGCCGGCCGCGAGCCTGAGCTCGGAATCGCCGACCTGCAACCTGTACGCGTCGGTGAACGGCAACAACGCCGGTTCGGGATCCGCCGCCGCGCCGCTGCGCACGATCTCGGCGCTGCTCGCTCGCCTGCGCCCCGGTCAGACGGGATGCCTGGCGTCGGGCCAGACCTTCAACGAAAATGTGAGCATCACGGACGCCAACTCGCACGGCGCCCCGGGCGAACCGGTGACGCTGACGTCGGTCGAACCGCTGACGCCGGCACGGATCAACGGCCGCGTCGTCACCGAGACCGGCGCCGACTGGCTCACGTTCTCACATCTCGACTTCACGTTCAGCCAGCACTCTCCTCCCAGCATCACGGTGGGCTCGATACACACCTCCTGGATCTACGACGACATCACGGCACCCAAAACGACGTGCTTCGACCTGATCAGCAGCCCGACGTGGGGCGTCGCTCGGCGCACGCTGATCGAACACGATCGCATCCACGGCTGCGGCGCACAGGAGACGTTCCTCTGCAATCAGAACATCCCCCTGTGTGAAACACCTCCGAACGATGGCTTCTTCATTCACGGCCTCTACATCGGAGGCGGGCGTACCACGACTGTCCGCAACAACTACTTCTACGGCAACGCCGATCGCGCGGTGCAGATGCGCAGCGGCGCCGCAGGGGTCGTGGTGGAACACAACATCATGGACGGCAACGGCGAGGGAATCATCTTCGGCGACGGGGCGGGGAACGCGAAAGTTCAGTGGAACATCATCACGAACAGCCGCAGCAGGTGCGGTGAACTGACCGGCTGCTACGACTACGGCGCGTCTGAATACAGGGCCGGCCTATCGAACCTGCTCGCACACAACGACGTGTACGGCAACCAGTGCGCCTTGGCGACTCCCCGGTGCTGGCCCAACGTCGGGAACATCGAATCGATGGACCGTGTGACGGTCGAACAGAACATCGAAGTCAATCCGCTGTATGTCAACTCCGCGGCCGGCAACTACTCGCTGAAGGCGGGCTCCCCGGCGCTCGGATACGGGCCGGACACCGCGCAGCCCGGCTATACGCCATAGGCGCCCCTCCCGGCGCTCGGATACGGGCCGGACACCGCGCAGCCCGGCTATACGCCACAGGGCGCGCCTCCCGGCGCTCGGATACGGGCGGGACACCGCCCAGCCCGGCTGTACGCCACAGGGCGCCCCTCCCGGCGCTCGGACACGACGGGCGGGGCACGTTGGAGCGTCGCTCCGTCAGCGGCCTGCGAGCACGCCCAGGTGGGCCAGGACCCGGTCGACGACATCGCTCCAGCGTCGTTCCTCGAGCACCCTTGCATGGGCCGTCCGGCCCATCGCCGCTGCCTTCGCCGGGTCGCCGAGGAGCTCGGCCAGGGCCTCGGCCAAGGGCTCCGGCTCCCCCCTCGCGACGAGGCGCCCCGTGACCCCGTCGTCGATGATCTCGGGCATCGCGTAGCAGTTCGTGCCGATGCAGGGCAAGCCATACCCCATGGCCTCGATCAGCGAGTGTCCCCAGGCCTCGAACAGCGAGGGCATCACGAACACAGACGCCGATTCGTAGAGGCGGGCGAGACGAGCTCGGTCGACCCAGCCCATCCAGCTCACGCCCTCGGGCAGGGGCCCTTTCGGCCGCCCTGCGGGGCCGACGACGATCAGCTCGGCATCCGGCACGCGCTCGCGCACGGCGGGCCACGCCTGTAACAGCACGTGCCCGCCTTTGCAGGTGAAATCGATGCCCACGAACAGCGCCCGGGGAGTTGTGTCCTCCTTCTCAGCCACTGACTCCGAAAGCTGGTTCGCACCGGCGCCGACGGCGGCGACCCGCTCGGGCGAGCAGCCGTAATCCTCGATCACCGACGCCCTGGCGAACTCGCTGAACGTGAAGACGGAGGTTGCCGCCCTGCACACCTCGGCCTCATACGCCATCCACCAAGACGCCTCCTTCGCCGACAGCTGTGCCCGTGGGAGATAGTGACGCCGCGTCAGCGCCAGGGTGCTGTCCGTGTAGATCGCATAGGGGGCTTCGCTGCGGCCGAGACCGGGCTCGCACAGGGTCTGCAGCTGCACGATCAGGTCATACTCGCCCGCGTGACGCTGGAGGGCGCGCTGAACGGCTTCCGAGCGCTTCCTGGCGATCGACCTGTTGAAGCCCGCCGCCGCCTTCCACCGGTCCTTGCTCGGGTGAAACCGGCGAGCCAGGTTCAGGTAGTGGTCCACTCCCGCGATCTCGGGCTGAACCACGTCGATCAGGTCGACGCGCCGAGCGAGCGCGCCGAAGAACTGCGACCACTTGCCCTGCGCTACGGGCTCGCGCCAATCGCGGACGTCAGGTATCGATACACCCACGACGCGAAGGTCAACCGCGGATGGCACGCGGCAAGCGTAACAGGCCGGAATTTGGGATCTAACCGGGCATTCCGGCGCCGCCCGTCGCTGTCGCGGCCCTGCTGCCTCGCGCCCGCCGGCGCCGCTCAGGCCTCGGTTTCCGTGCGCGCCAGCAGCGCGGCGAGGGCTTTGGCGAGCCCGATTCGCCTCAGACCGGCGCGCGGTTCACGCCGGCGCAGGTCGATCGCCTCGAAGTGGCTGTCGGCCGCGTATGTGTGGGTGGCCCGAGCGCGTGGCAGGTCCGCCGGCAGGAGGCGGTCGACCTCGCGCTCGGCGTAGTCGCTCGTGCTCAGCACGTCGATCTCGCGGAAGGACACCGCTGCGCCATAGCGCCGACTGCAGTCCTGGGCCGGGCGAACGATTCGCGAGCCCCACCGCTGGATCGCGCCGGCCGGGCGGGCGCCACGCACGTCGGAGACGACCGGGTTGCGCGCGTGAGCATGCCAAGGCCCCCGTGGCGAATCGGCCCAGAACAGGTGGAGCTCGTCGGAATAGCTCCCCCCCTCGGCTGCCACGCCGGCGAACAGCCAGAGCCGGCCGTCGTGCTCGAAGAAGGTGGTGTCGACCGCAGCGATGTCATCGATCAGGATCTCCTCCCGCTCCCACACGTCGGGGAAGGAGACCGCGCGATGGAGCTCTATGCGGCGCACGGCCGCCGTCTCGGGGATCATGAAGACCTCCCCCCCGTGCTCGAACACGCAGGGATAGGAGAGGTGGTAGTCGAGGTCGAGGACGATCTTGGGCGGGCTCGCAAGCGCGCCGTCGAGATGCAGCTCGGTGTGGGCGATCACTCCCTTCTTGGAACCGCTCGGAACCGTCTCGCAGAAGAGATGATGCCGGCCTTCACGCTCGAAGATGAACGGGTCCGCGTACATGCGGCCGTCCCCCCAGCGCACGACGCGATCCTCTTCCTGCCAGCCCTTCGTCGGAGCCTCCCCGCGTACCCGCACGCGAATCCACCAGGGGCGCAGGAGCGCCAGTCTGGTGGCCGGGGCGCGAAGCCACGACGCCACGTCCCGCATCCGCAGCGCCGAGCCCGCGCGGGGCGAGGGGGGCGCGTCATCGGCCGTCGTGCGCTCGTCGAGCCCGGGGAGGCGCTCGACCGCGCGAATCAGCAGGTCCGCCAGCTTCCATAGGGCGAGAGTGCGGCTCGCGGTTTCCGAAGCTGGTCCCACCGCGGAGATCGTTCGCTCCGCGACGACGGTGCCACGATCAGATCGCAGCACGGCCTCGCTCTCGACGCACGGCCTGCGCTCGAGGACCGCTGCTCTGAAGGCCCGCTCTACCGGCTGGGAGAGGCCGTCGTGGCGCACGCGGAGCAGATCGCGCTGCTCCGTCGCCGGCACGGGCTGCTCGCAGAGCCAGACCACGAGCGTCGCCGACTCCATCCCGGCCGTCCTCGGCGCGATCTCCACTGATGCCAGGGGATCGTCGCCGACGGGGAAGATGTGGCGCTCGACCGCATCGCGGAGCTGCCGGGCCGGCCCGCGTCTCGCCCGGCCGGCCAAGCGCACCTCGACGACTTCGACCTCCTGTGAGCGCTCGAGGCCGGCGAGCACGCGGGCCTGCCAAGCGGGCGTGGGTGGACCGTCGACGACGACCGCGATCTGGCGCGGCGCGGTCAAAGCAGAACTGTCTCGTGTCGATCGCGAGCGCGCCGCACCGCCGGGAACTCTAGCTCCGCCCCGTCTCCGGACCGCTCGGGTCCGCTCACCGCGAATCCCCCGCCGGCCGGCGGAAGCGGCCCACCATCGGCGCTGCGGACACCAGCGCGCGCATCTCCGTGAAGGTCAACTCGCCCGTCATCGCGATCGTCAGGACGAATGCGGCAGAGCCGCCGATCGCGCCCAGGGGTATCTGCCAGGGTTCGTCCAGCGAGTCGCCGGCGAGCAGCAGAACCCCCGTCATCGCCGCCCCTGCGAGCAACGAGCGGGCCAGCGTCCTCGCGGCCGGTCGCAGGTCCAGATGCAGGATGCGCTGGCAGATGGCCAGATGGGCCGGAACGTAGAGGGCGTACGAGGCGTCCGTCCCGATGGCGCCGCCGATGACCCCGATCGAAGGGACGAGCAGCAGGTCGAGGACGAGGTTGATCAGCACCGTCGCGATCGCGACCGGAACCCTGCGGCGGGCCTCCCCGAGGTAGTTGGCGCTGACCGATACGAGCGCCCCGAACCCCATCAGGAAGATGCACGGAGCGAGCGCGCGGAGGACGGCAGCGGATTTCCCGTACCCGCTGCCGAGAGCGACCTTCACGATCAGCGGCGACCAGCCGAGCACGACCGCGGTGATCGCCGCCTGCAGGATCAGCATCACCCGCAGGGCGCGCCCGAACGCCTCCACGTTCGGCTCGCGGTGGGCGCTTCGGGCCAGGCGCGGGGCCACCCCCGCCGCCATCGCGTTACCCGGGTAGCCAAGGAACGTCATCAGTCGCAACGGCGCGCTGAAGAGGCCGACCGCGCCGGCGCCCAGGAAGCCACCGATGATCAGCACGTCGATCTGGTTGTACAGCGTGTAGGCCCCGTCGACGATCAGCAGGACGCTCGCGTAGCTCGCGATCCGCCGCGTGTGCTCGCCGTTGCGAAGGGTGCGGGGGATGACCCCGGGCCCGAGCATGCGCACGAGCGCGAAGATCGTCATCAGCCCGCCTGCCACGAAGCCGATCGCGCGGCCGAAGGCGGCGCCGGTGACGCCGGCGCCGCCGAGCACCAGCGCGACCGAGGCGGTGGTTTCGACCGAGCTCTCCACGAGGGCGGTGATCAGCGAGTAGCGGATTCGCGCCATCGCCTCGAACGCGGCGGACATCATCATGATGCTCTGGCCGAGCAGTGCGATCGCGACACCCCGCAGCGGCCAGACCAGGGCATGGATTCCGTAGGCGTCGGAGATCGGCCCCGCGAGCGCGCAGAGCAGCGCTGCCACCGCCGTGCTTATCAGCAGCTTGACCCGCAGGCTGTCCGCCAGGACGGCTGCGGCGCGTGCCCGGTCCCCCTTCTGCTCGGCGATGAAGCGGGCGGAGGAGGCCGAGATGCCGAAATCCGAGGGAAGCAGCGCCAGGCCCGCGATCCCCAGCGCGAGCGAGAGCACGCCGAAGCCGCCGGTGCCGAGTTCGCGGGCCAGGAACAGCGTCAGGGCGGCCGTGAAGGCGGCCCCGGCCAGCTGGGCCACCAGCGAGAGGGCGGCGTTCTTGCTGATCCTTTCGCCGCCGTCAGGACCGTCCTGGCCGCCGGGAGCGGCGCTCATAGCGGTCCAGCGGCGCGCGAGGCGCGAGCGGCCCGCACCCGAGCGCTGGGCTCCACCGGCTCCCGCCCGCCCGGCGCGATCGCGGCGCTCGCTTGATCGGGGCCGGACATCTGCCGTAGCCTACCCCGGCCCCATGAGCGATCTTTTGATGCTGTGCTACCACGCGGTGAGCCCGCGTTGGCCCGCCGACCTGTCGGTGACGCCCGCCGCGCTGGAAGCCCAGCTGGGCCTGCTCGCCGCCCGCGGCTACAGCAGCGCGCGGTTCAGCGACGCCGTCGCCGGCCAGTGGTCCAAGCGCACGGTCGTGATCACGTTCGATGACAACTACCGCTCCGTCCTCGAGCTCGCCAAGCCGATCCTCGATCGCTACGGCTACGTCGGCACCTTGTTCGTCCCGACCGACTGGCCGGACCGCGACGAGCCGATGAGCTGGCCCGGTATCGATCGATGGATCGGGACGCCGCACGAGCGCGAGCTGCACTGCCTCGACTGGGACCAGCTCCGGGACCTGCATGGCGAGGGCTGGGAGATCGGGTCGCACACGTGCTCGCACCCCCAGCTCCCGGAGCTCACCGAGGCCCAGCTCAGGCGCGAGCTGCGCCGCTCGCGAGCCCGGCTGCAAGAGGAGCTCGGCGTGCCCTGCAAGTCGCTCGCCTACCCGTACGGGAACGTCGACGAGCGCGTCGAAGAGGCCACGCGCAAGGCCGGCTACACCGCGGCGTGCACGATCCCCCGCGTCCTGAGCGTGCCCGGGCCACTGCGCTGGCCGCGCGCCCCGATCTTCCAAGGCGATGACCTCGCGCGCTTCCGGCGCAAGATCTCGCCGCCGATCCGCAAGCTGCGCGCCTCGGCGCCCGGGACGCTGTTGGACCGTGCGCGCGTGGCGACGACGACCGCGGTCCGGGACCGGCGCAAGCCCTAGGCCGGCACCGGCCCCTGGGACGCGTTTGCCGGGCGTATCCTGGGCCGGATGGTCGATCTGCACTCGCACCTGCTCTACGGCCTCGACGACGGCCCGGAGGCGGTCGAGGGGTCCCTCGCGATCGCCCGCGCCGCCGCGGGCGCGGGCGTGCGAACGATGGTCGCCACTCCCCACGTCAGTCACCGCTATCCGAACCGTTCGACGGCGATCGACGAGCGAGCCGCGGAGCTGCGGGCCAGGCTGGAGCGGGAGCAGCTCGACCTCGAGGTCGCGACCGGCGCCGAGCTCGCCCCTTCGCACCTCCCCGAGCTCGACTCGGCCGAGCTGGCGCGGTTGCGCCTCGGCGATGGACCGTGGCTGCTGCTCGAGTGCCCGTTGCAGGTCGACGCTCCGCCGCTGGCGCCGCTGGTCGACGCGCTTCACGGCATCGGGCACCGCGTGCTGCTGGCGCACCCCGAGCGCTCGCCGAACTTCCAGCGCGACCCGGCCTCGCTCGCCGAGCTCGTGCGCGCCGGAGCGCTGACGTCGCTGACAGCGGGGGCGCTGGATGGCCAGTTCGGCCGTACGGTCCGGCGCTTCTCGTTGGAGCTCGTCTCCAGCGGCCTCGTCCACTCAGTCGCGTCCGACTGCCACGACCGCTACCACCGGCCGCCGGGCATGGCGCGGGCCGTGAGCGGCGCCGGGCTCGATGCGCTCGCCGACTGGCTCACGCGTGAGGTGCCCGCGGCGATCCTTGCGGGCACGGACATACCGCCGAGGCCTCCCGCGGGCTCGGCCGGGCGCGGGCTCGGCCCGAAGGCCTGGTGGCGCAACCGAGGCCGTCCGGCCGCGAGCCGCGCGGGGCGCCCGGCGTCGAGCTGAAATCAGTTCGCGACCCGGCGTCCGGCCGGTCCGCAGCGCGTCCTACTCGGCCTTGCGAAGCAGCGCGACGACCGTCAGCGCGAGGATCTTCATGTCGAGCCCGAGGGACCAGTGCGCGATGTAGTAGTTGTCCCACTCGACGCGTTCGGCCAGCGAGGTCTGCCCCCGCAGGCCATGGACCTGCGCCCAGCCGGTGATCCCGGCACGGACGCGAAGGCGATCGTCGTAGCGCAGCACGTCGCTGCGGAACAGCTCGACGAACTCCGGGCGCTCCGGGCGCGGTCCGATGACGCTCATGTCCCCGCGCAGGACGTTGAAGAGCTGGGGCAGCTCGTCGAGCGAGTAGCGCCGGAGGAAGCGCCCGATCGGCGTGCGGCGATCCTCGCCCTCGACCCCGCCCGGGGCGACGTCGCCCGCCAGCAGGAAGTCGACGGCGCTGACAGGTCGTTCGTCGTCCGTCGCGTGGGGATCGACTCTCATCGAGCGGAACTTGTATAGGTCGAACGCCTTGCCGTCGCGCCCGACGCGGCGCTGGCGGTACATCACCGGACCCGGGCTCGTGAGGCGTACCAGGAGCGCGGTGGCGAGCATCACCGGCGACAGCAGAGCCAGCAGCGCCAGGGCGAACACGCGGTCGAACGCGTGCTTGAGCATGAACTCGAACCCCTGGGGATCGACGGACGTGAACGACATCAGCGGCAGGCCCCCGACCGTGTCGTAGCGAACGCGGTTGTTGATCGCGTCGAACATCCTCGGGACGACCGAAACCCTCAGCCCCCGCCGCTGGCAGTAATCGATCAGGCGGCTGACGCGGTGGTCCCCGACCGTCGAGAACGCGACGATCAGCTGCTCGGCGCCCGTGGCGCGCAGCGCCTCGTCAAGATCCTCGATCGTGCCGAGAACGGGCATCTCGCGCCCTCCCACCTCCGCGATCGAGCGCGGGTCCTCGTCGAGGAACCCAACCGGGACGAGCCCGTACTCGGGGTGGCTCTCGAGCCGCCGCGCGACCTGCGAGCCGACCATCCCGGCGCCGATGATGAGCACCGGCTTGCCGACCATCCGCTGGCGCCGGGCCCAGCGCTGGGCGAGCGAAAGGACGAGGCGCCCCGCCGACACGGCGAGGACCGAGAACACCCAGGCGCGGATCGTCACCGACCGGCTCGGCGCCTGCCCGTTGAGCAGGAGCCCGAGCGTGAGCGCGCCCATCGTCGCCACCGAGACAGCCGCGATGATCGGCACGAGATGGTCGAGGACGAGCGTCCGCAGGTGCCTTTGGTACAGGCCGCGCACGTAGACGAGCAGCAGCACGACGAGCGGGAGCACGAGCAGGGGCGCTTCGGCCCCGTCGAGGCTCGACAGGCGCGAGGGCCCCAGCGCGACCAGGACGGCGAAGCTGAGCAGCAGGAAATCGAGCGCCGGCCGCAGCAGCACCCATCCAGAGCCCTCGAGCGCCCACTGCAGCGACCCGTTGAAGCTGCCGTGGAGCAGCGCGCGCGGGCCCGGCGCGTCGCGCGCGAGCTCGCCGCGCGCCGGGAGGGCGGTGGCTGTCTGCTTGGTGATGGTCGTGCTGTCCACGCGAGGGCGTCCTTGTCCCTGGTCGATCAAGATCTTGGTCGGGCCGTACCCGAGACTCCTTTAGCCACCACACCCGCGCTTGCAGCACGGAGCCGTACAAATCGTCGAGTGACGAGACCCGTCACGGCGATACCTAGCAGTGCGAGGAGCATTATGAGGAGGCCTCCCTCGGAAACTCCGAACTTCGGGTTTGCCACCGAACTTCCATACGCGTCACGGGCGTTTCCGGATGCCAGCGGGCGCGAGATTCCCCTCGCTCGCGAGACGGTCGAGGAGCGATCGGCGCTCCCGGACCTCGAGCTGCGCCGGCTCCCGCGGCCGCGAGGAACGCTGCCGGAGGTGCTCGATCCGCCCGCCCCGGCGGAGCCGACCGCGGCGGCACCGGGGCCGCCCGGCGTCCCGCTCGGGCCTTCCGAGCGGCCGCCCGAGGATGGCGGGCCGCCGACCAGCGCCGCGCCGAGGACCACCTGGCTGCCTTCGCCCGGGCCGCCATAGCCGCTCAGGAGCGGATTGGCCTGGGCGCTGCCGGAGAGCACGAGCGACAGCATCACCGCCGCGACCGCGAGGGTGATTCTCTGGCTCGTCATCGTGATGCCTCCGTGCATACACCCGCCTGGGCGGGGCGATCCTGCCCCGCCTTGATGATGGTCGTCATTACCGCGCTACCGGCCCGTCCGTCCTTGAATATGAGCGCAGCTGCGGCCTGCGCCCGCCGAAGGCTAGCGAACATAACGCGCCCTGTCGAGTGGAGATCTGACCTTCTCACCGGAGTTCGGATCCTTTCCGTAAGAGCGCCTTATCCACTTCGAGCACGGTCAAGCGACGGCCCTGCAGAACAGCCGTCAGGGCTTCCCGCGTGAGTTCGCCGCGCGGTTCGAGCGCAGCCGCGCGCCGGAGCTCCGCCTCGGCCCGAGCGCGTTCGCCCCTGGTCGCGGCGATCGCCCCCAGCTCCAACCGCGCGTAGCCATCGCCGGGCACGCGATCCAGCGCCGAGACGAAGTCGCGTTCGGCACGTGGAAGGTCATCGAAGCGAAGGGCGATGCTGCCGGCGAGGACGTATGGCTGGTCGCTGAGCGGGTCGAGGTCGGCGGCTTCGCGCAGCTCCGCGTAGGCCGTGGCCGGAGAGCGCGTCCAGACGCTCGCGGCGTGATCGGCGAGCAGCCCCGCCAGCCAGGGCAAGGTCAGCGAGGCCCCGGCCGCGAGCGCCGCGACGGCAGCCACGGGGAGCCCGATGCGCCGCAGCGCCCGCCGTTGCTGGCCGAAGTGGCGCACGGCGCGCCACGGCGCGCCCAGTCGCTCGCCGAGATCACGCAGGCGCCCGCGCACCACCGGGCCGGTCGCGGGCGCCGTCGCGCCGGCCCGGCGAGGAAGCGCCGCGGGAGCCAGCGCGCAAGCGAGACCGAGCATCGCGAACGCGGGGGCACCCAGGCCCGCGAACTCGAAGAACCAGTCGAACGACCCGTGCACGAGCCAGTAGGCGAAGCCCGCCAGCGCGGCGGCGGCGACCTCCGCGGCGAACACGTCGGCTCGCCTCGCGCGCCGGGAGGCAGCCGCCCGCAGCGCGCTCACAAGCGCCGCCGCGAGCCCTATGAGCGCGAGCGCGCTCCCGGCCAACCCGGTCTCGGCGAGCGTCCGGATCTCGACGCTGTGCGGATATCGCGGCTCCTCGGTGCTGTGCCCGTGGACGAGGTACTGCTGCTGGAAGTTGTCGACGCCGATGCCGAGTAGCGGGTGGGCCACGAATTCGTCCAGCGCCACCCGGTAGAAGTCATAACGCTGGCTGCCGAAGCCGCTCGTCAGCCGGCTCCCCGTGCCGTTCGCGCCGTAGCCGCGTCCGCTCTTGAACGTCTGCCAAGCGTGTTCGACGCGCGGGACCGGACGCCCGAATGCGACCCCCGCGACGATCGCGATCAGGAGCATCCCGAGCGCCGCCCGTCCCGCGAGCCGGCGCACGCGCTCACCCGCGGCCGGGGCGAGCGGTCGCCGCGACTCGAGGAACGCGCCCGCGCCCACGACCATCGCCGTGACGAGCGCCGCGATCGCGATGCTCCAGCTCGCGGCGTGCACGTGCGAGGCGATCGGGTCGTTCCCCCGCAGGTGGTTGCCGACGCGCAGGACCGACGGTGCCGCGGCCGCGATACCCGCCGCCACCGGGATCATCACGGCCAGCTTGCGCACGCGCCCCGGCAGCAGCGCGAGCACGAGCACGATCATCACCGGCGTCGCGTAGGCCGCGCCGCGGCTCTGCGAAAGCAGCGCCACCTCGCCCAGCAGGACGGCCCCTCCCGCGAGCAGGCCGCGCAGCACCCACGGCATCCGCGCGCTGCACGCGAGCAGCAGCGCCGGCCAGAACGCGAGCAGCCATTGCGCCGCGTTCGCGTTCGCGTAGCCGGTCGGGTACGTCAGACGGCCGCCGGGGAGCAGGCGGTCGAGCTCGGCGCCCCCGGCCGCGTCGATGTGGAGCAGCGCGAACGCCGCGAGCGCCGTCAGCGCGAGCGCCCACACGCCGAGCAGCAGCGACGCGCTCGGCCCGCGCTGCGGCCAGAGCGCGAACAGCGCGAACACGAGCAGGTAGAGGAGCGTGCGATTGGCCCCGTCCCAGGCGTCCGCGGGCACTTTCGCCCATAGCATCGAGGCGAAGCTCAACGCCGTGTAGGCGGCGAAGGCCGCGATCGCGACCGCTGTGGCCCGCGGTATCTCGTCCGCCCGCGGTCTCAGGAGCGCGACCGTGAGCAGCAGCAGCAGCAGGATCACGAGCGCACCCGGGGCCCAGTGGGTCACCGGATATCCCGCCTGGCTCGTGGCCCACACGACGAACACGGCGAGCGCCGCCAGCGCCGGCACTGTGGCGGGCGCGTCGCGCAGCGCCAGCGTCGGCTTGGCGGTCATCGCGTCCACGATAATCCCCGCCGTGGAGGACGCTGAACTCGTTCGCTTCTACGAAGGCGCGTACTCGCAAGATCCCCAGGCAGCCATGCGCTACTCGCGATGGCGGGCGCTGAGCGCGGTCGGCAAGGCGGATCACGTGACCGCCCTGTGCGCGCGTGCGGGCCTGCGCCCTCGCAGCATCCTGGATGTCGGCTGCGGCGACGGCGCGCTCCTCGGCGAGCTCCACAGCCGTGCGTTCGGCGTCCACCGCGCGGGGGTGGAGATCGCCGCACAGGCGGTTGCCAGCGCGCGCGAGCGCGAGGGAATCGACACGGTCGACCGCTTCGACGGCAGCACCCTTCCGTTCCCCGACCGGGCGTTCGACCTCGGGATCCTCTCGCACGTGCTCGAGCACGTTCACGATCCCGCGCGCCTGCTCGGCGAGGTCGCCCGCGTGTGCGATGCCGTGGTCGTCGAGGTGCCGCTCGAGGCCAACTGGTCCGCAAGGCGCGAGGCCAAGCGCCGGCAGGCGCTGGCGGTGGGGCACCTGCAGCGCTTCGCGCGCGCCGACGTCCGCGAGATCGCGGCCGCGTGCGGGCTCCGGATCGTCGCCGAGCTGGCGGACCCGCTCCCACTCGTCGTTCACCGGTTCCACGCGCAGGGCGGCCGAGAGGACGCCGCCGCGGCGTTGCGATGGGCACTGCGCGCCGGGCTCCTGCGGACCGCCCCGCCCCTCGCCCGCCGCGTGTTCACACTCCATTTTGCCTGCCTGTGCACGCGGCGCGACGCCCAGCGCGACGCTGCTGAGGAGAAGCCCGGGACCCGCTCCGCCGGTGTTTTCGGGCGCGCGGACGGATGATCGAATGCATTCTGAGCGCGTCAAGAATGCAGGGGGGGCAGTCGATAGCAACAGTAACTGAGTTGTGGTCGTGGGACTCGCGCAGGTCCCTCGCGGGAGGAACGTAGAGGCCCGGGGCGCCGGACACGACACGCTCTCGATAAGGGCAAACCCGTCGTAAGGCGGGGACGCAAAGCCACGAGGCCGCGCAAGCGGTCTGTCGAGCTACCGAAGGAGCATGTGAATGGCGCGCAACGCGTCCCGACTTTTCAATGCCGGCTGCCGTTTCACGCTCGCACTCTGCACCGTGCTCGCGAGCAGCACGCTCATCACGTTCATCTCTGCCGCACCCGCCGCTGCCGAAACGCCGAGCTGCGACCTGTACGCCTCGGTGACTGGAAACAACGCGAGCTCGGGATCGGCTGCCGCTCCCCTGCGCACGATCTCCGCACTTCTGTCCCACCTGCACGCCGGCCAGACCGGCTGCCTCGCGTCCGGTCAGACCTTCAACGAAGGTGTCTCGATCCACAGCGGTGAATCGCACGGAGCGGAAGGCGCCCCCGTGACGTTGACCTCCGCGCAACCGTCGGCGCCGGCGCTGATCAACGGCCGCGTCGCGACCGAGACGGGAGCCGACTGGCTCACGTTCACCCATCTCGACTTCACCTACAGCGAACACGGGCTTCCCAGCATCACGGTGGGCTCGGCGCACACCACATGGACGTACGACGATGTCACCGCTCCGACGACCATCTGCTTCAACCTGATCAACAGCTCGTGGGGCCTCGCTCAAAGCACCCTGATCGAACACGACCGCGTCCACAACTGCGGATCACAGGAGACGTTCCTCTGCAACCAGAACATCCCGACGTGTGAAACGCCGCCGAACGACGGCTTCTACCTCCACGCGGTGTACGTCGGAGGAGGGCGCAACACGACGATTCGCAACAACTACCTCTACGACAACGCCGACCGCGGGGTGCAGATGCGCAGCGGTGCCGAAGGGGTGATCGTCGAACACAACATCATCGACGGCAACGGCGAGGGTGTCATCTTCGGCGACGGTGCGAGCCACGCGACCGTGCAGTGGAACATCATCACCTCGAGCCACAGCCGCTGTGGTGAACTCGGCAGCTGCTATGACTACGCAGCCAGCGAATACAACGCCGTCGGCTCCAACCTGCTGGCTCACAACGATGTGTACGGCAACCAGTGCGCCCAGGCGGTGCCGGCGTGCTGGCCCAACGTGGGCAACGTCGAGAAGATGGGCCACGTGACGGTCGAACAGAACCTCGAAGCGGCGCCGCGGTATGTGGACGCCGCCGCCGGCGACTACACGCTTCAGTCCGGCTCCCCGGCGGTTGGCTACGGTCCCGACACGGCCCAGCCCGGCGGCAGCTCCGGCACGGTGACCGAAACCTCGCCTCCCCCGACGCCGACCCCCACCCCGGTGACCGAACCGGTCGTCACCAGCCACACGCACCACTGGCGCCCGGGCGGCGCCGCGCGAGCCGCCGTCTCCGTGCGGGGCACGACCACCCACCGCGCCCACCGCGCGACGCGACGCAGGCATCACCGCGCTCTCCGCCGCAGTCGCCACCATCGCCAGGCTCGCCGGGCTACGCGGGCTCGGCACCACCGCGCCTGACCTCGACCCGATCGCCGTACCCGCGTCCCCAACAGCAGCGCGGGAACGGCGCCGGGCGCGGGCCTGAGCGCGATGGCAGCGCTGCTCGGTCCGGCGCGCCCCGGAGCGCGACTGCGCCGCTCGGTTCGGCGTGCCCGCGCCGGGAGCGCGGCTGCGGCGCCGCTCAGGCGTCCGGACGCGTGCCCGAGCGCTACCGCAGCGGTTCAGGAGTCGGGCACGGAGTGCCCGCGCGCCGGGCTCGTGAGCGCGGCGAACAGCAGGGCCAGCACGCGCCCCATCAGGTCATCCGGGACGACCTCCGGATCGGCCAGCTTCTGGCGCGCGATCCCGTCGCCGAGGGCGTCGACGACGACCGCGAGCTCCTCGGCGGGCATCGCGAGCTCCAGGTCGAACTCGCGCACGCTGTCGGCGATCAGGCGCGTGAGGAGGCCACGGAACGCCGCGAAGCGCTCGGCCACCTCCTTGCGGACCTGCTCGTCGCGCACGCCGTAGGCCCAGAACTCCGTGAACAGGAGCAGCACGTCGGGCTCGCGCTCGATCATCGCCATCCACTGCCGGGCGCCGCCGGTGGCGCGCTCGGCGACCGAGTCGCGGCGGCCCACGGCCTGCTCGATCTCGCGCGAGTACTCCTCGATCTCGCGCTCCATCAGCTCGAGGAACAGGTCCTCCTTGCCGTCGAAGTTGGAGTACAGGGCGCCGGTCGAGAAGCCGGCCTCGGAGGCGATCTCCTCGACGCTCGCGCCGTGGAACCCGGAGCGCGCGAACACGGTGCGGGCGGCCGCCAGCAGCTTTTCGCGCGTGTGCGCACGGCTCTGCTCGCGCGTCAGGCGCTGAGCCGCGGCGCGCGACTCGATTGGACCGTCCGGCATCCCGACATCGTACTTGACAGAGCGACCGCTATCGGGATAGTGTTCATTATCCGAGGCGGACCGTAGCGTCCCGAGCGATAGGAGCAGACGATGGCAAGCGCGACGACACCGGCAGAGGACGGGATCGCGAATGTCGCGAGCCTGCCCACGGACGCGATCTCCTACGAGGACCTGTACGCGCGCTGGGAGCGCGGCAACTGGCGCGCGACCGAGCTCGACTTCAGCGAGGACGCGCGCCAATGGCGCGAGGACTTCACCGAGTTCGAGCGCCAGGCGGCGCTCTGGAACTACTGCCTGTTCTTCTGGGGGGAGGACGCCGTCGCCGACAACCTCTCCCCCTACATCGACGCCGCCCCCCGCGTGGAGCAGAAGTACTTCCTCACCACCCAGCAGGTCGACGAGGCCCGGCACGCGGTCTTCTTCAAGCGCTTCATGCATGAGGTGTGCGGCATCGGCGACGGGACGATGGCCGGGGGCCTGCAGGCGATCAAGCCGCAGCTGACGGTGGGGTTCCGCAAGATCTTCGACCGGCTGGACACGATGGCCGATGAGCTGCGCCGCGACCGCTCGCCCGCAAAGCTCGCCGCGGCGGTGACGCTCTACCACGTCGTGATCGAGGCCTCGCTCGCGCAACCTGGCCAGCACTTCATCTGCGGCTACCTGCAGGAACGCGACAAGCTGCCGGCCTTCCGCGAGGGCATGGAGAACATCGCCGCCGACGAGCAGCGGCACATCGGCTTCGGCGTCAAGCTCCTGGCCGACCTGAACCGCGAAGACCCGGTGCGCGTGCCGAAGGCGGTCGCGAAGCTGCTCGGCGAAGTCACGCCCTACACGTCGCAGGTGCTGATGCCGCCCGGCTGGGACGAGCGCTACGTGACCGTTTTCAACGCGACGCTCGACGACGTCGGCGTCGAAGGGGTGACCTCGATGACGACGAAGCTGCGGTCAGCCGGGCTGCCGGTCGAGTCGCTGCCCGGCCCGCCGGTGATCCCGCCCGGGCTCACGCCGCTCGAGCTGTCACAGCGCGGGCGCGCGCTCGCCAAGGCCGGCGTGATCGGCGTCCGCGAAGGGCCCTCGGCGCGCGACCCGGAGACGGTTGAGCTGCTGTTCGACATGGTGCGCCGCTCGGTCAACCCCGAGCACGGGCTCAAGCGCCCGACGACGTACGAGTGGGACTTCACCGACCCCGACGTCGAGCCCTGGCACCTCGTCGTGGACAACGGCTCGAGCGACGTGGCGCGCGGCCCGGCGGCGTCGCCGGACCTCCGTCTGCAGCTCTCCTACCAGGACTGGGTCGACATCGTCGGGCAGCGGCTCGATCCGCTCAAGGCGGTCGCGACGAGGCGGCTCCGTCCGCGCGGGAACCCGCTCGCGCTCGCACGCCTGCGCCACGTCTTTCCGACGAGCTGACACGCACCTGCCGCGGCTCGCGATCGCGCAGGGCGCCGCAGCTCGCTCCCGAGCCAGCCCGGACCGAACTCACGCACAGCGGCATGCGCCGACGTGCGCACGGCGCGCGTACGCTCGGTCGAGCTAGCCCGGACCGAACTCACGCACAGCGGCCGCGCTCGCCGAGATGCGCACGGCGGGCGCCGCGGGCGGCTGCCGCTCGATTCCGAACTCCCGCGTCGCACCCGCACCGGACGCGGGCGCGACCGCACGCGGCGGCACCCGGCGCAGCGACCCCACGCTCCGCGGTTCGCCCGGCGCAGCACGGCGGCGACCGGCCGGCGCCCGAGAGGCGAGCGCCGTCTGCCGCGCGGCGCGGACACCGTGCGCGCCCGCGAAGGGATGCGAAAGCCTGTGTGGCGCGGCGCCCCCGAGCTCCGCGCAGCCGACGCCCACGCCGACGATCAGCAGGCAGCCCGCGGTCAGCTTCGCCACGACCGGCGCGGCGGCGATCGCCCAGCTCCCGCCCGCCGCCGAGCTGCCCGCCGAGGCGGCGCTCGCACCTTTCGCGGCGCCCGCAGCGGGCGCGCCGTGCGCGCCGGCGGTCGTACCGGCGAGCGCGGCGCCCAACGCCTCTCGCGCGAGCGGGAGCAGCGGCGGCGGCAGCACCGCCGCGAGGCCGCGCAGCGAGACGACGTACGCGCGGCACGCGGGGCAGCGCGACCGGTGCGCTGCGGCGATGCGGTAGCGCTCGCCCTCGGGGTCGAGCAGCCCGAACGCGAGTGCACGCATGAGCGAGCGCTGCTCCTCGCACCATTCGCCCGCGCTGATCACGTCGACGAGCGCGCCGATCTTGGCCGCCACCCCGGCGCGCCCGCCGGCGCCGCCCTCCATCAGCCTGCGCAGCGAGCGCTCGCTGATGCCCATGTAGAGCGCGGCCTGCGCGCGCGTCATCCCGTGCAGGTAGCAGAGCGCCGCGGCTTCGCGCTCGCGCGGCCCGAGCCGGACGCGCATGCCCTCGACGAGCCCGGCGATCAGCGAGCTGTCGTCGATCTCGCCGGCGAGGTCGCGCTCGGACGCTCCGGTTCGACTCGACGCGTGCTCGGCCTCCAAGCCGGCGCGGACGCTCTCCGCCCGCAGCTCGTCGATCGCGCGGCGGCGCGTGACGACCGCGAGCCAGCCTGCCGGATTGGCGATCTCCCGCCCCTCGACCGTCGCGGCGTAGAGCGCCTGCCAGGCCGCCGCGTAGCACGCGTCGAGGTCCAGCCGCGCCGAGCGCGCGGCGTCGCACGGCAACGATGCGCGCACGCTTGCGAGCACGCGCGCCCGCAGCGCCTCGAAGTCTGCCCGCAGCAGCCGTTCGGCTCGGTACCGGCGCAGGCTGAGCGGGCTCATGCGCCAAGCGTACGTGATTCGATCTACTCGAATCGTTCGGCTCGACGGAAAGCCGTATTCAGGTCGAGAGCGCGCCGATCTGGGCGAGGCTGACCGCCCGCATGTCCTCGCCGCGCCGCTCCGCACGGTGCCAGTCGACGACGAGCCGCAGCGCCGCGTCCAGGTCACAGGCGGGGCGCCAGCCGAGCTGCGCTTCGGCGGCGCTCGAGTCGAGCGCCAGATGGCCCGCCTCGCGTGGGTGCTCATCGGCGTCCGAGCGCCAGCTGAGCTCGCCATCCCACAACTCGACGAGCGAGTCGGCGATCGCGCCGACGGTACGCTCGTCGTGCTCGCGCGGGCCGAAGTTCCAAGCGCGCGCGGCCTCGGGCCCGCGCCACAGCTCCTCGGCGAGGCGCAGGTAGCCCGATAGCGGGCTCAGCACGTGCTGCCAGGGGCGCACGGCGCCGGGATTTCGCACGAGCAGCGGCCGGCGCTCGCCGATCGCCCGCAGGACGTCGGCGAGGAGGCGGTCCTCCCCCCAGTCGCCGCCGCCGATCACGTTGCCGGCGCGCGCGGTCGCGAGGCGCGGCGCGTCTACGGATCCGAAGAAGGAGGATCGGTACGCCGCGCACACGAGCTCGGCACAGGCCTTCGAGCTCGAGTACGGGTCCTCTCCTCCGAGCGGGTCCGACTCGACGAACCGCCGCCGCGTGCCGGGCGGATTGGCGTAGCACTTGTCGGAGGTCACGACGACGACGGCGCGCACAGGGACCCCGGCCTCGCGCACGGCGTCGAGCACGTTGGCCGTGCCGAGCACGTTCGCCTCGTACGTGGCCGCCGGCTCGCGCAGCGAGCGGCGTACGAGTGGCTGCGCGGCGAGATGGAAGACGACCTCCGGCGCGAGCTCGCGGACCGCGCCGAGCACCGCAGGCGCATCGCGGATATCGGCCGTGCGCTCCTGCGCGCAGGCTCCCCCGCCGCTGCGCTCGTAGAACGACGGCCGGCTCGGCACACCCGCGGACAGTCCGCTGACCTCGCTGCCGAGGCTCGAGAGCCACAGCGCCAGCCACGCGCCCTTGAACCCGGTGTGGCCGGTGACGAGCACGCGCCGCCCCGCCCAGAAGTCGCTGTCGATGCTCACAGGCCGGGGTATCTTCACGCAATCGCCGACTCAGCCCCATCCACCCCCTCCGGGCCGCCCCCCCGAGCGCTTCCCGAGCGCGCCGAGGTCGTCGGCGTCCCGCTCGCGGTCTCCGACTACCAGGAGGTCGTCGACTGGATGGAGTCGATCGTCGCCGCGGATGGCCGGGGCTACGTGACGGCGGCGGCCGTCAACCTCGTGATGTCCGCGCACGAGGACCCCGAGACGCGCGCGGCCGTGCTCGCAGCCACGCTCGCCGTGCCCGACGGGCAGCCGCTCGTGTGGGCGCTGCGGCTGCTCGGGCACCGGCGCGCGACGCGCGTCTACGGTCCCGACCTGATGCTTGCCTTCTGCGCGCGCGCCGCTGAGCGGGGGATCCCGATGTACCTGTACGGGGGCCGCACGCCGGAGGCGCTCGACCTGCTCGAGCGGCGCCTGCTCGAGCGCTTCCCGGGACTGCGCATCGTCGGGCGCAACTCCCCGCCGTTCCGCCCGCTGTCCCCGCAGGAGGACGAGCTCGCGATCGCCGACATAGACCGCTCGGGCGCGGCGGTGGTGTGGGTCGGGACGGGCCAGCCAAAGCAGGAGATCTGGATGCGCGACATGCGCCCGAGACTGCGCGCGCCGCTGCTCGTCGGCGTGGGCGCGGCGTTCGACTTCCACGCCGGGCTCGTCCCCCAGGCGCCGGCGTGGATGCAGCGCGCGGGACTCGAGTGGGCGTTCCGGCTCTCGCGCGAGCCGCGGCGCCTGTGGCGGCGCTACGCCCGCTACAACCCGATGTTCCTCGCCGCATTCGCGCGCCAGTACGCGAGCAGGGGTCGCCGCGGCGCGTGACGAGCGCCCGGCCGCGGGCGCGGGGGCTACTCTAGGCCTGCATGAAGGCATCGCAGAGCACTGCCGGGGTGGCGGTCGTCGGCCTTGGCCGTGTCGGGCTGCCACTCGCCCTCTCCCTGGCCGATCGCGGCCTCGACGTGATCGGCATCGACAACGACTCCGCGCGCCTGAGCGCGGTCGCCGAAGGGCGGATGCCCTTCCAGGAGACCGGCGGGCAGGAGCTGCTCGACCGCGTCCACGCCTCGGGTCGGCTCTCGCTCAGCGAGCGCGTCGGCGACGCGGCGCGGGCGCGCCAGATAGTGATAACCCTCGGGACGCCGTCGTTCTCGCACATCGAGATCGACATGCGCGACATCCGCTCGGCGCTCGACGACCTGCTGCCCGTGCTCGCGCCCGGCCACTCGCTGATCCTGCGCTCGACGGTGGCGCCGGGGACGACCGAGTTCGTCGCCGGCTACCTGCACAAGAACCGCGGCTTCGCCGTCGGCGACGAGGTGTTCGTCTCGCACGCCCCGGAGCGGATCGCGGCGGGGCGCTTCCTCGCGGAGATCGACACGCTGCCGTGCATCATCGGCGGCGTCGGGGCGCGCTCGGGCGAGGTCGCTGCCGAGCTGTTCGCGGCGTTCGACGCGCCGATCGTGCAGACGACGCCCGTGCAAGCCGAGCTCGCGAAGATCTGGACGAACATCCTCCGCTACGCGACGTTCGCGCTGCCCAACCTGCTGATGATGGACTGCGAGCGCTACGGCGCGAACGTCTTCGACGTGATCGACCTGATCAACCGCGACTACCCCCGCGGCGGCATCGCGCAGCCCGGCTTCACGGCGGGCACGTGCCTGCGCAAGGACTTCACGTTCTCGGAGGAGCGCTCTGCGGCGCCCGGGATGCTGCTCGCGGTCTCTCGCGTCAACGAGTCCGTGCCGCTGTTCCTGATCGAAGGCGCGCGCCGGCGGCTCGGCACGCTGCGCGACCGCCGCGTCGCCGTGCTGGGCCTCGCGTTCAAGGCAGACACCGACGACGAGCGCGACTCGCTCGCCCACAAGCTGATCCGCCTGCTCGAGCGCGAGCTCGCGGATGTGACCGTGCACGATCCGCTCGTCGCGACGCCGACGGCGACGCTCGAGGAGGCGCTCGCGGACGCCGAGCTCGTCGTCGTCGCGGCCAACCACTCGGTGTTCCGCGCACCGGAGGTGCTCGCGGCGATCGCGGAGGGCGCCGGCGGCGACTGCCTCGTCGTCGATCCGTGGAACTGCTGGGGAGGCGCGCAGGTGTTCGCCTACGCGTCCGAGCTCGCCGCTCTGGATCCGGGCGCGCTGAAGGGCGCCCTCCCTCCGCCGGGACAGGCAGGCGGATGAGCCGCGTCCTTGTCACCGGCGGCGCCGGGACGATCGGCGCCGCCGTCGTCCGGCGCCTGCTCGCCGACCCCTCGTACGAGGTGCGGGTCTCCGACCAGCGCGAAGCGCCGCAGTGGATGCGCGAGGGCTGCGAGGTGCACACCGGCGACCTGCGGGTGCCCGAGGAGGCGCTGGCCGCCACGCGCGGCTGCACGCACGTGATCCACCTCGCGGCGATCGTCGGCGGCATCGCGAACTTCCACCGCCTGCCCTACACGCTGACCGAGGTCAACAACGCGCTCTACAACGGCGTCATCGGCGCGGCGCTGCGGGTCGAGGTGGAGCGCTTCACCTACGTCTCCTCCTCGATGGTGTTCGAGCGGGCCGAGCAGTTCCCGACGCCCGAGTCCTACCTCCCCGACTGCCCGGTGCCGGTCTCGGCATACGGCTACTCGAAGCTCACGGGCGAGGTCTGCTGCCGCGCCGCACACGCCGAGCACGGGCTCCCCTACACGATCTGCCGCCCCTTCAACGCCTACGGACCGGGCGAGTTGCCCGACGCCGAACCCGGGATCGCCCACGCGGTGCCCGACCTGATCGCCAAGGTCCTCTCGGGACAGCGCCCGCTTCAGATCTTCGGCTCGGGCGAGCAGACGCGCACGCTCACGCACGTGGACGACATCGCCGACGGGGTCGTTGCGGCGATGAGCGCCCCCGCCGGCTTGAACGAGGACTTCAACATCTCGGCCTCGCGCGAGCTGACCGTGCGCGAGATCGCGGCGATCGTTTGGGCGAGCTGCGGGGAGGACCCCGAGGCGCTCGAGCTCGAGCACCTGCCGTCGTTCGAGGTGGACGTGCAGCGGCGCTGGCCATCGGTCGAGAAGGCCCGGGAGCTGCTCGGCTGGGAGGCCGGTATCGAGGTCGAGGAGGGGATCGCGGCGACGGTCGCATGGCTGCGCGGTCGCCGCGCGGAGGACGGATCCGAGCAGGCCGTCGCGCCCGTCGGGAACGGCAGACGCCGGCCGTCGCCGCGGAGGCGATCTATAGGCTCCCGGCCATGAGCGACCGCAAATCGGCCCTGGTAACCGGCGTGACCGGTCAGGACGGCTCGTATCTGGCCGAGATGCTGCTCGAGCGCGGCTATGAGGTGCACGGGATGGTGCGGCGGGCCTCGACGGAGAAGTTCGACCGCATCGAGCACATCCGCGACCGCCTGACGCTCCACCAGGGCGACCTGCTCGACCAGCGCTCGCTCGTCGACGCCCTGCGCGCCTCGAAGCCGACCGAGATCTACAACCTCGCGGCGATGTCGTTCGTGGCCGTGTCGTGGATCCAGCCGACGTTGACCGCGGAGTTCACGGGCACCGGGGTGACGCGCATACTCGAGGCGATGCGCGAAGTCTGTCCCGAGGCGCGCTTCTACCAGGCGTCCTCGAGCGAGATGTTCGGCAAGGTGCTCGAGGTGCCGCAGACCGAGCGGACACCGTTCTACCCGCGCTCGCCCTATGGCGTCGCCAAGGCCTACGGCCACTTCATCACGGTCAACTACCGCGAGTCCTACGACCTGCACGCGACGTCGGGGATCCTCTTCAACCACGAGTCTCCGCGCCGCGGGTTGGAGTTCGTCACGCGCAAGATCACGTGGCACGCGGCCGCGATCAAACACGGGCTCGCGCAGGAGCTGCGGCTGGGCAACCTCGATGCGGAACGCGACTGGGGCTACGCGCGCGACTACGTGGAAGCGATGTGGCTGATGCTCCAGCGCGAGCAGCCCGAGGACTACGTGATCGCCACCGGCAAAGCCCACTCGGTGCGCGAATGCTGCGAAGTCGCCTTCGACGAGGCCGGGATCGGTGGCTTCGAGGCCTACGTCACGGTCGACCCCGCGTTCGTGCGGCCCGCTGAGGTGGACCACCTGATCGGCGACCCCGGCAAGGCCGAGCGCGACCTCGGCTGGAAGCCGGAGACGAGCTTCGAGGAGCTGATCAGGCTGATGACGCGCGCGGACATCGAGCTGCTGGCGCCCTGACGCACATGAGCGTGCCGCTGTGGGACAACTCCACGCCCCTGGCGCCGCTCCGGAGCGAGCTT
This sequence comes from Solirubrobacteraceae bacterium, assembly GCA_036264095.1. Classification (GTDB taxonomy): domain Bacteria; phylum Actinomycetota; class Thermoleophilia; order Solirubrobacterales; family Solirubrobacteraceae; genus Palsa-744. The sequence goes on along the minus strand of DATARO010000060.1, from coordinate 33,464 downwards.
CGCGCAGCGGTCGACAGCGTGCTCGACTCGGGGCGCTTCGTGCTCGGACCCGAGGTCCGCGCGTTCGAGGAGGAGTTCGCGGCGTGGTGCGGCGCAGGTCATGCGGTCGGCGTCGCGAACGGCACCGACGCGATCACGATCGCCCTGCGCGCGATGGGCGTGGGCCCGGGCGACGAGGTGGTCGTGCCGTCGTTCACGTTCTACGCCTCCGCCGAGGCGATCCCACCTACGGGGGCCCGGCCCGTGTTCTGCGACGTCGACCCCGATACGTACTGCGCGACGCCGCAGTCGGTGGCCGCCGCGCTGAGCCCCCGGACGAAGGCCGTGATCGCGGTGCATCTGTTCGGGAACCTCGCACCCGTGGCGGAGATCGAAGCGCTCGGCGTGCCGGTGCTCGAGGACGCCGCCCAGGCGGCCGGCTCGATCGGCCCCGACGGCCGCCCCGGAGCGCTCGGCACAGCAGCCACGTTCTCGTTCTACCCCTCCAAGAACCTGGGCGCGTTCGGCGACGGCGGCATCGTCACGACCTCCGACGCGGAGGTCGCGGAGCGCGTCCGCACGCTCCGCTTCCACGGCTCCAGCGACAAGGTCACGTACACCGAGCTGGGCTACAACTCGCGCCTGGACGAGCTGCAGGCCGCGATCCTGCGCGTGCAGCTGCCTCACGTCGACGATTGGGCCGACGGACGCCGCGCCGCCGCGGCGCACTACCGCGCAGCGGGGCTCGGGGAGCTCGTCTCGCTGCCCGCTGCGACCGCCGGCAGCGAGCCCGCGTGGCACCTGTACGTGGTCGGCCACGATCACGTAGCCGGTGTCGAAGCAGCGCTCGCCGCAGCGGACATCGGACACCAGCCGTATTACCGCACGCCGGTCCACCTGCAGGCGCCGATGCGCGCGTGGAGCGCGGGGCTCGAGCTCCCCGGCACCGAACGCGCCGCCGCACGGCATCTCGCGATCCCGATGAGCCCCGTGCTCACACGCGATCAGGCCGACGAGGTCGTGGCCGCGATCGCCGCCGCTTGAGACGCGGCTAGCGCCAGCGCTCGAGCAGGTCCTCGTCGGGCACCTCGCGCACGACCCGCGCGGGGACGCCCATCACGACCGCGCGCGGCGGCACGCCGGCCACGACCACCGCGCCCGCGGCGACGAAGGCCTCCTCGCCCACCTCGACGCCCGGCCCGAGCACGGCCCCGCCGCCGATCCGGCACGCGCGCCGCAGCCGCGCTCCCCGCAACCGGGTCTCCTCGCCGTGGCGGGCCATCGTGTGGTCGTTGGTCGTCGTCACGCCCGGCCCTACGAAGACATCGTCCTCGATGACCGTGAACGCGGTGAGGTAGACGCCCGTCTGCACGCGCACGCGCGCGCCGATCACGACATCGTTGTCGACGGCGCTGCCGCGGCCGATCACCGCGCCCGGGCCGACCGTCGCGCGCTCGCGTACGAACGCCTGGTCGCCGACGATCGCCCCGGCGCCGATGCTCGCGCCCGCGAACACGACGGCCCCGGCGCCGACGCTGGCGCCCGCGCCGAGCTCGAGCGGGCCCACGGCTCCGTGCGCTCCCGAGTGCGGAGCCAGGCGCGGGCGCTTGCCGAGCACCGCGTGGTCCTCGATCGCGCAGCCGTCGCCGATCACCGTTCCCTCGTGCACGACGACGTAGGCGCCGAAGCTGACGCCCGCTCCGACACGCACGCCCTCGCCGAGCAGCGGCTCGCGCGGGCTCACAGCCGGACGACGTTCTCGGCCGGCCCGGCGCCGCGCGTGATCCCGCGCAGGTCCACGACGACGGGCGCCTCGCGGGCGATTCGCGCGTGATCGACGCCCGGATGGGCCGTGACGATCAGCGCCAGGTCGCAGGCTGCGAGCCCGTCCTCCAGCGCGACGCTGCGCAGCCCGAAGCGCGGGAGGCTCTCGACGTGCGGATCGTGGTAGCTGAGGTTCGCGCCCTGCTCGCGCAGCAGGTCGATGATCTTCAGCGCCGGCGACTCGCGCACGTCGCCGACGCCGGGCTTGTAGGCGACGCCCGCGACGAGCACGCGCGCGTCCTTGACGGACCGGCCGCGGTCGTTCAGCGCGCGCTGGACGAGGCTCGCGCAGTGGTAGGGCATCTGCTGATTGACCTTCCCGGCGAGCTCGATGAACTCGGTGGCCATGTCGAACTCCCGCGCGCGCCAGCTCAGGTAGAAGTGGTCGACGGGCAGGCAGTGGCCGCCCATCCCGGGGCCGGGGTCGAAGCGCATGAAGCCGTACGGCTTCGTGGCGGCGGCCTCGACGACCTCCCACACGTCGATGTTCATGCGGTCGGTCAGCATCGCCAGTTCGTTCACGAGCGCGATGTTGACCGAGCGGAAGATGTTCTCGAGCAGCTTCGTCAGCTCCGCCGCCTCGGGGCTCGACACGCGCACGATCGCATCGCACACGAGCCCGTAGAGCGCCTCGGCGCGCTCGGCGCACTCCGCCGTCAGGCCGCCGACGACCTTCGGCGTGGTGCGCAGCGTGTAGTCGGTGCGGCCGGGGTCGACGCGCTCGGGCGAGAAGGCGAGGTGGAAGTCTCTTCCTGCGACGAGGCCCGACGCTTCGAGCAGCGGCGCGACGCGGTCGCGGGTCGTGCCGGGGTAGGTCGTCGACTCGAGCACCACGAGCTGGCCGGCCTGCAGCACCTCTGCGAGCGCCTGTGTCGAGGCTACGAGCGGCCCGAGATCCGGCTCGCGGTTGCTGGTCAGCGGCGTCGGCACGCACACGAGCACCGCGTCCGCCTTCGCCAGCGCCGCGTAGCGCGTGCCGGCCTGGATGCGCTCGCGGGCGGCAGCCAGCTCCTCGTTCGAGACGTCCTCGATGTAGGACTCGCCGCGTTCGATCGCCTCGGACTTGGCCGGGTCGGTGTCGACGCCGATGACCTCGCAGCCCTCCTGTGCGAACGCGAGCGCAAGCGGGAGCCCGACGTAGCCGAGCCCGATGACTCCGATCGTCTTCATGTCGCGCGCCAGTCTAGGCGCTCCCAGAGACAGCCCCTCACGGCCGGCGGCCCACGCTCACGCGCTCGAGGAGACGGCGCGCAGCGGCCCCTCACGGCCGGCGGCGCACGCTCACGCGTTCGAGGAGACGGCGCGAAGCTCCCGGACGTCGGCGTCGACCATCCGCGCGACCAGCGCCTCGAATGACACCTCCGGCACCCAGCCGAGCCGCTCTCGCGCGCGGGCCGCGTCGCCGACGCTCGGCGTCGGCTCCGGCGCGCGCACGAGCGCGGGGTCCACGGAGACGTATTGCTCCGCATCGAGTCCGACATGGGCGAAGGCGGCCTCTGCGAACTCGCGCACCGTGCGGCCGACGCCGCTCGCCAGCACGTAGTCGCCGGGCTCGTCCTGCTGGAGCATCAGCCAGGCGCCGCGCATCACGTCGCCCGCGAACGACCAGTCGCGCACGGCGTCGAGCGCCCCGAGCGAGAGCTCGTCGGCTAGGCCGAGCGAGATCGCAGCCGCGCCGTGGGTGATCCTGCGCGTCACGAAGCGCTCGGGGCGGCGCTCGGACTCGTGGTTGAAGACGATGCCCGAGCTCGCGTGCAGCCCGTCGTGCGTGCGCATCGCGCCGACGAGCGCGTGCGCGGCGAGCTTGGCGATCGCGTACGGGTTGCTCGGCCGGCACGGCGTGTCCTCGCGCTGCGGGCTCTCGGGCGCCTCGCCGAAGATCGCGCCCGACGCCGCGGCGAACACGCGCGTGGCGGGGGCGATCGCGCGCACCGTCTCGAGGATCGTGGCGCACGAGCCGGCGATCGCCGCGAGCGTCTCGCCGGGCCGCTCCCACGATGCCGGTATGAAGGACGGGGCGGCGAGGTGGTAGATCTCGTCGGGGCGCGTGCGCTCGATCGCGGCGCGGAGCGTCTCGGGGGCGAGCAGGTCGCCCTCGATCGCCTCGACCTGATCTCGCAGATGCTCCGAGCAGCCGAGCGACCCCGCGCGCACGATGCCCCTGACGCGGTAGCCGTGCTCGAGCAGCAGCTCTGCGAGGAACGAGCCGTCCTGGCCCGAGACGCCGGTGATCAGGGCTGTCCGCGGGGCCGCCACCCGGCCAGCTTACGTGCTGCCGGCGCCCCCGTAGATCGAGCGCAGCGAGGCCGCGACGGCCTCGGGGGCGCACAGCGCGCGCACCGCGGCGCGACCGCGCGCGCCGGCCTCGGCGTCGCCCGCGCGGCGCGAGATCGCCGCCGCGAGCGCCCTCGCGCTTCCCGGGCTGACGAGCCCGTCCTCCTCCACCAGCTCCGGCAGCGCGCCGACGCGGCTGGCGGCGACCGGCGTGCCCGCCGCCATCGCCTCCGCGACGGAGATCCCGAACGTCTCGGCCGATCGCGACGGCGCGAGCGCGATCGCGGCACGGGACCGCAGCGCCGCGAGCTCCGAATCGCCGACGCGCCCGATGAAGCGCACGTCGGCGCCGCGGACGCGCTCGGCCAGCACGGCGCGCTCGGGTCCCTCGCCCGCGATGACGAGCGCGATGCCGGCCATGCGGCACGCCTCGATCGCCACGTCGATGCCCTTCTCGGGCGCCAGGCGGCTCGCGACGAGCGCGTACGGCTGCGCGGGCAGGGCCGAGGGCGCGGCCGCGTCGAGCGCCGGCTCGCGCAGCGGCGGCGGCAGGACGTGCACGCGGTCCCACGCGAGCGGCGCACCGAGCGCGCGGAGCCGCTCCCGCGCGAACACGCTCGGGACGATCACGGCGTCGGCGAGCTCGGTGAGCCTGCGCTGCCACAGGGCGAGCCCGGCGCCGTAGGCGAGCGCCTCGGGCACGCTGCCGCGGCAGTTGCGGCGAATGCCGGGCAGCGTGTTCGTGCCGTGGCAGCGCGTGCACTCCTCGCCGTGCGTGAAGCACACGCCGACGGCGCACACGAGCCGGTACTGGTGCAGATGAAGGACGACGCGGGCGCCGGCCGAGCGCGCGGCGGCGAGCGCGCGCCAGCCGAGCGAGGGCAGCAGGTTGTGGGCGTGGACGACGCGCGCGCCCGTCAGGCGCACCGCGCGCGCCACCTCGACAGGCGCGAGTCCCCCCCGCAGCAGCCCGACGGCGGCCGCGGCCCGCCCGCTCGCGGCCGAGTCGCGCTCCAGCCGCTCGGCGGGCTCCCCGAGGTGCTCGCGCACGAGCCACACGAGGTCGTCGACGACACGCTCCTCGCCGCCGGTCGTGCGATAGCGGTTGTGAACGAACAGCACCATCGCGCGTGAGCGTAGTCGCGCGGCCGCTCGGCGGTCCGTCCCAAACCTAGACTGTCCACGCGATGAGGAACGTAAGCGTGGTGATCCCCACCCGCGCCCGCCCGCGCTACCTCGAGTGGACGCTGGGCTCGGTGCGGGCGAGTGCACAGGGCCTCGAGGCCGAGCTGATCGTCGTCGACGACGGAGCGGACGTCGCCCCCGTACGCGCTCTCGCCGAGCGCTTCGGAGCGCGCTACGTGACGACGGACGCCGGCCGGGCCGGGCTGAACGCGGCGCGCAACGCGGGCCTGGCCGCGGCGACCGGAGAGCTCGTGGTGTTCGCCGACGACGACATCGAGGCACAGCCGGGCTGGCTCGCGGCGCTCTCGGACGCCGCCCGGGCGCAACCCGACGTGGACGTCTTCACCGGTCCGATCCGGGTGCGGCTGGAGGGGCCGGCGCCGCGCTCATGTGGACGCGAGGGCCCCCCGATCACGGCACTCGACCTCGGAGGAGAGGACCGCGACACGACGTTCGCGTGGGGCGCGAACATGGCGATCCGCGCGTCGGCGTTCGAGTGGGTCGGCGGGTTCGACACCTCGCTCGCCGACGGCGGCGACGAGCAGGACTGGCAGGAACGGATGCGGTCGCAGCGGCCTGATGCGCGCGTCCGCTACGTGGCGGCGGCCGCCGTGGTCCACCGCCGCGCCGGCGACGACGCACGCCTGCGCTCGCTGTGCCGGGGGGCGTTCGTCAGGGGTGCGGCCGCGAGGCGCCACGACGCGCTGCGCTCGCGGGCCCCGCAGCTCCGGAGCGAGGTGGGAACGCTCGCGCGCTGTGCCGGGCACGTCCTGCGCTATCGCTGCCCTGCCGGGCTCGCGATGGTCGCTCACAGCGCCGGGCGGCTGCGCGAGGCGCTGAGCGAACGCGGTGCCGCGCGCCCGGCCGCGGCGGGCGAGGACTTCCTCTCCGGCCACAGCGGCGAGGTGGGGGGCATCGACGGCGTGCTGCGCGCGGGCGCCGACCGGGCGCTCGACGCGGCCGAGGCCGCGAGCGGGCGCCGGCGGCGGCTCGCGCGGGCCGCGGCCTCCCAGCCGCCGCGCAGGAGCGTGCTCGCGATCGGCGTCGTGCGGCCCGAGCACGCGGCCGTCGCCGCGGCCGCCGAACGCGAGCTGCGCGCCTCGCGCCACGACGTCGCGATCCACACAACGGCCGTCGGCGGGCGCGGTCGCTTCGAGAACCTCAACCTGCTCCTCGCCGAGCACCCGCCCGGCGGGGCCGACTGGCTGCTCGTCCTCGACGATGACGTGGAGCTCCCCGCCGGCTTCCTCGACCGCTTCCTGTTCGTCTGCGAGCGCTTCTCCTTCGACCTCGCGCAGCCGGCCCATCGCCTCGACTCCCATGCCGCCTGGTCGGTCACCCGCCGGCGCCCGGGCAGCGTCGCGCGGCGTACCTCCTTCGTCGAGATCGGCCCCGTCACGGCGTTCGCGCGCGCCACGTTCGCTGAGCTGCTCCCGTTCCCCGAGCTGCGGATGGGCTGGGGGCTCGACGTCCACTGGGCGGCGCTCGCGCGGGCGCGAGGCTGGACGTGCGGGGTTGTCGACGCGGTGGCGGTCCGCCACCGGGTTGCGCCCGCGGCAGCCGCGTACTCGCGCGAGGACGCGATCGCGGAGGCGCGCAGCTTCCTCGCGGAGAACCCCTACGTGAGCGCCGGCGAAGCGGAACGCACGCTGGCGATCCACCGCCGCTGGTGAGCGCGATGCCGACAACCCGTCCGCGCGTCGCCATCGTCGCGGAGTTCTACCCGAGCGTGCGCGACCCGGTGCTCGGGGTGTGGGCCCACCGGCAGGCGCTCGCGGCGCGCGACGCCGGCGCCGACGTGCGCGTGCTCGTCCTGCACCGCCTCGTCCCGCCGCGGGAGTCGTTCGCACGCGGGCCGCGCGCCGCGGCGGGCGCGTTCGCGGCCCGGGCGGGCGAGCCGCGAAGGCAGGTGCGCGACGGCTTGGAGGTCGAGTACGTCAGCTTCGTCTCGCCGCCGCGCGAGTCCGGATATCCGCGCTGGGGAGCGTGGGCGGCGGCGCCGCTCGCGCTCGCCCTGCGCCGCCTGCGGCGCCGCTTCCCGTTCGACCTCGTCCACGCCCACAACGCGATCCCGGCGGGCGACGCGGTCCGGCGCGCGCGCGTCCGCGTGCCCCTGCTCGTCTCGGTGCACGGCGCCGACGTGCTCTACACGGCCCGGCGCAGCCCAGCCGGCGCGCTCGCGGTCCAGCAGGGGCTCGCCGCCGCGCAGATCGTGCTCGCCAACAGCGAGGGGATCGCCGAGCTCGCAGCCGCCGACGGAGCCCGTGCGACCCGCGTCGTGCACCTCGGCGCCGATCTGGCCCCGGCGAGCTGGGCGCGGTCGGAGGGGGAGCAGCCGGCCGCCGCGCTCGTCACGGCGGCGCACCTCGTCGCGCGCAAGCGCCACGCCGATGTCCTGCGCGCGCTGGCGGTGCTCGCCGCGCGCCATCCCGCCCTGCGCTACATCGTCATCGGCGATGGCCCCGAGCGCGTCGCGCTCGAAGGGCTCGCCGTGCGGCTCGGCGTGCAGGACCGTGTCGACTTCCTCGGCCAACTCGATCCGCAGGCGACGCTCGAGCGCGTGCGCCGCTGCACGCTGTTCGTGATGCCCTCGACCGACGAGGCGTTCGGCGTGGCCTACATCGAGGCGATGGCGGCGGGGCTGCCCGCGATCGGCTGCCGCGGCGAGCCCGGGCCGGAGGAGATCGCGGCTGCCGGTGACGGCTTCATGCTCGTGCCGCCGGGTGACATCGAGCGCCTGTCGCAGCGGATCGATGAGCTGCTGTCGGACCCCCACCGGCTGCGCGAGGCGCGGCACCGCGCGCGGGCGACCGTCGCCGCGAGCTTCACCTGGCAGCGCTGCGGCGAGCAGACGCTCGCGGCGTACGTGGATGCCCTGCGGTGAGCGCTGCGCCGCTGCTGTTCGTCACAGGCCACGTGCCGGCCTACCGCGTCGGCGCGTTCGCCGAGCTGCACGAGCGCGAGGGCATCGAGCTCGCCCTGTTCGGCGGGCGCTCCCAGCACGGCGGGGCCGAGGCCGAGGGAGAGCTGCCGTTTCCGAGCACGCGGGCGAGCCCGGCGGCGATCGCCGCGCTGGCCGCGCGCGGCGGGCACCGGGCCGTGATCGCCTCGACCGGCGGACGGCTCGCGCTGCCCGCGGCGTGGGCGGGGGCGCGCGCCGGGCGCAGGCCGCTGCTGCTGTGGGCGTCGCTGTGGGCGCATCCGCGCAGCGCCGCGCACGCGATCGGCTACCTCCCGATGCGCCGCCTCTACCGCAGCGCCGACGCGGTCATCACGTACGGGCCGCACGTCAGCGCCTACGTGCGCCGCCACGGCGCGCGCAACGTCCACGAGGCCCCGCAGGCAGTCGACAACGCCTTCTGGACCGCGACCGCGACACCGCGGCCAGGCGCGGGCGTGCGCTTCCTGTTCGCCGGGCGCGACGCGCCCGAGAAGGGCCTGGGCGTGCTGCTCGAGGCGTGGCGGCAGGCGGCGCTCGAGGGCGCGTCGCTCGGGCTTGCCGGCGCCGGGCTCGACCGCGCCGGCGCCGGCACCGACGGCGTGCGGGCGCTCGGCCCGCTCGCCCCCGCGGGTCTGCGCGACGCCTACGCCGCGAGCGACGTGCTCGTCGTCCCCTCGATCGCGACGCCGACGTTCCGCGAGCCGTGGGGGCTCGTCGTGAACGAGGCGATGAACGCCGGCCTCGCAGTGATCGCGAGCGACGCCGTCGGCGCGGCGGCCGGCGGGCTCGTTCGCGACGGCGAGACCGGTCTCGTGGTCCCCGCCGGCGACAGCGGCGCCCTGGCCGGCGCGATCACGCGCCTCGCGCATGACGCCGCCCTGCGCGAGCGCCTGGGCGCCGCGGCGCGGCTCGGGGTGAGCGCGTACACGTACGCGGCGTGGGCGCAGGGGTTCTCCAAAGCTCTGTCAACCCTCGGTCTCGCAAGGGCGCAGTCAAGCCTCCCGAGACGTGTGTGAGCGCTGGTAGCGTGTCCCGGTCGCACAAATGACCGCACTACGCCCGCACCGAGGAATCCTCCTGCCGGCCGTGCTGATCGTCGCCGCCCTCTCGAGCGCGCCGGCGGCGAGCGCGGACATCGGCGAAACGATCATCGAACGCTGCACGCACGGCCAGTCGCTGGCCGGGTTCCCGCAGAGCGCCTACCGCAAGGCGCTCAAAGAGCTGACCGCCGACGCGGAAGAGTACACCCCGTGCGCGCAGCTGATCCGGCAGGCGCAGCTCGCCACGGCCGGCGGCGGCGGGGGTGCCGCGGGCGCCGCCGAAACGGCCGCTCCGCTGGCCGCCACGCCCTCCGAGCAGCGCTCGCTCGCGCATGCCGCCCACACCGGGTCGGCGCCGATCGCGGTCGGCGGCTCGATCGTGCACCCGGGCGTCGTGCACGCCAACGTCGCCTCGGCGCTGAGCTCGCTCCCGAGCTCGCTGCTCGCGACGATCGCCTTCCTGCTCGCGTGCCTGATCGCATACGTGGGCAACGCGCTACGCGGCCGCTTCCGTGGCGACCGCGGCGACTGAGCTGGGCCCCGCTACCGGGGCGCCGGACCGGCGGCCCGCCCGGCTGGCGGGGGCGGGCGTCCAGTTGCAGCGGCACACCGACGCGGGCGTGGCCGTGCTGCTCGCGGGCCTGCTGTGCTTCGTCACCTTCTTCGCGAAGGGAGGGCTCAACCTCGAAACGATGACGACCACGGAGATCGTGCTCACGCTGGCTGCCGGAGCGGGGTGCGCGGCAGCGGTGATCGTGCGCGTGGCCGCTCCACGACCCGGATACGGGTTCTGGAGCACCGGTCTGCTGGCGGCTTTCGCTGTGCTCACGGGCCTCTCCGTCGTGTGGTCGGTCGCTCCCGAGGCGAGCTGGCAGGACGCCGGGCGCATGCTCGCCTACGCCGCGGTGTTCGGCGCGTCGGTGGCGCTGGTGCGCATCGCTCCCGGCAGGTGGCCGGCGGTGCTCGGCGGGCTCACGCTGGCGGCCGTGATCGTCTGCTCCGAGGCCCTGCTGACGAAGATCTTCCCGGGCTCGCTCGCGCGCTCGAACACGTACGCGCGCCTGGAGGAACCGTTCGGCTACTGGAACGCGCTCGGACTGATGGCGGCGATGGGCGCGGTCGGCTGCCTGTGGCTCGGCGGGCGGCGCCGCGGCCACGCGCTCGTCTCCGCGCTCGCATATCCCGCGATGGGAGTGCTGCTGCTGACGCTCGCGCTCGCCTACTCGCGCGGAGCGCTCGCCGCGTTCGCGCTCGCGACCCTCCTGTGGCTGTGCATCGTGCCGCTGCGCCTGCGCGGGATCGCAGTGCTGGTCGCGGGCGCCCTCGGGGCCGGCGCGGTCGCGGCCTACGCGTTCTCGACCCACGCGCTCAGCGCCGAAGGCGTCGAACTCGCGCAGCGCACCGCTGCCGGCCATCGTCTCGGGGCGCTGGTGGCGGTGATGGTGATCGTGCTCGCCGCCGTCGGTGTCGCCGTCGGTTTCAGCACGGCGCGCGAGGCGCCCTCGCTGCTCGCGCGCCGCCGCGCCGGCGCGCTGCTAGCGGCGCTCGTCGTGGCCGCCGCGATCGCCTTCGCCGGAGCGCTCGCGCACAGCCACCGCGGGTTCACGGGGAGCATCTCGCACGCCGTCAACGCGCTGACCGATCCGAACGCGAAGACGCCGCCGAACACACCGGGTCGGCTGACTGCGGTCGCGAGCGTGCGCGCGCGCTACTGGAAGGAGGCGCTCGAAGTCTTCGACGCCCACCCGCTGCTCGGGGCCGGCGCGATGGGCTACCAGACGGCGCGCCTGCGCTACCGCAAAGCGCCGCTGGTCGTCGCCCACGCGCACGGGTTCGTCGTGCAGACGCTCGCCGACCTCGGGCTCGTCGGCCTCGCGCTCGTGCTCGCCCTGTTCCTCTGCTGGGCCGCGGCGGCGGGTCGCGCGACGCACCCGCTGAACCGCAGCTGGACCGCGTGGCGCGCGTGGCGGCGACGGCCGCCGCGCCCCGGCTGGCGTCCGCTTTCGGACGCGCGCTACACGCCCGAGCGCATCGGGCTGCTGAGCATGCTGTGCGTCGTCGCGTGCTTCGGCGTGCACTCGCTCGTCGACTGGACATGGTACGTGCCCGGCGACGCTTGCGTGGCGCTGATCTGCGCGGGCTGGCTGGCGGGGCGCGGGCCGCTCACGGCCAAGGGCGCGCTCGCCGGCGCGCAGGCGATCGAGGCGCCGGCCCCGCGGCTGCGCCTGCCGCGTTCGCTGGGCGGGATCGGCTACCCGCGGCTCGCGCTCGCCGCCGCGATGCTCGCCGCGGCGCTGCTGGCGGCGTGGTCGCAATGGCAGCCGCAGCGCTCCGAAGACGCCCGCCAGCAGGCGCTCGAACAGCTCGGCAGCAGCCCACGCGCGGCGCTCGCATCGGCGCGCGCGGCGGTGTCGCGCGACCCGCTCTCGCCGCTCGCGACGGTCACGCTCGCGGGCGTCGAGCAGGCGACGGGCTCGCCGGCGCAGGCGCGCGCGACGCTGCAGAAGCTCGTGCGCGAACAGCCGTCGAATCCGCAGGCGTGGCTCGCGCTCGGGCGCTACCAGCTGGCGCACGAACCGCGGCGGGCACTCCCCTCGATCCGGGCAGCGATCTTCCTGAACCCGGAGTCGATCTCGCCGGAACTGCTCAGCCGGCCCGATCGCGAAGCGATCCAGATCTACAACGACTACATCGAGGCGCTGCGGGCAGCCGCCACGCCTGCGCCGGCGCCGGCGGGCCGGCTCAGAAGCGGGCTCGGCGCGCGCTCGCGAGCAGCGACGCGCGCGCGGGCGCGCGCCCTGCGGTCCGTACGCGAACGCCTTCGAAGCGGAACTCCTCCAGCAGCCGGCTGAGACCGCCGCGCTCATAGAAGCGCAGGTGGTCTGACAGGGGATGCATGTGCGCGGCGAACGCCCCTGGGCGCAGCGCGAGCCACAGTCGCACGAGCGGGCCGTGGGCGGGCGTGCTCAGCAGCAGCAGCCCGCCGGGGCGGAGGACGCGGCGCGCCTCCGACAGCCAGCCCGCCGTATCCGCGACGTGCTCGATCACCTCGCCCGCCCAGACGACGTCGAACGAGGCGTCGGGAAGGTCCCAGTGCCCTTCGCCGTCGATCAGGCGCAGGTCGAGTCCGGGATGGCGCGCCCGCGCGCGGTCGAGCGGCACCTGCGCGACGTCGACGGCGACCACCTCGGCGCCCGCGTCCTGCAGGCGCGCCGCGAGCTCGCCCTCGCCGCAGCCGACATCGAGCACGCGCTGGCCCGGAGTCACCGATGCCAGCAGGAAGCGGCTGCGGAGCTCGAGGTCCGGCGGCGTAGCAGCCGCGGGGAGCGCGCTCCACAGCGCCTCGTGGTAGTCGCGCGATGGCACGGCCACAGCATCGCAGCGCATGTGAGTTTTCTCAGGTGCAGCGGCGCTCTCAGATCTGTTCAGCCGGACGCTGAGCGAATATGTTCGCGACCGTGGTTGGGGAGGCGGATTGCGGGCAACTCCGGCGTGGCGTGAGGGTCGCGTTCGACAGCCGTCCCCTCGCCAACCCCCACGGTGTCGGGCGCTACGCGCGCTGTCTGCTGGCGGCGCTGCACGAGACGGCCGGCCCCGATGCAGAGGTTGTCGAGACCCAGCGGCCATCCGCGTTCGCGCGCTCGCGCGGCACCGATCTGTTCCATTCGCCCTGGCTCGCGGGCGCGATGCTGCACAGCCCCTGCCCGATGGTCGTCACGATCCACGGGCTGGCGGCGCTGAAGCGGCCCAGCGAGCACCTGCGCACCGGGCTGCGCCAGCGCATGCGCGTACTTGCCGCGCAGCGCGCGGCGAGCGTGATCGTGCCGACGAAAGCGGTCGCAGCCGACGCCGTCAGCGTGCTCGGCATCCAGCCGGGCCGGATCACCGTGATCGCGGAGGCGGCCGACGCGGCGATGTACCCGCGCGGCGAGGCGGAGGTCGAGGCGACGCGCAACCGCTTCGGGCTGCCCGATGACTACCTGGTGTGGGTCGGCGGACTCGAGCACCCCGACCCGAGCCGCCACGTCGCCGAGCTCGCAGCCGCGCCGCGGGAGCTGCAGCTCGTGCTCGTCGGCTCGACGCGGCCGTGGGCTCACGAGCTGCCGAACGTGACGCTCACGGGGCGGGTCTCGGACGAGCACCTCGCCGCGATCTACAGCGGGGCGCGCGCGCTGGTCATGCCCTCGGAGGGCGAGGGCTTCGGGCTTCCCGCGATCGAGGCGCTCGCCTGCGGAACGCCGGTCGTGGCCTTCGACGCCCCGGCCCTGCACGAGGTGCTCGCAGGCCGCGCGACGTTGGTCGAGCCGGGCGACATCGACGGATTGATCGCGGCGGCAGAATCCGTGCGGCGCCCCGCGCCCGCGCCGTCGGAGTGGACCTGGCAGGACACGGCGCGGGAGACGTGGGGTGTCTACGAGCGGGCGCTCTCCTACAGCCAGCCCGTGCACGCAGCGGTGCCCGCGCGCCGGCGCCGCGCCAACGGCCCGCGCGCGGCCGCCGCGCCGCGCATCGACGGCCTCGAGCCGCGCTAGCTGCGTCGATCCCCAGCGCGTCGGTCGCGGAGGCGCGCACGCGAGCGACCGCGAGCGATGCCCCCGCGGCCCGCGTGTCTCCGGGCAGGCGCGCAGGTTGTTTATCCGCGGCGGCCTCGCCGCGGAAGACAACCGAGCACCAGCGCGGTGTTTGCAGTCAGTTCAAAGCCGTTGGCAGATGATCAATTTCCACGTCGTCCCCGACGTGGAAACTTCGATCATCAATACGCGCCGCGGCGCATCAGCACCGCCGGCACCGTCTTCAGCAGGATCGAGAGGTCGAGCGCGAGCGACCAGCGCTCGAGGTAGATGAAGTCGAGGTGGACCAGGTCGTCGAAGTCGAGTTCCGAGCGGCCCGAGACCTGCCACAGCCCGGTGATGCCGGGGAGGACGAGGTAGCGCTTGCGGTGCCAGTCGTCGAGCATCGCGTAGTCGCGTTCGGGCAGCGGCCGCGGTCCGACGAGCGACATCTCTCCGCGCAGGACGTTGATGAGCTGCGGTAGCTCGTCGAGCGAGAAGCGGCGAAGGATGCGCCCGACGCTTGTCAGACGCGGGTCGTGCCGGATCTTGAAGAGGGCGCCCGAGGCCTCGTTGAGCTCTTCGAGGTCCGCCTGGCGCTCCTCGGCGTCGGTGTGCATCGTGCGGAACTTCAGGCATGCGAACGGCCGCTGGCCGATGCCGCGGCGCATCGAGCGGAACACGATCGGGCCACGCGAGGTGAGGCGGACTGCGAGGACGATCGCGATCAGCAGCGGGCTGAGCAGCGCGAGCAGGACGCTCGCGCCGATGATGTCGAACGTCCGCTTCAGCGCGAAATCGATCCCCTCGAACACGGGCGGTCCGAGCTCGAACAGGGGCACCGACTGGCCGGGGACGAACTCGGCGCGATGGATCAGGATCTCCATCGTCGAGGGCGCGAGGCGCACGCCGACGCCGCGGCGGTGGCAGCGGTCGACGAGCTCGACGGCGTCGTCCTGCGGGAAGTCCGGGTCGGCGATGATCACCTCGTCGACGTTGGTCTCAGCGAGCACGGCGTCGAGATCGGCGAGCGTGCCGAGCGCGGAGAGGCCGTTGTCGGGGAGCGCGGCCGGCGCGAGGAAGCCGACGACCTCGACCGGCGTGTGCGACTGCGTCGCGAGCGCGTTGCCGACATCGCCGATGTGCTTGCCGCGACCGACGAGCAGGGCGCGGCGGCGGTAGCCCGCGGCGTGCAGGAGCAGCGCGGTGCCGCGGTCGTAGACCGCGCGCAGCGAGGAGACGTAGAAGATCGCGAACGCGAGCGAGCCATAGAACAGGTAGTAGCTCGAGAAGTGCTCGCCGTTGACGACGGCGAAGATCAGCGCGACGAACGCGACCTCGAACAGGGAGCCGACGATCCGCGAGAGGCCCGGCCGCAGCCCGCGTTCTGCGTACAGGCCCGAGCGGGCGAACAGCAGCGCGGTCAGGAGGTACGCGAACGGGAGGAATTCTTCGGTGCCGTGCAGGGCGCGGCTCGTACGGACCGGTCCGTTCACCGCTTCCTTGAGAACGAGCGCCGTGAAGATCGCCAGCGCGACCGCGGCGAAGTCGAGCGCGGGAAGCGCAACCAGCCGTGCGACGCGGCGCAGCGTCGCGGTGCGCCACACGAACGAGAGCAGCGGCGGGCGGACGCTGCGGATGTCGCGGTCGTGCCGGTCGAGCCGCTGCTGCAGCGCCGCGGCGACCTGCTGTGGGGGTGTTCCCCGGACGCTCATGGGACGTGTGGCCGAGCGTACCTGCGTTGGCGCTCGCGGCGCACGGTCTCGCATGTCGTTAGACACAACACCCAACACTCGCACAAGGAGCGCTCCGCGCCGAGTCGTGCACGCACGCTCGCGGAGGGCGCCCGAGCGGGATCAGCGGCTGCCGCCGATCAGGATCTCGACGCCGGACTGCTCGATCGTCCGCTGCAGCCCTTCGCGCAGGGACACCTCGGGCGACCAGCGCAGCAGCTCGCGGGCGAGCTCGATGTTCGGCTTGCGCTGCTTGGGATCGTCCTCGGGCAGCGCCTCGTAGACGATCTCCGCGTCGGACCCCGTGAGCTCTTTGACCGTCTCTGCGAGTTCGAGCAGCGTGAACTCGTCCGGGTTCCCGATGTTGACCGGGTTGTGGTAGCCCGACTCGGCGAGCGCGATGATCCCGCGGATCAGGTCGCTGACGTAGCAGAACGAGCGGGTCTGGCTGCCGTCGCCGAACACCGTGATCGGGCGGTTGGCGAGCGCCTGGCGCAGGAAGGTGGGGATCGCGCGGCCGTCGCGCGGGCGCATGCGGCTGCCGTACGTGTTGAAGATGCGGACGATCGCGGTGTCGACGCCCTGCTGGCGGTGATAGGCCATCGTCAGCGCCTCCGCGTATCGCTTCGCCTCGTCGTAGACCCCGCGCGGGCCGATCGGGTTGACGTGGCCCCAGTAGGTCTCCGACTGCGGGTGCTCGAGCGGATCGCCGTAGACCTCGCTCGTGGAGGCGATCAGGAAACGGGCGCGCTTGGCCTTGGCGAGGCCGAGCGTGTGGTGGGTTCCGTAGGAGCCGACCTTCAGCGTGTGCAGCGGGAGGCGCAGGTAGTCGATCGGGGAGGCGGGCGAGGCGAGGTGGTAGACGAAGTCGATCGGCTCGTCGATGAAGTACGGGTCGATGATGTCGAGACCGAGGTGCTGGAAGCGGTCCGGGTCGCGGATGTGCTCGATGTTCGCCAGCGAGCCCGTCTCGAGGTTGTCCACGCAGATCACGCGGTTGCCGCGCGCGAGCAGCTCGTCGCAGAGGTGGGAGCCGAGGAACCCCGCGCCACCCGTCACCAGGCACGTCGCCATGACGCGGAAGCTTAGTGACTCCCCGGACTATCCTTTGGCACACATGGCCACCGCCGAGGAACGCCCCACCGTCGCCCCGATCGTCGGCCCCGATGATCCGCGGCGCTTCACGGACTCGGGCATCGAGATAGCGGCGCTCTACACCGAGGAGGATGTGCCGCGGGAGCTCGAGCTCGGCGAGCCCGGGAGCTTCCCCTACACGCGCGGGGTCCACCGCGAGATGTACCGCAAGCAGACGTGGACGATGCGGCAGTACGCGGGCTACGCCTCGGCCAAGGAGTCCAACGAGCGCTACCGCTACCTGCTCTCGAAGGGGACCACGGGGCTCTCGATGGCGTTCGACCTGCCGACACAGCTCGGCCTCGACTCGGACAACCCCCGCTGCCTCGGCGAGGTCGGGCGCACGGGCGTCGCGATCGACACGATCGACGACATGCGAAGCGCGTTCGACGGGATCCCGCTCGATGAGGTCTCCACCTCGATGACGATCAACGCGCCGGCGGCCTGCCTGCTGCTGCTCTACGAGCTGGTCGGCGAGGAGCAGGGCGTGCCGAGCGAGAAGCTGCGCGGGACGACGCAGAACGACGTGCTCAAGGAGTACATCGCGCGGGGGAACTACATCTATCCGCCGGAGCCCACGATGCGGCTCACGACCGACCTGTTCCAGTACTGCCACGAGAACATCCCGCGCTGGAACACGATCTCGATCTCCGGCTATCACTTCCGCGAGAAGGGCTGCTCGGCCGTGCAGGAGGTGGCCTTCACGCTGTGCTCGGGCATCGCCTACGTGCAGGCTGCGATCGAGGCCGGGCTCGACGTCGACGACTTCGCCCCGCGCCTGGCGTTCTTCTTCAACGGCCACAACAACGTCTTCCAGGAGGTGGCGAAGTTCCGCGCCGCGCGGCGGATGTGGGCGCACATCATGACCGAGCGCTTCGGCGCCAAGAACCCGAAGGCGACGATGCTGCGCTTCCACACGCAGACCGGCGGCGTGACGCTGACGGCCCAGCAGCCGGAGAACAACATCGTGCGGGTCGCGCTCCAGGGGTTCGCGGCGGTGTGCGGAGGGACGCAGTCGCTGCACACCAACGGCTTCGACGAGGCGCTGGCGCTTCCTACGGAGCGGGCGGCCAAAATCGCCGTGCGCACGCAGCAGATCCTCGCGCACGAGTCCGGGGCGGCCGACACGGTCGACCCGTTTGCCGGCTCCTACTTCGTCGAGTCGTTGACGGACGAGATCGAAGCGCGCTCGCGCGAGCTGATCGCGAAGGTCGACGCGCTCGGCGGCTCCGTCGGGGCGATCGAGTTCATCACCGGCGAGATCGACGAGTCCGCGTGGGGTTACCAGGAGCGCTACCGGATCGGACAGGACGTGGTCGTGGGCGTGAACGCCTACGAGGAGGAGGACCTCGAGGTCCCGGAGCTGCTGCGCGTGGACCCGCAGTCCGAGCGGGAACAGCTCGAACGGCTCGCCGCGTTCAAGGCGAACCGGGACGGCGCGCTCGTCGAGCAGCGGCTCGAGGAGCTGCGGGCGATCGCCCGCAGCGAGGAGAACCTGCTCCCCGGCATCCGCCAGGCGCTGAAGGACCGCTGCTCGCTCGGCGAGGTGTGCGGGGCGATGCAGGACGTGTTCGGGAAGTACGCCCCGACGTTCTGAGGCGATGAGCGAGGCCGACGACAACCTGTTCGGCGAGGAGCACGTCCGCGTCTACCGCGAGACGGGCGGTGAGCGCGGATACCACTGGCGTGGCACGACGATCCTGCTGCTCACCACGAAGGGCCGCAAGTCGGGCGAGCCGCGCACGATGCCGCTGATCCACCGCACGGACGGCGATCGCTGGGTGGTCGTGGCCTCGAAGGGCGGCTCGCCGCAGGACCCGCTCTGGTTCCAGAACCTGAGCGCGGAGCCGAACGCGGAGATCGAGGTCCGCGACGAGCGGATACCCGTGACCGCGAGCGTCGCCGAGGGGGCCGAGCGCGAGCGTCTGTGGTCGCTGATGACGGCGGTCTGGCCCGCCTATGACGAGTACCGGCAGCGCACCGATCGGGAGATCCCGGTCGTGATCCTGTCGCGGCGCTAGAGGATTTGACCGCGACGCCCCGTAGATTGGGCTCGTGGTCACAGCCGTCACCTTCTACACGTTCGTCCTCGCCGTCCACATCGCGTCGATCGTGATCGCGTTCGGAGTCACGTTCGCCTATCCGGTCATGTACGCGGTCGGCATCAGGCGCGAGCCGCGGTCGATGCCGGGCTTCCACCGCATCCAGGACGTCGTCGGCAAGGCCGTGATCTCGCCCTTCCTCGGGCTCGCGCTGCTGTGCGGGATCTACCTGGCGAGCAAGCTCCACGTGTGGAGCGACTTCTACGTGCAGTGGGGCCTGGGCGTGATCATCGTCCTCGGCGCTCTCGGCGGGGCGTTCTTCGCGCCGCAGGAGCGCAGGCTCGCCGCGCTGGCCGAGCGCGACGTCGCCGCCTCCGGTGACGGAACCGTGTCCTGGAGCGCCGAGTACAGCGCCGTGCGCAAACGCGTCGAGCTCGTCGGCTATGCCACCGCGGGGCTCGTCCTGCTGACGATCTACTTCATGACGGCGCAGACCGGCGCCTGAGCCGGCGCCCGCGGCGGAGCCGCGTGAAGGGGTGACGATCGCCGGCGCCTACGACGTCGTGCTCGCGACGATCGCGAGCACGGCGATCAAGCCGTAGCGCCGCGCGGGCGCGGCGGTCCCGAGCCGTTACCCTCCACTCATGGGTGACGCCCCCTACCGCGTGGCGGTCGTCGGCGCGACCGGCCAGGTCGGAACGCTGATGCTGCGCCTGCTGCGCGAGCGGGGGTTCCCGGCGCGCGAGATCGTCGCGTTCGCCTCCGAGCGCTCCGCCGGGCGCACGCTCGACGACGGCCTCGTCGTCCAGCCGCTGAGCGACGAGACGATCGCGGGCTTTGACATCGCGTTGTTCTCGGCGGGCGGGTCGACGTCGGGTGAGTGGGCGCCGCGCTTCGCGCAGGACGGCGCGGCGGTGATCGACAACTCGTCGCGCTGGCGCATGGAAGAGGACGTGCCGCTCGTGGTCAGCGAGGTCAACCCCGACGCGCTCGCGGAGCACCGCGGGATCATCGCCAACCCGAACTGCTCGACGATGCAGATGGTCGTCGCGCTGAAGCCGATCCACGAAGCGGCCGGCATCGAGCGGCTCGTGATCAGCACATACCAGGCCGTGTCGGGCACGGGCGCACGCGCCGTCGCCGAGCTGCTCGACCAGTCGCACGCGCTCCTGCACGAGCGCGAGATCGCTGCGCCGAAGGAGTACGCGCACCAGATCGCCTTCAACGCGCTCCCGCACGCCGGCAGCTTCTCCCACGGCGACGACCACACCGACGAGGAGCGCAAGCTGATCAACGAGACGCGCAAGATCCTCGACGACCACTCGATCCGCGTGAGCGCGACGTGCGTGCGTGTACCCGTGGTCACCGGCCACTCGGAGGCGGTCAACGTCGAGACGCGCCAAGCGCTCGGCGCGCAGGAGGCTCGCGAGCTGCTGGCGGCCGCGCCGGGGGTGGTCGTCGTCGACGACCCGCAGGCGGGGCGCTACCCGATGGCGATCGACGCCGCCGGGCGCGATGAGGTGTTCGTCGGCCGGATCCGGCGCGACCCCGGCCACGAGCGCGCGCTCGACATGTGGATCGTGGCCGACAACCTGCACAAGGGCGCTGCGACGAACGCCGTGCAGATCGCCGAGCTCCTGCACGAGCGCGGCCTCCTCTCGGGCGCCCGCGGACGCGGCGCCCCCTCGATCGCCTGACGCCGCCGGCGATGGGCAGCACCTACCGGGTCGAGGTCGGTGACGTCGTGCTCGGGGTCCGGGAGCACGGAGCCGGTTCGCCGCTGCTGCTGATCGCGGGAATCCCGGCGGTGGCAGACGACTGGGACCCGCTGGCCGAGCGGATGGGCGAGACGCACCGCGTCATCGCCTTCGACAACCGAGGCAGCGGGACATCGACCGTGACGCCCGGTCCGTACACGACGCGACAGCTCGCCGGCGACGCCGCGGGCCTGCTCGACGCGCTCGGTGTCGAGAGCGCCGCGGTGTTCGGGATGTCAATGGGTGGGATGATCGCGCAGGAGCTCGCGATCGGCTGGCCCGAGAAGGTCGAGCGCCTGGTGCTCGGGTGCACCCACGCTGGCATGCGCCATGCCACGCGCCCGCCGCGGGAGACGGGGCGCGCGTTTGCGATGTTGACCGACGACTGGGGCGAGCGGATGCGCGCGCTCGCACCGGCGGCGTTCGCGGGCGCCGTGGACCCCGCGCTGCTCGCAGGGTTCCTCGAGAAGAAGACGGGTGACGCCCAGGAGCCGGAGGGCTACCGCGGCCAGATCGCGGCTGTGCTGGAGCACGACACGGCCGATCGCCTCGAGCAGATCCGCTGTCCGACCCTGATCCTGACCGGCGGCGACGACCGCATCATTCCCGGCGAGAGCAGCCGCCTGCTGCACGTGCGGATCCGGGGCGCACGGCTCGAGGTGATCCCGGGGACGGGGCACCTGTTCTTCCTCGAGCGCCCCGACGCGTCGGTCCGGCTGCTGCGCGATTTCCTGAGCTGAGCGGGATGGACCTCCCAGCGGGAGGACTGGCGCGGCCGCGCGCGAACAGGAGCGCATGATCACGACCGAGGTAGAGCGCACGATTGTGAAGTCCCCGCCCGAGCTTTGGGCCGAGCTGAGCGACCCGCTGGCGCTCGCGCGCCATCTCGGCGAGCTCGGAGAGATCCGCGTCACGCGGGCGGAGCCCGAGGAGCTCGTCGAATGGGAGTCCGAGAGCGGTGCGAGCGGATCCGTCAGGCTGAGGGCCTCCGGTTGGGGCACGCGGGTCACGCTGCAGGTCATGCACGAGGTCGCCGTCGACGCCGACGCACCCGACGGCGCGACCGCGAGCCACGGGGCGACGAGCGGCGCAGCCGGCGAGGCTCACGCGCCGAGCGCCGCGATCGAGGAGCGCACGGAGTCACACGACGAGCATCCGGCCACCGACGAGCAGGCCTGGACGGCGGCGTCCGATGGCGCTCCGGAGCCGGAAGCGGCGCAGGGCGCCGGAGCTCGGGTGAGCGACGCGCCGGAAGGCGGCGGCACGCTCGCGGAGGAGACCGAGGTCCCGCCCGCGTTCGAGAGCTCGCCGGAGGTCGCCGGCGAGGTGCCCGAGCCCGACCAGACGCCCGTCGCCGAGCTGGCGCCCGCGACGGTGGCGGCCCGCGCGCTCGTCTCACCGACGACGGGGGAGGCAGCAGCGGACGACTTGGAAGATGAATATGAGGATGGGGCGCCGTGGGAGCAGGCCCCGGCGGAGGCCTCGCCGGCCCCACGGGGCTTCATGGCCCGGCTCAGGAGGGCTTTGGGCATCGGTCGTGCCGGGAGCAGGCCGGCCGAAGCTGACCCGGCCGGGATCGAGCCCGACCCGGAGAAGGCCGCGGCGCTTCTGGCCGCGCCCGAGGACGCAGGCTGGTGGGGGGCGTTCGACCCCGCGCCGGCGGCCGGTCGCTCGCCGGAGGACGCGGCAGGCGAACTGGATGCGGCCGGCGAGCTCGCGCGCGTGCGGATCCTCGAGCGCTCCGTCGAGGAGGCGGCCGAGGACGGCGAGGCCCTCGCGCACTCCGAACCCCTGAGCGAGCAGGAGCCCGGGGACGACGCGCTCGCGCACTCCAAACCCCTGAGCGAGCAGGAGCCCGGCCCGCTCGAGGCGAGCGAGGACGACGCGCTCGCGTACCCCGAACCCCCGGGCGAGCAGGAGCCCGGCCCGCTCGAGGCGACCCAGCCCGGCGGCCCTCCGGCCATGCAGAGCGAGGACGGCGAGCTCGAGACGCTAGGGAGAGAGGCCTCTGACCCGGAGCGGGCCACCGTCGACCTCGGCGCGGAGCTGCGCGCCGCCGAGGAGGTCGCCGAGGCCGAGGTGAGCGCCGTGCTGAAGGCTGTGCTCGACCGTCTCGGCGCCGCGCATCACCGGCCGTTCTCGCGCTCCTGAGCGCACGCCGGCGCAGGTCGTCGGGGAACGACTACCCTGGGGACGCATGCACCGCCGGGCTGTCGTAGTGGTCGACGGACCCAGAAGGGGTCCGGGCCTACCTGCCCGCCTCGCCGTCTCCTGGCTCACGAACGCGCTCGTGCTGGCCGTCGTCGCCGCCCTGCTGGCGGGGGTGCACGTCAGCGACGCGGGCGCGCTGCTGCTCGCCGCGGCCGTGTTCGGCGTGCTCAACACGGTGCTGAAGCCCGTGCTCCGCTTCGTGACGCTCCCGCTCGCGCTGCTGACGCTCGGCGTGGCCTGGTTCTTCGTCTCGCTGCTGATGCTCGTGATCACGAGCGCGATCGTGGCCGGCTTTCACATCGCCGGCTTCTGGACGTTCGTGGCGGCCACCGTGATCGTGTGGCTCGTGAACATGGCGCTCGACGTCACCCCCGGCCCGTGGCAGATAACCGGCTCGCGCCGGCGGCTGCACGGGCCGCGCGGATAGCCCGCTTCCGCTCGCGAGGCCGCGTCCGCGCGGTCGCGGGCGAGCGCCGTGTTCGCCCAGTACTGCCCGAACGCAAATGCGGCAGCACGCCCGAAGGCTTCCTCTCCGGCGGCTTCAGCCTGCCCGGCACCTCGCTGCGCGCGCTGCCCAGCGCAGAGGTCGATCGCGTCAACGTCCTGTGGACGCTGTCGTCGGGCCCGTAGCCATTGCGCCCGGCCCCGAACAGAGGCGCCGACGGCTGCGCCCGGGCCGAGCGGACGCCGTTGCCGCGCGGGTAACATGCCTCACCCCATGGCCCCGAGCGCTCACGACCGCCAGACCGACGCCGCGCTGCTCGCCGCCTCCCGCGGCGGCCACCGGCGGGAGACCCGCCAGAAGGCTCCCGAAACCTATGAGGAGAAGCTCGCGCAGCTGCACGAGCTGCGCGAGGCGGCCCTGCACTCGGCACCCGAGGCCGAGGAGAAGCAGCACGCGCGGGGCAAGTACACGGCCCGCGAGCGGGTCGAGAAGCTGCTCGACCCGGGTTCCTTCCAGGAGCTCGACACGTTCGTGCGCCACCGCACCTACGACTTCGACATGCAGAAGAACAGGCCGTGGGGCGACGCGGTCGTCACCGGCCACGGGACGATCGAAGGCCGGACCGTGTGCGTGTTCAGCCAGGACTTCACGGTGTTCGGCGGCTCGCTCGGAGAGGTGATGGGCGAGAAGATGTGCAAGATCATGGACTTGGCGGCCAAGATCGGCTGCCCGGTCATCGGCATCAACGACTCCGGCGGCGCGCGCATCCAGGAGGGGGTCGTCTCGCTCGGCGCCTACGGCGACGTGTTCGTCCGCAACGTCCGCTGCTCCGGCGTGATCCCGCAGGTCTCGCTGATCATGGGGCCGTGCGCGGGCGGGGCCGTCTACTCCCCCGCGATCACAGACTTCATCTTCATGGTGAAGGAGACGTCGCACATGTTCATCACCGGCCCCGACGTGATCAGGACCGTCACCGGCGAGGAGGTGGGCTTCGAGGAGCTCGGCGGGGCGATGTCGCACAACACGAAGTCTGGCGTCGCCCACTTCGCCTCCGAGGACGAGGACGCGTGCCTCGAGGACTGCAGGTACCTGATCAGCTTCCTGCCCCAGAACAACCTCCAGACCGCGCCGCGCGTGGCGCCGACCGACGACCCCGAGCGCATGGACCTGGAGCTCGACCAGGTCGTGCCGGACAACCCCAACAAGCCCTACGACATGCGCGACGTCGTGCGCCTGATCGTCGACGACGGGGAGTTCTTCGAGGTCCACGAGCATCATGCGCGCAACATCATCTGCGGCTTCGCGCGGCTCGACGGCTTTGCGATCGGCGTCGTCGGCAACCAGCCGAACCAGCTCGCCGGCGTGCTCGACATCGACGCATCCGCGAAGGCGGCCCGCTTCGTGCGGACGTGCGACGCGTTCAACATCCCGCTGCTCACGTTCGTCGACGTCCCGGGCTTCCTGCCCGGCACGAGCCAGGAGTGGGGCGGGATCATCCGGCACGGCGCGAAGCTGCTCTACGCGTTCACGGAGGCGACGGTGCCCAAGCTCACCGTGATCACGCGCAAGGCCTACGGGGGCGCCTACGACGTCATGGCCTCCAAGCACATGCTGGCGGACTTCAACTTCGCGTGGCCGACCTCGGAGGTCGCCGTGATGGGACCCGAGGGCGCGGTCAACATCATCTACCGCCGTGACATCGCCGGCAGCCCGACGCCCGAGGAGCGGCGCAAGAAGCTGATGGAGGACTACAAGGCGCGCTTCGCCAACCCCTACACGGCGGCCGAGCGCGGCTATATCGACGATGTGATCGTCCCCCACGAGACGCGGCCCAAGCTGATCCTCGCGCTCCGCACGCTGCAGGGCAAGCGCGAACCGGGCCCGCAGCGCAAGCACGGGAACATCCCGCTCTGACCCGCGTACTGGCCGGCGGCCGCCTCGCCTGAGCGGCTGGCCCGGCCGCCCCACCGGAGCGGCCGCGCCAGCGGGTGCGCAACAATCCGCGTCGTGCCAGGCCGGCGTCAAGACCTGAAGCTGATCGCACCGGCCGCCTCCCCGGAAGAGGCGGCTGCGGTGATCGCCGCGCTCGAGCGCTTCATGCGGGCGACCGCGTCCGCGCCGGGCAAGAGCTCGGAGGAGCGCGACGCCTGGAGCCGCGCGGCGATTCTCGAGGCGGTGCGGCGCGAGCCCGACAGGAGCTCGGCGCACCCATGGATAAACACCTGAAAGCCGCTAGGCTTTAGGTCAATAGCCCCCGCTTGCCAGTAGGCGGCGTATATTCGAAGCCCGGGGCCGCGCAGCGCGCCGGGACCAGGAGGACTACATGGAGCAAGCGTCCATCACCGCCCGCGGCACCCTCGAGGACCCCGAGGTCCTGCAGAACGTGCCCGGCCGCGTGATCCCGATCCTGCAGCGGGAGTTCGACGACTTCAAGACCGAAGCGACGAAGTTCCTCGCGGGCGCGACCGAGGAAGACGAGTTCATCAAGTTCCGCCTCAAGCAGGGCGTCTACGGCCAGCGCCAGCCGGACGTGCAGATGATCCGCGTAAAGCTCCCGTTCGGCGGTGTCACCCCCGAGCAGCTCGAGGCGTTCGCCGATGTGATCGAGAAGTACGTGCCGCTGCGCAAGGGGCACATCACGACACGGCAGAACATCCAGATGCACCACGTGCCGCTGGTCGAAGCCGAGCAGCTGATCCGCGAGATCGGCGAGGCCGGGCTGTCGAGTCGCGAGGGCTGCGGCAACACGATGCGCAACGTCACCGGCGATCCCTGGGCGGGCGTCGCGAAGGACGAGCTGTTCGACCTCACGCCCTACGCCGGCGCCTACGTGCGCTACTTCGTGCGCCACCCGACGACGCAGGCCATGCCGCGCAAGGTCAAGACCTCTTTCGATGGCAGCCCGCGCGACCGCGCGATCAGCGGGATCCACGACGTCGCCTTCCGCGCGCGCGTGCGGGAGTCGACCGATCCCGCCCGCCCTGGCGAGGTCCGGGGCGTGCAGATGCTCGTGGGTGGCGGGACCTCGATCATGCCCCGCACCGCGCCGGAGCTCTACGAGTTCCTCGAGCTCGACAACGGCGAGTACCTGAAGGTCACCGAGGCCGTCATGCGCGTCTTCGATCGCCAGGAGTGGCTCCGCGCCAACCGGGTCAGAGCGCGCATCAAGGTGTTCGTGGACAAGTTCGGCATCGACGAGCTGCGCAGGCAGGTCGAGGAGGAGCTGAAGGGCGACTGGGTCGCCGAACGCGACTTCTCGATCGAGCAGCGGCTGTTCGCGGACGACGAGCGCGAATCCGCGCCGGCGCCGCCGCAGACGTACGGCAGCCCGAACGGCGACCTGCAGGAGTACGAGCGGTTCTGCGGCGTCAACGTCGCCGAGCAGAAGCAGGAGGGCTACGTCACCGTCGAGGTCAAGGTGACCCGCGGCGACCTGACTCCCGAGCAGCTTCGCGGCCTCGCCCGGATCATGCGCGATCACTGCGGCGGCTACGCGCGCACGACCGTGCAGCAGAACCTCGTGCTGCGCTGGGTGCGCCAGGAGTCGATCTACGACGTGTGGCGTGCGCTGTCCGAGCTCGGGCTGGGAGAGCCGGGCTCGCGCGAGATCACCGACGTGGTCTCGTGCCCGGGCACCGACTCCTGCAAGCTCGGGATCACGAGCTCGATGGGTCTCAACCAGGCGATCCAGGAGCGGGTCGAGGCGATGCGGATCACCGACAGCCTGACGCGTCAGATCCACATCAAGATGAGCGGCTGCCCCAACGGCTGCGGCCAGCACCACATCGCGGACATCGGCTTCTACGGCGCGTCGATCAAAGTCGGCGAGCACACGATCCCCGCCTACATCCCCCACGTGGGCGGCGTCGACGAAGGTGGCGAGGTGAAGTTCGGCCAGCGCCTGAAGCTCCGGCTTCCGGCCAAGCGGATCCCGGAGGCGATCGACCGCTGGGTCCGCCACTACGAAGCCGACCGCCAGGACCAGGAGTCATGGGGCGAGTTTGTCGCCAGGGCGGGCGCCGAGGATCTCGAAGCGCTGGTCAAGGACCTCTCGCTTCCGGTCGATTTCGGCCTGGAGACAATGAACGAATTCATCGACTGGAACCGGAGCGCCCCCTTCGAAGTGATCCGCGGCGAGGGCGAGTGCGCCGTCTAGACACGCACAACCAGAGCGAGGAACCGACATGCACCAAGCAATCAGCAACGCAGCGGAGGTGACCGTGGAGCACGACCCGGCGCTGAGCCTGACGCACACTCTGCGCGAGGCCGCTCGCCACGGCGAGCGCGCCGTGCTGCTGTGCTCCTTCCAGAAGGAGGAGTCGGTGCTGGTGGACGAGCTCATGCGACTCGACCAGGGAACGGGCCGGGCGGTGCGGATCGTGACGATCGACACCGGTGTGCTGTTCGAGCAGACGATGCAGACCTGGCGTGCCTTCGAGGAGCGCTTCGGCGTGGAGGTCGAGGTCTTCGACGCGAGCAACCCCGAGGCGCCCTGGACCGGCCCCGAGCACTGCTGCTCGGCCGCCAAGGTCGCGGCCCTGGAGAGCGCCCTCGGTGGTGCCGAGGGTTGGATAACCGGGATCCGGCGTGAGCAGGGCCCGACGCGCGCCGACAGCCAGTTGATCGAACGCGACGCCAAGCGCAACATCTGGAAGTACAACCCGCTCGCGCATTGGACCGACAAGGACCTCTGGCGGCGCATCCACGAGCGGGACCTGCCGTACAACCCGCTCCACGACCAGGGCTACGAGTCGATCGGCTGCGCCCCGTGCACCCAGCCCGGCAGCGGGCGCGAGGGGCGCTGGGCCGGCACCGAGAAGACCGAGTGCGGTATCCACGTCGAGGTGGTCGACCCCTCCCGCGGGCACTCATGACGGCGCTGCCCGGCGTCCTCGGTCACGCGCTGGGCAGGCACGTCGAGTGCGCCGGCTCCTGCGGCCGGCCCGCGAACACAGATGAGTGCGCCGGCGCGGCGTGCACGCCGTGAGCGTCGCGACGCGCCCCCAGCTGAGCCACCTGCGGGCGCTCGAGTCCGAGGCGATCCACGTGATGCGCGAGGTCGCTGCCGAATTCGAGCGGCCGGTGCTGCTCTTCAGCGGCGGCAAGGACTCGATCGTGCTCCTGCGCCTGGCCGAGAAGGCGTTCAGGCCGGCGCCGTTCCCGTTCCCGCTGATGCACGTCGATACGGGGCACAACTTCGCCGAGGTGATCGAGTTCCGCGACCGTCGCGTGGCCGAGCTCGGCGAGCGCCTGATCGTCGCGAGCGTGCAGGACTCGATCGACCGCGGGCGCGTGGTCGAGGAGACCGGGCCGCGCGCGTCGCGCAACCGCCTGCAGACGACGACGCTGCTCGACGCGATCGCCGAGCATTCCTTCGACGCGGCGTTCGGGGGAGCACGGCGCGACGAGGAGCGCGCGCGGGCGAAGGAGCGCGTGTTCTCGTTCCGCGACGACTTCGGCCAATGGGATCCGAAGAACCAGCGTCCGGAGCTGTGGAACCTCTACAACGGGCGCATCAACAGGGGCGAGCACGTGCGCGTGTTCCCACTCTCGAACTGGACCGAGCTGGACGTATGGGAGTACATCGACCAGGAGTCGCTCGAGGTCCCGTCGATCTACTTCGCCCACGAGCGCGACGTCTTCCGACGCGACGGGATGCTGTACGCGATGAGCCCGTTCACCGAGCTGATCGACGGCGAGGAGGTCATCACCGAGACCGTCCGCTATCGCACCGTCGGCGACATGAGCTGCACCGGCGGCGTCGTCTCCCAGGCGGCGACGCTCGACGAGGTCGT
Source organism: Solirubrobacteraceae bacterium (assembly GCA_036264095.1). GTDB lineage: Bacteria > Actinomycetota > Thermoleophilia > Solirubrobacterales > Solirubrobacteraceae > Palsa-744. The sequence goes on along the minus strand of DATARO010000060.1, from coordinate 4,554 downwards.
GCTCGAGATCGCCGCGACGCGCCTGACCGAGCGCGGCGAGACGCGCGCGGACGACCGCGTCTCGGAGGCCGCGATGGAGGACCGCAAGAAGGCCGGCTACTTCTGAGATGACACTCGACCTGCTGCGTTTCACGACCGCCGGCTCGGTCGACGACGGCAAGAGCACCCTGATCGGGCGGCTGCTCTACGACGCAAAGCAGGTCTTCGAGGACCAGCTCGAGCACGTCCAGGAGGCGAGCGAGCGACGCGGTGGCGAGGGAGCGCTCGACCTCGCGCTGCTCACCGACGGCCTGCGCGCCGAGCGCGAGCAGGGCATCACGATCGACGTCGCCTACCGCTACTTCGCGACAGCCAAGCGGCGCTTCATCATCGCCGACTGTCCCGGCCACCAGCAGTACACGCGAAACATGGTCACGGGCGCGTCGACGGCGGACGTCTCTGTCGTCCTGCTCGACGCGCGCCGCGGCGTGCTCGAGCAGTCCAAGCGGCACGCGTTCATCAGCGCGCTGCTCGGCATCCCGCACATGGTCGTCGCCGTCAACAAGATGGACCTAGTCGACTACGCGCGCGAGCGGTTCGAGGAGCTCGTCGCCGATTTCGCAGGCTTCGCGAGCAAGCTCGGCGCCGGCACGGGGTGGCGCAGGATCGACGTGTCCTATATCCCGATGTCCGCGCTCGAGGGCGACAACGTCGTCGAGCGCTCCGCGCGGATGGAGTGGTACACGGGCCCCGTGCTGCTCGACTTCCTCGAGCAGGTCGACGTCGCCTACGACCACCCGGACGAGCGCCCGGCGCGGTTCCCGGTGCAGTGGGTCATTCGTCCCGCTGCGGCGAGCGCGGACTACCGCGGGTACGCGGGCCAGCTCGCGAGCGGGGCGCTGCGGCGCGGCGACGAGGTCGCGGTGCTGCCCGCCGGCGGGCGCACGCGGATCGCGGCGATCGACACGTTCGATGGCGAGCTCGACGAGGCGATGGCGCCGATGTCCTTCACCCTCCGCCTCGAGGACGAGCTCGACATCTCCCGCGGATCGCTGATCTGCCACCCCGACGAGGCGCCGCAGGTGGGGCGCGTTCTGACCGCGGACGTGTGCTGGATGACCGACGCGCCGCTGCGACCGGGCGGCCGCTACGTGCTCAAGCACACCTCGCAGAGCGTCACGGCCGCCGTCGACGCGATCGACGACGTGATCGACGTGCACACGCTCGAGCGGAGCGAGCCGCCGGAGGAGCTCTCGCTGAACGACATCGGCCGCGTGCGCCTGCGCACGAGCGCGCCGCTCGCGTTCGACGCCTACTCGAGCAACCGCCGCACCGGCAGCTTCATCCTGATCGACGAGGCCGGGAACGGCACCGTCGGCGCGGGGATGATCGCGGGCTCGGCCGCCTGAGCGGACACGGTGTTCGGCAACTGACGCCGCGGGCGTTCGCCCGCGTGACGGTATCCTTCCGCGGCCGGTGTTCAGCAAGGTCCTGATAGCCAACCGCGGCGAGATCGCGGTGCGCATAGCCCGCGCGCTCGACGAGCTCGGGATCGCGAGCGTCGCCGTCTACTCGGAGCTCGACGCGGGCGCGCCGCACGTGCGCCGGGCCAGTGAGGCCTACAACCTCGGCGACGGGCCTGCGGCCGAGAACTACCTGCACATCGAGAAGATCCTCGACGTCGCGCGGCGTGCGGGCGCGGAGGCGATCCACCCCGGGTACGGGTTCCTGGCCGAGAACGCCCCGTTCGCCGCCGCCTGCGAGGAGGCAGGCGTCGTGTTCATCGGGCCGCCCGCGAGCGCGATCGAGGCGATGGGCTCGAAGACCCGCGCCCGCGAGCTGATGGCGGCCTCCGGCGTGCCGATCGTCCCGGGCACGACCGCGCCCGTGGCGACCGCTGCCGACGCGCTCCGCATCGCCGAAGCCGAGATCGGCTTCCCGGTAGCCGTCAAGGCAGCCGGCGGCGGGGGCGGCAAGGGCTTCCGCGTCGCCCTCGGCGCCGATGAGCTCGAGGCGGCGTTCGAGGGCTCGAGCCGCGAAGGCGAGAAGTTCTTCTCCGATCCCACCGTCTACCTCGAGCGCTACCTGCACGACCCGCGCCATGTCGAGGTCCAGGTGCTCGCCGACCGGCACGGCAACGTGATCCACCTCGGCGAGCGCGACTGCTCGATCCAGCGCCGCCACCAGAAGGTGATCGAGGAGTCGCCGGCGCCCGAGTGGATCGTCGACGAGGCCACGCGCGAGCGCATCGGCGCGATCGGCGTCGATGCTGCGCGGGCGGTGGACTACGTCGGCGCGGGGACGATCGAGGGCCTGTTCTCCACCTCCAGCGACGGCGGCGAGCCCGAGTACTTCTTCCTCGAGATGAACACGCGCGTCCAGGTCGAGCACTGCGTGACCGAGATGACGACGGGCGTCGACATCGTCAAGGAGGGCATCCGGGCGGCCGCCGGCGAGCCGCTCGCCTACCGCCAGGAGGACATCGAGCTGCGCGGCCACGCGATCGAGTGCCGCATCAACGCCGAGGACGCCTCCAAGAACTTCGCCCCGGCACCGGGCCGCATCGGCCGTTACCGCGAGCCGACCGGCCCGGGCGTGCGCGTCGACTCCGGCGTGCAGGAAAACGGCGAGGTCTCGCCCATGTACGACCCGATGGTCGCCAAGCTGATCGTCTGGGACGCCGACCGCGAGCAGGCGACCAAGCGCATGCTGCGCGCGCTCGACGAATACGAGATCGAGGGCCTGAAGACGCTGATCCCTTTCCACAAGGCGCTGCTCGCGACCGACCAGTGGGCGCGCGGCGAGACGTGCAGGGACCTGCTCGAGGACAAAGCCTGGCTGAAGACGCTGGCGCCGCCCCCCCAGGACCCGCCGGCAGCGGACGAGGAGCCGCGCGTGGAGCAGACCTACGCCGTGGAGGTCTCGGGAAAGCGCTTTGACGTGCGCGTCGTCGGACCGCCCTTCGGGGGCGCCGCGGCGAACGGCAGCGGCGCGACCGCGCAGCGCGCGGCGCCGAAGCGCGCGCGGCGCAGCGGCGGCGGCAGCTCGGGCGCGGGCGGCGCCGACACGCTCGCCTCGCCGCTGCAGGGGAACATGTGGAAGGTCCTCGTCAAGCAGGGGGACACGGTGACCGAGGGCCAGCTGCTCTGCATCATCGAGGCGATGAAGATGGAGAACGAGATCACCGCGCACAAGGCCGGCAAGATCGTCGAGCTGCCGATCGCCGAGGGCGAGCCGATCCAGGCCGGCGCCCCGATCGCGACGATCACGAGCGAGGACTGACCCCCCGCTCCAGCGCGGCCGCGTTGCGCTCGTGCAGGCGGCGCTGCGCGCCGCTGCGCCGCCGCGGCGGAAGCGACGCGCGCGCGCCGCGCTCCCGCAGCTCGACGATATACGCGGCGTCCTCCTCGAGCACGCGTTCGGCCTCCGCGCGGGCGAGCGGCGGACCGTGTCCCGGCACGACGTGCTCGCACGCCGCCACGAGCGGCGCGAGCCGCTCGAGCGTGGCGAGGTATGCGTCCACGGATCCAGCGAGCGTCGGGATCTCGGTCGCGGAGGCGTAATCGCCGGCGAGCAGCACGCCCGCCCAGCCGATCACGATCGCCATGCCGTCGGCGGTGTGCCCCTCGGCGGGATGCAGCTCGAGCTCCTCCGAGCCGATCCCGAGCCGGCCCGGGACGGGGAGGGCCTGCACCGATGAGAGCGAGAGCGGGCGCGGGCGGCTGACATAGAGCTCGTCGTCGAATGCGCGCAGCTCCCGCTGCGCGGCGCCGGGCTCGGCCGACAGGCGCGCCGCGCTGCTCTCCGCGCAGCCGAGCGGGGCTCCCGGAAACGCGAGCGGCCCGAGCACGTGGTCCCAGTCGACGTGCGTGGCGAGCAGCCCGACCGGCTCCGCGAAGCCGGCCTGGGAGACGATCGAGGGCAGCAGCTCGAGCTCGTCGGGGAGAATCGGGGAGTCGACGACGAACGTCTCGTTCGACGCCTCCTCCGCCTCGCCGCGCGGGCCGCGGACGATCGTGCAGTTGGTCGCGTAGATCCTGCTCGTGGCGACGATCACATCGCGATGCAGCGAGACCGCGCGCATCGCGGGCGGGCGTCCTACGCCACGCCGAGGAGCTTCGCGGCCTCTTTCAGGTTCGCGACCTCTGCGGTGGGCTTCTTCTGGGAGGAGTCGAGCTTCTCCTTGGAGCGGTTGACCCACACCACCGGGACGCGCTGTTTGACGCAGGGGACGACGTCGTGGTAGTGGCTGGCGGCGATGTGGACCCAGCCGCGCTTGCCGCCGATGCGCCGCGCGCACTCGGTGAAGTGCGGCAGTTCCGGCTTGTAGGAGCGCACCTGCTGGGCGGTGACGACGAGGTCGAAGTCGACCGGGATGTGGCGCCGGGTCTGGCCCAGGAGCTTGTCGTCGATGTTCGAGAGGAGTCCGAGTTGGTACTTCTTGGCGAACTTCGCGAGCTGCGCATTGGTCTCCCGGAACGGCTGCCAGCGCTGCACCGAGTCGGGCAGGAAGCCCGAGCGCGAGGGCTCGAGCGACCACTCGAGCCGTTTGGCGATCTCGATCGCGGTGCGCCG
>DATARO010000024.1:0-16572 GCA_036264095.1 Solirubrobacteraceae bacterium | reverse complement strand
CCTGGGTGGTGGAGAGCTCGATCTTGGCCTTCTCGGAGGCCTCGTAGAGCCGCTGCAGCGCCATCGGATCGGCGGAGAGGTCGATGCCCTGCGAGCGCTTGAAGTCGCCCACGAGCCAGTCGACGATCGCCTTGTCGAAGTTGTCGCCGCCGAGGTGGTTGTCACCGGCGGTGGACTTGACCTCGAAGACGCCGTCGCCGATCTCGAGCACCGACACGTCGAAGGTGCCGCCGCCGAGGTCGAAGACGAGGATCGTCTGGTCGGACTCCTTGTCCAGGCCGTAGGCCAGCGACGCGGCCGTCGGCTCGTTGATGATGCGCTTGACGTCGAGACCGGCGATCTTGCCCGCGTCCTTGGTCGCCTGGCGCTGGTCGTCGTTGAAGTAGGCGGGGACAGTGATGACCGCCGAGTCGACGCTCTCGCCCAGATACGCTTCCGCGTCGGACTTGAGCTTCTGCAGGATCATCGCCGAGATCTCCGGCGGCGAGTGCTGCTCTCCACCGGCCTCCACGCGCGCGTCGCCGTTGGGGCCGGCGACGACCTTGTAGGGGACGATCGACTCCTCCTCGCGCACCTCGGCCTCCTTGCGGCCCATGAAGCGCTTGATCGAGAAGATCGTGTTCTGCGGGTTGGTCACGGCCTGACGCTTGGCGACCGTGCCGACGAGGCGCTCACCGGATGACGCGAAAGCGACCACGGACGGCGTCGTGCGCCCGCCCTCGGCGTTCTCGATCACGGTCGGCTCGCCACCCTCCAGCACGGCCATGCACGAGTTCGTCGTGCCGAGGTCGATGCCTATGGTCTTCGCCATTGGTTCTGCTCCTTGAGGTGGGACGGCTAAAATCTAAGTCGAATTGTGGCAGATTTTGTGCCAGCCTTCAAGGGAGACAAAGCCCCTGCAAAACGGGGGATTCTTGATTCTTATGTGTTGGGGGGTCGCGTCGTGCCGGCCCCGGGCGTGGCTGCTGCCGTCGTCGGATGCACGCCGGTCGCGCGGTCGTGGCGTCGGACCTGCCTTACCCCCCGATCGGGTGCCGCTCAGCGTCCGTGGGTAACGCGCGCGTGCACACGGGTAGTCCTACGTGCATGACGCGCCTCGAGCGGAACGCCAACATCGCCGCGGTCGTGATCCCGTTCGCCGCCGTGCTGGCCGGGGCGGTGATCCTGTGGCGCCACTTCCTCGGCCCGCGCGACCTCGCGATCTTCGCGGCCATGTACCTGGTGAGCGCCTTCGGCGTCACGATCGGCTACCACCGCCTCCTCACGCACCGGGCGTTCAAGACGCGGGCGTGGCTGCGCTACACGCTCGCCGTGATGGGCTCGCTCTCGGTGCAGGGCGCGGTCATCGACTGGGTCGCCGACCACCGCAAGCACCACACCTTCACCGACGAAGAGGGCGATCCGCACAGCCCGCACGCCGGCGCCGGTGCCGGGCTCGGCGGGATGCTGAGCGGGCTCTGGCACGCCCACGTCGGCTGGCTGTTCGAGACCCACGGGCAGGCCTCGTCGAAACGCTTCGCCCCCGACCTCGTCTCCGATCCCGTGATGCGCCGGATCAACCGCGGCTTCCCGCTGATCGCGCTGGCGGGCCTGCTCGTCCCGTTCCTGCTCGGGCTCGCGATCAGCGGCGGCTCGCTCGTCGACGGCGGCCTTTCGGCGCTGCTGTGGGGCGGGCTCGTGCGCATCTTCCTCGTCCACCACGTGACGTGGAGCATCAACTCGATCTGCCACTTCTTCGGCCGGCGCCGCTTCGAGACCGACGACGAGTCGACGAACGTGTTCTGGCTCGCGCTGCCCTCGCTCGGCGAGGCGTGGCACCACAACCACCACGCGTTCCCGCGCTCGGCCTTCCACGGCCTGCGCTGGTACGAGCTCGACCCGTCGGGCTGGCTGATCCTCGGGCTCGAGCGGATCGGGCTCGCGTGGGACGTGGTCAAGGTCACACCCGAGCGAGCCCGCGAGAAGCTCGCGGCGTCGGCCGCGCGTCCGCGCGCCGTCCGCTGATCGGCGAGCCGGTCGGGCGCCGCGGCTGATCGCGAGGGATCGAGCGCGACAGGGATGCCGGCGCGGCGCTAACGTCAGGCCATGAACCTCGAGCTCCCGGTGAAGCCGCGGTTGCGCGGGGTCTCACACGAGTACGCGTTCTTCGTCTCGCTCGCGTGCGGGACGGCGCTGATCCTCGCCGCCTCCGACGGCCGCGCGCGGCTGGCCGCGTGCATCTACGCGGTCGCCGTCAGCGGCCTCCTCGGGACGAGCGCGCTCTACCACCGGCACAACTGGCGACCACGCGCGCGTCGCTGGATGCGGCGCCTGGACCACTCGATGATCTTCGTGCTGATCGCCGGCACCTATACGCCCGTCGCGCTGCTCGCGCTGCACGGTTCGCTCGCGACCACGATCCTGATCGTGGTCTGGGCCGGCGCGCTCGGCGGCGTGATCTTCAAGCTCGCCTGGATCGACGCGCCGAAGTGGCTGTTCGCGACCGTCTACGTCGCGCTCGGGTGGGTCTCGATCGCGATCTTCGGCGAGCTGCCGGCGGCGATCGGATGGCTCGGCGTGGCCGGCCTGGCGACGGGCGGCGTCCTCTACACGGTCGGCGCCGTCGTCTATGCGAGCGGCCGCCCGAACCCCTGGCCGCGCGTGTTCGGATACCACGAGGTGTTCCACGCGCTCGTGCTCGCTGCCGCCTCGCTGCACTACGCGGTGATCGCGTTCGCCGTGCTGCCGGCGGGCTAGGCGAACAGCCCCCGGCTCGGGCACATCCGCGCCAGCGCGCACGCCTCGCAGCGCGGCCGGCGGGCATGGCACGTGCGGCGGCCGTGGCGCAGCAGGTTCACGTGCAGCTCGAGCTCGCTGCCCGGGGGCGTGAGCGCGAGCATCGCGTCGTGGAGCTCCTCGAACGGCGCGCCCGCCCGCAGCAGGGCCAGCCGCATGCCGACGCGCGATACGTGCGTGTCGACGGGGACGTCGCGGCGGCCGAAGGCGAACAGCAGCACGCACGCGGCCGTCTTGCGCCCGACGCCGGGCAGCGCCAGCAGGTAGTCGCGCGCCTCGCCGAGGGGCGCCGTCGCCATCCAGTCGAGGCACAACCGGTGCGCCGGACTGAGCCGGGGGACACCCGCCGCGCTCGCATCCCCGAACCGGCCGGACCGGGAGACACCCGCTGCGCTCGCATCCCCGAACCGGCCGAACCGGGGGACACCCGCTGCGCTCGCATCCCCGAACCGGCCAACCGGTTCGGCGGTGATCGCCTGCAGGATCGCCTGGATGCGCACCGACTTGACCTTCGAGATGCCGCCCGGGCGGATCGCCTCCTCGACCTCCGCGACCGGCGCGTCGCGCACCTGCTCCCAGCGCGGGAGGCGTTCACGCAGGCGCAGGTAGGCGATGTCGCGGTTGCGGTCGTTGGTGGACTGCGAGAGCACCGTCAGCACGAGCTCCGCGAGCGGGTGGCGGTGCGGGGCCATCGACGGGACGCCGTAGACCTCGCGCAGCCGCGCCCGCACGCGCCCGACGCGTGCGCTGCTGGGAGGCCGCCAGGCGGCTGCGGGTCCGGACGCGCGCATCGCCATCAAGGTATCCGCCTATATCCTCGCCGCGTGCCCGCCCCGAGCGACCATCACGGCCGCCTCGACGGCCTGCCCCTGTTCTGGCGCAGCGCCGAGAGCGCACCGGGCGCGGCCGTGCCCCTGTACCTGCACGGCGTCCCGAGCAACTCCGACGAATGGCTGCCGCTGCTCGAGCGCACCGGGGGGATCGCGCCGGATCTCCCGGGCTTCGGCCGCTCGGGCAAGCCGGGGTCGCTCGCCTACACGATGGCCGAGTACGACACGTTCCTCGAGCGCTTCCTCGACATGCTCGGGATCGAGCGCGTGCGGCTGCTCGTGCACGACTGGGGCGCCGTCGGGCTGCTCTTCGCCCAGCGCCTGCCCGAGCGCGTCGAGCGCGTCGCGATCGTCAACGCCGTGCCGCTGCTCCCCGGCTACCGCTGGCACCGCACGGCGCGCATATGGCGCACGCCCCTGCTCGGCGAGCTGTCGATGGGTGCGAGCACGCGCTTCACCCTCCGGCTCGCCTCGCGCGAGTCCAACGCGACGCCCGGGCCGATGCCCGACAGCTTCATCGACAGCGTCATGGACCATTTCGACCAGGGCACGCAGCGGGCGATCCTGCGCCTCTACCGGAGCTCTCCGCCCGACGCGCTCGCCCGCGCGGGCGAGCACCTGGGGCGGCTCCACTGCCCCGCGCTCGTGGTCTGGGGGCTGCGCGACCCCTACATCCCGGAGCGCTTCGGGCGCGCCTATGCGCAGGCGCTTCCAGACGCGGAGCTGCTCGAGCTGCCCGACGCGGGGCACTGGCCGTGGCTCGACCGCCCCGATCTGCTCGATCGGCTCGCGGAGTTCCTGGGCGCGGAGTGAACGCGACCGCGCTCGCTCGTGCCCGCCTGGGTGCCGCCCGCGGGCCCGGGCGCGCGCCGGCCCGGCTGCTGAGCGCCGCCGCCGGGCCCGCCACCCGCAGGCCCGGGCGCGCGCCCGCGTGGCTGCTGACCGCGGCCGCCGGGCTCGTGTACGTGATCCTCGCGCCGCCGGCGCCCGATCTCGCGGCGGCGAGCTACCGCAGCTGGCTGATCTCCAATGAAGGCTTCACGCTGTGGGACAACAGCTGGTACGGGGGCCACCACCTGCCCGCCTACTCGCTCCTCGCCCCGGCCCTCGGCGCGCTGATCGGACCGCAGTTGCTCGCGGCGCTGTCGATGACAGCCGCGACAGCGTTGTTCGCGGCCCTCGTCCGCGGCCGCTTCCCGGAGCGCTCGGCGCGGATCGCGAGCCTCTGGTTCGCGCTCGGCGCGTCGGTCGCGCTGCTCTCCTGCCGCGTGCCGTTCGACCTCGGCCTCGCGCTCGGGCTCGGCTCGCTGCTGGCGGCACAGCGCAGGCGCGCGGCCGTAGCGGTCCCGCTGGCGCTGCTCTGCGCGCTGGCGAGCCCGGTCGCCGGCGCGTTCCTGGCGCTCGCGCTGGTCGCGTGGGCGCTCGGCGGCGTGCCGCGCGCGCGGCTGGTCGCGCTGCTCGCCGCCGTCGCGGTCCCGATCGGACTGCTCGTGCTCGTGTTCCCCGAAGGCGGCAGCCAGCCGTTCGCCGGCAGCGCCTTCTACCCAGCCCTCGCCGGCGTGATCGCGATCGGGCTGCTGATGCCGCCGGAGCAGCGCCTGCTGCGCATCGGCGCGGCCCTGTACGCCCTGTCGTTGACGGCCTCGTTCGTGATCGCGAGCGCGATGGGCGGCAACGCCGACCGCCTCGGCGCGCTCGCGGCGGGTCCGATCGCGGCCTGCGCGCTCGCGGGAGCGGAGGCCGGGCGGCGCCGGAGGATCGCGCTCGCGCTCCTGGCCCCGCTGCTCCTCTACTGGCAGGCGAACGCCCCCGCCGCCGACTTCGCGAGCGCGATCGAGGACCCGGCCACGGCGCAGTCGTTCTACCGGCCGCTGCTCGGCGAGCTGCGCGCGCTCGGGGTCGGCTACGGCGCGCGCCCGGCGCGGATCGAGGTCGTGCCGAGCGTGGACCACTGGGAGGCGCGCTGGGTGGCGCCCGCGATGATGATGGCGCGCGGCTGGGAGCGCCAGCTCGACCGCTACCGCAACGGGCTCTTCTACGCCGGCTCGCCGCCGAGCGCCGCGAGCTATCACGCGTGGCTCTCGGAACAGGGGGTCGCCTTCGTCGCGCTGCCGGACTCGCCGCTCGACTACTCCGCGAAGGCCGAGGCGCAGCTGCTGCGCGGCCCGCCGCTGCCCTACCTCGACGAAGTCTGGCGCTCGCCGCACTGGCGGCTGTTCGCCGTGCGCCGGCCCACCCCGCTGGCGGCGGCCCCAGCGCAGCTGACGGCCGCCGGACGCGACTGGTTCACGCTCGCGGTCCCGCGCGCCGGCAGCTATCTCGCGCGGATCCGCTTCACCCCCTACTGGGCGCTGGCGGGCGGGCACGGCTGCGTGGCCGAAGCGCCCGGAGGCTTCACCGAAGTACGCACGCGGAGCGCCGGTACCACGCGCGTCGTGATCGCGTTCGCGCTGGGCCGGATCTTCGATCACGGGCCCCGATGCCGATGAAGCATCGTCTAGGCTTCCCCGGATGGTCGCGCGCGCTCGCTCCCTCGAGGATCGTCTGCTGCCACACGGGTGGCTCGACGCGGTCCGCCAGCTTTCGCTGTTCGCGCTCGCATACTTCGCATACCGCCTGGTGCGCGGCTTCGCGGAGGGCGACGCGGCGGCCGCGTTCGCGCACGCCCGCGACCTGATCTCGCTCGAGCGGAGCATGCACCTGTTCATCGAGCCCTCCGTCCAGGCGTGGGCCTCGGGCAGTCACGTCGTGATCCTCGCGGCGAGCTGGCTGTACGTGAACGCCCAGGGACCGATCACGATCGCGGCGCTCCTGTACCTCTACCTGCGCCACAACGACAGCTTCTACTTCGTACGCAACATGTTCATGTTCGCGATGGGCATCGCGCTGATCGCCTACATCGCCTTCCCGACCGCCCCCCCGCGCTTCCTGCCCGAGTGGGGCTTCACCGACTCGGTCGCGAACTTCACGATCGTCAACGACACGCACACGAGCGCCTCGATGAGCGCCCTGTTCAACCCGTATGCGGCGGTCCCCTCGATGCACGTCGCGTTCGCGCTGATGATCGGCTGGCCACTCGCGCGGCTCGTGCGCCTGCGCATCGCCCGCGTCCTCTGGGTCCTGTATCCGTTCGTGATGACGTTCGTGATCGTCGTCACCGCCAACCACTTCATCGTCGACGCGCTGCTGGGCGCGATCACGGCCGGCGTCTCGGCCTACGCCGCCAGCTGGCTCGCGCGGGCACGACCAGCCGCCTGGCGCTTCGCCGCGGTCTCCCGCGCGCAAGCCGCCACGGGCAGTTAGATGGCCCCGAGACAGCCCGCGGCGACGCGCCGGGCGCGCCGCGAATCACACCGGGCCGCGCGCAGGCGTGTGCGCTCGGCGCCGATCGGCTCGGGCCAGCGCCGCGAGTACGCGCGCAACCGCCTGATCCAGTCGCGCCTGACCCCGAACACGATCTCGCTCACGGGCCTCGCGCTGAATCTGCTCGCGGCGGTGCTCGTGTGGGAGCGCCTGTTCTTCCTCGGCGGGGTCGCCTTCATCGTCGGCTCGGTCATGGACACGCTCGACGGCAGGTACTCGCGGATGTCGGGCAAGGGCACCCCGTTCGGAGCGTTCCTGGACTCGACGCTCGACCGCATCGAGGAGGGCATCGTGCTGACCGCGGTCGCGGGCTACTTCGCGCTCCACGGCGAGCGCGTCGCGGCCGCCGCCGTCGTCGTGGCCGTGCTCGCCTCGCTGATGGTCAGCTACACGCGGGCGCGCGCCGAGGCGCTCGGGGTCGAGTGCAAGGTCGGCATCGCGACGCGGCCCGTGCGGGTCGTGATCCTCTCGATCGGGCTCGTGTTCGCGCGCGGCGCCTCGCTCGGCAACTTCGAGCTGCTGCAGCCGGCGGTGTACGTGCTCGCGGCGCTCAGCGTGGTGACCGTCGCGCAGCGCATCTGGCACGTCCGCGCCGCGCTGTCCGTGTGACCATGCGCGCGCCGCGGAGTAGTCTCATCCGAAGGTCGGGCAGCCCACCCCGTCCGATCGGAGAATGCAGGGGTCCTCGCGATCCCTCCAACGGGCCCACGCGCCCCCACAAAGGACTCAGGTGATCATGGAGCACAGCAACGGCCGCGCGGCCGGCCGCGCCGAGGACAAGAGCGAAGCGACTGTCTCCCGCTCCCGCGCCGCCGCCTCCAGGAACGGCGTCGGGCGCTACCAGCACGAGAAGGTGAGGGTCGCGATCATCGGCGTGGGCAACTGCGCCTCGGCGTTCGTCCAGGGCGTCCACTACTACCGCGACGCAGACCCCTCCGAGCGCGTCCCCGGCCTGATGCACGTCGACCTCGGCGGCTACCACGTCCGCGACATCGAGTTCACGGCCGCTTTCGACATCGACGCCAAGAAGGTCGGCAAGGACCTCGGCGAAGCGATCTGGGCTGGCCAGAACAACACGATGAAGTTTGCGAAGGTGCCGAAGAAGCTCGGCGTCCCCGTGCAACGCGGGATGACCCACGACGGCCTCGGCAAGTACCTCAAAGAGAAGATCACCAAGGCGCCGGGCGAGACGGCCGACATCGTGAAGATCCTCCGCGAGACGCACACCGACGTCGTCGTCTCCTACCTCCCCGTCGGCTCCGAGGACGCCACCAAGTGGTACGTCGAGCAGGTGCTCGAGGCCGGCTGCGGGTTCGTCAACTGCATCCCCGTGTTCATCGCGCGCGAGGACTACTGGGAGCGCCGCTTCAAAGCCGCGGGCCTGCCGATCGTCGGCGACGACATCAAGTCGCAGGTCGGCGCGACGATCGTGCACCGCACGCTGGCGCGCCTGTTCGCCGACCGCGGCGTGCGCATGCTGCGCACCTCGCAGCTGAACGTCGGCGGCAACATGGACTTCTACAACATGCTCGAGCGCGAGCGGCTGGAGTCCAAGAAGATCTCGAAGACCAACGCCGTGACCTCGATCATGGACGAGCAGCTGCCCGCGGACGACGTCTACATCGGCCCGTCGGACTACGTGCCGTGGCTGACCGACCGCAAGTGGGCGCACGTGCGCGTCGAGGGCCAGGCCTTCGGCGACGTGCCGCTGAACGTCGAGCTGAAGCTCGAGGTGTGGGACTCGCCGAACTCGGCCGGCATCGTCATCGACGCCGTGCGCTGCTGCAAGCTCGCGCTCAACCACGGCGTCGGCGGCCAGCTCGACGGGCCCTCCTCCTACCTGATGAAGTCGCCTCACGACCAGCGCCCCGACGACCAGGCGCGGCGCGACACGGAGGCGTTCATCGAGCGATACGCCGGCATCCCCGGGACGCGCAAAGCGGCGCGCAAGGGCGCCGCCGCGCGCAAGCCCGCGAAAGCGCGAGCGGCCGCCAAGGCCAAGTAGCCCACGCGCACTCGCCGTGCGGCGATAATCGCGCGAGATGGCCCCTACGTTCTCGATAGCGCACGTCTCCCCGTATCCGTGGGAGGCCGAGGACAACGAGGTCAACGCCCACATCGCCCGCGTCAGCGAGGAGCTCGCGCGCCGCGGCCACCGCGTGCTCGTGCTCGCTCCCTCGCGCTCGACCGAGCGCGTACGCGAGTCGCGCCGCGCGCTCCGCGCCGCCCGCGGGGAACCCGAGGAGCTGCTGCCCCCCAGCGACGCCGGGAGCCCGCGCGTGCTCGCCGTCGGCGAGGTGCTCGACGTCGCGGGCGCCGCTCGCCGCCGCCCCGCGGCGCTGCCGATCGACGTGGCCCGCACGGTCGAGGAAGCGCTCGCCACGCTCGAGCTCGACTTCGTCCACGTCCACGAGCCGTTCGCGCCGAGCACCTCGGCGACGGCCCTGCGGCACTCGCGCGCGCTGAACGTCGGCACCTTCCACTCCTCGAGCGAGCGGCTGCTCTCGACGCTGCTCGCGCGCCGCTTCGTGGAGAGCTTCTTCGGCCGCCTCGACGCCCGCACCGCCGGCGACGCGGAGACCGTCGAGCTGATGCAGCACTACTTCCCCGGCTCCTACACCCTCCTCCCGCACGACGAGCGTCACGCCGAACGGATCGAGTCGGTCTACGCAGAGCTGGCGGCACGGCGGCACAGCCAGGAGGGCGAGCCGGCGATCGCCGAGCGGCTCGCTGGGCGCCCCCTCATCGACATAGATCTCCACATGCACACCGACCACTCCCCTGACTGCGCGACGCCGGTCGAGGTGCTGCTCGCGACCGCACGCGAGCAGGGGCTCGGGGCGATCGCCGTCACCGACCACAACGAGGTCTCCGGCGCGCTGGAGGCGCGCGCGCAGGCGGACTCCTTCGGCGTGAAGGTGATCGTCGGCGAGGAGGTCAAGACGGCGAGCGAAGGCGAGGTGATCGGCCTGTTCCTCGAGCGCAAGATCCCGCGCGGCCTGACGCTGCGCGAGACGATCGCGCAGATCCGCGACCAGGGCGGCGTCGTCTACGTCCCGCATCCGTTCGACCGCATGCACTCGGTACCCGACTACGAGCACCTCGTCCCCGTGATCGGCGACGTCGACGCGATCGAGGTCTTCAACCCGCGCGTCGCGATCCAGGCGTTCAACGACGAGGCCGCGCGCTTCGCCGCCAAGTACCGGATCACGGCCGGCGCGGGCTCCGACTCCCACGTCGCGCAGGGCCTCGGCTCGGTGCGCGTGCGGATGCGCGACTTCGACGGCCCGCAGGAGTTCGTGCAGTCCCTCCGCGAAGCCGAGATCCACACCCGCCCGAGCTCGCTGCTCTACGTCCAGGCGCTGAAGTTCCTGCAGACGCGCGCGACGCCGCGCGCCGCCCGCCAGGCCCGCAAGGCGCGGCGCGTGCGCAGGCTGCGCCGCGCCGGAGCGGGTGCCCGGCGCCGCTAATGGCCGGCTCGGCCGCGCAACGACTGATGCACGGTCAAGGACAAGCCGGCGCGCCGTCTAATCCCTCCGGACCGGTGCCAGTGACCGACGACCAGATCAAGGAGAAGTACCTCGAGCGCGCGATCCGTGAGCTGAACACGCTCACGCGCGAGCTGCAGGCCTGCCCGCACTGCCCGCGCGGCAACCTGATGCCCGTGCTCGGCTCCGGCCATCCCCAGGCCGACGTGATGCTGCTCAAGTACGCCCCGCTGCCGTCGGAGATCGAGGAGGGCGTCGCCTTCTACGGCCGCGCGGGCGGCGCGCTGATGAAGTCGCTGAAGCGCCTGCAGATCGACCCGCTCGCCGTCTACGGCACGCTGTGCGCGAAGTGCCCGCTGAGCGACCCCGCGCTCGCCGACTACGCCTGCGTCGCGCGCGTCGTCGCCGAGATCGCGATCGTCCAGCCGCGCATCATCGTCGTGATGGGCGAGGACGCGCTCGCGTGCCTCGGCGAAATGGACATCCCGCTGGCCCGGCCGCTGGAACCGGCGCTCGGCGAGGTGCAGCAGCTGACGCCGACGATCGAGGCGCTGTACGTACCGAACATCGACGAGTCGCTCGACGAGCAGGACGCCAAGCGCGACTTCTGGGACTCCTTCCGCCGGCTCGGCGACTGGTACGCGGCGCAGCCGCCCTACTAGCCGCGCCGGGCGCTTCCACGGCAGCCGCGCCGCGGGATCACGTCATCTCCAGCACGATCTTCCCGAGCTTCCCGCCGGCGGCGAAGCGGTCGTAGGCCTCGGCCGCCTGCGCGAGCGGGAACGTCTCGGCCACCGCCACGCGCACCGAACCCGACGCCACCAGCGGCAGGACCTCCTTCTCCACCCGCCGCGCCGCGAGCGCTTTCTCCTCGAGCGCCCGCGCCCGCAGCGTCGAGCCGTGGATCCGCGCCCGCTTGCCCATCAGGGCGAGCAGGTTCAGCTCGCTCTTGGCCCCCGCCGCGACCCCGATCACACAGATCCGCCCGCCGGTGCCGAGCGCGTCGAGGTTCTCGGGCATGTTGGGTCCGCCGACGAGCTCGAGCACGACATCGAACGGCCCGTGCTCCGCGAACCCCTCGGGCGCGAGGACCGCTGCCCCGAATGCCCCGACCGCAGCGCGCAGCTCCTCGTTGCGCACCGTCGCCGTCACGCTCGCCCCCGCCGCGACGCCGAGCTGGATCGCGGCGCACCCGACCCCGCCCGCGCCGCCGTGCACGAGCAGGCGCTCGCCCGGCCGCAGCGCGGCCTGCACGAGGACCGCGTCGTGGGCGGTCGTGAAGACCTCGGGGAAGCCGCCCGCCTCCGCCCAGCCCAGCTCGGCCGGGACCGGCGAGAGCACGCGCTCGTTGACGACCGCCAGCTCGGCCTGTGCGCCTCCGCCCACGATCGCCATCACGCGCGCGCCCTCCGCGAAGCGCTCGCAGCCAGGCCCGAGGGCGGCTACCTCGCCCGCCAGCTCCATGCCGGGGATGTCCTTGGGAAATCCGGGAGGCGCCGGGTAGAGCCCGCGCCGCTGCATCATGTCCCCGCCGTTGAGCCCCGCGGCGCGAACCCGCACGAGCACCTCCCCCGCCCCCGGCACGGGATCGGGGTGCTCCTCGATCAGGACCTCCCCGTCGCGGATCGTCGCGGCGCGCATCGGGCGAGCTTAGCTGGGTGGCGGTTGCCGCACAGAAGAGCGCCGGCAGCGACGCCACGCGCGGGACTCAACCGGCCGGGAGCAGCGCGATCAGGTCGCCCGCGACACGCCGCGCCGCGCCCCACGCCGCGCTGCGCTCGGGGCTGCCCTGCGGTGGGGCTGCCTGCAACACGAACCCCAGCTCGCGCCGCGCGCCCTCCAGCGCGAGCGCGCTCCACGGCCGCTCGGCCGCCAGCAGCGTTCGCACCGCCGCCGCGAGCGCTGCTGTCTCGCGCTCGCCCGCGGGCCCGTCGTCCAACCCGGCGCGCGCGAGCGCGAGCGAGCCGCCCGTGAGCAGGTAGATGCGTGACACGCGCTGCTCCTCGGCGTCGACCAGCGCGCGCAGCCGCATCCGCCGCGGCGCCACCCGCACCGACGAGCGCGCGGTGTTGCGCGCGGCCGTGAGCGCCGAGAGACGGCGATGGATCTCCTGGCTCGCGGCGAGCGACCAGTCATCGCCGCGGCTTTCCTCCCGCGCGCCCGGGAGCGGCTCGCCGTCCAGCACGGCCAGCACCGCCCCGAGCACGCCGTCCTCCGCGTCCCACAGCAGCTTCAGCGGTTCGACGGGGAACATGCCGACGCCGATCACGAGCGCGACGCCGCCCCCGACGAGCGCGTCGACGACCCGCTCCGAGCCCGTCCCCGCCCGGTGCAGCGCGACGACCAGGATCGCCGAGGCGGCCGCCTGGTTGACGAGCATCATCCCTTCGCCGAAGAAACCGACGCCGACGCCGACGGCGAGCACGAGCGTGACCGCGACGACAACGGTGATCGAGACCCAGCCGCCGCCGAGCAGCGGGTGCACGAGCTCGCTGACGCCGATCCCGAGCAGCACCCCGAGGATCATCTGCATGCTGCGCCGCGCCCGCCGCACATGGCTCGTGCTGAGCGAAACCGCTGCTGCGATCGGCGCGAAGAACGGCTGCTGATGGCCGAGCCAGTTGTGCGCGATCAGCCACGCGATCCCTGCCGCGACCGCGGTCTGCAGCACCGGGAAGGCGACCGAGCGGACGCGCCCGAAGGCTGCGCTCATGGGGCGAGCCTAACGCCGCGCGGAAAGAAGCGTTACGACGAGGGTGACGCTCCGCACCCCCGAACCGGCCACCGAGGACGCTCGCAAGGTCCGCCGGCTCTAGCGGCGGGCAGCGGCAGTAGAGGCAAGGAGTTCAAGGACGCAGGGAGCGAAGCGTGCAAATAGCACGTGAGCGACCGAGGACGCAGAAATCCGCCGCCTCTAGCGCCGCTGAAGGAGGGCGACGGTCTCGATGTGGTGAGTCTGGGGAAACATGTCGACCGGTCGCACCCGCACGAGCTCGTAGCCCGCCGCGACCATTTCCGCGGCGTTCGGCGCGAGCGTCGTCGGGTTGCAGGAGACGTAGACGATGCGCTTCGGGGCGGCTTCGAGCACCCGGTGGACGACCTTCTTCGACAGGCCTGCGCGCGGCGGGTCCACGACGACGAGGTCGGGCCGGCCCGCGCGCTCGAGCAGCTCGCGCATCGCCAGGCGCGTGTCACCCGCGAAGAAGCGGGCCGAGGTGATCTCGTTCCGCTGCGCGCCCGCGATCGCGTCGGCGACGGCCTCGGGGACGAGCTCGATCCCCCAGAGCTCCCCTGCGCGCGGCGCGAGCGTCAGCGCGATCGTGCCGATGCCGCAATAGAGGTCGTAGACCCGCTCCCAGCCCTGCAGCCCCGCGTACTCCTCGACGACGCGGTAGAGGACCTCGGCCATCTCGGTGTTCGTCTGGAAGAAGGCGCCCGGCGAGATGCGCAGGTCGAGCTCTCCGAGCCGCTCGGGCAGCTGTTCCTCGCCCCACACGAGCTCCGTCTCGCCACCCGCCGTCGTCTCCGCGACGCTCGCGGAGCGCGACCACAGCACGCCGGAGAGGGCCGCACCGAGCTCTGCGGAGAGGGCCGCGGCGAACGCGCCCGCCTCGAGCTCGCCGGGTGTCGTGACGAGCCGTACCTGCAGCAGTCCCGTCCGCCGTCCCTCGCGGACGACGAGGTTGCGCAGCCGCGCGCGGCCGTCAGCGGCGGGACCCGGGGCCTGGCCTCGCGGCTCGCCCTGCCCGCGCGCGCGACCACGATCCCACGCGGACAGGCCCTGCTCGCGGC
Organism: Solirubrobacteraceae bacterium; assembly: GCA_036264095.1. Taxonomy (GTDB): domain Bacteria; phylum Actinomycetota; class Thermoleophilia; order Solirubrobacterales; family Solirubrobacteraceae; genus Palsa-744. The sequence continues at coordinate 2,324 of DATARO010000024.1, read as the reverse complement.
ACCACCGGAGCGCGACCTCGCGCGCACGGTTGCCCAGCTCGGAGGCGAGCAGGCAGTCGCTCATCGGCGCGACGCGGTTGGCCCCCGCCGAGGCGTGGAAGCCGCACACGAGCTCCACGCCCTCGCCGCCGAAGGAGTACTCGAGCTTGTTGCGGTAGCGCCAGGGCTCGAGCGCCGGCACGGCGTCCTCGAGCTCGTGGCCGTGCAGGCCGCCGAGCCGCTCCAGCGCCTCGGCCACCTGCCCGTGCTTGATCTCGACCTGGCGCTCGTAGGGGATCACCTGCCAGGGGACGCCGGGGTGGTCGGCGAGCGGCTCGATCCGCTCGGGACCGGGCTCGAGCACCTCGAGCGTGCGGGCGTGTCCGTAGCTGCGCTTGCGGCGGTGCAGGACCGCGCGCACGCGGTCACCCGGGATCGCGCCCGCGACGAACACGACGAAGCCGCCCTCGCCGATCCGCGCGACGCCCTCGCCGCCGAACGCGAGCGAGTCGATGCGCAGATCGAGCTCGTCGCCGATCGAGGGCCGCTGGGCCGGCTCGACCGCCCCGCTCACGGCGCGACCAGCAGCTCGAGCAGCGCCTTCTGCGCGTGCCGGCGGTTCTCCGCCTGGTCCCAGATCCGCTGGCGGGGCCCGTAGAGCACCTCGGCGGTGATCTCCTCGCCGGGATGGGCGGGCAGGTCGTGCATCGCGAACGCCCCGGGCGCCGCGCGGTCGAGCAGGGCGTCGTCGATGCGATAGGCCGACAGCGCGGCGCGGCGAGCGTCGGCCGTGGCCTCGTCGCCCATGCTCACCCACACGTCGGTGTAGACGGCGGCGGCGCCGCTGACGGCCTCCAGCGGGTCGCGGAGAAGCGACACGCTCCCCTTCGCGCCGGCGGGCAGCTCGACGGGGTCCTCGAGCGTGTAGCCCTCCGGCGAGGCGATCGCGACGTCGAGTCCCGCGAGCGAGCCGAGCCGCGCCAGCGATCGCGCGACGTTGTTCCCGTCGCCGACGTAGGCGAGGCGGACGCCGTCGAGCGCGCCGCAGGCCTCGCGCAGTGTGAGCAGGTCGGCCAGCGCCTGACAGGGGTGGTGCCCGGCGGTCAGCATGTTCACGACCGGCACGCTGCTGTAGCGCGCCAGCTCCTCGAGGATCCGGTCCTCGCCCGTGCGCACGCCGATCACCGCGACGTGGCGCGCGAGGACGAGCGCCGTGTCGCGCAGCGCCTCGCCGCGCGAGAGCTGCATCTCGTCGGAGCGCAGCACGAGCGGCTGGCCGCCGAGCTCACGCACGCCGGCCTCGAAGGAGATGCGGGTGCGCGTCGAGGGCTTCTCGAAGATCAGCGCGACGCTCCGCCCCTGCAACGGCGTCGCCGACAGCGGCTCGCGCTTGAGCTCGAGCGCGCGGTCGAGCAGCGCGTCCAGCTCGCCGGCGCTCAGCTCGGCGCCCGTCAGGAAATGCCGCGGACTCATCGGAGCGGCCAGTGTAGGCTCAGCGCGAGATGAGACGAGGGATCCTCGCCTTCGCAGCGTGCGCGGCACTGGCGGGCTGCGGCTCCTCCAGCCACTCGAGCAGCGGCGGCACGACGGCCACGCAGGCGACGACTGCGACCCGACCCGCCGCCGGCCTGAAAGTGATCGGCACGCCCAAGTACGGCAGGCCGCCGAGCTCGGCGCCCGTGCAGTCGGGCGTCGTGCAGATCGCCTATCGCAACATCGCGATCGCACCCGACACGCTGCGGGTCAAGGTCGGCTCGACGATCCGCTGGACGAACTACGACAGCGTCGAACACAACGTCACCAGCGAGAGCGGCCCGCAGGCGTTCAAATCGAAGGACATCGGCGAAGGCGGCACGTTCCGGGTGATCGCGCAGAAGCCCGGCCTGATCCACTACGAGTGCACGATCCACCCCGCCTCGATGAACGGGACGATCGAAGTCGTCAGGTGAGGTCGGGCAGGCCCTCGTCGGGCGTAGACGCCGTCGCGTAGAGGCGCCGCGGGATCCGCCCCGCGCCGCGCGCGAGGCGCCCGGCTTCGACCGCGGCGCGCATCGCGCTCGCCATCCGCACCGGGTCGGCCGCGCGCGCGATCGCCGAGGCGGCCATCACCGCGTCGCAGCCGAGCTCCATCGCGAGCGTCGCGTCCGAGGCCGTGCCGACACCCGCGTCGAGCACGACCGGGACGTCGACGGCTTCGCGCACGAGCACGATGTTGTAGGGGTTGCGGATGCCCATGCCGCTGCCGATCGGCGACCCGAGTGGCATCACGGCGGCGCAACCCGCGTCCTCGAGCCGGCGCGCCAGGATCGGATCGTCGTTCGTGTAGGGCAGCACCACGAAGCCGT
>DATARO010000010.1:0-82779 GCA_036264095.1 Solirubrobacteraceae bacterium | reverse complement strand
CCGGCGTAACGCGCGACGCCGTTCGCGTCCCGCTCCACTCCCGTCTCGTCGAACGGGTTGCGTCCCCTCGGATACGGCTCGACCATGCGCTCTGCCCTTCCCTCGAGGCCGGCACGGAGCGCCGGCCGACTTCTTCATTTGACTCCGGCACGGAGCGCCGGCCGATTCTTCATTTGACTCCGGCACGGAGCGCCGGCCGATCTTCGTTCCCGCGCGCAGCCTATCCAGCGCGCGCCGCGGCCTGCGTCAATCCGCGAAGTGCTTGCGCGCCATCTGCTCGAGCGTGCCCATCGTGCGGATCGTCATCGGCCCGAGCGCGCGCTCCACCGCCTTGAGGTCGAGCTCGGATTCGCTGATCCCGCCGTCGGGCAGCCAGTAGAGCTCGCGACCGCCCAGCGAGAGCCGGTCGCGCTCGCTGGAGAGCGCGAGCGCCGCGTCGCGACCGTCGGCGCCGGGGTCGCGAGCCAGCAGCCCGACCTGGAGCTTGCCCGCCGAGCCGGTCACGAGCGCGGGCGGGAACGGCGCGTACGCGGCGATCTCGCACACCTCCTCGGCGCGGCGCAGGAACGTGGGAACGGCGTAGCCGAGCGCCCCTGCAAGCCCGGACTCGATCCGCGCGACGAGGCCCTCGGGCGGCTCGCCGCGGGCCTCGAATGCGACGTTGCCGCTGGCCCGGAACGTGCGGACCTGCGTGAAGCCGATCTCGGTGAACGCCGCCGCGAGCTCCTGGTTCGTGATCCGGCGGCGGCCCAGGTTCATGCCGCGCAGGAACGCTGCGTACTCTCCCATGCCCTCAGCGCGCGAGCGCGATCGGGTGTGCCAGCTCCCATGCCAGCCTCATGGGGCCACTCTATGGCAGCGGCGTCCGGCCGAGGACGGGCGGGCCGAACAGCGTGCCGCGAGCCCGACCGTCAGCGGCCCGGCGGCTTGCGTTTGTTGTCCGTGGTGTCGAACAGGCCGATCACGCCGTCGTCCTCGCCCTCGGGCAGCGGCGCGAACGGATTGCGCGTGGCGACGCCGATCGTGTCGCTCTCGGGGTAGATCACCACGTCCGGGCGGTGGGCGGTCGAGATCGCGAGCAGCAGCGCCGGCTCGGACGAGCGGTTCTCGAAGGTGTGCGTGCCCTCGCGACCGCGCACGCACGCCACCACGTCGCCGCGCGACAGCTCCTCCGCGCCCTCGTGCGTCCGCAGCGTGGGGGAGCCCTCGAGCACGATGAACAGCTCCTCGTTGCCGTAGTGCGCGTGCAAATTCATGCCGCTCGCGCCCGGCGCGAGCTGATACACGGTCCCGCCGAGCTCGCGGGCGCCGGCTGCCAGCGCGAACGGGCGTCCGGAGACGCCGCTGTCCTCGCGCACCATCGGGAAGTCGCGCGCGAAGACGTTCTGGCGGCCCACGGCGCTCAGGCCGCCGCGGAGGCGCCGACCCGGTCCGCGAGGATGCTCGCGAGCCGCGCGCGATGGCGCTTGCCGCCGCCTAGCAGAGCCGCGTCGAGCTGCGCGCGCTTGTAGAGCCAGTGCACGTCGGCCTCCCACGTGAAGCCGATCCCGCCGTGGGCCTGGATCGCGCTGGCGGTCACCTCGCGGCCGGCGTCCGACGACGCCGCCTTCGCCATCGCGGCCGCTTCGGCGAGCAGCGCGGGTTCGGCGTCCGCCGCCCAAGCGGCCTGGGCCGCCGCGGCGCGGGCCTTCTCGGTTTCGAGCAGCATCTGGGCGCAGCGGTGGGAGACGGCCTGGTAGCTGCCGACCGGCACTCCGAACTGCTTGCGGTCCTTGACGTAGGCCACGGTCATCTCGAGCGTCCGGTCGCAGACGCCGACGAGCTCGGCGCTGATCGCCACGAGCGCGTGGCCGATGCCGGCGCCCACGTCGCCCGCGAGCGCTTCGCCGGCGTCGCCGAGGCTGACGCGCGCGGCCGAGCGCGTGGGGTCGATCGCGGCGATCGGGGTCACCTCTGCGTCGGCGGCAGCGCACACCCGCGCGCTGCCGTCGTCGTCCACGAGCACGAACACCCCTGCATCGGCGCCGCCGATCACGAGCTCGGCGATGCCGTCGGCGCCGCCCGAGAGCGCTCCGACCGTCTCACCGGAGGCGAGGCCGGGGAGCCACCGCGCACGCTGCTCCTCGTCGCCACCGTGGGAGATGACGGCTGCCGCGAGCGCGCTCGGCAGGAACGGGACCGGAGCGAGCGCGCGGCCGAGCTCCTCGCACAGGATCGACAGCTCGATCGCGCCGAGGCCCTGGCCGCCGTGCTCCTCGGAGACGGCGATGCCCGGCCAGCCGAGGCTGCACAGCTCGCGCCACAGCTCGGTATCGGTCTTGCCGGCCTCGGCGAACTCGCGCACCCGCTCGGGCCTGGCGCGCTCGGCCAGGAGGTCGCGCGCCGTCCGGCGGATGTCGCTCTGATCGTCGGTGTAACCGAAGTCCATGCGCTACGCGACCCCGACGGCGGAGCCGAGGCGGAGCCCATAAAGACCAGTCGTCACGCGGCCGCCTTCAGGCGCGGGAGGCCGAGCACGCGCTCGGCCACGATGTTCTTCAGCACCTCGGTCGTGCCGCCCTCGATCGTGTTCCCGCGCGCGCGCAGGAACTCGTAGCTCCAGTCGGTGCCGGCCGTCAGCGCCTCCGGCCCGACGATGTCGACGGCCAGTTCGGTCAGCTTCTGGTTCGTGTCGGACCACAGCCACTTCACGAGCGAGCCCTCCGGGCCCGGCTGGCCGTAGCGTTCGGCGTCGGTGAGGCCCTTCCACGCCAGCAGGCGCAGGGTCTCGCAGCGGATGTGCAGCTCCGCGAGCGCGTCGGCGTAGAGCGCCTCCTCGAGCAGCCCCCGCTCGGACGCCGCGGCGATCGCGTCGTCGAGCAGCTGGCGCAGGCGGATCTGCAACGCGAAGCCGAGGCCGGCGCGCTCGTTCATGAGCGTCGTCAGCGCGACCTTCCAGCCGTTGCCGACGCCGCCGACGACGTTCGCGTCGGGTATCCGCGCGTCCTCGATGAACAGCTCGTTGAACTCGGCCTCGCCGGTGATCTGCCGCAGCGGCCGTACCTGCACCGCGTCCTGCTCCATGTCCATCAGGAAGTACGTGAGCCCCTTGTGCTTCGGCACGTCGCCGTCGGTCCGCGCGACGAGCATGCACCACTTCGCGAACTGCGCCCCGCTCGTCCACACCTTCTGTCCGTTGACGACCCACTCATCGCCGTCCTTGACGGCCCGCGTTTTCAGCGCGGCGAGGTCGGATCCGGCCTCCGGCTCGGAGAAGCCCTGGCACCAGATCTCCTCGGCGCTGAGGATCGGCGGGAGGTAGCGCTCCTTCTGCTCGTCCGTGCCCCACACCATCAGCGTCGGGCCGCCGAGCAGCAGCCCGAGCGTGTTCGCCGAGAAGGGCACGCGCGCGCGGCCGATCTCCTCGAAGTAGATCGCCGATTCCACCGGCTTGACACCGCGGCCGCCGTACTCCGTCGGCCAGCTCGGGGCCGCCCAGCCGGCGTCGTAGAGGCGCCGCTGCCAGTCCCGGCGCCAGGCGAACTCCTCCGCCTCGCTACCGTCTGTAGGCCGCTCCGCCGGCGGGTTCTCCGCGAGCCACGCTCGCAGCTCGTCGCGGAACGCGGTCTGCTCGGGGGTGAAGGTCAGGTCCATCGCGCTTCAGCAAGCGTACCCGAGGGCCCGACTCGGCGACGCGCGGCCGCGGAGGTCCGCCGGCACTGCCTGCAGCTCCACGAGGCCTCCGCGCGTCGCCCGCTCAGATGGGCCCCACCCGGGCGTAGGCGCGTGCGGGGCCGTCCTCGCGATCGGCTTCCATGTCACGTCGACCCTCCATTCCTGCGAGAGGAGATCCAGATGGATGCGAGCGCCCCGCAGCCGGCAGCGAAAACCCTCCCCGATCCTCTGCGCCACCACCGCCACTACACCGAAGGCCAGCAGGGCTCCTCGCCGTACGCGGGGGGCAGCAGCTTCATGGAGCGCGTGTCGGAGGCCGTCGCCAGCGGCATGGGCACCGTCGGCTTCCTGATCGTCAGCTCGGGGGTGATCATCGCGTGGGTCCTCTCCAACCACGTCGTCCACTTCCTCGAAGACTCCTGGAAAGGCCTGCTCAACGGGAACGGGTTCGACCCCGCGCCGTTCATCCTGCTGAACCTCGTGTTCTCCGCGGTCGCCTTCTACACGGGAGCGCTCGTGATCATCGCTCAGAAGGCACAGACCCGCACCGACAAGGCCAACGAGGAAGCGTCGGCGAAGCACCGAGACGAGCTCGCGATCGGCCAGCAGCAGCTGCTGGAACGCAACACCAGCCTGACCGAGGAGATCCACGCGCTCGCCGAAAAGGTCCACAAGCTGACCGAACAGGTCCACGAGGCCACGTGCGCCCCTCCCGGGCGCACCTAGACGAGGCGCTTCGCCCTGGCCCGTGACGGCGCGCGCCCCCCCGCGCTCAGGCGCGCGGGGCGTAGCGGTGGTGGAGCATCAGCGCGTTGCCGTCGGGGTCCGCGAAGAACGCCATGTGGCACACGCCCGTGTCGAGCGTGTCCGCGCCGAAGCTCACGCCGCGCTCGGAGAGCATCGCGCGCGCCTGCTCGACGTCCTCCACGTGCAGGGCGACGGGGTTGGGGTTGCGGTTGTGCTCCATCCCCATCTTCTGCGGGTCGTACACCGACAGCGTGAGGTTGCCGGTCTCGAACTCCGCGTAGTGGCGGTCGGGGATGTGCACCGAGCAGAGCAGCCCCAACGTGTCGCGGTAGAAGCCGACGGCAGCATCGAGGTCGTGGGTCGGGACCCCCACGAAATCCGTACCCGTGATCAGCGCCTGCGCAGCCATCGCCGCCTCCTCGACTCGTGGTTTGGACGTGATGCTAGAGCTGTCGCCGCGGGGCTCTAGATTCAGTGGCCGATGGACACGAGCGGCAGCGAGCTCAGGGTGGCGCATCTCGATGCCGACGCCTTCTACGTCTCGGTCGAGCTGCTGCGCCGCCCGGCGCTCCGCGGGCTGCCGGTCGTCGTCGCCCACGACCACCCCCGAGCCGTCGTCACCACCGCCAGCTACGAGGCGCGCCGTTACGGCGTCGGCTCGGCGATCCCCGCATCGCGCGCTCGCCGACTCTGCCCCGAGGCCGTGTTCGTCGCGCCCGACTTCAGCGCCTACCGCGAGGCCTCGGCGAAGATGATGGGGATCGTCCGCGAGCACATCGCGCGCGTCGAGGTTCTCGGGCTCGACGAGGCCTATCTCGACGTCGAGGGCCTGTTCTCCCCGCGCGCGGCGATGCGCAGGCTGCTCGCCGAGATCAAGGCGCGCACCGGGCTCACGTGCTCGGTCGGGATCGGTCCCAACCGGCTCGTCGCGAAGGTCGCCTCCGACGCGGAGAAGCCGGAGGGGTTCGTGGTCCTCTCCCGCGAGCAGGCGTGCGCCCGCTTCGCCGGCTCGCCGCCCTCGCTCGTCCCCGGGATCGGGCCGAAGACGGCCGCCCATCTCGGGAAGCTCGGCCTGACGACGCTCGCCGCGCTCGCCCGCGCCCCCGAGCAGCTGCTCGTCGAACGCTTCGGGCCCAAACACGGGGGCGACCTGCGCCGCCGCGCGCGCTTTGAAGGCTCATCGACGATCGGCGCGCCGCGGAAGGTCGTCTCGGAGTCGCGCGAGCGCACGTTCGAGCGCGACATCGACGACCCCGAGGCCCTCCGCGAGTCGCTCGAGCGGATGGCCGGCGAGCTGTGCGACGGGCTCGCGCGCCGGGGTAGGCGGGGGCGCACGATCGGCATCAAGGTGCGCCTGTCGGACTTCACGACCGTCACACGGGCGCGGACGATCGCGGAGCCGACGTGCTCGGCGTCGGTCGTCGGCGAGGTCGCGCTCGCGCTGCTCGCGCAGTACGCGCCCCCGCGCCCGGTGCGCCTGCTCGGCGTACGCGTGGCTGGGCTGCAGTCGGGCGATGCCCCGCCGGCAGCCGCCGCGACCGAGGACGGTCGCGACCAGCTCGCGCTGCCGATGTAGGCGCGGGGCTAGGATGCGCCCGTGCCCGTGATCGACGTCGACGGCATCGAACTGAGCTACGAGCGCAGCGGCGACGGCGCGCCGGAGGCAGCGGGGCTGGAGCCGCTGCTGCTGATCATGGGGATGAGCGGGACGCAGCTGCACTGGAGCGAGCCGTTCCTGGACCTCCTGCGCCGCGACTTCGACGTGATCACCTACGACCATCGCGGTGTCGGACTGAGCAGCCGCCTCGAGGGCCGCGTGTCGATCCCCCAGCTCGCCGAGGACGCCGCCGGCCTGCTGCGCGCGCTCGGCCTCGCATCCGCGCACGTCTTCGGGATGTCGATGGGCGGCATGGTCGCCCAGGAGCTCGTGCTGGCGCATCCGGAGATGGTGCGGACGCTGACCCTCGGGTGCACGTTCTGCGGCGGACAGGGCAGTGTCTTCGGCGACGAGTCCGTGATGCGCGAGCTGAGCGATGCGATGGGCTCCGGTGACCGCGCGCGAGCGCTCCGCGCGGGGTGGGAGGCGAACGTCGGCGCGGGCCTGCTCGACGACGCCGACTCGTACGCGAGCTTCCTGGCGATGGCCGACACCTACTCGGTCGCCGTCCCGGTCGTGATGGCGCAGATGGCCGCGGTCATGCGCCACGACACGAGTGTGCGGCTGCCCGAGGTCACGGCGCCGACGCTCGTCCTGCACGGCACCGCGGATCGCATGCTCCCCGTGGAGAACGGGCGCATGATCGCCGAGCTGATCCCCGGCGCCCGGCTCGAGACCTTCGACGACGTCGGCCATCTGTTCTTCTGGGAGCGCCCCGAGCGCACCGCCGACCTGCTGCGGGCGCACGCGCGCGTCCCCGCCTGAGCGCGGGCGATGCCGGCCGCTCCCGCCCCACGCGCGCTCGCGATCGCGGGGGAGGGGGTGGAGCTCTCCGGCGAGGAGGCCGGCGCGGGAGTGCCCGTCGTCCTCCTGCACGGCCTCACCGCCACGCGCCGCTATGTCGTGATGGGCTCGCGCGCGCTCGAGCGGAGCGGGCACCGCGTCATCTCCTACGACGCCCGCGGCCATGGGCGCTCGGACGCCGCCCCCGCGCGGGCCTATGGCTACGAGCACCTCGCCGCAGACCTGCTCGCCGTGCTCGACGCCGCCGGTGTCGAGCGCGCCGTGCTCGCCGGCGCCTCGATGGGCGCGCAGACCGCGCTCGCCATCGCCCTCTCGCACCCGGAGCGCGTCGCGGGACTCGTGCTGGTCACGCCCGCGTTCGACCCGTCAGACGCCGGTTCGCCCGCCGAGCTCGCGCGCTGGGACGCGCTCGCGGATGGCCTGCGCACGGGCGGCGTCGACGGGTTCGTCGCCGCGTACGACCTCGATGCGGTGCCCGAGGCCTGGCGCGGGACGGTCGAGAAGGTCCTGCGCCAGCGCCTGGACGCGCACCTGCACCCCGAGGCGGTCGCCGACGCCCTCGAAGTGGTGCCCCGCTCGCGCCCGTTCGAGTCGCTCTCGCAGCTCGGCGTGATCGACGTCCCCGCGCTGGTCGTCGCGAGCCGCGACGAGGCCGACCCTGGTCATCCGCTCCGCGTCGGCCAGACCTATGCCGAGCTGATCCCGGGCGCGCGGCTGCTCGTCGAGGATCCGGGGCCGCCGGCACGCTCGCCGATCGCCTGGCAGGGCGGGCAGCTCTCGCACGCGATCTCCGAGCTGGTCGCCCGTGCCCCGGACCTCTAGTCCGTGATAACGTACGCGCGTATGTCAAATCAGCGCTGGGACGGCGCCAGCTACGACCGTGTCTCGAACATCCAGCAGGAATGGGCCGCGGCGATCATCGCCCGCCTCGAGCTGGAGGGGAGCGAGACCGTGCTCGACGCCGGATGCGGCTCCGGCCGCGTGACCGAACAGCTGCTCGAGGCCCTCCCGCGTGGCCGCGTGATCGCCGTCGACGCCTCGCCCTCGATGGTCGAGGCGGCGCGCGAGCGCCTGCTCGGCGACCCGGCGAACGAGGGCCGCGTCGCCGTCGAGCTGGTCGATCTCGTCGACCTCGATCTGGACGAGCCGGTCGACGCGGTGTTCTCGAGCGCCACCTTCCACTGGATCCGCGACCACGAGCGGCTGTTCGCGCGCATGCACGCCGCGCTGCGCCCGGGCGGTCGCCTCGTCGCGCAGTGCGGGGGAGAGGGCAACATCGCCGGCCTGCGCGGCCGCGTCGCGCGGGTGATGGCGCGCGAGCCCTACGCGGGGCACTTCGCCGGCTGGGAGCCGCCGTGGAACTACGCCGGCGCGCAGGAGAGCGAGCGGCTGCTGACCGCGGCGGGCTTCGATCGCGTTCGCTGCTGGCTCGCCGAGGCGCCGTCGGTGCCGAACGAGCCGCGGGAGTTCCTCTCGACGATCGTGTTCGGGCCGCACAACCAGCGGCTGCCGCAGGAGCTGCGCGAGCCGTTCATGGATGACGTGATGGCGACGCTCGGGGACGACGTCACGATCGACTACGTCCGGCTGAACATCGACGCGGTGGCCTGAGCGCCGTCGGCTGCGCGTCGCCTATGTGCGTGCGTACGTACGTGTGTGTGTGGCCAGCGCGCTCGTGTGTGTTCGTCGCGCTCAGGCGAGCGCCGCGCTCGCGTCTGGCTCGAGGTCGCCGGGGTCCGCGCGGGCCCCGCGCAGCAGCGCGGCATAGCGCCCGCCGCGCGCCACGAGCTGATCGTGGCTCCCGCGCTCGGCGATCCGCCCGCCGTCGAGCACGAGGATCTGGTCGGCGTCGCGGATCGTCGAGAGGCGGTGGGCGATCGCGATCGTCGTGCGCCCGCGGGAGAGCTCATCGAGCGCGACCTGCACCGCCCGCTCGGTTTCGTTGTCGAGCGCCGAGGTCGCCTCGTCGAGGACCAGCACCGGGGGGTTCCGCAGGATCGTGCGGGCGATCGCGATGCGCTGCTTCTCGCCGCCCGAGAAGCGGTAGCCGCGCTCGCCCACGGGCGTGTCGTAGCCGTCGGGCAGCGAGGAGATCAGCTCGTGTATCTGCGCCGCGCGCGCTGCGTCTTCGATCTCCGCGTCGCCCGCCTCCGGACAGGCGAAGCGCAGGTTCTCGCGGATCGAGGCGTGGAACAGATAGGTCTCCTGTGAGACGAGTCCCACGGTCGCGGCGAGCGAGGCGAACGTGGCGTCGCGGATGTCGGTGCCGTCGATGCTCACGGCGCCGCGCTCGGGCTCATACAGGCGCGCCACCAGGTACGCGAGCGTCGTCTTGCCCGACCCCGTCTCGCCGACGAGCGCCGTGCGCGTCCCGGCCGGGATCTCGGCGTCGATCGCCTCCAGCGTCCATGGCGCCGCGGCGTCGTAGCGGAACCAGACGTCGCTGAGCCGCACGTCGCCGCGCACCCCCTGCAGCTGCCGCGCTCCCGGGCGCTCGACGATGTCGACCGGGAGGTCGAGGTACTCGAAGATGCGCCCGAACAGCGCGAGCGAGGTCTGGACTTCCAGCCCGACCGACAGCAGCGACTGGATCGGGAACAGCACGCGCGTCTGCAGGGTCGTGAACGCGACCACGGTCCCGATCGAGATCGCGTGTGAGTTCTCGCCCGCGAACCAGTAGACGAGCGCGGGCATGATCGCGAAGCTCATCTGCACCGAGGCCATCCGCCAGCGCCCCGCCATGCGCGCGCGCACCTCCAGGTCGGCGAGGTCCCCGGACTCGTCGCTGAACTGCCGCACGAGCTCGGGCGCACGGCCCATCGTCTTGCCGAGCAGGATGCCCGACACCGACAGCGACTCCTCGACGAGCGTCGACATGTCCGCGAGGCGGCTCTGGCGCACCGACTGGATGCGCCGGCGCTGCTCGCCGACGCGCCGCGTCAGCCAGACGAAGAACGGCAGCAGGATCAGGGAGAAGACGGCGAGGCGCCATTCGAGCAGGAACATCGCGAAGACCACCGCCACCACCGTTGTGACGTTCTGGACGATCGATGTCGCGGTCGACGTCACGACGCTGTCGATGCCGCCGATGTCGTTGGCGATACGCGACTGGACCTCGCCCGTGCGCGTATGGGTGAAGAACGCGAGCGACATGCGCTGCAGATGCGCGTAGACGGATGCCCGCAGGTCGTGCATGACGCGCTGGCCGACGAGGTTCGAGATCCACGTCTGGGCGACGCCGATCACGCCCGTGAGCACCGAGATCGCGATCATCCCGAGCACGAGCTCCGTCAGCAGGCCGGTCTCGTGGCGGGCGATGCCGCGATCGAGCGTTTCGCGGATCAGGAACGGGTTGACCACGCCGAGGCCGGCGGAGAGGAAGATCAGCGCCAGCAGGCCGCCGAGGCGCGCGCGGTAGGGGCCGAACAGGCGCGCGATACGCCGCAGCGACACGGGTGGGGAGGGGATGTCCTCAGGGCGCAGATCAGGGTTCGAGCGCCTGCCCCCGGCGCCGTGTCGCCCGTCTGAGAACGGCTGCGCGCTCACCGGTTGAATGTAGCGTCGGTCACGAGCCGCTGCGGGCGGCGCCGCCGGTCACGGGGCCCGGCGGCCCCGTCGTCTGCGGTCTCGCGCGGGCGTCCGTCAGCCGAGCAGCTGCTCGCCCACGTACCCGCCGGGGCGGGCGCCGGGCGGGCACGCGAACACAGCGCTCGCGGTGTGCAGGGTGAAGCGGTTCAGCGCGTCGAAGCCGGCGAGGTGGCTTTGCAGAGGCACGAACTGACGCTGGATGCTGCGCTGGAAGGCGATGAAGAACAGGCCTGCGTCGAGCTCGCCGTCCGGCCCGTGCGCCGCTTCCGAGAAGGAGTAGCCCCGTCGCAGGATCCGCTGCCCTTCGTTGCTCGCGGGGCTCGCGATCCGCACGTGGGCGTCGTTCGGGATGACCGGCTCGCCGTCGGGGCCGCGCCGGCCCAGGTCGAGCGGGTCAGCCTCGCGGCGCGCGCCGAGGGGGGCGCCGCTGTGCTTGTGGCGGCCGATCGTGCGCTCCTGTTCGCGCAGGCTCGTCGCGTCCCAGGTGTCGAACAGGATGCTGATGCGCCTCGCGACCAGGTAGGTGCCCCCGACCATCCACGGCGGACCGTCGCCGGCGCCGACCCACACCGTGCGCTCCATCGCGGCCGTCTCCTCGCCGCGGATGTTTTCGGTCCCGTCCTTGAAGCCCATCAGGTTGCGCAGCGTTTCCTGGTTGCGGCTCGTCGCCGACGTGCGGCCGAAACCGAGCTGCATCCAGCGCAGGCGCGCGCGGCCGGCCGCGATCCGGCGCAGCACGTGGACGGCGTGAAACGCGACCTGGGGGTCGTTCGCGCACGCCTGCACGCAGAGGTCGCCGCCCGAGCGCGCGGCCTGGAGGCGCTCGCCGCTGAACGGCGGCAGCACGTGCAGCTCGCTCGAGGCCTGCGCGGCGAGCCCGAGCCTGGGGGAGGAGAACACGCCGGGGCCGAGCCCGAACGTCAGCGTGAGCGCAGCCGGGGGCAGCCCCGTGGCCTCGCCGGTGTCCTGCGGGGCGCTCGCGGCCGCCGGCGCGGCGGAGGTCGCGGCGCCGGGCGGCGAGAACGGCTCGCCCGCCGTCAGCTGCGCCGCGGCGTGGGTCCAGGCGACGAGCAGCGCGCGCAGGTCCGCGCGCGTCTGCGCCGTCAGGTCGAAGGAGGCGAACGACAGGTATTCCTGGGCCGGGGTTGCGACGCCCGCCTGGTTGGCGCCGTAGAAGGGGACCGCGTGGGCGGAGGGGCCTTCTGCGCGGGCGAGCACGCGTTCTGTCCCGCCGCCGCCAGCTCCGATCGCGCGATCGAGGCCCACGCCGGCGCCGAACGCGACAGCGCCCGAGATGATCTCGCGGCGCGTCACGCCGCTGCGGGCGTCGTGTTGCGCCGGCCGCTCCCCCGCGGTGTCCGTCATCGCGCGGCCTCCTGCGCGCGGTCGCGACGATCCTTCGCCTTCCCCCTCCACATCGGCCTGAGTATCGCGCAACCCGGCTCGGCGGCCAAGCGCAGGCCGCGGCTATTCGAGCAGCAGGAACGACAGCCGCGCGTAGGGCCGGAGCCGCGGGAAGCGCCGCAGCAGCGCGTCGTCCGCGCGCGCCACGAGGCGTGCGAACGGCCGCTGCAGCCGGCGGGGCACGATCAGGTTGAGCGGCATCAGGGGAATGCTCAGGAGCTCGACCTCGACGTGGCTGAAGTTGTCGAAGATGCTGCTGCAGAGCTGCCAGTCGGCGACCGTGAGCGGGTGCTCGTCGTCGGTGCGGGCGGCGGGCGTCAGTCGGCGTCCGAGGCGCAGCAGCGGGTTGCCCGCGAGCGGCTCGAGAAACACGGCGCGGCCGCCCGGGCGCAGCAGGCGGCGCAGCTCCCTGAGGGCCACCGGAAGATCCAGGTGGTGAAGAATCGAATGCCCGACGATCAGGTCGAATGAGTCGTCGTCGAAGCCGGTGGCGTGTGCGTCGGCAGCGCGGAAGTCGACCCGGTCTGCGTAGCCGCCGCTCGCCGCGCTCTCGCGCGCGCGGTTGATCTCCTCTTCGGAGATGTCGATGCCCGTCACGTGGACGGCGCCCCGCTCGAGCAGCGAGTCGACGCCGAGCCCCGGCCCGCAGCCGTATTGGAGGACGACCTTGCCGGCCGGATCGAACATCGAGTCGAGCTCGCCGTGGCGGTTGAACTCGCCGATCGCGCGCCAGATGATCCGCCTCAGCAGGCGATAACGGCTCGCCCCGGAGGTTTCGTTGTAGAACTCGCGCTCGTGCTCTACGCGCTGAGCGACATCGAGTTCGGACATCGGCGCGATAATAGCTCCTGGCGTGGCGCCCCGATCGCGGTCTGGACGGCCGCAGCCGCCGGTGCGGCCGAGAGCGCTCGGACCGCCCGCTGAAACGAGACCGGAGTGCAGGGGCGCGGCAGGCGGCCTGCCGAGGCTTTTAGCATTGCTGGCGTGAGCGAAAGCGCATGAGCGTCGGAACGGCTTCATTTGCAGGGCTGAACGCGCTGTCGGACAGCGAGCAGCGCGTGCTCGGCTGCCTGCTCGAGAAGCACCGGACGACGCCCGACGCCTACCCGCTGTCGTTGAACGCCCTCCGTCTCGCGTGCAACCAGTCGACGAACCGCGACCCCGTCGTCGACTACGACGAGCAGACCGTGCGCGACGCACTGCACCGGCTCGAGCGAAAGGGCCTCGTCCGCCTGGCGAGCGGCGCGGGGAGCCGGGCCTCGAAGTACCGGCACCTCCTTTCACAGGCGCTGCCGCTGACCCGCGCCGAGGAGGCGCTCCTGTGCGTGCTGCTGCTGCGCGGCGCGCAGACGCCCGGCGAGCTCAAGCAGCGCAGCGAGCGCATGCATCGCTTCGACGGCATCGAGGAGCTCGGGACGTGCGTCGAGGCGATGATCGAGCGCGGCCTTGTCGAACGCCTCACGCGACGGCCCGGGCAGAAGGAGGAGCGCTACGCGCACCTGCTCGGAGCCGAGGATGAGCCGCGCGCTCGCGCCGCCGGGGACCTTCTGTTGACAGGCGAGGTCGTCGACGAGGTCCCGCACGAGGCGCGAATGCATGCGACGGACGGCTTCGGGGGTACGGTGGACAGCAGTCTGCTGGCGCGCGTCGAGGCGCTCGAACGCGAGGTCGAGAGCCTGCGCGCCGCCGTGCGCGAGCTGCTCGCCGCCGCGGGAGGCCCGTCATGAGCCACGTCCTGGTTCTCGCGGCGTCCGCGTCGGATACCGCGACGGGAGTCGGGATACCGCTCGCCCTCGCCGCGGGTCTCGTCTCGTTCCTCTCGCCGTGCGTGCTGCCGCTCGTGCCGGGCTATCTCTCGACGGTCATCGGCGTGACGCCCGCCGACCTGCGCGAGGGGGTGGGGGTGAAGCGCGTGCTCGTCCCCAGCCTCCTGTTCATCGCGAGCTTCTCGTCGATCTTCATCCTGCTCGGGCTGAGCGCGACCGTGATCGGCTCGAGTCTGAACGAACACAAACACGCACTCGAGCAGGTGGGCGGAGCGGTGATCATCGTGATGGGCGTCGCATTCCTCGCCTCGCCGTTCATACGGCTGCTGAATCGCGAGTGGCATCCGGAGGGCCTGCTGCGGCTCGCCGGCAGGGGCGGGCCGGTCGTCGCGGGCGCGGCGTTCGCGATCGCGTGGACGCCGTGCACGAGCATCACGCTCGGCGCGATCCTCGCCCAGGCCGCGATCTCGAGCTCGGCCGCCCATGGCGCCCTTCTGCTCGCTTTCTACTCCGCGGGGCTGGCGATCCCGTTCCTGCTGATCGCGCTCGCCTTCGAGCGCATGACGTCGGCGCTCGGGGTCGTCAAGCGCCACTTCCCGGTGATCATCGCCGTTGGCGGAGCGGTGATGATCGTGCTCGGAGTGCTGATCCTGACGGGCGAGTTCACGACGCTGAACGCGAAAGCGAACACGCTGCTGCACGGGACGGGCCTGGACGTGTCGAGCATCTAGGGGCAGCAGGTATCGCCACCTCCACCGGCCGCTGAGCCTGCGCCGGGCCGCTCAGCCGCTCGACTGCGCGGCGTGCGAGGCCGTGCCGTTGTGCCGGCCACGGCGGGCGAGGTAGCGCGCTTCCCACGCTTCCTGGTTGCGCTTGGCGTCGAGCACGAACGGCGAGTAGCCGATTGCTTTGACGATCGCCTCGTTGATCGCCGACTCCGGGAACGGCAGGGGGCGCATGACGTCCACGAACAGCACCACCCGCGTCTCGTCGGTGTCGTTCCAGACCTCGTGGTTGAACGTGTCGTCGAAGACCATGCTCTTGCCCTCTTCCCAGTGGCGGAAGTCGTCGCCGACGCGGATGCGGCAGGACTCGGCGTTCTCGGGCACGATCAGGCCGAGGTGGTAGCGGAGCACGCCCTTGTAGGGGCCGCGGTGGTCGAGGATGTGCTTCCGCGGCGAGAGGATCGAGATCATCGCCGTCTTCATCCCCGGGATCTGGCGCATCAGCTCCGCCGTGCGCGGGCACATCTCGACGCCCAGTTTCGCCTCGAAGCCATAGCCGTAGAGGAAGAACGTCTTCCAACGATCGTCGTCGGTGATCTCGACCTGGTCCTTGGAGATGTCCTGGAAGTTGGCGAGATCGGCCTGGTGCTCCAGCAACCGCTCGGCCTCTTCGCGGATCACCATCCAGTTGTCCTCGACGTGCTTGACCCACGCGAAGCGCTCGAGCGGGAAGAAGGTCGCGTCGCCGACGAGCGAGCGCTTGCCGATGAAGCGCTCGATCGGCGCGAGGATCCGTTCCCCGATCGCGATCGTGAGCTCGACGGTGCGCTCCCACAACGTCTTAGTCGAGGTCCCGTTCACGCGGGCGATCCTAGCGGGCGCCCCGGCTGGGGGAGCATCGCGCAGGAGGGCTCAGGTAGCCGAGCCGCCGGTCGCCAGGCGACGAGCAGCAGGCACTCCGTCCCGAATGTGCGCTAGGAATCCGCCATGGATCAGGCCCTGGAGACGTTCCTCGAGACGCTGCATCGCAGCGGGAGCGAGCACGACGTCCGACACGAAGACCGGCTGCAGCGACTGCGCAACCTCGAGCCGGAGTCGGCGCGGATGCTGGCCGTGCTCGTCCGCGCGCTGGGCGCCCAGCGGATCATCGAGCTCGGGACCTCGAACGGCTACTCGACGATCTGGCTGGCTGACGCGGCCCGTCAGACCGGCGGCCGCGTCGTCAGCGTCGACTTCGACGCGACGCGGATCGGGGAAGCGCTGCGCAACGTCACCGACGCGGGGCTCGCCGAGCTGGTGGAGCTGCACACCGGCGACGCGGGCGAGCATCTGCGCGCCTCCGAGGCCGCGAGCGCGGATGTGATCTTCCTGGACGCCGAACGCCCGCAGTACGCCGGCTACTGGCCCGAGCTCGTGCGCGTCCTGCGCCCGGGAGGGCTGCTCGCCGTCGACAACGTGATCTCACACGCCGAGGAGGTCGCCGAGCTGCGGGGGCTCGTGGCGGCGGACCCGCGGGTCATGGACGCGCTCGTCCCGATCGGCGAAGGCATCCTGCTCGTCGTCCGCGAGACCTGACGGCGCGCCGTCGCGTCGGCGCCAGGCGCCCCGGAAACGTCCGCGGGCCCCGCTGCTCTCGCCGCGGGGCCCGCGAAGGCACATCTGTTGTCGGCGCTCGCCTACGCGGCCTCGCGCAGAGCGGCGAGCTCCGGCGACTCCGCGAGCTTCTTCAGCGCGCGCTGCTCGAGCTGGCTCGCGCGCTCCGCCGAGAAGCCGAGGCGTTTCCCGATCGCGGTCAGAGTCTGCGGCTCCTCGCGCCCGGTGCCGAAGCGCAGCGTCAGCACCTTGCGCTCGGTGTCGGGCAGTTGCGAGATGGCCTGGTGGACGATCCGCTCCCTTTCGTTGTCCCACGCGGTGTCCTCGGGGGCCTCCGCGTCGGAGGGGAGCAGGTCGCCGAGGGCAGTGTCGCCGTCCTCGCCGATCTGCTGATCGAGGCTCACGAGCGCCGCGCGCTGGTGGCGGACCTCTTCGACCTGGTCGATCGGGAGGCCCGTCTCCTCGGCGAGCTCTTCGAGCGTCGGCTCGCGGCCGAGGCGCACCGACAGCTCGCGCTCGACGCGCCCGACCTTGCGCGAGCGCTGCGCGACGTGCACCGGCAGGCGGATCGTGCGACCCGAGTTCTCGAGGCCGCGCTGGATCGCCTGGCGGATCCACAGCGTCGCGTAGGTGGAGAAGCGGAAGCCCTTGCGCCAGTCGAACTTCTCGCTCGCCCGGATCAGGCCGAGCATGCCCTCCTGGACGAGGTCGGCCAGCGGCAGGCCCTGGTTCTGGTAGCGCCGGGCGTTGGAGGCGACGAGGCGCAGGTTGGAGTTGACGAGCAGTTCCTTGGCGTGGAGGTCGCCGCGCTCGATGCGCTGTGCGAGGTCGATCTCCTGGGCCGGGGTGAGCAGGGGGTAACGGCGCGAGTGCGCGAGCAGCTGGTCGACCGACTCGGGGATGAACGTGTCGGCGACGGCGTGCTCGACCTCGACCCGCTCGATCGGGCTGTCGAGCTGCTCGGGGTGCGCGGTCTCGACCTCGGTGAGCGTGTCCACCTCGGTCTCACCGTCGTGGACGGCGGTGGTGGGGTCGAGTGCTAGGGTTGAATCTGCGGGGGAGTCTGGCATGAGGGGCGTCCTTCGTAATCCGATGCTTGCAGTCGGAATTATACGCCGCGATAGTTGCGTTGTCAACTACCCGCTTCGGCGCGGTCACAAACGTCGTTTCGACGGAGATACCCACGCACCTGCCTCTGGGTTTCACCGCAATACCTTGATTCTGGGGTCATAAAACCTCGAAGCGGACCATGGATTCGGTATCTGGCCTCCGTATGGGAGCCATCGGCATCGCTGATGGCTCCATGAGCCGCGCGCCGCTAAGCTCGGCGCATGGGTGAGGAGCTGAACGGGCAGGTCGTGGCGATCACGGGGGCGAGCTCCGGGATCGGCGAGGCCACCGCGCTGGCGTGCGCCGGCGCAGGCGCGGCCGTGGCGCTGGCCGCGCGCAGGCTCGAGCGCGTCGAGGCGCTCGCGGAGCGAATCGCCTCTGCGGGAGGCCGTGCGATCGCGGTCCAGACGGATGTCGGCGACGAGGCGCAGGCGCGGGCGTTCGTGGCCAGGGCGCATGAGGAGCTGGGCCGCCTGGACGTGCTCGTCAACAACGCAGGGGTGATGCTGCTCGGCCCGATCGAGCAGGCGGACACCGAGGAATGGCGGCGGATGATCGACGCCAACGTGTTCGGGGTCCTCTACTGCACGCACGCGGCGCTGCCGCTGATGCGCGAGCAGGGCTCGGGCCACATCGTCAACGTCAGCTCGGTCGCCGGGCGCTTCGCGCGAGCGGGCTCCGGGGTCTACAACCTGACGAAGTTCGGCGTCGGCGCGTTCTCGGAGGCGCTGCGACAGGAGACGGTGCCGCTCGGCATCCGCGTCACGACGATCGAGCCGGGCGCAGTCGCGACCGAGCTCGCCGGCCACAACCGGCCGGAGGTGATCGACGTCATGCGCAAGACGTTCGAGGGCGTCACGCCGCTCGCCTCCGAGGACATCGCGAGAGCGATCCTCTACGCGATCGCCCAGCCGCCGAACGTGAGCATCAACGAGGTGCTCGTGCGTCCGAGCGGGCAGGCTCGCTGACGGGGGACTCAGTCAGCTCAATTCGCCGAGGACGGCGAATCGACTGCTTCGCCGAGACATTTCGCTCCGGGCGAACTCGGTGTCCTCGGTTGGGGTCTCAGAGCAGGCCTTCGTCCGGCCAATGCACTTCGCCGCCACCGAAGTTCAAGCCGAGCCCGTCTCGCACGACGCGCCCGTTGCCAACCGGGATCCGGCACTGCATGACGAGCAGGACTCGCGCCGTGCCACCGCTTGGATAGCGGAAGACGAACAGCTCAGAGCGCCCGCCGAACTGCGGACACGTGCCCGCCGTTTTCGGCGGCGGGGGGAGGCCGTCCGGCTGGCTCGCGAGATAGCTCGTCACGTCCTGACGCACAACCTGAACGGCGCCCGCGAGACTTCCGCCCCTCCGCCGCTCGAAGGCCGAGTACCGGCAGACCAAGACGCCCGTCGGACGACCGGGCACGAGCACATCCGTCGCCGACTTGTCCAAGAGGAGACGCGGCCTCGCATCGTTCGCGGGGCATGAGTGGAGTGGAGCGGGCAGGGCGAGCGGTGACCGCGTCGCTAGCGGGCGCGTTGGTGCCTTGGATCCCCCACAACTCGCGAACCCCAGCGCCACCGCAAGCGACGCGGCGACGAGGGGCGTGCGGCGTGGCCGCGGACTTCGCACTCAGCAGAGACTACGCAGCAAGCGCGTTCTCCCGGCTGCCTCGCGGGACCGGTCGTCGACCCGGCGAAGCTGACTGAGCCCGCCCCCCTAGTGCCACTGGGTTGTCCGCCAGTTGTCCGTCGGCGACTCGGGCGCGAGCCACGGCGGCAGCGGCAGGCCGAGACGCTCGGCCAGAGCATTGATGTAGGGCTCATACGAGCCCCGCAGGCGGGTCAGCCGCTCCTCGAGCGTGTCGACGTCCACCGCCGGCTCGACCCCGGACTCGCGCAGCTGCGTGACCAGATCCTCGATCGCGTTGCGCGGCAGGCGGTCGGCGGCGGGCGGGCGCGGGTCGGCGTGGAAGCTGTAGGAGAGGTCGACGACCGCATGGCGAGCGATCGCATAGGTGAAGCGGGCAGATTCGACGCTGCCCTGCGGCGCCGCTGCTATCGCGAAGACGCAGGTGTCGAGCAGCGTGCACATCGCGGACAGCCAGTTCTGGTTGACGTGCTGCGAGCGGAAATAGGCGAGCACCGGATAGGCGAGGTGCGTCTCCATCAGCTCGGCGACCCACGTCTCCCAGCTGCTCAGGTAGCGGTTCAGCTCGGGCCAGCCGCGCCGGTGCGTCGTGCGGAGCAGCAGGCGCCCGGCGCTCGGCGGCGAGCCCGCGCGGGCGTCGAGCTGCGAGACGGTGGCCTCGCGGCGCGAGAACGCCTGGTAGAGCGAGGGCAGATAGCCGATCACGATCGCGAGCACGGCGAGGCCGCTGGCCGCGTCGATGACCTGGATCGCGTGCGCGAACGACGTGTGCGTGGCGAGTCCCGCCGGCCCGTCGGTCGTCATCGTCGCGGCGCTGAAATAGAGGTCGTCGCCGAACTCGACGTGGTGGCCGCCCACCCCCAGGTGCGATCCGGCGGCCCACTGCAGGCAGGCGTAGCCGAGCATCATCAGCCCGACCCACAGCACGAGGTTGAGGATCAGCCCGAAGGGGCCGTAGATGCCCAGCATCGTGTCCTCGCTCTGGGCCGGGAGGCGCCGGGCGATCGCGCGCCAGGGCCGCCAGCCGTAGGCGAACACGGTGCGCACGATCTGGGGGTCGCGCTTGACGCGCCGCGGCAGCAGGAACGCGACGAAGATCTCCAGCAGCATCAGCGCGACGAGCGCGCCGCCGACCACTCCCACGAGGACACGCATCAGGCGGGAACGATAGGAGACGCCGGCGCGGGCTAGCGCCCGGCCCGGGCGGGCGTCAGCGGCTCGATCGCGAGCAGGTCGGGGGTGGCATGGTCGACCTGCAGCGTCGTGTGGTGCAGGCCGAAGTGCTCGCGCAACATCGCCTCCATCCCGCGGCGGGCGTCGTGGCAGTCGCAATCGCGTCCGACGAGCACGTGGGCCGAGAGCGCGGGCAGCGCGGGAGTCACCTCCCATACGTGCAGGTCGTGCACCTCGACGACACCCGGCTCGGCGACGAGCGCCGCGCCGATCTGCCGCGGGTCGAGCCCCTCGGGCGCCGCCTCGAGGAAGATGCGGCCCGAGCTGCGCACGAGCCCGGCGCCCGACCGGATCATCAGCCCGGCGATCAGCAGCGAGACGATCGGGTCGGCGCGCCGGAAGCCTGTCGCGAGGATCACGATCGCGGCCGTGGCGGTGCCGAGGAAGCCGTAGAGGTCGGTCAGCAGGTGCTGAAAGCTGCCCTCGACGCTGAGGCTGCGCCGGTCCGCTCCGCTCACGACCGAGACCGCCAGCACGTTGACCAGAGCGCCCGCGAGAGCGACGGCGAGGACCGGCGCGGCGTCGACGTGTGGGGGCGAGACCAGCCGCCGGGTCGCCTCATACACGACGAACGCGGCGAGCACGAGCAGCGTGACGCCGTTGGCCTGGGCGGAGAGCACCTCCACGCGCCGCAGCCCGAACGTCAACGCTCCACGCGCAGGGCGGCGGGCGAGGCGCATCGCCACCAGTGCGAGCGCGAGCGCGGCGGCATCGGTGAGCATGTGCCCGGCGTCGGAGAGCAGCGCCAGGGAATGCGCGAGGACCCCCACGACGACCTCCGCGCCCAGCAGCAGCAGGATCAGCGCGAGCGCGATGCGCAGCCGCGGCTCGCTCGCGTCATGTGCGTGTGCGGCGGGATGACCGTGCGTGTGCCGATGGCTGTGCGCGGCGTGCTCATCCACTGCGCTCCACGATACGCCGCCACGCGGCACGAGCAACGCCGCGGCCACCCCGCGATCTAGTCTCTAGCGATGGCACAGGCCTCGCCGATGTCGCTCGCGCGCGGCCGCCGGCGCGTAACGCTGTCGTCGCTTCTCGTCGCCGCGGTGCTCGTGGCGATGAAGCTCGGCGTGGGGATCGCGACCGCGAGCCTCGCGCTGATATCGGCCGGCATCGAGTCCAGCGGCGACGTGATCGCGGCGCTGATCACGTTCTTCGCCGTGCGTCTAAGCGTGCGCCCCGCGGATCGCGGCCACCCCTACGGCCACCGCAGGGCCGAGAACCTCGGGGCGCTCGGCGAGTCCGCGATCCTGCTCGCCGGCGGGATCGTGGTGGCGGTCGGCGCGATCTCGCATCTGGTCGAAGGCGAAGGGCCGCCCACGACCCACTGGTACATGTTCGCCGTGATCGGCGCCGCGGTCGTGCTCGACCTGCTGCGCACGCGTGGATCGCTGGCGGCCGCACGGCTCCACTCGAGCCCGGCGCTGCGTGCCAACGCGGTCCATTTCGCGGGCGACATGGCCGGGTCGCTGGCCGTGCTGGCGGGTCTGCTCGCGATCGAAGCGGGCTTCGACCAGGGGGACGCAACCGCCGCGCTGGTCGTCGCGGCGATCATCGTCGCGGCCGCGTGCCGGTTGATCGCGGTCAACGCGAACGTGTTGATGGACCGTACGCCGTCGCGGGCCCGCGCCGCGGCGGAGCTCGCGATCGAAGCGATCGGGGAGGACATCGAGCTCGACCGCCTGCGCCTGCGGGAGTCGGCGGGGCGCTACTTCGCCGACGTCGTCGTGAGCGTGCCGGCCGGGCAGGCCGTCGTCGAGGCCCACCGCAGCGCCGACCTCGTCGAGCGGGCGGTGGAGAGCGCGCTGCCCGGCAGCGATGTGGTCGTGCACGTCGAGCCGCGGGCGCGCGGCCTCGACCTGCGCGACCGGGTGCTCGCGATCGCGCTGGCGGAGCCGCTCGTGAAGGAGGCCCACGACATCACGATCTTCGAGCAGGACGGTTCGGCGAGCGTGTCGCTGCACCTGAAGTTCCCGGCCGACCTCGACATCGCGAGCGCGCACGAGATCGCCGAGCGCGTCGAGCAGGCGATCCTCGCGCGCCCGGAGGTCCTCGACGTGCAGACGCACCTCGAGCCGCTCGAGCGGCGGGTGGCGGCGCGCACCCCGGGCGCCTCCAGCGAGCGCGAGATCGAAGTCGAGGTGCAGCGCGTCGTGCGCGAGCGGACCGGGTCCGCGCCGCAGCGCGTGCGCCTGCTGGCGACCGATGCGGGCAGGGTGCTCTTTCTGACGCTGGTCGTCGACGAGCACGCGCCGCTGACAGCGGCGCACGACCTCGCCGGTGAGCTGGAGGAGGCGCTGCACGAGCGCATCGGCGGTCTCGCCGACGTGGTGGTGCACACGGAGCCCAAGGTGGGGAGTTTTGGGTTCACGGCGGGGGCGCCGTGAACGCGAAATCCCCTCACCGGGCTGGGATATTGGGCCGCGGAGAAGCACCGGAATATCGGGCCGGCGAGAAGCCCTGAAATATCGGGGTCGCCGGAATGGCCGTCGACTCCTCCGCTTGACGTATGCCGATATAGGTATATGATGTCGCCATGGCACGAGCAGCGACGACGTCGGACGTCTTCAACGCGATCGCCGAGCGGCAGCGCCGGGAGATCCTGGTGCTGCTGCGGGCGGGTGAGGGCGCCGTGACCGAGCTGGCCGAGGAGCTGGGGATGACCCAGCCGGGGGCGTCCAAGCACCTGCGGGTGCTCCGTGAGGTCGGACTCGTCCGGGACCGTAAGGCAGGCAAGCAGCGCCTGTACGGCCTCGACGCCCGCGGGCTGCGACCGGTTCACGAATGGACCGGCGGGTTCGAGTGGTTCTGGAACGAGAGCTTCGACCGGCTGGACGCCTACGTGCAGGATCTGAAGGGCGCAAGCAGGGGGACCGGCTGATGAGCTCGCCGGGACGACGCACGCCGGGGCAGTCCGCGGTGGCCGACCGCGAGATCGTGATCTCCCGGGTCATCAGCGCCCCGCGGGAGCTCGTGTTCGAGGCGTTCACCGAGGTGCGGCATCTGTCGCAGTGGTGGGGTCCGGCGGGGTTCACCACGACGACGCGGGCGTTCGAGTTCCGCGTCGGCGGAGACTGGGACTTCGTGCTGCACGGACCGGATGGGACGGACTACCAGGAGTGGATCTCCTGGACCGAGATCGTCCCGCCGGAGCGGATCGTGTTACTGCACGGTGAGTCCCGCGGCGACCCGAACGCCTTCGAGTCGGTCCTGACGTTCGCGCCCGACGGCGCGGCGACCCGGCTCGAGATGCGCACGTTGTTCCCCACCAAGGAGCTGCGCGACGAGGCGGTCCAGAAGTACCGCGCGCTCGAGGGCGGCCGCCAGACACTGAGCAAGCTGGCTGCGTACGTCACCGGCAGCTTGCAGAAGGGAGTTGAGGACTGATGGCCGCGAAGGTGTTCTTCAGCGTGACAATGTCGCTGGACGGGTTCGTCGCACCGGAGGAGCGCACGGACGACCCGGATGGTCAGAGCTGGACGGCGCAGTGGATGGAGCTGCAGCAGTGGATATTCCCGCAGCGGTACTTCCGCGAGAACCTGAAACTCGGCGAGGGCGGCGAGGAAGGGCGCGAGAACGACATCGTGCGGGAGACGTACGAGCGCACCGGCGCGAGCGTGATGGGCAAGGGCATGTTCGACCTCGGCGAGGAGGCGTGGCCGGAGGAGCCGCCGTTCCACACGCCGGTCTTCGTCCTGACGCACGAGAAGCGTGAGCCCTGGGAGCGACTCGGTGGGACAACCTTCCACTTCGTCAACGACGGAATCGGGCCCGCGCTCGACCAGGCCCGCGAGGCCGCCGGCGACCGCGACGTCCGCATCGCGGGCGGCGGCGCGACGATCTTGGAGTACGTGAACGCCGGTCTGATCGATGAGTTCTCGATCGCGCTCGCGCCCGTGCTGTTCGGCGCCGGGGTCCGGCTGTTCGCGGGGGTGGACGCGGGCCGCGTGGCCCTCGAACCGGTCCGCGCGGAGCCGGCGGAGCGCGCGACCCACCTGACCTACGCAGTGCGGGAGCGGTAACTGTCGCGACCTCGGCGCTCAGGGGGGCCTGCCGCGGCCGGCACCTAGTGCTGCGGCAAGGCAAACCGGTAGCTGCCTGCGCCCGTCAGTCGGCGCCCCCGCCGTCCGCGGGGGCCTCCAGGGACCCGGCTGTGCGCTCACCCGCACTGTCCCGGGCGGCGATCTGCTCGAGCTGGGAGGGCACGATCGCGGCGAAGCCGCAGATCACGAACACGAGCAGGCCGAGAACGCCGACCGCGTGCGCCCAGCCGGCTTCGGCGATCGTCAGCAGCCCGACCCCGGCGATCAGGCCCGCCACGGCGATGCGCGCGCGCGAGCCGGACCGGCGTTCGCCCGGGACACCGCGCGAGCGCGCGCCCGTGCGGCCCCTGGAGGCCTGCAGCGCCGCGACGCCGGCCTCGCCCTCGAAGCGCCCGCGCAGCACGAGGCTGAACAGCAGCCCGAGCGAGGGGAACAGGATCACCGCGCCGGCCGCGATCGCGACGAGCAGGGCGACGAGTGTGTCGCGCGGGGCCGCGGCCGCGTGCAGCGAGAGCCCGGGCAGGAGCTGCGGGCTCTGCGCGAGTGCCCAGCCGGCGATGATCGCGGCGACTGCCAGGGCGGCGCTGAAGCGCGCCGCCTCGTAGCGGCGACGGCGGACGAGCTCGAGCGTGGCGAGGCCCGCCACCGCGGAGACGATCGGCCCCGGCAGGGCGCGCCCGTGGGCGAGCCGGGCGTAGAGGTGGTGCGCGTCGCCGTGCAGGACCGCGAGGCCGGCGGCGGCGATCACGCCGGCGGCCACGCCGCTCCCAAGAGCGAGCCGGCGGAAGCGCTGCTCGAGCTCCGGCTGGCGGCGCCGCGCCGCATCGGCGGCGAGGAACACGGCGGCGAGGTACGCGCAGCTCGCAACGGCGAGCACGCCGAGCAGCACGCCCGTGGGGCTCAGCCAGCTGCCGAACGCGGCGCCGGCGGCGTTGCCGACGGGGACGCGGCCCGAGGCGATCGCCCCGACGGCGGCGCCGAGCGCGAACGGCGTGAGGATCGAGGAGGTTGCGAACACGAGCTCCGCGCGGTCGCGCTCTCGATCGTCGCCCGCGGCCGCGCGCAGCGCGTAGGAGGCGCCGCGCAGCACGATCCCGACGCCCGCGATCAGCAGCGGCACCGACAGCGTCGAGGCGATCGAGCCGAACGCGGAGGGGTAGGCGGTCCAGGTCACCGTCAGCACGAAGATCAGCCAGACGTGGTTCGCCTCCCACACCGGCGCGATCGAGTCGTGTGCGTGGTCGCGAACGGCGCGGCCGAGGCGGCCTCGCCCCGAGAGCAGCGTCCAGAAGCCGGCGCCGAAGTCCGCGCCGCCGAGCACCGTGTACAGCGCGAGGCCGATCAGGACGAGCACGAGCGGGATGTCGTAGAGGTGCAAGGTCAGACCGCCGTCGCTCGCGGCGGCTCGCCCTCGCCGAGCGGAGCGCGGGCGAGGCGACGCAGGATCCACCAGACGCCGAGGGCGACGAACGCATAGACGGTCGCGAGCGTCGCGTAGCCGACGGGAATCCCGCCCGCGCCCGTGACGGCTTCGGACGTGCGCATGACGCCGTAGACGACCCACGGCTGGCGCCCGACCTCGGTTGTGACCCAGCCGGCGATCATCGCGACGACGGAGGCGGGGCCGGCGAGCACGACCGCGCGGTGGAACCACGGCGAGGACGGGGGCGGGCGGCGGCGCGCGCAGCGGTAGAGGTGGAAGCCGCCGAGCAGCGCCAGCAGCGTGCCGATCGCGACCATCAACTGGAACGAGACGCGTACGACGTTGACGGGCGGACGGTCCGCGGCGGGGACCGAGTCGAGGCCCTTGACGGTCGCGTTGGGATTGTGGAAGGCGAGCAGCGAGAGCAGTTTCGGGATCCCGATCCCGTAGCGCACGCGGTTGCCGGTGTACCAGCCGAGGACGTGCTCGGACGCTCCGCTGGTCGTGTGGGCCAGGCCCTCGATCGCGGCGAGCTTGACGGGCTGCTCGACTGCGACCTCGCGCGCCGCCCAGTCGCCGACCAGGACCTGGACCGGTGAGGCGAGCGCGGCGATCGCGAGCGGTATCGCGAGTGCGGTGCGCTCGTAGCGGCCGAACTGCCCGCGCAGGGCGCGCGCGGAGTAGGCGCCGGCGAGCAGGAAGCCGGTGACGATGTAGCCGGCGATGTACATGTGCGCGAGCTCGGGCCACAGGAACGCGTTGCCGAAAAGCGCCGAGAGCGGGTGCACGCCGACGACGCGTCCGCCGGCGAGCACGCGGAAGCCGCTGGGATGGTTCATCCAGGCGTTCACGGCGATCACCATCAGCGAGCCGGTGAAGCCGGCGATCGCGATCGGCACGCCGCTCAACAGGTGCGCGCGGGGGCCGAGCCGGTCCCAGCCGTAGACATAGATGCCGAGGAAGATCGCCTCCATGAAGAACGAGAAGCCCTCGATCGCGAACCCGAGCCCGAACACGCTCCCGAACCGCGCGGTGAACTCAGGCCACAGCAGGCCCATCTCGAAGCTCAGAATCGTCCCCGTGATCACGCCGACCGCGAACAGGGCGACCATGATCCGCGTCCAGCGGCGGGCGATCGTGCGGTAGAGCTCGTCGCCCGTCCGCAGGTGCAGCCACTCGACGAACAGGATCATCGCGGGAAAAGCGATCCCGAAGCAGACGAGCGGGATGTGGACCGCGAACGAGAGCGCCTGCATCTGGCGGGCCTGCAGGAGATATGCCTGGTGGGCGACGGCCATCCCGCCGACCAGCCTACGGCGCGCGGGTTGTCGGCGGCCCGGCGTATGCTCGGGTGCGCGCCCGACGATGCGCGAAGCTTGGTCGCTCCCGGGAGTCCTTAGCCGGCGAGAGCCTCGAGACCGGAGGAAGACAACTTGAAGACGACAGCACTCGCACGTGTCCCCTTCGGCGCAGCACTGCTCGCGCTCGCGGTGCTCGCGATCGCCGGCTGCGGCAGCTCGTCGAGCAAAAGCACCAGCTCGACCGCGCCGGCGATACCCGTCGAACAGAAAACGACCTCCTCGAGCGGCGGCTCCACGTCCTCCTCGTCCTCGTCGGGCGGCGGCACGAAACTGAGCCTCGAAGCCAACTCGGGCGGGCAGCTGGCCTACAACACGAAGTCGCTGAGCGCCCCGGCGGGCACGGTGACGATCGACTTCACCAACATGTCCCCGCTCGAACACAACGTGACCGTCGAGTCGTCATCAGGAGCCGCGGTGGGGGCCACGCCCACGTTCTCGGGCGGTTCGAAGACGCTCACCCTGAGCGGCCTGAAGCCCGGGACGTACACGTTCTTCTGCTCGGTGCCGGGGCACCGGCAGGCCGGCATGGAAGGCACGCTGACGATCAAATAGGAGCGGTCTGTGCGGGGCCGCTCACGGCAGGTACTCGACGAAGTCGCCGAGCGGCGCGCGCTCGGGGGTGCGCTGCTCCTGGACGGGCTCGCCGAGGTAGATCAGCCCGACCGCCTCCTCGCCCGCGGGGATCGCGAGAATCGTCCGCGCCCGCGCGTCGCCGAGTAGCGGGACCGTGCGCCAGTAGCCCGCGAGCCCGCGCGCGTGCGCGGCGAGCAGGACCAGGTAGGCGGCGACCCCGCTCGCCAGCAGGTCCTCGCGGTCCTGCGCGGGGTCCTCGCGGCCGAGCGCGGCGGTGACGGCGACGAGCGTCGGAGCACGGGCGAGCTTGGCGGCGGCGCCGGGCGTCTCGGACTCGGCCAGCTCCATCAGCCGCTCCCTCGCCGAGGGGCCGAGCACGCGGAAGCGCCACGGGTTCGTCATGTGGTGGTTCGGCGCCCAGCGGGCGAGCTCGAACAGCTCGTCGAGCGCCGCGCGCGGCAGCGGGGCCGCGCCGAAGGCCTTGTGGGTGCGCCGCGTGCGGATAGCCTTCTCGGTCTCCATCCCGCAAGACTAGATCTCGAGGTCCACGCCGTGTCGGCAATCGCAGCAGGGGGTGCCGCGGCGCGATGAGCTTCGGCGAAGTCGTCGCGTTCCTGTGCGCCGGGGCCGCGGCCGGGGGGATCAACACGATCGTCGGCAGCGGCACGCTGATCACGTTCCCGGTGCTGCTGGCGTTCGGATACCCGCCGGTGACGGCCAACGTGACGAACTCGATCGGCCTCGTGCCGGGATCCGCCTCGGGCGCGATCGGCTACAGGCGCGAGCTGCGCGGGCAGCGCGGGCGCGTGCTGAGGCTGGGGGCGATGTCGCTGCTCGGCAGCCTCGCCGGGGCGGTGCTCCTGCTCGTGCTGCCGGCGTCGGCGTTCAAGGCGATCGTGCCCGTGTTCATCGCGGTGGCGCTCGTGCTCACGCTCGCGCAGCCGCGGATCGGCCGCGCGATCGCGCGGCGCAACGTCGACGTCGACCGCCACGGGGCGCGGCTCGTGCCGGCGGGGGTGCTCGTCACCGGCGTCTACGGGGGCTACTTCGGCGCGGCGCAGGGAGTCATCCTGATGGGGTTCCTGGGCGCGCTGCTGCCGCAGGACCTGCAGCGCACGAACGCGCTCAAGAACGTGCTCGCGGGGATCGCCAACGGCGTCGCGGGGCTCTACTTCGCGTTCGCCGCACACGTCGACTGGGGCGCGGCGGCGCTGATCGCGGCGGGCTCGATCGTGGGCGCGCAGGGCGGGGCGCGCGTCGGGCGTCGACTGCGGCCGGACGCGCTGCGCTGGGTGATCGTCGCCGTCGGCTGCTTCGCGATCGTGCGCGTGGTCACCTAGGCAGGCGCGCTCAGAGGCTCGACACGAACGCGTAGATCACCATCGCGGCGAGCGCGACGGCGAACACGCGTAAGGCCCACAGCGCGGCGCGCGCGCGGTGCGAGAGGCGGGCGGGGGGGACGCGGCGCAGCGTCTCGCGCACGAGCTGGTCGGGCTCGAGATATTCGATCAGCGGTTCCTGCGGCGCCGCCGGACCGACCACCGACTCCTCGCGGTCCGGCTCGGGTGGTGGCGGCGCCGAGCTCACGCCGCCGACACCACGTGGATGCTCGCCAGGAAGGCGTCGATCCCGTAGGCCGTGCCGCAGGCCGCGACGAGGACGATCACGGCGATCGCGACCGCGTTCGCGCGGCGGGTGTTGGCGAAGCGGCCCATCAGCTCGCGGTCGTTGGCGAGCAGCAGCACGAACACGAGGCTGACGGGTAGCAGGACCGTCGCGAGCACGTTCGCGTTCAGCGCGATCGAGAGCAGCGGGGCGCCGGGGATCAGGACGACGAGCGCGGCGAGGACGGCGACGCCGAGGTTCGCGGCGTAGAAGACCGCCGCGCCGCGCGGTGAGGTGTTGAAGCTGTGGGCGGCGCCGATGCATTCGCCGGCGGCGTAGGCGGTGCTGGCGGAGATCGTGAGGATCGCGACGGCGCCCGCCTCGATCAGGCCGAGCGCGAACACGATCCCGGCCGCGCGGCCGGCGGTGTGCTCGAGGGCCTGCGGGAAGCCCGCGCCCGCGAAGCCCTGGATGCCGGCACCCCCGTGGCCGGCGAGCGCGGCGCCGGCCACGAGCGCGCCGACGCCGAAGACGCCGGCGAGCAGCGCGCCGAGGGCGGTGTCGTAGCGGCCGTGGCGCAGGTCGCTGGGGGTCATGCCCTTGTCGGCCGAGGCGCTCTGCTGGAAGAACAGCATCCACGGGGTGACGGTTGCTCCGATCGTCGAGGCGAGCAGGAGCAGCAGCGTGTGCAGGCCGCCGCCCGGCAGCGGCGTGAACGACAGCGAGCTCGCGAGCGCGCCGAGATCCGGGTGCACGAGCAAGGCGGCGAGCAGGAACAGGCCGTTGAACAGCGCGAGGCCGAGGACCGTCCGCTCCCAGCGCCAGTAGCGGCCGCCCGCGAGCGTGAACATCACCAGCACGACGCCGAGCGCGACGGCGATGCCGGCGCCGAGGTGGAAATAGGCGAGGCCGACGCGGATCGCGACGAACTCGGCGACGAGCGTCACGAGGTTCGTCAGGGTCAGGTCGCCGGCGCCGAACCAGCCCCAGGCGCGGCCGTAGCGCTGCAGCACCAGCTCGCCGTAGCCGCGGTGGGTGACGGTGCCGATGCGCATCGACATCTCCTGTACGACGAAGGACATCCCGAACAGCAGCGGGATCAGGGGGACGAACAGGCCGAGCCCGTACTGGGCCCCGTCGGAGGCGTAGGCGATCATGCTCGGCCCGTCGTTCTCGCCGAGCATCGCGAGGATCCCGGGGCCGACGAGCAGCCACAGCAGGCGCCAGCGGCGGCGCTCGCTGCGGGCGGCTTGGACGCGGGCGCGGTCGCGCGAGCGCGCGGCGTCCTCGTCGGTCAGCAGCGGCTGGCCGCGGAGGGGAGAGGGGAGGGCGGCCTCACGCGTGCTCATGATGCCCCTGATCCTCATCCCCAAGAGGGGCCCGACCCGTTTCGTCACGGACGACGCGCATCGCGCGGGCGAGGCCGCCGCCGAGGGCGTGTTCGCGCTTGCCGAAGCGGACGAACAGCGGTCCGTCGAACGGCTGGCGGTCGCGCACGCTGAAGCGGGTGCCCGGGGCGATGCCGTGCTCGGCGAGATAGCGGAGCATCTCGGGATCGGAGTCCGAGACGCGCACGAACGTCCCGGCGTCGCCCGGCGCGAGCGCGTCGAGGCGCTCGGTGGTGTGCTCGACGAGCTCGAGGTCGGCGGTCGGGATCGGATCCCCGTGCGGGTCGACGGTCGGGTGGCCGAGCTTCGCGGCGATCAGGGCCTCGAGGTCGTCGGAGAGGACGTGCTCGAGCACCTCGGCCTCGGCGTGGACGCGGTCCCAGGGCATCCCGAGCACGTCGGCCAGGTAGCTCTCGAGCAGGCGGTGGTGACGGAGCACCTCGAGCGCGATGCGCGTGCCGGCGGGCGTGAGACGGACGCCGCGGTAGGGGACGTGCGTGATCAGGCCGAGCTCGTCGAGCTTGTGCAGCATCGCGGAGACCGACCCCGGGGTGATGCGCAGGCGCTCGGCGAGCGCGTTCGTGCTGACGGGCTCATCCGCGCGCGTCTCGAGCGCGTAGATCGCCTTCGAGTAATCCTCGACGGCAGGGGTGCGCAGCTGGCTCGTGGATGCCACAACCGAGATTATGGCATTCCAAGAAATTATTTCAATGTTTGTGGTTCGCGGTGCGCGAATCGAGCGCGCGGTGGCGCGGGGGCGCCTCACGCGGGCGCTCGGGGTGTGTCGTCGCCGCGACTAGTCGGTGAGCGCCGCCGTGTCGCGCGGTGCCGGCTCGCGGGCGAAGGCGGCGATCAGCTCGGCGAGCTCCTTCGGCCGGTCGAGCATCATGAACGTGCGGCAGTCGTCGAGCACCTCGAGGCGAGCATTGGGGAAGTCGCGCGCGAGGCGTTCGCCGTCGGCGAGCGTGAAGAAGCGGTCGTCGCGCGCCCAGGCGATCAGGACCGGCTTCTCGAACTCGGCAAAGCGCGCGGCGGCTGCGAGCGTGTGGCGCTTGTCGAAGCCCGTGAGGAAGCGCGCGGTCTGGCGCCGTACCTCTACATTCCGGCGAGCGGGCGTCACGAACGCCGCGGTGAGGTCGTCGTGCGGCTGCATCGTCAGCAGGCCGTAGGTGTTCGGCAGGCGGCGCACCGCGCGCAGGCGCGAGGCCTGCAGGATCAGGTTGACCGCGCCGGGGACGCGCGCGATCGCCACGAGCGGGGCGAACGCCGGGGGCGGGAAGTGCTCGTAGGCGTCGCACGGTGTCAGAACGAGCCGCCCGAGGCGCTCCGGATGGCTGACCGCCGCCATCTGGCAGAGCGCCCCGCCGGTGTCGTTGCCGACGAGCGTGACGTCGCGCAGGTCGAGCGCCTCGATGAAGTCGGCGATCAACTGGGCCATCGCAGGGGGGCTGACGTCGGCGTCGGGGTTCAGCGGCAGGTCCTGGGAGCCGAGCGGCCAGTCGGGGACGATCACGCGGTGGTCGGCGGCGAGCAGCGGCGCGACGTCGCGCCACAGCTCCCCGTTGGCGAGCAGGCCGTGGACGAGAACGATCGGGGAGCCGTTGCCGCTCTCGCGGTAGCGGATCGTGCCCTGGGCGAGCGTGAGCTCCTTCATGGGGTCCTCCTCTTGGATGGGATGGGCGAGCAGGCGCGCGAGCGGGCCCCTACGGGCGCGCTGCGGAAGCTCGTGGCGGACGACGGCGGGCAGCAGAGCCGGTTTGGCACCGGCGCGCTCGTGGCGCTGCAGGTCATCGTTCACGGTGGACATACAGACTGTATGTATCTAGCATACAACCTGTATGTCAGTCAAGGGCGGGAGTGGGGATCTGCGGGAGCAGCGTTCGCAGGAGACGCGCGAGGCGTTGATCGCCACAGCGCGCGCGCTGTTCTCCGAGCGCGGCTACGCCGATGTCGGCACCGAGGAGATCGTGCGGTCGGCCGGCCTCACGCGGGGGGCGCTCTATCACCATTTCGCGGGCAAGTCCGAGCTGTTCGAGGCCGTCTACGAGCAGCTCGAGCAGGAGCTGGTGCAGGCGGCGGCCGCGGCCGCGATGGAGTCGGCCGCCGATCCGCTGCAGGCGCTCCGCGCCGGTGCGGCGGCGTTCCTCGAGGCCTGCGAGGACCCGGCGATCCAGCGGATCGCGCTGCTCGACGCCCCGGCCGTGCTCGGCTGGGAGCGCTGGCGCGAGGTTGGGCTCGAGAACGGGCTCGGGCTCGTGCAGGCGGTGCTGCAGGAGGCGATCGACGCCGGGCAGGTGGATGAGCAGCCGGTCGGGCCGCTCGCGCACGTGCTGATGGGAGCGATCGACGAGGGGGCGATGCTGATCGCGCGGGCCGATGACGGCGGGGTGACGCGGGCGCAGGTCGGCGCGGCGATCGCGCGGCTGATCGACGCGCTCGCGGTCACCTAACCGGCGCCGCGGTTTTGGGCCGCGCGCGCGAAGCGCTCGCCGAGCTCGCGCACGGACGCGACCAGCTCGGGCGGTTCCAGCACCTCGAAATCGACCCCGATGTTCGCTATGTAGACGGCCAGGCCGCCGAGCCAGTCCGCGCCGGTGTTCAGCACGCAGCGACCGGGGCCGGCGTCCTCGAGCGTGCCGAACTGGTGGGGCACCCGCTCGCGCACCTGCTCGATCGGGGCGTGTAGCAGCACGCGCGCCTGGTGGCGGTCGCGGGCGGAGGAGACGCCGCGGGCGACGTAGGCCACGAGGTCGTCGGCCGGGGGCTTGCGCGGCAGGAAGCGGCGGTCGAGGGCGACGCCGGCCTCGATCCGGTCGACGCGGAACGTGCGCCAGTCCTCGCGCGCCATGTCCCAGGCGACGAGGTACCAGCGGCGCCCCGTGTGCACGAGCCGGTGGGGCTGGACGGCCCGGCGGCTCTGGCTGCCGTCGTGGGCCAGATAGCCGAACCGCAGGCCCTCGTGATCGCGGCAGGCCGCGGCGATGGTGGCGAGCGTCTCGGGGTCGGCTACGGGGCCGGAGATGGGATAGGCGAGCGTGGCGAAGCCGAGGGCGCCGACGCGGCGGCGCAGCGCAGAGGGGAGGACGGCTTCGAGCTTGGCGAGCGCGCGCACCGACGTCTCCTCGATCCCGCTGACCCCGACGCGCGTGGCCGTGCGCAGTCCGACGGCGATCGCTACGGCCTCCTCCTCGTCGAGCAGGAGCGGGGGCAGCGCGCTGCCGGCCGCGAGCGCGTAGCCACCCGCCACGCCGGGGGCCGCGTCGATCGGATAGCCGAGCGTGCGGAGGCGGTCGACGTCGCGCCGGATCGTGCGCGCGCCGACGCCGAGGCGCTCGGCCAGCTCCGCGCCGGTCCAGTGGCGGCGGCCCTGCAGGAGCGAGAGCAGGCGCAGCAGGCGCGCGGAGGTTTCGAGCATCCGGCGGATGATCGCAGCGATTGCGGACCAAACCTGACCTAAATACGCCATACGTTGCTCGCACACCCGACCGAAGGAGAGCAGCGATGAAGATGAAGCTCGAGCTGGTGACGATCCCGGTGACCGACGTCGACCGCGCGAAGGACTTCTACGTCGATGGGCTGGGGTTCGTAGCCGAACACGACGTCACGGTCAGCGAGGAGATGCGCTTCGTGCAGCTGACGCCGCCGGGCTCCGCGTGCTCGATCGCGATCGGCAAGGGGATCGTCGACTCCGAGCCGGGCTCGGTGGCCGGCGTGCAGCTCGTCGTCGATGACGCCGCTGCGGCTCACGCCGAGCTCGCCGGCCGCGGCGTGGACGCGAGCGAGCCCGAGGAGTTCCCGTGGGGAACGTTCGTGTTCGTGAGCGACCCGGACGGGAACCGCTGGTCGCTGCAGCAGCTGCCGCCGCGCCAGGCGCCCGCCGCGGCATGAGGGAGAGCGCCGGCGAGATCCGCGCGCTGCAGGAGCTGCTCGATCGCAGCTACGCGCGTGCGGGGTCGCACCTGCGCTCGATCTGGGGCGAGGAGTCGCGCCTGCCCGCCGACGAGCTGTGCCGTGAGCTCGACGGCGTGCAGGTCCTCGACCTCGCAACCGTGACGCCGCGCGGCGAGCCGCGCGTGGCGCCGGTGGACGGCATCTTCCACCGGGGCCGCTTCTGGTTCGGCTCGGCCGAGAGCTCGCTGCGCTTCCGGTCGCTGTGGGCGAACCCCGCCGTGAGCGCTTCGGTCACGCGCGGGGTGGAGACGTTTCTCGTGCTCGTGCACGGGCGCGCGGTGACGGCCGATCCCCGCGCCGAGGAGTCCCGCGGGTTTGCCGCCTACGCGCGCCACGTCTACGACTTCGACTGGGACGCGCTCGCCGACGGGGCGCTGTATGCGTGGATCGAGCCGGCGTCGTTCCTCGCCTTCCGCAGGCCGCCGCGGCCGACTCAGTAGCTCAGGAGGGCGCTGTTAGCGTGGACCGGATGCGCCGCCTGTTGGCACTCGTCTCGATCGTCGTGCTGGTCGACACGATGCTGTTCGCCGCGCTGACGCCGCTGCTGCCGCACTTCGCGCACGAACTGCACCTGTCCTCCGCCGGCGCCGGGCTGCTCGTCGCTGCATACGCCGCCGGCGCGCTGCTGACCGGCATCCCGGGCGGGTTCCTGGTCGTGCGGCTCGGGCCTCGCCGCACGGTGCTGATCGGGTTGACGCTGATGGGTCTCGCCAGCATCGGCTTCGCCGTCGCGGGCACCTTCGACGCGCTCGTCGCGGCGCGGCTCCTGCAGGGCGGCGGGAGCGCCTTCACCTGGTCGGGCGCTTTCGCGTGGCTGATCGGCTCGACCCCGCGCGAGCGCCGCGGCGAGGTGATCGGGACGGCGATGGGCGCCGCCGTCGTCGGCGCGCTGCTCGGACCAGCGGTCGGGGCGCTCGCATCGGCGCTCACGCGCGAAGCGGTGTTCTCCGGGGTCGCCGCGCTCGCGCTCGTGCTGATGGCGCTCACGACGCGGATACCCGATGCGGCGTGCGAGCGAGCCTCGCTGCCGGCGCTGGGCCGCGCCTTCCGGACGTCGCTGTTCACGGTCGGACTCGCGCTGCTCGGACTCGGCGCGCTGCTCTCGGGAGTGCTCTCGGTGCTCGCCCCGCTGCGCCTCGCGGCCGGTGGCTGGGGCGCTGCGGCGATCGGCGCGGTGTGGCTCGTCGCCGCCGCGATCGAGGCGACGCTCTCGCCGGCGATCGGACGCCTCAGCGACCGGCGCGGGGCGCTCGTGCCCGTGCGCTGGGCGCTGCTCGGAGGCGCGATCGCATCGCTTGTGCTCGCCGCCGGAGCCGGCGTCGGGATCTATGCGGCGCTGATCGTCGCGGCATCGATCCTCTTCGGCGGCCTGTTCACACCCGCGTTCGCGCTGATCGCGGACGGAGCCGACGCCGCGGGGCTCGCGCAGGGGATCGCATTCGGGGTGATGAACGCGGCGTGGGCCGTCGGGGCGATGCTCGGCCCGGCCGCGGCGGGGGCGCTCGCGAGCGCGACGGGCGACACGGTGCCGCTGCTCCTCGCGGCTGCCGTCTGCGCTGTCGCGCTGGCGTTCACGATGCGGGGCGTCCTCAGCGGCGAGCGACTGAGCGTCGAGCACACCTCCGCGCGCTGAGCGGCTATTCGACCGGGGGCTCGCGGTCTTCGGTTTCCGGCGCGGCGATGTTGGGGCTCTCGCCGTGGCTCGTGACGCCGCGCACCGCGGGATCGTCGACCCCGCCGGGGAGGCCGCCTGCACCGCGCGTCCACCAGAAGCCGCCGATCAACAGCAGCACGATCGCGCCCGCGATGATGGCCTCTGTCATGGCGCGGTAACGGTAGCTCGCTTAGTGTGCAGATGTGCGACCGCGCCACGCGCCGCCCGATCCTCCACCGATCGCCGGTGTCAGGCGTTCGTTCGTCGTTGCCCGCGGCGTCCGCTTTCACGTGACAGAGGCCGGGCCGCCCGACGGTCAGCCGGTCCTCGCCCTGCACGGCTGGCCGCAGCACCACTACGCCTGGCGCAGCCTGCTGTCTGACCCTCCCGAGGGGCTGCGGGTGATCGCGCCCGACCTGCCCGGCTACGGATGGTCGGGCCCCGCGCCGCACCGCTGGGCGAAGGAAGACGTGGCGAGCGACGTGCTCGCGCTGATCGAGGAGCTCGAGCTCGAGCGCGTGCTGCTCATAGGCCACGACTGGGGCGGGATGGTCGGGCACCTCCTCGCGCTGCGTGCGCCCGAGCGGTTAAGCGCCTACCTGGCGGTCAACATCGCCCATCCGTGGCTGACGCCGCGCATGCTGCTCCCGCATGTGTGGCGCTTTCTCCTCTACCAGCCCGCGCTCGCGGCGTTCGGGGACGTGCTGATGCGCCGTACGCGCTTCGTCGAGCGGCTGATCCGCGTGGCGCTCAGCGATCGCAGCGCGATGTCGGCGGAGGAGATCGCGTGGTTCGCCGACCGCTTTCGCGATCCGGTGTGCGCGCGAACGGCGACCGACACGTACCGGACGTTCTGGCTGCGCGAGATCCCCGAACGCCGGAGGGAACCCGAGCAGCGCCGCTCGACGGTGCCGACGCGCTGCCTGTTCGGCGTCGACGACGCCGCGATCGACGTGTCGCTCGCCGCGGAGGAGACCGCGAACGCCGACGACTACCGCCTCGTGCGCGTGGCGGGGTGCGGGCACTTCCTCGCCGACGAGCGCCCGGCGCTGCTGCGCGAGCACGTGGTGGAGCTAGCGCGAGAGCACTCCCTCAGGCCCGCGCGGCAGTGACGGCGGCGGCGCTCCGCAAGCACTGCCTCGGATACGCGGGCGCGTCCGAGACGTTCCCGTTCGGTCCCGAAACGTCTGTGTTCAAGGTCGAGGGCAAGATGTTCGCGCTCTCGCGCCTCGGCGAGGAGCGACTGCAGGTGAGCGTGAAGTGCGACCCGGCGCTGGCAGAGCAGCTGCGGCGCACGTACGAGGCGGTGACACCGGGCTACCACCTCAACAAGCGCCACTGGAACACGGTGGCGGTCGACGGCTCGCTGCCGGAGAAGCTCGTCAAGAACTTCATCGAGGACTCCTACGACCTCGTTGTGAGCAAGCTGCCGGCGCGGCGGCGGGAGGCGCTGGGATGGCCGGGCGGGGGGTAGGCGTGAGGCCGATCCGGAGCGCGGGGGCGGTGAGCCTCGCTGCTTGCACGCTGCTCGCGGGCTGCGGCTCCTCGAGCGGGGCTGAGGCGAAGGTTCGGGCGACCTACAGCCGCCTGCTTCATGCACTGGCGAGTAACGACGCCGCGACCGTGTGCGAGCTGATGCTGCCGGCGAATCAGAATCAGTCGCGCTCCGCTCTGATCGCGGCGGCTCATCGCCTCGCGACGCCATCCGTGGCCGCCGAGTACAAGCGCTACGTGACATCCACGTGCCCGCCTGCATTCCGCGACGAGCCGCAGAACATGAGCGGCTACTACGGCCTCCTCCGCGGTTCACGGCTCGGTGCGATCTCGATCAACGGTCCGATCGCAACCGCCGCCGTCACCGCCCGCAACGGGCGGCACGAGAGCGCGATCTTCCTGGATGCAGCAGGGGAGTGGCGACTCGTGATCGGGGTCGACTAGCTGGTGCCGGGCTCGACTGAAGCGACCAGCAT
The DNA here is from genome assembly GCA_036264095.1 of Solirubrobacteraceae bacterium. Lineage (GTDB taxonomy): Bacteria > Actinomycetota > Thermoleophilia > Solirubrobacterales > Solirubrobacteraceae > Palsa-744. The sequence goes on along the minus strand of DATARO010000010.1, from coordinate 44,892 downwards.
GCCGACGTTGACGTAGGCGTCCCTCTACGCCTGATAATCGATGTTATGTAACTTGCGGGTGGATCAGGCGGCGATCTCGAGCACGATCTTCCCCCGCGTGTGCCCGCTCTCGCTGAGTTCGTGCGCCCGCTGGATCTCCTCGAGCGGCAGGCGCTCGGCGATCTCCACACGGATCTCGCCGCCCGCCACGAGCGCCCCGAGCGCGACCAGGTGCGCCGGGTCCGGTTTCATGACCATGTGCTCGTAGCGCACGCCGCGCGCCTGAGCCGCGGCCTCGGTGTCGGGCGGGCTTCCGGCGATCGAGACGAGCGTGCCCCCGTCGCGAAGCGTCGCGAGCATCGTCATCGTCGTGGCGCCTCCGACCGTGTCGAAGGCCACGTCGGCCCCTTTCACCACCTCCGCTACGTCTTCGCTCGTGTAGTCGACATAATCCGACGCGCCGAGCGAGACGATGAAGTCGCGGTTGCGCGGCGACCCGAGCGCGATCGTGTGCGCACCCGCGTTCTGTGCGAGCTGGACGGCGAAATGGCCGACGCCTCCGGCCGCTCCTGCGATCACGACCGTCTGCCCGCGCTGCAGGTCGCCCTTGTCGAACAACGCCTGCCAGGCCGTCATGCCGGCGACCGGGATCGACGCCGCCTGCTCGTCGCTGATGTTCGCCGGCTTCGCGGCGATCGCCGCCGCGGATGAGGTCGCGAGCTCGGCATAGGCGCCGCTCGCGGCGAAGCCGAACACCTCTGCGCCCTCCGCGAACGCCGGCGTGCGCGTGCGCTCGACGACGCCGGAGATGTCGCTGCCGAGGATCGCCGGCAGCTGCCTCTGGGCGAGGCCGCGGCGCTGCTTCCACTCGATCGGGTTGACCGAGGCCGCGTGAATCCGGATCAGGACCTCGCCGTCGCCCGGCTCGGGATCGGGGACCTCCTCCAGGCGCAGAACGTCGGGGTCGCCGGTTTCATGTGCAACTACAGCCCGCATGGCTCCTCCGTGGTCTCGCTGCTCGGCCGACGCGCCCAGTCTAGGACGCGCCCGCGCGCAGCCCGAAATAGGATCTCCCGCGCACCCAACCGAGGAGAGCTTCGCGATGGCCAACACGCTCTACACAGCCAAGGCCCACGTCACAGGCGGGCGCGCCGCCGGCCACGGACGCACGAGCGACGACCAGCTCGAGGTCGACCTGCGTATCCCCGAGGAGCTCGGCGGCCCCGGCGGCGGCACCAACCCCGAGGAGCTGTTCGCGGTCGGCTATGCGGCGTGCTTCGAGGGGGCGCTCGATGTCGCCGCGCGTCGCGCGAAGGCCGAGCCCGGCGAGGTGGCGATCGACTCGGAGGTCAGTCTGTCGCCCGACGGCAAAGGCGGCTTCGCACTCAGCGTCGTGCTCGCGGTGTCATTGCCCGGGATCGAGGACGAGGCGCAGGCGGTCGAGCTCGTGCGCGCGGCGCACAAGGTCTGCCCGTACTCCAACGCCACGCGCGGGAACATCGAGGTCGACCTCACCGCCAACGGCGCGAGCGTCGACTGAGGGCCCGCCTCAGCGACCGAGCGTCCGCAACAGCTCGCGCGCCTGCGCCGGCGCGCGACCCACGCCCGCGCGCACCGCGGTCAGGTCCTCGCGCAGCTGCACGTCGCCGACCTCCACGGGAAGCATCGAGTCCTGCAGCTCGCCGAGCTCTGCGTCCGCGGCCTGCACCTCCCCCACCGCCCGCTCGATCAGCGCGTGTGCTCCCGCCGCAGGCGCGCTGGCGGGTGCCGCAGTGGGTTGCGTGGCGGTGAGCTCGTGGCGCTCTGCAAACTGCGCATGCGCGCGCCGCGCGCGCCCGTACGCGTGCTGCACGGGACGGAAGAGCGTGTCCTCGAGGCGCTCGGCGTTCGCGTCGTCGAGCTGCTCGAACGCCTCTGTCAGCTCGGCGAGCGCCCGGCCGAGGGACTCGGTGGCCGTGGCGAGCGAGTCGAGCAGCTGTTCGCGGCCCTCTGCCGTCGTGTAGACCACCGAAGCGCCGTCAGCCGATCGCGTACACGAGCGAGACCTGCGCGCTGAGCGTGCAGCCGCCGCTGGCCGCGGCTTTGACGCGCTTCGTGCGCCGGCGCCGGTGGCGCAGAGCCGGCTTCGGCGCCGGGCTGGCCGCCGCCGGCGCGGACGCACCGACGGGAGCCGGCAGCCGGGCAGTCGCGGTGCCGAAGTCCGGCTGTTCGCCTTCGTATTCGACGTATTCGCTGTTGGACGCGTTCGCGCACGAGATGCCGCCGCCGTCCTCGTACACCGCCTGCGCCGCGCCGAGGGTCGCGCTCACCTTGCCCGCCAGAAATTCCGCCTTCCCCTGTGCGTCGGTGACCGCTGCCGCCAGCGCCTGGCGATACGTGCCGTCGGCGGTGGCGGCGTTCGCGCCCTGCGCGATCGGGACCATCGCGACGCCCTCCACGCTGACCGTGCGCGTCGGCGTCGCTGCCGGGCCTTCGGCTGCGGCCGTGCCGAGCATGCTCGCTGCGAGGAGGGCGAGTGCCGCTCCGCCCGCCGCGCCGAGCGCGATCCTCATCTCGCCTGCCTCAGCGTCGGGCGCATTCTCGACACGGAGGCTAGCGCTTCGAGTCGCGCATTTGCGCAATCTCCGACGCGCGTCCAAGAACCGCATCGATCATCGCGTCCGTGAGCCGTCCGGTGAACGTGTTCTGCTGGCTCGGGTGGTAGCAGCCGAGCAGGCTGAGGCGCTTGCCGAGCAGCTCGCCGCCGTGCGCGAAGCGCGGCTGCGGGCGCAATCGAGCCTCGCCGGCCCCGGCGGCGAGGCGCAGGGCCGCGGCCCACGCAAATGCGCCGAGGCACACGATCACCCTCACCCGGGGCAGCAGCTCGAGCTCCTGCGCGGCCCACGGCGCGCAGGCGTCGCGCTCGGTCGGCGTCGGCTTGTTGGCGGGCGGCGCGCAGCGGACGGGTGCGGTCACCCAGGCGCCGCGCAGGCGCAGGCCGTCGTCCCTGTGCCGCGACCACGGCTGGCTCGCGAGGCCGGCGCGGTGCATCGCCGCGTAGAGGAAGTCGCCGGAGCGGTCACCCGTGAACATCCGCCCGGTCCGATTCGCACCATGGGCGGCGGGTGCGAGCCCCAGGATCAGGATCCGCGCCCGCGGGTCCCCGAAGCCCGGCAGCGGACGGCCCCAGTACGTCTCGCCGGCGAAGGCGGCCCGCTTCTCGCGCGCCACCTGCTCGCGCCAGGCGACCAGTCGCGGGCAGCGCCGGCAGCGCACGATCTCGCCCTCCAGGGCTGCGAGAGCGGTAGGGGGTATCCGCGGCATGGAGCAGTAGTACCATCGGATCGACATGCCGCTTTGGGTTTGGGTGCTGATGCTCGCCGCGCTCGTCAAGCTGCCGATCGCGGGACTGATGCTGTGGATCCCGTTCCGCAACGACAGCGCGATGGAATCCCACGAGGCCTCCGACTCCTCTGAAGAGGACGGCGGCTCAAAGGTGCTCCCGGCCGGCCCGCGCGACCCCCACCCCCGCACGCCGCGGCCGAGGCGCCCGCGGCGTGGCCCCCACGGCTCGCCCTCGCCGCCGTCTCCCCCGCGCGTACGCACACACGCTCATGCGACGACGCGGACGCGCGTCGCCTGAGTAGTCCCCTAGCGGTTTCGCTTGCGCTGCTGACGCGCCGCTTTCGCTTTCGCGCGCCGCTTGCGCAGCTGCACGGCGGCATCGCGGGCGGACCGCTCCTCGGTCAGGTCGCCGTCCACGGCGGGAGCGACCCTGCGGGCGTCGCGCACGATCACGAAGCCGATGATGGAAAGCAGGATCACCGCCGCCGCGAGCGCGCCCAGCACGAGCGTCCGCGAGTTCGAGTTGTTCGTTTCCGTCGCAGCGCTCGAGGTCGTCGTGGTCGAGGTCGCGGTCGTCGCCTGAGTTTCCGCCGGTTTCGAGGTCAGTTCGTTGAACGAGTTGCCGAGTTCGGCCGCCGACGCGGGTGACGCCGCCAGCGCGCCGGCCCCGGTTGTGAGCGCGCACGCGAGCAGGGCGAGTGCGAGCCTGCGTGCGAATCCCCGTCGCATCCCTGCCATGGCCGCGAGCATACCGCCTGCCCGCACGCTGCGAGCGGGTCGGCTGCGGCGCTGTCCGAGCGCCTAGAATGGCGCTCCGTGGCTCCGAAACAACGACAGATCCGGATCGAGCAGCGCGGCGCGATGCAGGCAATCGAAGCCCTCGATCAGCGCTCCGACGAGGAGCTCCAGGCCGAGACGAAGTTCAAGGCGGCCGCACTCGCGATCCTCGGCGCGCGGGCGTCCGAGCGCTTCGATGCCGAGGCGGCGCGCGGCTACTTCCAGCGAGCGATCGCCGCCTCGCGTCCTCAGGAGCGGATGCAGATCCGGCGCATGGCCGATGCCTCGCTGGCGCTCGCCGAACGACGTGCGGGCGACCTCAAGGACGCCGTCGAGCGCCTCGGCCAGGCGCCCCCGTCGGGACGGCAGCTGTTCGCGCTTCGCGCGATGGGCCTCCTCGTCCCACCCGGGAGCGCCGGCATCGTCGCCCGCGTCCGCGGGGTCCTGCTGATTCTCATGCTGATCATCGTCCTGCTCGCGATCGGCCTCGGTGTCGTGGAGCTCGTCTCGCTCCCGTTCGGTGGCCTCGGGCTCGCGCCCGCCGTGCTCCTCGGCCTGTTCGTGGTGATCGCCGCACTAGCCGTCGCGGCGATGTTCGGTCGGCGCAGGCGGGATCGAGCGCGGGCGCAAACCGGCTGAGCGCCGCCCGCGCAGCCGTGGCAGCGCCGATCAGACTGCTCGTGAACCCCTCCGCCGGCGGTGGCCGCGCGGCGCGCGTGGCGCCGGTGGCCGAAACCGCCCTGCGCGCGCTCGGGCTGCTCGTCGAGCGAACCGACACACGCAACCTCGAGCACGCGCGCGAGCTCGGCCGCGAGGCCGCGGGCAACGGTGAGACGATCGTCGCGGTGAGCGGCGACGGGCTCGTCGGGGCCCTGGCGGACGCGCTGCGCGTCGTGCCGGGCGCTGTCCTCGGAATCGTCCCCGGCGGGCGCGGCAACGACCTCGCGCGCGTCCTCGGGATCCCCAACGATGCCCACGCGGCCGCTGCCGTGATCGCCGACGGGCACGTCGCGAGCGTCGACCTCGGCCTCGTCGAGACCGACAGCTCCGCGCCGCGCGCGTTCGTCGGCATCGCCTCCGCCGGCTTCGACAGCGACGCGAACCGCATCGCGAACGAGGCGCCGCCGTGGCTGGGCCCGCTCGTCTATGCCTACGGCGCGCTGCGCACGCTCGCGTCGTGGCAGCCGGCGCGGTTCCAGGTCGAGCTCGACCCGCCCGGCGAGCGACACACGTTCACGGGCTACTCGGTCGGCGCCGCCAACTCGAAGGCCTACGGCGGCGGCATGTACGCCGCACCCGGCGCGATGCTCGACGACGGCCTGCTCGATGTGGTCGTGCTCGGGCAGGTGAGCAAGGTGGCGTTCCTCACCCGCATCATGCCTGCCGTGTTCAAGGGCAAGCATGTCGAGCAGCCCGAGGTCAGCGTCTTCCGGGCGCGCGAGATCGAGATCAGCTCGAACCGGCCCTTCACGATGTATGCCGACGGCGACCCGATCGGCGACCTGCCGCTGCGGGTGCGGGCATTGCACGGCGCGATCGCGATGCTGACGCCGCGCGCGGCCCCCGCGGATTCGGCCTTCGCGGCGGTGCCGGCTGCCTCGCGGGAGGCCTGATGGCGACCCTGCTGGCGGCGAAGCTCGCGCTCGCGCGGGGCGTCGGCTCGCTCTCACGGCTGCGCGGGGGCGGCGGCACGAGCGCACCCGGCAAGCTGCTGCTGCGGCTCGCGCCGGACGCGATCGGGGCGCTGGGCGCGCGGCTGCCTCGCGGCAGCGTGCTCGTCTCGGCCACGAACGGGAAGACGACGACCGCGGCGATGACCGCCGCGATCATGCGCCGCGCCGGCGTGTCGCTCGTGCACAACCAGGCGGGCGCGAACATGGCTGGCGGCGTCGCGACCGCCCTGCTCGACGCTGCCCGACCCGGTGAGGCGATCGCCGGCGAGCTCGGGCTGTTCGAGGTCGACGAGCTGTGGCTCGCCTCGCTCGCGGCCCAGCTCGAGCCGCGCGCAATCCTGCTCGGCAACCTGTTCCGCGACCAGCTCGACCGCTACGGCGAGCTCGAGACGATTGCCGAGCGCTGGCAGGGAGTGCTCGCCACCACCCCCGCCCGCCTCGTGCTGAACGCCGATGACCCGCTCGTCGCGGACCTCGGCCGCGAGCGTGCCGATCGCGACGCGGCCGCGGTCGTCTACTTCGGTGTCGAGGACCGCTCGCTCGCGCTCGGGGGCCTGGCGCACGCGACGGATGCGAAGCACTGCCGCCGCTGCGGTGCGCCGTACACGTTCGACGCTGTGCTACTCGGCCATCTCGGTCACTATCACTGCGAGAGATGCGGCCAGACGCGGCCGCTCCCTGCGGTGAGCGCGAGCGACGTCGAGCTGGAAGGGGTGCGTGCGGCGCGCTTCACGCTCACCACTCCGGCAGGCAGCGAGCGCGTGACGCTCGCGCTCCCGGGCCTCTACAACGTCTACAACGCGCTCTCCGCGGCGGCACTCGCCGGTGCGCTGGAGATCCCGCTGGCGACCGTCGCCGCAGGGCTCGCCGACACGCGCGCCGCCTTCGGACGCGCGGAGACAGTGGCGATCGGGGCCGATGCACGCGAGCTGCGGATCCTGCTCGTCAAGAACCCGGCGGGCGCGAACGAGATCCTCCGCACGCTCGCGCTCGAGCCCGGCGAGCACCACGTGCTCGGCATCCTCAACGACAACATCGCCGACGGCCGCGACGTGTCGTGGATCTGGGACGCGGACTTCGAGCTGCTCGCCGGTCGCATCGCGCGGGCGACGTGCGGCGGCACGCGCGCCAGCGATCTGGCGACGCGGCTGAAGTACGCAGGCGTCGCCCCGGAGCGGATCGTCGTCGAGCCGGCGCTCGCCGCTGCGCTCGACAGCGCCACGGGCACCGGGGCGCAGCCGCCGCTGTATGCACTGCCCACCTACACGGCGATGCTCGCCCTGCGGGAGCTGCTCGTCGCGCGCGGAGAGGCGAGCAGCGCGTGGGCATGAGTGCGCCTGGGCTGACGGGCGCGGACGCGGCCGAGGTCGTCTGGCACGACCTCGAGTGCGGCGGTTACCGCGCCGACCTCGACCTGTGGCGGCGGCTCGCCGACGAGCAGATCGACCCGCGCGGCTCCGCGCCGATACTCGACGTCGGCGCCGGCAGCGGCCGCGTCAGCATCGAGCTGGCGCGCCGCGGCCACCGCGTCGTCGCGCTCGACCGCTCAGCCGCGCTGCTCGCCGCGCTCGCCGCTCGCTCCGGCGGACTCGCGATCGAGACGGTCTGCGCCGACGCGCGCGAGCTCTCGCTCGAGGAGACGGGCTTCGCGCTGTGCGTCGTCGCCATGCAGACGCTGCAACTGCTCGGCGGCCCGCACGGCCGCCGCGAATTCCTCGCTCGCGCCCGGGCGCACATGCGCCCGGGCGGCCTCCTCTGTGCGGCGCTCGTGACGGCACCCGAGACGTTCGACGTGGCGAGCGGAGACCACCCGCCCACGGCCGAGAGCGCGCGTGTCGGCCGCCGCCTCTACATCAGCTCGCCGAGCCGCGTGGCACTCGGCGCGCGGACGATCGTGATCGAGCGCGAGCGCCGCATCATCGGCCCGAATGCAGACGCGCCGCGCCCCGCCGAGCGGGACACGATCGAGCTCGACCGTGTCTCCCCCGCCTCGCTGCGGCGCGAGGCGCGGGCGGTCGGGCTGCGGGCCGCCGGGAAGTTCGAGATCGCCGCGACCGCGGACCACGTGGGATCGACCGTGGTGGCGCTCCGTGCCTGAGGCGCTGCGCGTCTGCGCGCTCTACCCCGACCTCCTGAACATCTACGCCGACCGCGGCAACCTGCTGGTGCTCGAGCGGCGCTGTGCCTGGCGCGGCATCGGCTTCGAGCTCGCCACGAGCTCGCTCGGCGACGGGCTGGACGGCCGAGCACACGACATCTACTACCTCGGCGGCGGCCAGGACCGCGACCAGCAGCTCTGCGCCGAGGATCTGATCGAGAACAAGCAGGAAGCGCTGCGCGAGGCGGCCGGGCGCGGCGCCGTCGTGCTCGGCGTGTGCGGCGGCTACCAGCTGCTCGGGCACTCATACACGCTCGGCGACCAGCAGATCGCGGGCGTCGGCCTGCTCGATGTGCGCACCGTGCGCGAGGAGGGCCCGCGCCTGATCGGCAATGTCGCGATCGAGATCGGCGAGGCCCTGGGCGAACCCGGGACCCGGCGTGTGCTCGCGGGGTTTGAGAACCACGGCGGCCGCACCACCCTCGGACCGGGGCAGCGCTCGCTGGGACGGGTGCTGGCCGGCCACGGCAACGACGGGCGCAGCGGCTTCGAGGGCGCGATCTCGAGCACGACGATCGGTACCTACCTGCACGGCCCGCTGCTCCCCAAGAACGTGTGGTTCGCCGACTGGCTGATCGCGACGGCGCTCGGCGCGCCGGCCGCGACGCTGCGGCCGCTCGACGACGCGCTCGAGGAGGCGACGCACGCCGACGCGGAGCGCGTCGCCGGGATCGCGCCGGGCGCACGGGCGCAAACTGCGGCATTTCCAGGCGCCGGCGACGCGCATCGCGCAAGCGCGCTCTAGCATCGCCCGATCGAGCTCTCCTACTACCAGCGGCGATCCAGGCAGACCGCAGAGTACCCGCGCGAGGCGTGGCTCTCCTACCCCGCGCTGGGTTTGGCGGGCGAGGCGGGCGAGGTCGCCGAGCACGCGAAGAAGGCGATCCGCGACGACGGCGGAGTCCTCAGCTCCGAGCGCCGTGCGGCGATGTCCAAGGAGCTCGGCGACGTGCTCTGGTACGTCGCGCAGCTCGCGAGCGAGCTCGACCTGGACCTCGACGAGATCGCGGGGGCGAACCTCGAGAAGCTGCTCTCACGCCAGCGGCGTGGCGTCCTCTCCGGCAGCGGCGACGACCGCTAGGAAGCGACGGCGAAGCGTGCGAAGCGATCGGCCATATGGGCAGGGACGAGGGCATCGACGCGGACGCCATCCGGCGTGTCGCGACGGCTCACCTCGCCGGCGATCTCGTGCAGCTCGGCAAGGCTGCCGCCATCGGCGTAGGGCACGAGCAGGTGGACCGGGTGCAGCGTGTGCAGCAGCTGTCGCTCGAGCCGCTCGCGCAGGTCGTCGAGCCCCTCGCCGGTGACACCGCTGACGAGCACCGCGTCGGGATGACGCAGGCGCAGCTCGTCGCGCTCGTGCGCTGAGAGCAGGTCGACCTTCCCGAGGACGAGCACGCGGGGGAGCTCGTCCGCGCCGATCTCCTCCAGTGTCTCGGCGACCGCGTGCTCCATCGTCTCGCGCTCGTGCAGGTCCGCCGACCCGTCCAGCACGTGGACGAGCAGGTCTGCTCGGCGCGTCTCCTCGAGCGTCGCGCCGAAGGCGTCCACGAGCTGGTGGGGCAGCTTGCTGATGAATCCGACCGTGTCGATCACGAGCGTCCCGCGCCCGGCCAGCCGCAGCGTCCTGGTCGTCGGGTCGAGCGTGTGGAACAGGCGGTCGCGCACGCCGACCTCCGAGCCGGTGAGCGCGTTCAGGAGCGTCGACTTGCCGGCGTTCGTGTAGCCGACGAGCGCGATCGTCGGCAGCGCGGCGCGCTCGCGCTCTGCGCGCTGGACGGCGCGCGTGCCGCGGACGTGCTCGAGCCGCCTGCGCAGGGTCGCGATCCGGTCTCGCGCGAGGCGCCGGTCGGTCTCGATCTGGGTCTCGCCGGGTCCGCGCGTACCGATCCCGCCGCCGAGGCGCTCGAGGTGGCTCCACAGGCCGCGCATGCGCGCGAGGTTGTACTCGAGCTGGGCGAGCTCGACCTGCAGCTTGCCCTCCGCGCTGTTTGCGTGTGCGGCGAAGATGTCGAGGATCACCGTCGTGCGGTCGACGACCGGCAGCCCGAGCGCCTGCTCGAGGTTGCGCTCCTGGCGCGCGCTCAGCTCGTCGTCGCAGGCGATCAGATTCGCGTCGAGCGATTGCGCGATCGCCTTGGCCTCGGCGACCTTGCCCGGGCCGAGGTACGTGTTCGGGTGAGGCTGCTCGCGCTTCTGGATGACCTCGCCGACCGTCGCGACGCCCGCCGTGCGCAACAGCTCGGCGAGCTCGCCGAGCGCCCCGCCGTCGGGGGAGGCCGCGACGCACAGCGCTCGCTGGCGGGCGCGCTGCCCCTCGAGCAATCCGTTCAGGTCCCCCCCGCTGCCTGCGTGCGTGGGGGCGCTGCGTCCGTTGCGGCCCCTGTCCATCCATCTATCAGTTTAGGCGCTCGGGGGGCGCCCGACGCCGCCTGCGGCTTGCGCTAGGAGGCGAGCGTGCCGAGGCGCCCGACCGCCTCCAGCAGGCGGTCGTCGGGTGTCGTCAGCGAGATGCGGAACCAGCCCTCGCCGGCCGGTCCGTAGATCGACCCGGGCGAGATGACCACCGCGGCCTGCTCCAGGACGTGCTCGGCGTAGGCAGCCGAGCTGTCGAAGCCGTCGGGGACCGGCGCCCACACGTAGATCGTCCCGTGCGGCGGGCGCACCTGCACACCGATGTTCGCGAGCGCCTCGCAGACGAGGTCGCGGCGCCGCCGGTAGAGCTCGCTCATCGAGGCGACCTCGCTGTCCGCGTCGGGCGAGAGCGCGGTGATCCCGGCGAGCTGGACGGCCTCGAACAGGCCCGAGTCGATGTTCGACTTCAGTTGCCAGTAGGTGTGGAGCGCGTCGGCGTTGCCGACCACGACCGCGCAGCGCCAGCCGGTCATGTTGTAGCCCTTGGAGAGCGAGAACACCTCGATGCCGACGTCCTTGGCGCCGGGGGTCGCCAGGAACGAGTGGGCGCGGTAGCCGTCGAAGACGATCTCGGAGTACGCGTTGTCGTGGACCACGAGGATCTCGTAGGCGCGAGCGAACTCGACGACGCGGTCGAAGAAGCCGTCGGGGACGATCGCGCCCGTGGGGTTGTTCGGGTAGTTGAGGAACATCAGCTTGGCGCGCCGCGCGATGTCCTCCTCGATCTTGCCGAGGTCGGGGACGAAGCCGTGCTCGGACTTGAGCGCCATCAGGACCGGCTCGGCGCCCGCGAGCCACGGGCCGCTCGTGTAGACCGGGTAGCCGGGGTCGGCGGCGAGCGCGTAGTCGCCCGGGTCGAGAAAGGCGAGGTTGAGGTTGAAGATCGCCTCCTTGGCGCCGATCGCGGGCATCACCTCGGACTCCGGATCGAGCGAGACGTCAAAGCGGCGCTCGTAGAAGTCGCTCACCGCCGCGCGGAAGTCCGCGCGGCCGCGGTTGGACGGGTACTGGTGCGTCTCGGGCTCGGTGACAGCCTCCTGCATCGCCTCGACGATCAGCGGCGGCGTCGGCCGGTCGGGGTCGCCGATGCCGAGGCTGATCACATCCACGCCGGCGGCGCGCTTCTCGGAGATCTTGCGCTCGAGCTGGGCGAACGCGTACGGCGGGATGCGATCCAGGCGCTTACTCGGTCTCATGCAGCTCCTTCTCGAACTCGTCGCTGAAGCGGCCCTCGAACACGGGCCGGGCCCAGCCTGTCAGGTTCACGCGCAGGTCGGCCGCCACCTCGACGTCGAGCTCGCCGCCGTCGAGCGCGACGCGGATCCGCTGCGCGCCGCCGCCCTGCTCGAGCGCGTAGGCGACGGCCGCGCCGCTGGCACCCGTGCCCGAGGAGAGCGTCTCCCCCACGCCGCGCTCGAAGATCCGCGCGCGGATCGCGCCGTCGCCGAGCGGCACATACCAGGAGACGTTCGTGCGGTTGGGGAAGCGGGCGTCGGCTTCGATTGCGGGACCGATCGCCGGTAGGTCCAGCGACTCGAGCTCATCGCCCGACGCGGCCCGGATCGCGCACTGGGGGTTGCCGATGCTGACGTGCTGGAAGCGCCACGAGGCTCCGCCCGCCGTGATCTCGCCGCGGCCGTCGGCAGGCCCCTCGGGATAGTCGCGCGAGGTGACCGTGGCTGCGCCCATGTCGACCTCGCACGTTTCGGGCCCGGTGATGCGCGGGCGGATCGTGCCGGCCAGCGTTCCGATCGCGAACTCTTCGCGGTCGGTCCAGCCGCGCCGCCGCAGGTACAGGATCGCCTCACGGGCGCCGTTGCCCGACAGCTCGGCCTCGCTGCCGTCGGGGTTGAAGATCCGCAGCTCGGCGACGTGGCCGTCATCCGCGGGGGGACTCAGCAGCAGCACGCCGTCGGCGCACACGCCCACGTGACCCGCGCACATCAGCCGCACGCGCGCCGCGGTCAGCTCGAACGGGAGCTCGCCCCGCTCGATGATCAGGTAGTCGTTGCCCAGCGCCTGCCACTTCTCGAACCTCATAGCGGGGCGCAGTCTAGGATCTCGCGCGCCACCTCGGAGGGTGCGCGGCCGCCGACGTCGATGACGCGGGTCCCCGGGAGCTTGCGCAGCCAGGTGAGCTGGCGCTTGGCGTAGTTGCGGGTGCGCCGCTTCATGCGCGCGACGTCCCCGGCCAGGAGATCGTCGAAGCCGAGCGCGCTGCGCGCGGTCTCGGACGCGCCCGCGGCGCGCGCGGCGCGTACCTCTGCCTCGGCACCGGCGGCGACCATCGCGTCCACGCGCGTGTCGATGCTCGCGTACAGCGCTTCGCGTCCCAGCGTCAGTGCGACGAGCAGCGTCGGGTGGCGCAGCTCCTCGCTCCACAGCTGCGAAGGGCCTTCGGGCGGCTCGAGCTCGCCGAGGTCGTCGAGCTCCAGCGCGCGCACCACGCGCTGGCTGTCGTTCGGATCGATCGCGGCTGCCGCCCACGGCGCGCGCCGGGCGAGCACGGCATGGAGCGCCGGCGCGCCTTCGGCCGCGAGCTGCGAGCGCCAGCGCTCGCGTACTCCTTCGGGCGGCGGCGGGCGCAGGTCGAGCTCGGCGAGTGCCGCCCGCAGGTAGAGACCGGTCCCCCCCACGACGATCGGCCGCCGGCCGGCCGCGAGCAGCCCGTCGATCTCGGCGTGCGCAAGCTCGGCGTACTGCCCCGCGCTGAATGTGGCGTCGACCGGCAGGATCGAGACGAGGCGGTGCTCGAGCTGCGCCTGCTCCTCTGGGGAGGCGACGCCGGTCAGGGTCTCGAGCCCGCGGTAGACCTGCAGCGCGTCGGCCGACACGGCCACCGGATCCTCGCCGGCGGCGCGCAGCTGGTGGGCGAGCGCGACCGCCACGGCGGTCTTGCCGACGCCCGTGGGCCCGAACAGCGCGATCACCAGCATGCGGATAGGCTCACACGTCGTGGATGTCAGAGGCGCCAGGGTCCTGCTCACCGGCGCGACGGGGGGCATCGGCCACGCGATCGCACGCTCGCTCGCGCAGGCCGGTGCTCAGCTCGTGCTCACCGGCCGGCGTGCGGACGTGCTCGCTCCGCTCGCGGACGAGCTCGACGGCGCGTCTGCCCACACGGTCGACCTGAGTGCACCGCAGGAGCTGCAGCGCCTGATCGACGAAGCGGGCGAGATAGACATCCTCGTCGCCAACGCGGCGCTCCCCGCGAGCGGCCTGCTCGAGAGCTTCACGATCGCTGAGATCGACCGTGCGCTGGAGGTGAACCTGCGCGCTCCGATCGTCCTCTCGCGCGAGCTGCTGCCCGGCATGGTCTCGCGCGGGCGCGGGCACCTCCTGTACGTGTCGTCCATCGCCGGCAAGGCGACCGCTCCCGGGTCCTCGATCTACTCCGCCTCCAAGTACGCCCTGCGCGGCTTCGCCGGCTCGCTTCGCGCCGAGCTGGCTGCGTCGAACATCGGCGTCTCGACCGTTTTCCCCGGCTTCATCCGCGACGCCGGGATGTTCGCCGACGCCGAGGTGAAGCTGCCGCGCGGCATGCAGACGCGAAGCCCGGAGGACGTCGCGCGCGCGGTGCTCGCCGCGATCGTGCACAACCGCGGCGAGGTCGATGTGGCACCGTTGGTGCTCCGTGCCAGCGGCGTGCTCGGAAGCGTGGCGCCGGAGATCGCCGCGACGCTGGCGCGGCGGTTCGGCGCCTCCGACGTGAGCGCGCAGATCGCTGCCGGTCAGACCGACAAGCGCTGACTTCAGAACAGCGACGTCTGCGCGAGCTCTCGCAGCGGCCGCTCGGCCCGCTCGTCGCGTCCCTCGGGTGCGTGCCCGTGCGTGCGGAAGGCAGAGGGCGCCGAGCCCCGTCGCACCATGCGCGCGAGGCGCCGCCGTTCCTCGGGCGGGGCGTTCGCCCCGCGCCGGTAGAGCTCTCGGTAGCGCGGCGCCAGATCCGGCCGCGCGTGCTCGAGCCAGTCCATGAAGACACCGCGCACCTCCCCGCGCAGGTGCAGCGCCACGCCGCCGATACTACTTGCGCCCGCTTCCTCGGCGGCGGTGAGCAGGGCCTCGACCTGGGCCGGGGCGTCGTTGATACCGGGCATCAGCGGCGCGATCAGGATGCCCGTCGGTATGCCGGCGCGGTTCAGCTCGGCCACGGCCTCGAGGCGCGCGCGCGGATTGGGCGTGTGCGGCTCGGTTTCGCGCCACGCCTTCTCGTCCAGCGTCGGGATCGACAGGCACGCGGTGAACGTCGTGCGCGCGGCGATCTCGAGCATCAGGTCCATGTCGCGCAGCAGCAGCGGCGACTTGGTGAGGATCGAGCACGGGTTGGCGGCGTCCCGGAGCGCCTCCCAGACCCCGCGCATGAGCCTGTAGCGGCCCTCCACCCATTGGTAGGGATCGGTGTTCGTCCCGAGCGCCACGTGTTCCCGTTTCCAGGAAGGCCGCGCGAGCTCGGCGCGCAGCACCTCGGGTGCGTTGACCTTGACCACGATCTCGCGCTCGAAGTCGCGGCCGGGGTCGAAGTCCAGGTACTTGTGGGTCGGGCGCGCAAAGCAGTAGACGCACGCGTGGCTACAACCCCTATAGGTGTTGATCGTCCACCGGAACGGCATCGGCGAGCGCTCGGGCACGCGGTTCAGGACCGACTTCGCGTGCACCTCGTAGAAGCGCATGTCCATCGCCTCGGGCGCGTCGAACCGCCGCACCGCGGCCGGGTCGCGATAGCCCGGGAGATGACGCTGCTCCGTGCCGTCGAGCGTGAGGTTGTCCCAGCGCACGAACGTATGTTCGCATACGGTGCGGCGGCTAGAACGCGATCACGCTGCGAATCCCGTCCTGTGCCTCCATCAGCTCGAATCCGTGGTTGATCTCGTCGAGGCGGAGGCGGTGCGAGATGAACGGGTCGACATCGATGTCGCCCGCGAGGTAGCGGTCGACTAGCACGGGAACGTCTTCGCGCCCCTTCAAGCCGCCGAAGGAGGAGCCGCAGATGCGACGCCCGGTGATCAGCAGGCGCGGCACGACATCGAGCGTCTCGCCGCGTCCGGCGACGCCGCAGACGGTGCAGAGCCCCCACCCCATGCGCGCGGCCTCGACGGCCTGCCGCATGACCGCGACCAGCCCGGTCGCCTCGAACGTGTAGTCGGCCCCGAACCCTTCCGTCATGTCGAGGATCGCCTGCACCGTGTCGGGCCCGCCCTCGATCACGTCCGTCGCGCCCTGCCCGCGAGCGAGCTCGAGGCGCTCGGGCGAGAGGTCGACGCACACGATCCGCTCGGCGCCCTGCAGCCGCGCGCCGGCGACGGCGCCGAGACCGACCATCCCCGCGCCGAAGACGACGCACGTCGAGCCGGCGCGCACGGCCGCCGTCTTCATCGCCGCGCCGAGGCCGGTCGATAGGCCGCAGGCAAACAGGCACGCGCGATCGAGCGGAGCCTCGGGATCGACGCGCGCGAGCGCGATCTCGGGCATCACCGTGCATTCGGCGAACGTCGAGGTCCCCATGAAGTGGCGGAGCGGCTCGCCTTCGCGCGAGAGGCGCGTCGTCCCGTCGGGCAGGTAGCCGAGGTTCTGCTGCTCGCGGATCGCCAGGCACAGGTTCGTGAGCGGGCTCCTGCAGTGCACGCACTCGCCGCACTGCGGCGAGAACAGCGTGACGACGTGGTCGCCCTCGGAGACGAGGCTCACACCCTCGCCGCAGCGCTCGACGACCCCCGCGCCCTCGTGGCCCAGAACCGTCGGCGCATAGCCCGAGGGATCGACCCCGGAGGCCGTGTACATGTCCGTATGGCAGATCCCGCACGCCTCGAGCCGCACGAGCACCTCACCCGGCCCCGGGTCGGCGAGCTGGACCTGCTCGATCACCAGCGGCGCGCCGAACTCCCGCAGGACGGCGGCGCGGATGTTCACGCGGCGCCTCTCGCCAGCAGCAGCTCCTCGCCTGCCAGCGTCTGGCTGCTCGCCGAGTCGACGCGCACCTGCGTGAGCTCGCCGGGTGATGCGAGCCCGTCGAAGTTGATGACCTTGTTGTGTCGCGTTCGCCCGCGCAGGCGCTCCGCGTCGGTGCGCGAGGTGCCCTCGACGAGCACCTCGACCGTGCGCCCGACGAACCGCTGGGCACGCTCGCGCGCGCGCTGTTGCACGAGCTCGACGAGCCGCTCCATGCGCTCGATCTTGACCGGATGCGGCACGACGCCCTCGCTGATCCGCGCGGCCTCCGTCCCGCGGCGCGGCGAGAACACGAACGTGAATGCGCCGTCGAACCCGACCTCGGAGACGACCGCGAGCGTCTGCTCGAAGTCTGCATCGGTCTCGCCCGGGAAGCCGACGATGACGTCGGTCGTCAGCGAGGTGTCGGGGACATGCTCGCGGATGAGCGCGACGCGGTCGAGGTAGCGCCCGCGGTCATACGTCCGGCGCATCGACTTCAGGATCCGTGACGAGCCCGACTGCAGCGGCAGGTGGATGTGCTCGCAGACACTGGCGAGCTCGGCGTGCGCGCGGATCACGTCCTCGCGCATGTCCTTCGGATGGGGACTCGTGTAGCGGATGCGCTCGATGCCCTCGACGCGGTCGAGCAGCCCGAGCAGCTTCGCGAAGCTCGGCTTGTCGGCCGACCGTCTGTCGGCAGGCAGGTCGCGGCCGTATGAGTTGACGTTCTGGCCGAGGAGCGTGACCTCGCGGACCCCGTCGACGGCCATCGCGTGGACCTCCTCGAGGAGCTCCTGCGGCGGCCGGCTCACCTCGCGCCCGCGCGTCGAGGGGACGATGCAATACGAGCAGGCGCAGTTGCACCCGACGCTGATCTGCAGCCAGCCCTGGAACGGCCGCGAGCGGCGGGCCGGAAGGCGGCCGGTGAAGCCCTCGAACTCGAAGTAGCCCTGCGCGGTCAGCGAGTCGCTCGTCAGAAACTCGGCGAGGCGGTGCACCTGCCCCGGGCCGAACGCCACGTCGACGAACGGGAACTGCTCGAACACCTCGTGCTTGAGCGACTGCGCCCAGCACCCGCCGATGCCCACGACCCGCTCGGGGTCCTCGCGCTTGAGGCGGCGCGCCTCGCCGAGGTGGGCGATGAAGCGGCTGTCCGCGGTCTCGCGGATCGAGCAGGTGTTGAAGAGGATCAGGTCGGCCTCACCGCGCTCGCCGGCCTCGCTGTAGCCGAGGGCGTCGAGCATGCCCTTCATGCGCTCGGAGTCGTGCTCGTTCATCTGACATCCGAACGTCGTGAGGTGGTAGCGCTTCACGCGTGAAGCGTATCCGCCGCGGGCGGCCGGCCCAGCGGCAGGAGGAGGCCGCCGAGGCGTGGGCCGCAGACCCACGCCTCAGCAGACCATGATCACTCAGGTGGTGGTGGCGGATGTAGTGCTGGTCGAGCTCGGGTGCTCGACGTCTTTGCTCGCGAGCAGCTTCGCCGCAGCCGACACGCAGCGGCTGAAAGCCGTCCCCTTCGCGCCCTTTTCGTGCTTCTTGCTCAGCGCGGCGCAGGCGGTGCGAGGACTCGAAGTCGCACCGCTTTTGATCTTCGCCATCGCTGTCACGCACTGCGAGAACGGTGTGCCCTTCTGCCCCGGCACTTTCTTCTTGCTCTGCCCTGCGCACAGGACGCCATAGGCGTGCCCGTGGGGCGGAGTCCCGGCCGTGCTCGTAGTCGTCGTCTTGTTGTGCCCGGGGGCGGAACCGCTGTTCCCGTGCGACGCGACGGCGAGCGCGGGGACTGCGCCGAGCACCAGCGCACAGACCGCAACCGCGATCTTGGCGTGAAGCTTCATCTGGTTAGTGCCTCCTTGCGAGTGGGCCGCCTGGCGCCATCGCCAGGTCCCGGGTTCTGCGCCTCCGCATGTTTTGCGGACACGCCGTTCTCAGGAACAACTACGCCCGCAGAACGCGAACGTCAGGGGCTTTCTCGGACCTTCTTGGCGCTCGTGTGAGTGGTCTTGGCACCGGTTTCGGCTGCGACTTCGGCTGGGGCGCTCTTGGCGTGCGCGCGCGCATGCGCCTGGGGCGCAGGCTTTCGATGTTCGTGCGTGCGGGCTTCGGCCCTCCCGTGAGCCCGCGTGCGGGTGCGGGTAGGTTGGTGCCCCACTTCGCGGGTGTGCTGCTTCTTCGCGTGCGCGGTTTGCGATGTCGCGCCGCGGTTGGCGTACGGCCGCGCTTGGTGCCGCGAAGACGCGCTCGCCCGGAGGGCTGCGCCCTTCTTGCGCGCAGCCGCGCGGGTGGTGCCGCGTCCGGGCTCATGCGCTACCGCAACGCTGGTCACGGGTGATGTGGCGACCGGTGTGGGGGCCGAACGCGTCGGCCCGACGGCGTGCGCCGGCGTCCGCGCCGGTGCGTGGTGGTGACGGCTGGAAAGCGTCGTGCTGAGGCCCGCCCCGGCAGCGGCGATGATCGCCGCGCCGACGACCGCCTTACTCGCGAGCACGAGGCCGGCGGACTTGCCCGCGACACCTGCTGCGGTCCCTGCGGCGCCGTGGCCGGCGCCGGCGCGGCCCATGACCGCGGCGAGCAGACCCCCGGCGAGGGCGGGGGCGAGCGGCGGGGCGATCGCGTTGAGATCCGCACGGCGCGCGGGGATCGCTGCAGCGAACGCCGAGCAGGATGCGCAGCCGCGCAGGTGTGCGCGTACGCGACGGCCACGGAGCGCGCGACCATCGCCGTCGGAGACGATGCTGCAGACCTCCTCACAGCCCATGACGCGCCCCTCTTCGAACTCCTGCAGTGAACGCCGCGCCTCGAAGATCGTCTGCTTCGCCGCGCCCGGCGACGTGTCCAGCGCGAGGGCGATGTCCTCGTGCGAGAGGCCGCTCAGCTCGCGCATCAGCAGCGCGGCGCGCTGGCGCTCGGGGAGCTCCTGCAGATCGGCGACCAGCGTCGCGAGACGCTCGCGCCCGACCGCATGCTCCTCCGGGGACGCGCTCGAGCCGGCGATCTCCGCGTCGAGCTCGCTGTGGCTGCGCCGCCGACGCACGACCGTGATCGCCTCGTTGTGGGCGATGCGGTACAGCCAGGGGCGAAGCGGCGCGTCCCGCCGTCCCCGCCGCAGCGCGGTGAGGGCCGAGGTGAACGCCGACTGCAGCGCATCCTGGGCATCGGCGTCGTCGCGCAGCAGCGAGCGGCAGTAGCGGTAGAGCTGCTGGTGATACCGGCCATAGATCGCCGCGAACGCGCGCTCGTCGCCCTCCCCCACACGCCGCGCGAGACGCTCGTCGCCCACCAATGCACGCCGCGATGCCGGGCGCTCGCCCGACGCGGAACCGGCAACGCTCACGGGAACATCCATCACCCATACGTTTCGGCCACGCACGAGAGGGACGATAGTCAGGAACAACCGCTCAGGCCGCTCAGTCACTTCAGTCGTGCGGGGCCGCACGACTGAAGTGCTTCGCGGGAGCCGGGCGCGCTCGGCGGCTCGTCTGGCGCGCCGATGCGCTGGCCTCGAACAGCGCCGTCGCCCCGCGTGCGGCCTCACACCGGTGGCCGAGTGAACGCGGCCGACCCCGCGAATCTGATTCTTCGTGGCCCTCCACGAATAATCAGACTGAGCGGCCCCTGACCCCGCGAAGCTGATCATTCGTGGCCCTCCACGAATGATCAGACTGAGCGGCCTCCCACTGCGCGATCAGCCAGCAAGCGAACGCGAGCCACATCCGGGCGTTCTCGGCCAGCGGCACCGTATGCGGAAAGCGCAGCACGAGCTCGGGCGCGATGCCGCCACTCCCCGCGCCGGCATGGAGCGCGGCCTCCTCGCGAAGCGTCGCAGCGACCCGCGGCTGGGCCCGGATCGGCGGGCGGCCGGGAGATGTGATCGTCCAGCCGCGCGATGACAGGGTCGGCTTCAGCTTGAGCTCGTTGTCCTCCGCCCGGATCGTGCCGCCGCGCCTCAGCGCGTGGGGGTGGAACACGCAGACGACCCGCTCGCTCGCGGCCTCCACGAGCTCGAAATGCCAGCCTGAGCGGCGCTTGCGCACTATGTCGCACGTCCGCGAGCCGACCGTCAGGGTCCCGAATTCCCTAGATGGTCCTGCCTCCACGCGCGCGATCTCATCGGGCCCCTCCCGGAGGGTGCCGTCGCGCTCGAACGTCACCGTCGCCGCCACGGATGCCACCCTCGCACACAGTGCGCGGGCGTGCGCCGAGAGGACCGGCGCCGTCCATATGAGAAATGTCTTAGAGTGATCGCGGCGGCTCGTGAAGCATGCAGGCACGGACGCCGCCGCGAGGCCGACCTCGATTGGCCGAGCATGCGTCCCGGACCGGGCGCACTTCACGAGCCGCTCAAGCGCCGCCGAACGCGCGGCCCGGCATCCCCCGCCGGGCGTCGTCGCGCTCAGGCTGCGGCGACTGCTGGTTCGGATGCGATCGGCGCGGGCTCCGCGGCGTCGCCGTCGCCTGCACCCGGACCGGCGATCGGCGTGACGGGCGCAGATCCCGTCGCGTCGAGGCCGAGTGCCGCGTAGATCTTGCCTTCGATCTCCTTGGCCGTATCGGCGTGCTCGTCGAGATAACCCTTGGCGTTGCCGCGCCCCTGCCCCAAGCGGTCGTTCCCGTATGAGAAGAAGGAGCCGGACTTGGCCACGATGTTGTGCTCGAGGCCGAGATCCAGCAGGCAGCCCGACGTCGAGATGCCCTTGCCGAACTCGATGTCGAACTCGGCCTGGCGGAAGGGGGCCGCGACCTTGTTCTTGACGACCTTCACGCGCACGCGGTTGCCGACTGCCTCGGTGCCGTCCTTGAGCGTCTCGATGCGGCGGATGTCCAGCCGCTGCGATGCGTAGAACTTCAGCGCGCGGCCACCCGGCTGGGTCTCCGGGGAGCCGAACATCACCCCGACCTTTTCCCGGATCTGGTTCGTGAGCACGCACAGCGTCTGCGTCCGGTTCAGGTTGCCCGCGAGCTTGCGCATGGCCTGAGACATCATCCGTGCCTGGGCGCCGACCGTCTGGTCGCCCATCTGGCCCTCGAGCTCGACGCGCGGCGTCAGCGCCGCGACGGAGTCGATCGCCACGACGTCGACTGCGCCCGAGCGCACGAGCATGTCGGCGATCTCGAGCGCCTGCTCGCCGTAGTCGGGCTGGGACACGAGCAGCTCGTCGATGTCGACCCCTATCTCCTTCGCGTAGAGCGGATCCATCGCGTGCTCCGCGTCGATGAACGCACACACGCCGCCGAGCCTCTGGGCCTCGGCGAGCACGTGGTAGATCAGGGTAGTCTTGCCCGAGGACTCCGGGCCGTAGATCTCGACGATGCGTCCCCGCGGCATCCCCCCGATCCCGAGCGCCAGGTCCAGCGAGAGGGCCCCTGTCGGGATCACCTCGCAGCGCACCTGGGCGCCCTCGTCGCCCATCCTCATGACCGAGCCCTTGCCGAACTCGCGCTCGATCTGCGTGAGCGCACCCTGAAGGGCGGCGTCGCGCGCCTTCGCGGCCTTCTCTTGGTCGGTCACGGACATGATCGAGCTCCTCAGGTTGTGGATGGGACCGGCAGGCTAGCTCCGGCTTCGGACGGAACAGCTGTTCGTATGGAGGCCCGCCCCAGGGCGGGTCCGGGTCCCCGTTCGTCCAGCAAACGGCCCGTCCGCTACCGCCCTCCCGAGGTCCCGCCGATCAGGAGGCGACCCGGCTTCGCCTCTCCCCCGAGCCCGATGACGATCTCGATCTTCCCCGTACGCCGCCTCGCCCGCCTGGGCCTCCTCGCGTCGTGCGCGATCGCCGCCCTGGTGCTCGCGCTCGCGTTCGCGGCGGGCGCTGACGCGCGCCGTTCGGCGTGCACGTCGGCAGCGCACCGCTCGGCACGCGCCTGCGCGCAGGCCCGCCGCCGGCACAAAGCCACACACGCAACCCACGCGACGCACGCGACGCACGCAAAGCGCTCCCCCAAGCACCGCAGCAAGACCACCGCCGTCCACACGCCCGCTCCCAGCGAAGGCAAGGCCGTCCCCCCGGTCTGCGAAGACGGCACGAACGCGGGGCGCACCGCCAGCGCCCTGAGCTGTGACGACGGCAGTGAACCGCAGTGCACGCTCGACACCTCGCCGGTGCTCTCCACCGGCGGCAGGCTGCTCTTCTGCCGGCCCGAAAGCGAAGTCGAGGGCTCCTTCGACGAAGCCTGCACGGCACAGGACAAGGCGGCGGAAGAATGCACGGACGCGCCGGCGCCGTCGGACACCGCCACCTCGGCGTGCGACGACGGCAGCGAAGCGGCGGCCGACCTCGAAGACACCTTCGCGTGCGGTGACGGCAGCGAACCGCGCTGCCCAGAACCGGCCGCCCTGACGCTGTCGGAAAGCGGCACCGCGCTCGTGTGCGAACCCGCTGAAGAAGCGGCCTAGAGCTCGCGCGAGGCGAGCGTCTCGTAGCGCGCTCCTCCGGGCGCCAGCCACGACCGGTACAGCGAGACCCGCTCCACGCGGAAGCGCCGCGGGGGTGTGGCGGCGAGCTCCCCGCGGTGCGGCTCGGCAGCGCCTGCGCGCATCCGTGCCACGGTCACGTGCGCGCGGAAGCGGCGCCGCTCGGCCGTCCAGCTGCTGACCGCTTCGACCGCCGTCGCGGCGGCGAGCTGCAGGTCCGCGAGCGCGTCGTGCTCGTCGACGACCTCGACCGCGAGGGCCCGCGGGCGTCGCGGGGGCAGCCATACCGGCGCCCCCAGCGAGACCTCGCACGGCTCTCCCACGAGGGCGTCGAGCGCCCCTCCGAACGCACCGATCTCCTCAACCGGGCGCGAGCCGAGGAAGCACAGGGTGAGGTGGAGCGTGTCGGGGTCCAGGATCCTCACACCGGTGCGCGCGGGTCCTGCCAGCGCGGCCCGAGCCCAAGCCGACAGCTCTGCTCGCACCTCGCCGGGAAGCTCTGCCGCGAGGAACAGGCGCGCCGTCGGCGGGCGCGAGGTCATCTCGCCTCAGCCTCCCGTGAGCGCGCGCAGGAGCAGGTGCATCGCCACCGTGCTCGCGCGGTCGCGCACGTCGCTGCGCCCGCCGGGCAGGTTCACCGAGCGCGTGATCGGCTCGGGACCGCCCTGCACGCTCAGCCACACGAGACCGACGGGCTTCTCCTCGGTCCCGCCGCCGGGGCCGGCGACCCCGGTCACGCCGATGCCGAGATCTGCGCCGAAGCGCTCGCGCGCCGCCTGCGCCAGCGCCTCCGCCACCTCGCACGACACCGCCCCGTGCGCGGTGATCATCGCCGCCGGGACCCCGGCGAGCGACTCCTTGGCGGAGTTCGCGTAGGCGACGATCGCGCCGAGGAAGTAGTCGGATGAGCCCGGCAGGTCCGTCAGCCGGGCCGCGAGCAGCCCGCCGGTGCAGGACTCCGCGGTCGCGGCCGTCCTGCCCTGCTCGCGCAGGAGGTCGGCGACGATCTGATCGACCGTGCGTCCGTCGTCGGAGAAGAGCGTGTCGGCGTGGCGCCTGCGCAGGACCTCCTCGAAGGCCGCGTAAACCGCCGCCGCCTCCGGCTCGTAGCGTGTGACGATCTCCACCTCTCCGCGTTTGAGGCAGGTCGTCACCTCGATCCGCTCGAGCTCGACACCCTCGCGTTCGGCGATGCGGAGCGTCTCTGCGATCTCAGACTCCGGTATCCCGAACAGCCGCAGCGTGCGCTGCTCGTATGTCGTCGCGCGGCGCAGCGCGTCGTCGAGGGCGCCGTCGGCGAGCGCCCGGGTCCACATCGGCTGCAGCTCGCGCGGCGGGCCGGGCAGGACGACGACCGTGGGACCCGAGCCGTTGGAGGGAGGGACGATCAGGCCGGGGGCCGTGCCGACCGGCTCGAGCACCGTCGCGCCGACGGGGATCGTCGCCTGCTTGCGGTTGGCCTGGTGGATCGCCTCGGGGTCGAGGTTCGGCCAGCGTTTGAGCAGCGGCGCGACGATCTTCGCGATCCGCTCCGAGAGCGCCTCGTCGACGAACATCTCCCGGCCCTGGAACCTGCCGACCACAGCCGCCGTCAGATCGTCGGCCGTCGGGCCGAGCCCGCCGCTCGTGACGACCATGTCGAGGCCCTGACCGGACATGAACGCGAGCGCCTCGTGCATGTCCTGCGGGCGGTCGCCGACGATCGTCGTGCACGCCAGATCTACGCCTGCTTCGCGCAGGCGCTCTGCCAGCCACGGGCCGTTGCGGTCGGTGACGCGGCCCGTGAGGACCTCGGTGCCCGTCACGACGATGCCGGCGCGCGCGCTCACGACCCGCTCATTTGCACGTCGGCAGCGAACCCGCCGACAGCGGCTGGCGGCCCCGCGCCTTGGTGACCGAGTATCCGATCGCCTGGCTGGAGGGCGGCACGGTGCGCGCGTGACCGTCGACGTACATCGTGACGTCGCTGTTGCCGAGCGTCAGGTCGAAGCGGCGGCTGTGGAACGTCGCCGTGCTTTCGCCGGGCTGCAATTCGACGCCCGGGACGAGCTTGCGGCCGTGTTCGTCGAGCAGGCACACGTACACCGGCCCGGTCGTGGATTTCAACGAGAGCGCCACGATCGGGACCGGCGCCGTCCGCGGGACGGTCGTACGGGTGGTCCGCGTGTGGTGGGTCGAGCGCTTGTCGGCAGCCGGCTTGGCGGGCGAGCCGCCCCCGCTCGTCGCCAGGAGCACGATCAGCAGCACGATCAGCGCGCCGACGATGCTGACGGCCGCCAGGTAGCCGCGGGACGGCCCCCCTCCTCCGCGCGGCTGGCGGTTGCGCGCGCTGCGCGGGCCCGCCACGATCGGCTCGAACGTCTCTGTTCCGCGCTCGTGGTGCAGGCGGTACTCCTCGACGAGCGCCTTGCCGTCGAGACCGAGCGCCTGCGCGTACGTGCGCAAGAAGCTCTTGACGAACGTCGGCCCGGGGAGCAGCCCCCACTCTTCGTTCTCGAGCGCGCGCAGGTACTTCGCGCGGATCTTCGTCTGGGCCTCGATCTCGGACACGTCGATGCGATCGCGCATCCGCGCCTCCCGCAACGTTGCCCCGATCTCCGGCATGCAGACGAGAGGCTAGATGATCGATTGCGCCGGGCTCGGCCGGCGCGCGTGCGTCGCGCCGCAGGCGCCGCTCGGACCCTGTGCCTGGCCGCGCCTAGCTGCCCGACGTCGCGGCGGCCGAGTCGAGCGCTGCCAGCACGCGCGGCAGGTCGGCCTCGCTGATCAGGACCTGCCGCGGCTTCGAGCCTTCGTAGCCGGAGATGACGCCGCGGCGCTCGAGCATGTCGATCATGCGCCCCGCGCGCGTGTAGCCGAGGCGCAGCCGCCGCTGCAGCATCGAGGTCGACGCGGTCCCCATCTCCGCCACGAGGACGATCGCGTCGCGCAGCAGCGGGTCCTCGTCGGGGTCGAGATCGTCGCCGGACCCCTCGGGGATCTCGGGCTCGACCTCCTCGAGCAGCTCCTCGCGCAGGTCGGGTGCGCCCTGGCTGCGCCACAGCTCGGTCAGCTTGGCGATCTGCGCCTCGTCGATGTAGGCGCCCTGGATCCGCTGCAGGCGCGAGCTCCCGACCGGGCTGAACAGCATGTCGCCCTGGCCGAGCAGCGACTCGGCACCGTTCTGGTCGAGGATCACGCGCGAGTCGGTCTGCGAGGAGACCGCGAACGCGATCCGCGAGGGGACGTTCGCCTTGATCATCCCGGTGATCACGTCGACGCGCGGGCTCTGCGTGGCGAGCACGAGATGGATGCCGACCGCGCGCGCCTTCTGGGCCAGGCGGATGATCGAGTCCTCCACGTCGGCGGGAGCGACCATCATCAGGTCCGCGAGCTCGTCGATCACGCACAGGATGTATGGCAGCGGCGGTTCCCCGCGGCGCCGGCGCGCCGTGTTGAGCTCGACGAGGCCGCGCGTGCGCGCGAGCGACATGATGCCGTAGCGCTGCTCCATCTCCTTGACGAGGTTCTGGAGCGCGTTGGCGGCCATCCGCGGGTTCGTGATCACCGGCGTCAGGAGATGGGGGATCGACTCGTAGTGGTTGAGCTCGACCTGCTTCGGGTCGACGAGCACGAGCCTGACCTCGTGCGGCGAGGCGCGCAGGAGGATGCTCGACAGCATCGCGTTGATCGCGCCCGACTTGCCCGCGCCGGTGGTGCCGGCGACGAGGATGTGCGGCATCTTCGCGAGGTCCGCGCCGATCGCCTTGCCCGCCACATCCTTGCCGAGCCAGACGGTCAGCGGCGACCAGTCCTTCGGCGGGGCCTGGAAGACATCGCCGAGCTTGACGATCCGCCGGTGCGCGTTGGGCACCTCCACGCCGACGGCCTGCTTGCCGGGGATCGGCGCGAGGATGCGGATGTCCGTCGCCGCGAGGGCGTAAGCGAGGTCGTCCTTGAGCTGTGCGACCTTCGCCACCTTGGTACCCGGCGCGAGCCGGAGCTCATAGCGCGTGATGTGCGGCCCCGCGACCGTCCCGATCACCTTCGCCTCGACGCCGAAGTGGCCGAGCGCCTCGACGAGCGCCGTCGCGATCCGCTCCTGCCCGGCGGTGTCGGGCCGGCTCTGCTCGCTCGTCGAGCGGCTCAGCAGGCCCGAGGCGTCGGGCACTGACCACACGAAGTCGGGGTCCTCGGTGACCGCGCCGCGGTAGCGCCCCTGCGGGGTCAGGTCGGCGGCGTCGGCGCGGGCGACGCCCGCGAGCTGCTCCTCCTCCTCGCCGTCCTCGGGCTCGGGCGCCTCGGACAGCGGGGCCTCCTCCTCGGGCTCCGGGCGCTCCTGCGGCTCGGGCTCCTCTTCCCAGTCGCGCGAGGGCGCCTCGACGTGCGTCGCGCGAACGACGATCTTCTGCGGCTCGGGTTCCGGCGGGCTGAGCACGTCGTCGGCGAGCGCGGGCTCCTCGCGGCGGCGCTCGGCCGTCGAGCGTCCGACGCGGACCTGTGATCGGCGCTCGGAGGCGGCGCGCACCATGCGCGTCGTGTCGAGGACGCCGTTGCCCGTCGCCCGCAGCACGCTCGCGATCGAAGCGCCGGTGAGCAGGATCACGGCCGCCAGCGCGAGGAACACGACGAGGATCTCGACGCCGACGCCCTGGACGAGCCGGTGTGACAGCTGGTAGAGGGCTTCGCCCGCGATCCCGCCATGGCTCTGCAGGTGCGGCGAGGTCCAGGCTCTGCCACCGTGGCGCGGACCGCTGCTCAGCCCGAGCGTGCCCGCCGCGAGCGCGAGCGTCACCGCGCCGAACAGGCACACGGCGCCGGTCCGCAGCGGGCGCAGCGCAGGCACGACCGGGCGCAGCAGCAGGACGCCCCCCGCGACCCCGATCGCGACGGGGGCGAGCACGCGCGCGCCGCCGAGCGTCCAGCCGAAGGCGACGCTGAGCGCTTCGCCCGCGCCGCCGGGCCTGCCGGAGCCGTACAGCGCGAACCCGGTGAAGACAGCGAGCGCCAGCAGTGCGAGGCCGAGGACATCGCGTTGGCGCTGGTCCAGTACCGGCAAACGCAGGCGCTGGATTGAGAAGCCGGAGAGGCGCCCGCCGCGGCGGCTCGTGCGCCCGCGGCGTCCGGAACGGGCCTTGGAGCGGGCAGGGGCTCGTCTGCGCGATGTTGCCATCGCGCGCAACTTCGACGCCGCAGGCACGGAACCCTGCCCGAAAGGCTTACCATCGCTTAACGCCGCCTAGATAAAGAAGGACCGTGAACGACTTCTCCCGCACGCCAAGGGTCCTCGTGGTCGAGGACGACGAAGACATCGCACAGGCGCTGCAGCGCTCGCTGCGGATGGAGGGCTACGAGGTGCGCACCGCCGGCGACGGCGAGGTGGCGCTCGAGGAGGGGCGTACGTTCGCTCCGGACCTCGTGATCCTCGACCTCGGCCTGCCGAAGCGCGACGGCCTCGAGGTCGCGCGCGCGCTGCGCGACGGTGACGACGTGCCGATCCTGATGCTGACCGCCCGCGACGCACTCGAGGCGCGCGTCGAAGGCCTCGACGCCGGCGCCGACGACTACCTCGTCAAGCCGTTCGAGCGCCAGGAGCTGCTCGCGCGCATGCGCGCGCTCCTGCGCCGGCGCCCTCCGCGCGGCTCGGCGCCCCTGCGCGTCGCCGACCTGATGCTGAACGCCGACACGCACGAGGTCAGCCGCGGCAAGCGCGACATCGATCTGACCCAGCGCGAGTTCGAGCTGCTCGAGTACCTGATGCGCAACGAGCGCATCGTGATCTCGCGCCAGCGCCTGCTCGATGAGGTCTGGGGCTATGACCCGTTCTCGACCACGAACACGATCGAGGTGTTCGTCTCGAACCTGCGGCGCAAGCTCGAGGGCGGCGGTGAGCCCCGCCTCCTGCACACGATCCGGGGGGCCGGCTACGTCCTTCGCGCCTAGGCTCCCCGCGGCGCTGCGCCGCGGCGCTGCGGGTGTCTCGGCCAGCCTCGACAGGCTCCCGATCCGCCTGCGGCTGGCGCTCGTATCGGCGCTGCTGACGTTTGTGATCCTGTGCGGGTTCGCCGTCGCGATCGGCTCGCTCACGGTCCACCGGATCCGCTCGGACTTCAACCGCGAGGTCAGCGACGCCGCGGCGCAGGTGCCCTCGCAGCTGCGCTTCACGGTCGATCCGTCGCACAACCGGTTCAAAGTCAACCCGCCGCTCGCGGACTTCGCCGGCGATCACGTCGTGATGCGCATCTTCGCGCTGGAAGGGCGCGTGATCGCAGAAGCCCCCCGGAACTCGCCGTCGCTGGGCGCGCCGAGCGCCGAAGCGAAAAACGTCGGCGGCTACCGCGTCGTCAGTCGCAGCCTGATCGTGCGCGATCCCGAAGGCGCCGCCGTCGGGCAGCTGGTCTTCCAGTACGGCCGGGGCGTGTCGGACACCGAGTCGACGGTCAAGCGCGTCGAGCTGTTCCTGCTGCTGGGCGTGCTCGCCGGCAGCGCGCTCGCGCTGCTCGCCGGCATGGCCCTCGCGCGCCGCGCGATGAAGCCGATCGCGGAGCTCACCTCGACCGCGGCGGAGATCGCGCGCACGCGCGACCCCTCGCAGCGAATGCCCGAGCCGCACGCCGACGACGAGGTCGCCGAGCTCGCGCGCACGCTCGAGGGCATGCTCCGCGGGCTCCACGCCGCCCACAGCGACACCGAGGCCGCGCTCGCGCGCCAGCGCCAGTTCGTCGCGGACGCCTCGCACGAGCTGCGCACGCCGCTGACCTCGGTGCTGGCCAACCTCGAGCTGCTGGCGGAAGCGCTGCACGGCGACGAGGGCGACGCCGCGCGCTCGGCGCTGCGCTCCTCGCAGCGGATGCGCCGGCTCGTCGCCGACCTGCTGCTGCTGGCACGGACCGATGCGGCGCGCGTGCAGGCGCGCGAGACGTGCGACCTCGGCCAGATCGTGGTCGACGCGGCTGCCGAGCTCGGCCCGATCAGCGGCGAGCACGAGCTCTCGCTCGATGTCCACCCCGCGCCCGTGCTCGCCTCCCGCGACGAGCTGCACCGGCTCGCGATCAACCTGCTCGAGAACGCGATCCGCCACACGCCCCCCGGTACGGAGATCGCGATCAGCACCGCGACGCGGGGCTCCCAGGTCGAGCTCATCGTGCACGACTCGGGACCCGGCGTCCCCGAGGCGCTCGCCCCGGCGCTGTTCGAGCGCTTCGTGCGCGGGGCGGGCGACCGCGGCGGATCGTTCGGGCTGGGCCTGGCGATCGTGCGCGCTGTCGCGGAGTCCCATGGTGGCGCGGTGGAACTCGACCGCAGCGCGCCGCGCGGCGCGCGCTTCGTGGTGACGCTTCCGCGGGCCTCAGACCTCGACGACGACGGGCAGCACCATCGGCCGCCGCTTGAGACGGTCGTAGACTAGCTGCGCCAGGTCGTCGTGGAGGACCTGCTGGAGCAGGTCGACCTCGCGGATCTGCTCGCGGGCCGCACGCGCGAGCGAGCTCTCGACCGTGTCGCGGATCTCCTCCCCCAGCTGGTCGGCCTGGTCGAGGAAGGGCACGCCGCGCAGGATCACCTCCGGGTCGGCGACGGAGCTGCCGTCCTGCTCGGCGATCGTCACCACGACGATGAAGATGCCGTCCGCCGAGAGCATGCGCCGGTCGCGCAGCGCCGCGTCGGCGATCTCGCCGATTTCGACCCCGTCGACGAAGATCATCCCCGACTCCTCGCGCTCGCCGAACCGCGCCCCGCGCTCGTCGATGTCCAGCGGCAGGCCGTTGTCGCCCTGGAAGATGTTGCTCGCATCGATCCCGACCGCCTCCGCGAGCTGGGCGTGCAGCCGCAGCCGCTTGAAATCGCCGTGGAACGGCATCACGTAGCGCGGCCTGACGAGGTTCAGCATCAGCTTGACCTCCTCGGCGTAGCCGTGGCCCGAGGCGTGCACCGGCGCCTCGCGGGGCGTGATCACGTCGCAGCCGATGTGGTAGAGCCGGTCGATCGTCTCGTTGACGGCGCGCTCGTTGCCGGGGATCGGCGTCGCCGAGAATACGACGGTGTCCCCCGCCTTCAGCTCGACCTGCGGATGGTCGCGGTAGGCCATGCGGCGCAGTGCCGACAGCGGCTCGCCCTGGGACCCCGTCGAGATGATCACGATGCGCTCGTCGACGAAATCGCCGATCTCGCGCGCGCCGACGAGCTGGCCCTCGGGCACCTCGATGTGGCCGAGGTTGCGCCCGATCCCGACGTTCTTGCGCATCGAGCGGCCGACGAGCGCGACCTTGCGGCCGAGCGCGTTGGCCGCGTCGACCACCTGCTGCACGCGGTGGATGTTCGAGGCGAAGCTCGTCACGACGATCCGACCCTCGCAGCGCGCGAACACGTCCTCCAGGTGCGGCCCGACCACGGACTCCGACGGCGAGAAACCGTCGCGGTCGACGTTCGTCGAATCACCGCAGAGCAGGAGCACGCCCTCGCGGCCGAGCTCGGCCAGTCGGGAGACATCCGCGGGTGGCCCATCCACGGGTGTCTGATCAAACTTGTAATCGCCCGTGATCAGGACGGTGCCGAGGTCTGTGGTGAGCGCGACCGCGCTCGAGTCGGGGATCGAGTGCGTCATGTGGATCAGCTCGAGCGCGAACGGCCCCAGGTCGAGCGTTTCACCGTCGTCGAGCTCCTCGAGGTGGACGTCGCGCAGCCGGTGCTCGTCGAGCTTCGAGCGCGCCATCGCGATCGTCAGCGGGCCGCCGTAGACCGGCGGCAGGTGCTGCTCGCCGAGCTCGCGCAGCACCCACGGCAGCGCCCCGAGATGGTCCTCGTGGCCGTTGGTGACGACGATCGCCTCGATGTCGCGTGCCCGCTCGCGCAGGTAGGCGAAATCCGGGAGCACGAGATCGATCCCGACCATCTCCGGGGTCGGGAAGCGCAGCCCGACGTCGACGACGATGATCCGGTCGTCCACTTCGACGACCGTCATGTTCTTGCCGATCTCCCCGAGCCCGCCGAGCGGGAGGACGCGCAGCTCAGCCACCTCGCGTCTCCGTCGAGCCGGTGCCCGCGGCGAGGCCGCCCCCGCCCTCTCCGCGCTCTGTGCTCACGCGGGAGCGCCCGCGAGCAGGCCGTGCCGCTGGAGCATGGCGCGCACCGCCTCGGCCTCCTCGTCGGTCGCCTCGACGAGCGGCAGCCGCAGCCCACCCGCTTCGTGGCCGAGCATGTTCAGCGCAGCCTTCGTGCACGTGGGGCTAGCCGTCATGAACAGCGTCTCGTACACATCGCGCAGCGAAGCGTCGATCTCCTCGCGGTGCTCCGGCTCGTCGACCATGCGCCGCATCTCGTTGCCGACGACGTGGCTCGCGACGCAGATCCCGCCTGCGCCGCCGATGTCGAGCGTGCGCGCGAGCGACCCGTCGTCGCCCGCATACAGCGCGAGGCCGTCGATCAGCTCCAGCTCCGAGGCGTTCGCCTGCTTGACGCCTTCGATCCCCTCGATCTGGGCCAGCTCGGCGAGCAGGTCGGGCGGCATGTTCGTCCCGGTGCGCGCCGGGATGTTGTAGAGCAGCGTCGGTTTGTCGGTCGCGCCCGCGACCGCTTCGAAGTGGCGCACCAGCCCGAGCCGGCTCGGACGGTTGTAGTAGGGCGTGACCGACAGCACCGCGTCGACCCCGAGCGCCGAGGCGCGTTCGGTCAGCAGCACGGCCTGGCGCGTGTCGTTCGTCCCGGTCCCGGCGACGATCGTCTTGCCCGGCGGGCGCTCGGCGACGGCCAGCTCGATCAGCCCGAGCTGCTCCGCGTCGCTGAGCGTCGAAGCCTCGCCGGTCGTGCCGGCGACGACGAAACCGTCCGAGCCGTTGTCGGCGAGGTGTCGCATCAGGCCGACGAACGCGTCCTCGTTGACGCGCGAGCGGCCGTCGAACGGCGTGACGATCGCCGTCAGGATCGCACCGAGGTCTCTCATGCCGGTCAGTATCTCACGCGCCGCGACGCGGCCCGCATCTCAGAACAACAGCTGCTCGAGCCCGACGACGGGCGAGCGCTCGAGGCCGCCGATGCGCCGCACGGCAAGCAGGACACCCGGCATGAACGACTCGCGGCTGGTCGTGTCGTGGCGGATCGAGAGCGTCTGCCCGAGGTCGCCGAAGATCACTTCTTGATGGGCGACGAGCCCGGGCAGCCGCACGGAGTGGATCGGCGGCGCCTGCCCGCCGGAGGCCTTCGCCATCAGCTCGGCCGTGAGCGCGGCGGTCCCGCTCGGCGCGTCGAGCTTCGCATCGTGGTGCAGCTCGATGATCTCCGCCTTGGCCATGTGCGGCGCGGCCTGCGCGGCGAAGCGCATCATCAGCACCGCGCCGATCGCGAAGTTCGGCGCTATCAGCACGTTCGGGGTCCCCGGCCTGCCCGTCTGCTCGTGCAGGGGGGCCGGGTCGAAGCCGGTCGTCCCGATCACGACGTGGACACCGGCGGCGAGCGCAGCCCGCGCGTTGGCGAGCGCCGTGGCGGGCGTCGTGAAGTCGACGAGCACGTCGGCGCCGGCGAGCACCTCCTCGACGCCCGTCTCGAGCACGGGATCCGCGCGCCCGGCCAGCTGCATGTCACCGGCGCCTTCCACCGCGGCGCACACGGCCTCCCCCATCCGCCCGGCGGCGCCCGCCACCGCTACGGAGATCACGCCGAGGCCTCTGCGGCCTTCGCGATGACGGTCTCACGCCCGCCGAGCAGCGGGGCGATCGCGTCGTGGAAGCGCGCGGCGTCGGGACCGACCGCGACCACCGACAGGCGCTCGGGCGCGATCAGCTCCGCCGCGAGCGCGCGCAGGTCCTCGACGCTCACCGCGTCGACGCGCTCGATCAGCTCGCCGAGCGAGAGCAGCGGCAGCCCGGCCAGCAGCGAGCCGCCGAGCCGGCTCATGCGCGCCCCGGTCGACTCGAGCCCGAGCATCATCCTTCCCTTCAGGTTCTCGCGCGAGCGCTCGATCTCCGCGTCGCTCGCGGGATCCTCGAGGAAGCGCGCGAGCTCGGCCGCGACGACCTCGACCGCCGCAGGCAGGTTCTCCGGACGGGTCCCGAGATACAACCCGAATTCGCCGCTGCGCGCGAACAGGTTCGAGAACGAGAACACCGAGTAGGCAAGGCCACGCCGCTCGCGCACCTCTTGGAACAGCCGTGAGGAGGTCGTCCCTCCGAGCACCCCTTCGAGCACGCGAAGCGCGAAGCGCCGCTCGTCGTGGCGGGTGATGCCGAGCCCGCCGATGCAGACGTGGAACTGCTCGGTCTCTTTCTCCAGGAACCGCACGCGCTGCTCGGAGTCGGCCGGCGGTGGCGCGGTCTCGAGCGCGGCGGTGTCCGCGGGCGCCGTCCGCTCCGGCACTGCCGCGGCGGCGAGCTCGACCAGGCGCTCGTGCTCGATCGACCCGGCCGCAGCGATCACGACGCGCTCGGGCAGGTAGCGCTCGCGATGGAACGCCCGGAGCGCCTCGCGCGTGACGTTCCCGACGACCTCGGCGCTGCCGATCACGGGACGCCCCAGCGGGTGCGTGCCGAAGATCGCGCGCGAGAGGATGTCGAAGACACGGTCCTGGGGATCGTCCTCGTACATCGCGATCTCCTCGAGGACCACCTCGCGCTCGGCCTCGAGCTCGCCGAAGCGCGGCTCCCAGACCATGTCGCTCATGACTTCGAACGCCCGCGCCACGTGGCCGTCGAGAACGCGCGTGTACAGCGAGGTCGCCTCCTTGTCGGTCCCCGCGTTTATCTCCGCGCCGAGCGCGTCGAAGATCTGGTCGATCTCCTCGGATCCGAAGCGCTCGGTTCCCCGGAACAGCATGTGCTCGAGCAGGTGCGAGATGCCCGCCTGCTCGTCGCGCTCGACGGTCGAGCCCGTGTCCATCCAGAAGCCGAGCGCCACCGAGCGCACGCCGGGCAGGCGCTCGGTGGCCACGCGCACGCCGGAATCCAGCGTGCTGATGCGGTGCTCGTCTGCTGGGCCCAGCGGAACCCTCGGTCTCAGTCGCGCCCGTGGCGCGGCCGGCCCGACCCGCGGCGCCCGCCGCGCTCCCGGTCGCGATCGCGATCGCGGCCGTTGCGCGATGAGCGGCGCTCGTAGCCTCCCTCGCGCGGCGGCCGTCCGCCGCCGTCGCCGCCGGCGCTGACGGCCGAGAGCTCCTCGACCGTCTTGCCCGCGATGTCCGGATCGTCGGCCAGGCGCAGCCCGATGCGTCCGCGCTCGCGGTCGACCTCGACCACGCGCACGCTCACCTCGTCGCCCTTGTTGAGGACGTCCTCGACAGTGTTGACGCGCTCGCCGGGCGAGACGTTGGAGATGTGCAGCAGGCCGTCGGTGCCCTTCGACAGTTCGATGAAGGCGCCGAACGTCGTCGTCTTGACGACTTTGCCGACGTATTCGTCGCCGACCTCGACCTCCTTCATCATCAGCCGCACCCGCTCGACGAGCGCGTCGCCGAGCTCGCCGTTGGCAGAGTAGATCAGCACCTGGCCGTCGTCGTTGACGTCGATCTGGGATTCGAACTCCTCGGAGAGCCCGCGGATCGTTTCGCCGCCCTTGCCGATCAGCAGGCCGATCTGCGACGGGTCGATCTGGATCGTCTGGATCCGTGGCGCAAACTGCGAGAGCTGCTCGCGCGGCGTGCCGATCACGTCGGCCATCTTGCCGAGGATGAACGTGCGCGCCTCTTTCGCCTGCGCCAGCGCGTCGCGCAGGATGTCGAAGGTGACACCCGTGATCTTGATGTCCATCTGCAGCGCCGTGATGCCGCGATCGGTGCCGGCGACCTTGAAGTCCATGTCGCCGAGGTGGTCCTCGACGCCGGCGATGTCGGTGAGGACGATGTAGTCGTCGCCCTCCTTGATCAGGCCCATCGCGATCCCCGCGACGGGGCGCTTGATCGGCACGCCCGCGTCCATCAGCGCCAGCGAGGAGCCGCACACCGAGGCCATCGAGGACGACCCGTTGGACTCGAGGATGTCCGAGACGACGCGGATCGAGTAGGGGAACTCCTCGATCGAGGGCACCATCGGCGCGAGTGCGCGCTCGCCGAGAGCGCCGTGGCCGATGTCACGGCGCTTGACGCCGCCCATGCGGCCGGCCTCGCCCACCGAGAACGGCGGGAAGTTGTAGTGGTGCCAGTAGTACTTTTTCGTCTCCAGGCCGAGCGTGTCGATGCGCATCTCCTCCTTGAGCGTGCCCATCGCCACGACGCTCAGCGCCTGCGTCTGGCCCCGCGTGAACAGCGCGGAGCCGTGCGTACGCGGCGTCACCCCGACTTCGATCGTGATGTCGCGGATCTCGTTCTCGGCGCGGCCGTCCGGGCGCTTCTTGTGCACGGCGATGCGCTCGCGGATGATCGACTTCTCGAGCTTGTCGAACGCCGCCTGCACCGCCGCGCGGCGCTCCTTGGCCGCGACCAGCGCATCCTCGCCCGCGCCCTCGGGCGCGGCCGGCGCGTGCTGCTCGAGCACGGCCTCCTCGACCGCCTTCGTGGCGTCCTGGCGCTCGAGCTTGTCCTCGACCTGGGTCGCCGCGTCGAGCGCCGCGCCGTGCGAGGCGCGCACCGCCTCGAGCAGGGCCTCGTCGACCCCGACCGCGGTGAACTCTTTCTTGGCCTTGCCGGCTTTCGCGGCGAGGTCGCGCTGCAGCGCGCAGAGCCGCTTGATCTCGGCGTGGGCGATGTCGAGCGCGTCGAGGATCTCGGCCTCGGGAATCTCACCCGCGCCGGCCTCGACCATCAGGATCGCGTCCTCGGTGCCCGCGACGATCAGGTCGAGCTCGGACGGGCTCTCGGCGCCCTCGAGCAGGTCAGCCTCGCTCGGGTTGACGACGAAGTTGCCGTCGACCTTGCCGATCCGCACCGCGCCGACGGGCGTCGGCAGGGGGATGTCGGAGAGCATCAGCGCCGCCGAGGCGCCGTTCATGGCGAGGATGTCGTAGGGATGCACGTGGTCGATCGACAGCGGGATCGCCACCAGCTGCGTGTCGTAGCGCCATTCCTTGGGGAACAGCGGGCGGATCGGCCGGTCGATCATGCGCGCGGTGAGCGTGCCCTTCTCGCCCGGGCGACCCTCGCGCTTGAAGAACGAGCCGGGGATTTTCCCGGCCGCGTACATCCGCTCCTCTACGTCGACGGTGAGCGGGAGAAAGTCCACATCGCGGATGGAGCCCGCGACCGCGGTCGCCAGAACCATCGTGTCGCCCTGGCGGACGACTACTGCGCCGGAGGCCTGCTTGGCCATCCTGCCGGTCTCAAACGAGATCTCGCTACCAGCGATCTCCACGGAGACCCGCGTAACGGCGTCACTGCTCATATCTGTCTACCTTCCTGTCCGCCCGTCGGTCGGCGGCGCTTGTCTTTTCTCTTTCCGAACCGCACGAGCATAGCGTGGCCGGCACGTGCTCGCGGAGGGCGTCCGCGGCCCGGTGGTGCTGTTGCCGCCATCCGCCCCGGGGGGTTGTGCGGACTGTCACGAGCCGATCGCAGACCGGGTGATCCGGTCCATGCCGAGCCAGGCGCGCCGACCGAAGAGGCGGCGCGCAGCGTGCCTGTCGTCCCGCCGCGCTCAGGCGGCAGCGCCGGAGGCCTGCGCGAGGCCCTCGCGCAGCAGCTCGACGGGCGGCAGGTCTCCGGGCGAGTCCGCTTCGTAGCTCCACGCCACCGTCCCGCCGGCATCGCAGACCACAAGCGCGCGCTGGGCGAAGCCGCCGGGGTGAAGCACGCCGAAGGCCTCGCAGGCGGCCCCCTTCGGCTCGAAGTCCGAGAGCTGCTCGCAGCTCACGCCGAGTTTCTCCTTGAACGCCGTCTGCGACCACGTCGCGTCGCAGGAGACCCCGTACAGCGCGTCGCCGCGCTCGGCGAGCTCGTTCGTGACCGGCTCGTAGAGCTGCAGCTGGTCGGTGCAGACCGGGCTGAAGGCGAAGGGGTAGAAGACGAGCACGGTGACGCGGCCGCGGAGGTCCGCCTCCGTGAACGTCCCGCCGTCGCCGGTCGCGAGCTCGAACGTCGGAGCGGGCGTGCCGGGCCTCAGGACCATGCGAATAGGCCGGCGCCGACACGCGACGGCCGGCTAGGAAGGACGTGGACCGACCGATCCAAGGGCGCAGGGAGCGTGGCGCACTTCGTACGCGAGCGACCGAGGACGCAGTAGCGCGCAGCGTCCACGTTCGTCCTACTTGCGCAGGCCGAGCTCTTTGATCAGCTCGCGGTAACCCTCGAGGTCGCGGCGCTGGAGGTAGTCCAGGAAGCGCCGGCGGCGCCCGACGAGCATCAGCAGGCCGCGGCGCGAGTGGTGGTCCTTGCCCTGCCCGCGCAGGTGCTCGGTGAGGTGATTGATGCGCTCGGTCAGCAACGCGATCTGCACCTTCGTGTTGCCGGTGTCGCTCTCGCCCGACCCGAACTTCGCTGCGATCTCGCGCTTGCGCTCGCTGGTGATTGCCGCCATCGAAACGGGCACGCTAGCAGACCCCGGCGCTCGCCTCCGGCGGCGCGGGAGGCACGCGGCTAGGCGCCGGCCGCGGCGATCTCGCGGGTCGCGGCGACGTCGCGGTGCATCTGCTCGACCAGCGCCTCGGCGCTGTCGAAGCGCCGCTCCCCGCGCAGGCGCGCGAGGAAGCGCAGCTCGAGCGCCTGGTCATAGAGGTGCCCGGCGAAGTCCAGCAGGTAGGCCTCGATCAGCTCTCCCCTGCCGGTCGCGAACGTCGGGCGCACGCCGATGCTGACCGCCGCCGGGTGCTCGGCGCCGCCGGTGCGCGCGACGCACGCGTAGACGCCGTGCGCCGGGCACACGAGCGCCTCCTCGGGGATCAGGTTCGCGGTCGGGAAGCCGAGCTCGCGCCCCCGCTCGTCGCCGTGGGCGACGGTGCCGGAGAGGGCGAACGGCGCGCCGAGCAGGCGGTTCGCCTCGGCGACGTCGCCCGCCAGCAACAGGCCGCGGATGCGCGAGGAGGAGACGATCTCGCCGTCGACCTCGAGCAGTCGGTGGACGACCGTGCGGAACCGCGTGTCGCCGGCGAGCATCACCGGGTCGCCCTGCGCCTTGTGGCCGAAGCGGAAGTTCTCGCCGATCGAGACCTCGCGCGCCCCCACCGCGCCGACGAGCACGTCCTCGACGAACGAGGACGCCGAGCGCATCGCGAAGGCGGCGTCGAAC
The DNA here is from genome assembly GCA_036264095.1 of Solirubrobacteraceae bacterium. Lineage (GTDB taxonomy): Bacteria > Actinomycetota > Thermoleophilia > Solirubrobacterales > Solirubrobacteraceae > Palsa-744. Next base: position 6,111 of record DATARO010000010.1, on the reverse strand, counting down.
GGGATCACGATCATCTCCTGGACCCCGAGCGCCGCGATCAGCTCCGCCTTGTGCGCGAGCGTCGTCAGGAGTTTCGGCGTGTGCTGCGGCGCGACGATCGAGACGGGGTGCGGGTCGAACGTGAGCACGCTGTCGGATCCCGCGATCACCTCGCGATGGCCGAGGTGCACGCCGTCGAACGTGCCGACGGCGACGTTTCGCTCGCGTCCCGTCTCGACATCCGGCAGGCGCGTGACCTTCACGGCCGCACAGCCTATTGACGACCGGCGCCGGCGGCCTGCGCGCGGCGCAGCGCCTCGGGCAGCTCGATCAGCGGCGGGTCCTCCCACGGCCGCCCCCGCGGAGGCGGAGGCACGGCGTCCTGCACGCCGAACGGCCCGATCGCGGTCCGCCGCAGCTCGACGCAATAGGCGTCGCCTAGGTCTGCGATCAGCGAGCGCACGTACGTGCCCGAGCCGCATTCGATCGCGAACGCCGCGCGCGGCTCCGCGGCCTCGGAGTCGCGGCGCCACAGCTGCTCGAAGCGGTGCACGGTCACGATCCGCTCGGGCATCTGCAGCTCCTCGCCGCGGCGAGCCCGGCGGTAGGCGCGCTCGCCTTTGACCTTCACGGCCGAGTGCGCTGGCGGCCGCTGGCGCACCTCGCCGACGGGCAGCGCCGGCGGGTCGGGCGGGAGCCGTCCGGTGTGCACGATCTCGCCCTCGACGTCGCCCGTGGTCGAGGTGTAGCCGAGCTGGGCGACCGTCTCGTAGCGCTTGGGCAGCGCCATCAGCGCACGCTGCGCCTTGGTCGCGCGCCCGACGAGCACGATCAGCAATCCCGTCGCGAAGGGGTCGAGCGTGCCGGCGTGCCCGGTCTTCGCGCCGCCGAGCGCGCGGCGGACGGCGGCGACCGCGTCGTGAGAGGTGATGCCCGCCGGCTTGTCGATCAGCAGCACGCCGTCGAGCTCGCCGGTGGGACGCCGTCCGGCGGTCATCCGCTGCGGCTAGTTGCCGTTCGCGGCGGCCGGCCCGCTCGGGCCCGGGTGCAGCTGCGCGGCGATCGCGGCGCGGAGGAAGTCGATCAGCTCGCCCTGGGACAGCTCGGTCGAGAACCCGGCCGCGCGGCGGTGCCCGCCGCCCCCCTGGGCGCGGGCGATCACCGACACGTCGACCTCGTCGTCGGTCGCCCGCAGCGAGACTTTGTGCTGCCCCTTGCGCTCGCCGCTCGAGAGCTCTCGCACGAGCACCGCGACCTTCGTCCCCGAGAGCGTGCGCAGCTGGTCGATGATGCCCTCCGAGTAGCTCTCCTGTGCGTGCGCCCGCACGAAGTCCTCGGCGCTCAGCGCGGCGAGCGTGAGCTCGCCGGAGTCATACCGCTGGATCATCTCGAGCGCCCGGCCGAGCAGCGCGAGCTTGCCCTGCGGCTGGCCCTCGTACAGGCGGCGGTAGACGCCGGCGACGTCCACACCGGCCTCGATCAGGCTCGCTGCCATGAGGTGCGCGCGCGGTCCCGTGCTCTCGTACATGAAGCGCCCGGTGTCGGTGATCAGGCCCACGTAGAGCGCTTCCGCCACCTCCGGCGTCGGTTGCACGCCGAGCGCCTGCATCAGGTCCCAGACGATCTCGGCCGTGCAGGACGCGTTCGGGACGACGTGGTTGATCGTGCCGAACAGCGTGTTGTCGTGATGGTGGTCGATGTTCAGCAGATGCCTGCCGTCGCGCAGCACGCTCGCGGGGTTGCGATCGATGTTCCCGCAGTCAAGGAACACGACCGTGCGCTCGCCGATGTCGCCCGGCGGCTCGCTGATCAGGCCGTCGAGGGCGAGCGAGCTGTACTCGTCGGGCGGCGGCAGGTCGGCGGGGCCGATGAACATCTGCGACTGCTTGCCGAGCCCGGTGAGCAGCCCCTGCATCGACACCAGCGAGCCGAGCGCGTCGCCGTCGGGGTGTTCGTGGGTCGCGAGCACGAAGCGCTCGTCCTCCCGGATCCGCTCCAGGACCTGCTCGCGCGTGGCGCAATGCGCGCGGCCGTCGCTCATCGCGGGCCGATCTCGTCGATCAGGCGCTCGAGGCGCAGCGCGCGATCGGTCGTGTCGTCATAGGCGAACTCGAGCGCTGGCGTGCGCTTGAGCGCGAGCTCGTGCGCGATCCGGCCCTGGAGGTAGCCGTGCGCCGAGCGCAGTCCCGCGAGCGTCATCTCGCGTTCGACCGGCTCGGAGCTCTGGCCATGCTCCCCGAGCACGCTGATGTACACGCGGGCGTGGCGCAGGTCGGGGCTGGTCCTGACATCGGTAACAGTCACGAATCCCACACGCGGGTCCTTCAGGTCTGCTGCGAGCGCGTCCCCGATCACCTGGCGGATCGCCTCGTCGACCCGCCGCATCCGTCCACTGCTCATCGTATCCGTCCAGTTCCCCGCCGCATCCGATCTCCCTCCCGGCGCGGAGGCCAGCGCGACGCTCAAGACGACAGCTCGCGCTCCACCTGACGCGTCTCGTACGTCTCGAGCACGTCGCCCTCGTGGACATCCTGGAAGTTCGCGAGCACGATCCCGCACTCGAAGCCGCTCGAGACCTCGCGGGCATCGTCGTTGAAGCGCCTCAGGCTTTCGATCGTGGTGTCGTAGATCACCGTGCCCTCGCGGACGACGCGCACCTGCGAGCCGCGCGTGACTTTTCCTTCGGTGACGAACGAGCCGGCGATCGTGCCGATCCGCGACGCTTTGAAGAGCTGGCGCACCTCGGCCTGGCCGAGCGTGGTCTCGACCTCTTCCGGCGCGAGCATTCCCTGCATCGCGGCACGCAGCTCCTCGATCGCGCGGTAGATGACCGCGTAGGAGCGGATCTCGACCCCATCGCGGTCCGCGACCTGCCGCGCGTCACCGACCGGGCGCACGTTGAAAGCGAGGATCACGCCCTCCGAGGCCGCCGCCAGCATCACGTCGGACTCGTTGATGCCACCGACGCCGCGGTGGATGATGTTGACCTGGACCTCCTCCTGCGGGAGCTTGGCGATCTCGTCCTCGATCGCCTCCAGCGAGCCGGCGACGTCGGCCTTGATCACGAGGCCGAGCTCCTTGACGGTGCCCTCCTGGGCGAGCTTGAAGACGTCCTCCAGCGAGACCTTGCGCCCCGAGCGCCGCGCGAGCGCCTCGGTCTTCAGGCGGTTGGCACGCTCGCCCGCGAGCTGGCGGGCGCGGCGCTCGTTCTCGACGACGCGCACATGCTCACCCGCCTCTGGCACGCCGTCGAAGCCGAGCACCTCGACGGGCTGGCCGGGTGTCGCCCGCTTGACGCGCGCGCCGATGAAGTCCTGCATCGCGCGCACGCGGCCGAAGTGCGCCCCGGCGACGAGCGCGTCGCCGACCCGCAGCGTGCCGCGCTGGATCAGGATCGTCACGACGGGGCCGCGGCCGGGGTCGAGCTTGGACTCGATCACGGCACCGGAGGCCTCCGTGTCGCTGTTCGCGCGCAGCTCCTCGAGGTCGGTGACGAGCTGGATCGTGTCGAGCAGCGAGTCGAGCCCCTGGTGGGTCTTGGCGCTGACGTCGACGAACTCGATCTCCCCGCCCCATTCCGAGGGCTGCAGGCCGTGCTGGGTCATCTCGGTGCGCACGCGCTCGGGCTGCGCGCCCTCCTTGTCGATCTTGTTGACCGCGACCACGATCGGGACTTCGGCGGCCTTGGCGTGGTCGATCGCCTCCTCGGTCTGCGGCTTCACGCCGTCGTCTGCGGCGACGACGATCACGGCGAGGTCGGTCACGCGGGCGCCGCGGGCGCGCATCGCGGTGAAGGCCTCGTGGCCGGGCGTGTCGAGGAACGTGATCTCCTTGCCGGCGTGGTGGACCTGGTAGGCGCCGATGTGCTGCGTGATGCCACCGGCCTCGCCGGCGACGACCTCGGTCTCCCGGATCGCGTCCAGCAGCGAGGTCTTGCCGTGGTCGACGTGACCCATGATCGTGACGACGGGCGGCCGGCCGACGAGGTCCTCGTCGGTGTCCTCGAACACCGGCTCCACCTCGACGTCGTCGGCGGCGTGGACGATCTCGATCTCCTTCTCGAACTCGTCGGCGAGCACCTGGATCGCGTCGTCGGACAAGGTCTGCGTGAGCGTCGCCATCTCGCCCAGCGACATCAGCTTCTTGATCACCTCGGGGATCGGGACGCCGAGGTACTCGGCGACATCCTTGACGGTCGAGCCCGAGTTGACCCGGATCAGGTCGGTCGCCTCGAGCGCGGCGGTGTCGATCGGCGCGATCGTCTCGTCGTAGGTGCCGCGGCGGCGTCGGCCACGACGGGGACGGCGCTGGGGCTGGTTGGAGGGCCCGCCCTGCTGGCGGCGCGAGGCCTGGGAGTCGATGACGACCCGGCGGCGGCCGCCCGGGCCGGTCTCGCCGGGCGTGCGCTCGCCGGTCCGCGAGTCGCGGGTGGGGCGCACGCGCTCGGGCGCGGTCTGTCCCGCCGGCGCGGGCGGGGCGGCAGTGGCGGCGGCGGGGGCCGGCGCTGCCGGCGGAGCCGCAGGAGCGGGCGGCGCGGGCGGCGCGGCGGGAGCCGCCGGCGCCTTTGCCGCGGGCGGGGCGGCGGACGCGGTCGCGGCGACGGGCTTGACGTCGCCGGCGGGTGCCCCGTTCGGGCTCCCGGCCGCGCCATCGAGGACCTTCAGCACGGCGTCCTCGTCGACCGAGGACGCCGCCGCCTTGGCCTCGATCCCGGCAGCCTTCAGCCGCTCGAGCAGCTCCTTGCTCGAGAGCCCTCGCTCCTTTGCGATTTCGTGCACGCGGCGCTTGCTCATCGACTCACCGATTCTACGAGCTTGGGGTCGAGCGTCACTCGTGCCCGCAACGCGCGCCCGAACGCGCCACCGCGGGTCGCCTGCGCCAGGCAGGCAGGCTCGGGCAGGCGGGACTGCGGGTCGCGGCAGAGGTAGGCGCCGCGGCCGGGCAGCACGGCGCGCTCATCGACGACGGCAGCGGCGGCGGTGCCGCGCCCCGACCCGGGCGCGAGCGCGATCCGCACGAGCTCGCTCTTCGCGGCGACGCGGCCGCAACCGACACAGCGCCGCCGCGGTACGTGCCCGCTTATGTCGTCTGCTCCTCGGCGGGCGGCTGCTGCGCCTCCACCGGCGGGAGCGGCATCTCCGGGGCGGCCGCGGGTGCGGCCTCCTGTCCGTTCTCTGCGGCGGCGGGCTCGTGCGCCTGCACCGGCTCGGGCGCCGTCTCGCCGTTGGCCGCGGGCGGCGCCTCCTGCGCCTCGGACGACTCCGCTGCCGCTCCTGTCAGGTCACCGACGTTGTCGGTGCCGATGTTGGCGAGTGCCTGGTGCGTTTCGAGGCCGCAGTAGCGCGAGCCCGGGAGCGCGGCGTTCGGGCAGCGACGGCCATTCGAGAGGATCGCCGCGCAGCGCCCGCTGACCTCCTCCTCCTCGTAGCCGTGCTCGGCCTCCTCGGCCGCGAACTCGGTCTCCGAACGGATGTCGACGCGCCAGCCGGTGAGCCGTGCCGCCAGGCGCGCGTTCTGCCCTTCGCGGCCGATCGCCAGCGAGAGCTGGTCGTCGGGCACGATCACCGTCGCCTGCTTTGCGTCGTCGTCGACGAGCACCTCGCGCACGCGTGCCGGCGAGAGCGCCTTGGCGACAAAGCGCGCGGGCTCCTCGTTGAAGGGGATGATGTCGATCTTCTCGCCGCGCAGCTCGGAGACGACCATGCGCACGCGCGAGCCGCGCGGCCCCACGCAGGCGCCGACCTGGTCGACGCCGTCGGTGTGGGAGATGACCGCGATCTTCGAGCGGTAGCCGGGCTCGCGCGCGACGTTCGCGATTTCCACGAGCCCGTCCGCGATCTCCGGCACCTCGAGCTCGAACAGCTTCTTGATCAGCTCCGGGTCGCGGCGTGAGACGATGATCGCGGGTCCCTTCGTGGACGGCGAGACCTCCTTGATGACGGCCTTGATCCGCTGCGAGTGGTCGTAGCGCTCGCCCTCGACCTGCTCGGACTTCGGCAGCAGCGCCTCGACGCGTTCGCGCAGCTGCACGAGCGTGTAGCGCGAGTCCGACTGCTGCACGATCCCTGTGATCAGCTCGCCGACGCGGTCGCGGTACTCCTCGTACATCATGTCGCGCTCGGCCTCGCGGAT
>DATARO010000077.1:0-6021 GCA_036264095.1 Solirubrobacteraceae bacterium | reverse complement strand
CTTCCGCGACGCCGCCCACGCGCGCGGCGCGGGGCTGCTCGCCGGCGCCCTCGTCGCGACCGACGACGGCTCCGCCGGCCACGACGGGCGCGTCACCGACCTGCTCGGCGCCGAGCTGGAGGCCGCCGGGCGCCCGCGCGTCTACGCCTGCGGGCCGCCGGCGATGCTCGAGGCCGTGCGGGCGATGTGCGAGCGCGCCGCTGTCCCTGCCCAGCTCGCGCTCGAGGCGGGGATGGCCTGCGGCTTCGGCGCGTGCTACGGCTGCGCCGTCCCGCGCCGCGGGGGCGGCTACCTGCGCGTGTGCGTCGAGGGCCCGGTCGTCGACGCCGCCGAGCTCGACCTCGTCGTCGAGCCGGGCGCCTACGGCGAGCCTGCCGGGAGCACCGCGCGATGAGCGTCGAGCTGGCCGGCCTCGCGCTCGCACACCCCGTCATCAACGGCTCGGGCACCTTCGACGCGATCGCCGCGCACGATGCCTTCGGCGAGGATCTGATCGCCGCGTTCCCGTTCGCCGCCTACGTCTCGAAGACGATCACGCTGCAGCCGCGCGCGGGCAACCCGCCGCCGCGGCTGTGGGAGACGGCCAGCGGGCTGATCAACTCGATCGGGCTGCCGAACAGAGGGCTCGCGGGGTACGTCGAGCACGACCTTCCGCGCCTCGCCCGGATCTGCGCCTCCGCGCGCACCGTGGCCGCGGCGGAGCCCGGGGTGCCGCTGATCACGAACGTGATGGGCGCGACCGCCGAGGAGCTGTGCGAGCTCGTCGCCGCCTGCGAGCAGCGAGCCGAGATCGCCGCTGTCGAGCTGAACGTCTCCTGCCCGAACGTCAGCACCGGCCTGGACATCGGCGCCGACCCCGAGCAGCTGCGCGCGGTCGTGGCGGCCGTGCGACCGCGAACGCGCAAGCCCTTGATCGTCAAGCTCACGCCGAACACCGCCGACGTGCCGAGCTGCGCGCTCGCCGCCGAGGACGGGGGTGCCGACGCGGTGTCGCTGATCAACACGTTGCGGGCCGCCGCGCTCGCACCGGCGCGCAGGTCCCGATCCGGCGAGCGCTGGCTCGGCGGCGGCAGCGGCGGGCTGTCGGGCGCGGCGATCAGGACGATCGCGCTGGCGCAGGTCGCGGCCGTGGCCGAGCGCGTGGCGATACCGGTGGTAGGCATGGGCGGAATCGCCACCGCGCGCCACGCGCGGGACTTCCTCGACGCCGGTGCGACTGCCGTGGCGGTCGGAACGGAGTCGTTTCGCGACCCGACGTCGGCCGCGCGCGTGGCGGACGGGCTGATGTCCGTCGCCGGCGTGGAGTTGTGCGAATGATTTCCCGCAAGTAGCGGGAACCGGTTCGCACATCGCCCACGTACCACCCGTCCGACGCCCCCCAAAACCCCTGCAAACACGCAAAGTCACCGTCCACCAGCCTCGACGTGTCTGAAGCTTAGGTCGAGGTGCAGGTGAATTAGGCGCTTTTCGCTTGATCGCCTGCTTGGGGTGTGTAGACTCGCCGCCCATGGTGACCGCCACCGGCACGACGTCCGCCTCCACGTCCACCGCCCCGGAGCGTTCGCTGAACCAGCGCATGGACGCGCTCGCGCGGGCCAACGAGATCCGCATCCAGCGCGCGCAGCTCAAGCGCGACCTCAAGTCCGGCCGCCGCTCGATCCACTCGCTGCTGCTCGAGCCGCCCGAGTACGTCGAGACCGCCAAGGTCTTCGACATGCTCCTGGCGGTCCCGAAGTACGGCCGCGTGAAGGTCAACAAGATCCTCGCGCACTGCCGGATCGCGCCGAGCAAGACGATCGGCGGGCTGTCCGAGCGGCAGCGCAGCGAGCTGATCTCCCTGCTGCACCACTAGGGGGAAGATGATCGAGTTCCACGGCGAGGCCGCCGTGGAAGCGACATCTTCGGTCGGGTATCGAGTCGTGCGCGGCCGGAGGATGATCGAGTTTCGATGCGTGGGCGTCGCGTAGAGGTGCGATCGGCTGGGGAGATCCAACGCGGGCGATAAGAGACGTCGCGGCTTCCACCGGGGCCGTCTGTAGGTTGCCGGGCGTGGCGCGCGTGTTCGTCATAACGGGGCCCTCCGGGGTCGGCAAGGGGACGCTGATCCGCGGGCTGATGGAGCGCGAGCCGTCGCTGGCGCTGTCTGTGTCGGCGACCACGCGCGCGCCCCGCCCCGGCGAGCGCGACGGGGTCGACTACCACTTTCTCTCGCGCGAGGAGTTCGACCGGCACGTCGCCGCTGGCGACTTCGTCGAGCACGCGGACTACGCGGGCCGCAGCTACGGCACCCTGCGCTCCGAGCTCGAGCAGCGCATCGCAGATGGCGTCCCGGTCGTGCTCGAGATCGAGGTGCAGGGTGCGCGGCAGGTGCGCGCGGCGATGCCGGAGGCCGTCCAGGTCTTCATCGCGCCGCCGTCGCTCGAGGCGCTGCGCGCGCGCCTGGTCGGGCGCGGGACCGACGACGCGGAGGAGGTCGAGCGCCGCCTCGCGGTCGCCTCCGGCGAGCTCGCCGCGCAGCCCGAGTTCGCCCATGTCGTTGTCAACGACCGGCTCGAGGACGCCCTTTCCCAGCTCACGGAGATCGTCGCATCCGAGATCGACTGAGCGCGCCCACTAGAATCGGCAGCGCAAACCCAAAAGCGAGGCAGCCAAACCGTGATCTCTCCCCGCATCGACCGACTTCTCGAGCAGGTCGACTCCAACTACGCCGGTGTGATCGTCGCCGCCAAGCGCGCGCGCCAGATCAACAGCTACTACCACAACCTCGGTGAGGGAACTTTCGACGAGTTCCCGCCCCCGATGGTCGAGACGGCGTCGAAAAACTACCTCACGATCGCACTCGAGGAGGTAGCCGCGGGGAAGATGAAGTACCACTACAGGTGACCGTGGACCGGCGCTGGCCGGTTCGGGGATGCGAGCGCCAGCGGGTGACTCGCGGTCCGGCACACTTCGCTCCCTGCGTCCTTGAATCGCTTGGTCGGCGCTTCCGGTAGCCGCCGACGGCGCGCGCTTGGGCGTCCTCGGTCGCTCATGTGCTCCACCGGTATCCGCCGACGCGGCGGTCCACGGCCCGGTGTAGCCGCCGGCGTCGTAGCGGCACGTTTCGGCGCTCGAGGCTCCCGCAGAGCGGGCGCGACGCCGAGCGCGCAGGCGCTCGTCCTGACGCAACAGCCCGCGCGGCACTTGCCAGCAGCACCTGCCGCCTCTACAACCTGACTCATGGCCCGCATCCTGCTGGGGGTTAGCGGTGGCATCGCCGCCTACAAGGCGCTGGAGGTCGTGCGTCTCGCGACCGCCGCCGGCCACGCCGTGCGCGTGATCCAGACGCCGGCGAGCCGGCGCTTCGTCGGCGAGGCTTCGTTCGCCGCGCTGACCGGCGCACCCGTGCTGACCAGCGAGTTCCAGCGCGACCCCGCGCGCGGGGGCTTCCCAGGGCAGCCGACCCCGAGCCACGAGCCGCTCAGCCATCTCGAGCTGGTCGCGAACGCCGACATCTACCTGATCGCCCCCGCGACGGCGAACACGCTGGCCAAGCTCGCTGGCGGATTGGCGGACAACCTGCTGACGAGCGCGGCGCTCGCGGCGCGCTGCCCCCTGATCGTCGCGCCCGCGATGAACAACCACATGTGGGAGCACCCCGCCACACAGACGAACCTGCGCACGCTCGCCGAGCGCGGCGTGACCGTGGTGCCCCCGGGAGAGGGTCGCCTCGCCTCGCGCGGCGAGCAGGGGGTCGGCAGGCTCGCCGAGCCGCCGGAGCTGCTGGCCGCCTGCGAGGCGGTGCTCGCCGGCGGCGACGGGGGCGCGAACGGCCGCGTAGCCTCGCTGGCCGGGACGCGCGTGCTCGTGACCGCGGGGGGGACGCGCGAGCCGATCGACAGCGTGCGCTTCGTCGGCAACAGCTCCTCGGGCCGGATGGGCTACGCGCTCGCCGAAGCCGCGATCGCGCGCGGCGCCGAGGTCACGCTCGTCGCGGCCAACGTCGCCCTGCCCGCACCCGCCGGGGCCGAGCTCCATGCCGTCTCCACGGCCGCCGAGCTCGGGCGCGTCTGCGAGCGCGAGTTCTCCGCCTGCGACGTGCTACTGATGGCCGCGGCCGTCGCCGACTTCGCCCCCGAGCAACCCGCGCACGACAAGCTCAAGAAGGCCGGGCGCGACTCGCTCGAGCTCGTGCTCGCGCCGACCGCGGACATCCTCTCCGCGCTCTCCGCGCGGCGTCGCGACGGCCAGACGCTCGTCGGCTTCGCGGCCGAGCACGGAGCACAGGCCGCGCTCGCCGCCCGCAGCAAGCTCGCCGCGAAGGGCCTCGACGCGCTCGTGGTGAACGACATCTCTCGCGCCGACATCGGCTTCGACTCCGCCGAGAACGAGGTCACGATCGTGAGCGCCTCCCAGAACGGCGCGATCGCTGAGCGGCACGTCGCCCGCACGAGCAAGACTGCGGTCGCCGAGGCCGTCCTCGACGCCGTGGAGGAGCTGCGCGGCGCGGGGTAAAATGTGGTGATGGAGAGCGTGTACGACCTCTATCGCCGCGGCTGTGAGCTGCTCGATCACGGCGACCATCAAGCGGCGATCGTGCCGCTGAGCAAAGCGCGCGACCTCGAGCCGGAGATGGCCTCGATCCGCGAGGCGCTGGGCCGGGCCCTCTTTCATGCGCAGCGCTATGAAAGCGCGGCGGCCGAGTTCGGCGCGCTCGCCGAGCGCAAGCCGACCGACGACTACGCGCTGTTCTGCCTCGGGCGCTCGATGCAACTCCTCGGCCGCCACCGCGAGGCCTGTCAGCCGCTCGCGCTCGCGTGTTCGCTGCGCCCCGAGCGGGCCGACTACAGGCTCTATCGCGACCGCGCGCGCCGCGACGCCGCGCGCCACTGAGCGGGCGCCCCGCAGCGTTCCGCGGGCGACCCCGATGCTATCCTCGAACGACAGCTTTCGAGTCGGAGCGTGGTGTTCCGGCTGCAGTACCGAGAGTGGGCGCCCGCCCGCTCTTTTTGCGTAAGGACCCGGAGAAGAGGATGACCGCAACAGAGCTCCAGCAGCAGATCGAGACCCGCTTGGCCGAGGCCGAGCCGGATGTCGAGGTGCTGCTCGCCGAGGTCCTCGGCGGCCGCTGCCTACGCGTCTTCATCGACCACCCCGACGGCGTCACGCTCGCGCTCTGCGAGCGCGTGACGATGCACCTCAACGACCTCCGCGAGCGGTACTCGCTGGAGGTCTCCTCGCCCGGCACAGAGCGCCCGCTGACGAAGCCCGCGCACTTCCGACGCTTCGTGGGCAGGCGTGCGCGGGTGCGCACGCGCCACCCCCGGCCGGCGGCGGTCGCGCAGAGCGCAGCCGCTGCACGGCGCGACGCCCGCAGCTTCACGGGCGAGCTCGTGGGCGCATCCGAGGACGAGGTCACGCTCGCCGCCGATGGAGCCATGATCGCGATCCCCTACTCGGAGATCCGCCGTTCCAACCTGATCGAGGAGTAGCACTGCCATGTCACGCGAGATCCTTGAAGCGATGCACGCGCTCGCGCGCGAGAAGGGCATCGAGCCGGAGAAGCTGATGATCGCGCTGGAGGATGCGCTCCTCTCGGCGTACAAGAAGCAGCCGGGATCGGCGAAGTACGCGCGCGTCGAAATGGACCGCGACACCGCCGACTTCAGGGTCATCGAGCTGATCATCCCCGAGCGCCTGGAGGCGCATCTGATCGTCGAGACGATCGATGAAGAAACGACGATCGACCCCGAGACGGGGGAGATGCGCGAACCCGAGGAACCGGAAATCGACCCCAAGAAGTTCGCCGAATACCGCGACCAGATCGACGAGCGCGACGTCACTCCCGACGACTTCGGGCGCATCGCCGCGCAGACGGCGAAGCAGGTGATCCTCCAGCGGATCCGCGAGGCCGAGCGCGACATGATGTACGAGGAGTACCGCGACCGCGTCGGCGAGCTGATCACAGGGATCGTGCAGCAGTCGGACTCGCGCTACACGCTCGTGCAGCTGCGCGAACGCGTCGAGGCGCTGCTGCCGAAG
>DATARO010000061.1:0-117336 GCA_036264095.1 Solirubrobacteraceae bacterium | reverse complement strand
GAGGAAGAACCCGGGCCGATCCGCCGTGGTTCCGCCGGTGACCAGCTCGGCGCGATCCCCTCGACGCTCCAACAGCCCGCTGACACGGGCCAACTGGCGGGCGGAGTTCAACGGGCCCAGCGTGGTGTCCTCGGCGAGCGTGTCGCCCAACACGAGCCCGCGCGCCTTGTCGGCGAGCCCGGCGACCACCTCGTCGTAGACCTTCGCGCCCGCGAGCACGCGCGTGGCCGCGGTGCAGTCCTGCCCGGCGTTGTAGTAGCCGGTGCCCGCGATCGTTTCCATCGCGCTCTCCATGCTCACGTCGTCGAACACGACCACCGGCGCCTTGCCGCCCAGCTCGAGGTGCACGCGCTTGAGCGTGTCGGCAGCGGCGCGCGCGATGTGCTTGCCGGTCTCGACCGAACCGGTGAGCGCGACCATGTCCACGTCGGGATGCGTGATCAGCGCCTCGCCGGTCGGGTTGCCGGGGCCGGTGACGATGTTGAGCACCCCCTTCGGGAGCACGTCGGCGAGCAGCTCGGCGAGGCGCACGGTCGTGATCGGCGTCGTCTCCGCCGGCTTCAGCACGACCGTGTTGCCGGCTGCGAGCGCGGGCCCGAATTTCCAGATCGCCATCATCAGCGGGTAGTTCCAGGGGGTCACCTGGCCGATCACGCCCACGGATTCGCGGCGGGTGAAGGACGTGTAGCCCTCCATGTACTCCCCCGCGGCGCGGCCCTCCAGGCAGCGCGCCGCACCGGCGAAGAAGCGCAGGTTGTCGGCCATCACCGGGACCTCATCGCTCTTGACCGCCTCGATCGGCTTGCCCGCGTTCAGTGCCTCCAGGCGCGCGATCTCCTCGCCGTGCTCCTCGATCACGTCGGCGATCGCCAGCAGCGCCCCGGCGCGTTCGGCGGGCGTCGTCCGCGACCAGCCGTCGAACGCCGCGCGCGCGGCGCGCACCGCGCGGTCGACCTCCTCGGGCTCCGTGCGCGGGGCGCGGGCGATCTCCTCGCCGGTCGCGGGATTCAGTACGGGTTCCGTCTCGCCGCCGCCGGCGGCCTGCTCGCCGTCGATGAAGTTGCTGAGCGTCTCTGCCGTGCTGGCCATTTGTCTTTCTCCTCGGTCGTTGCCTTTGGCCGGCGTCGCTACGCGGCGGCCGGGGCGACGCCGAGCGCCTCGGCGACCGCCGGGTGGGTGATCTCGCCGGCGCGCACGTTCAGCCCCGCCCGCAGCCCGTCGCTCGCGGCGAGCGCCTCCTCGACTCCGCGCTCGGCGAGGTCGAGCACGTATGGAAGCGTCGCGTTCGTGAGCGCGTACGTCGAGGTGATCGGGACCGCGCCGGGCATGTTCGTCACGCAGTAGTGGGTGATCCCCTCGACCTCGAACGTCGGGTCGGAGTGCGTCGTCGGGCGCGAGGTCTCAAAGCAGCCGCCCTGGTCGATCGAGACGTCCACGAGCACCGCCTGCGGCTGCATCAGCTTCAGCTGCTCGCGCGTGATCACGTGCGGCGCTCGGCCCCCGTGCACGAGCACGGCGCCGATCACGAGGTCCGCCGCGGGCAGCATCTGCTCGATCGCGAGCGTCGAGGAGTACACCGTCGAGGCGCGCCCGGCGAAGGCGACGTCGAGTTCTCGCAGGCGGTCGATCGAGCGGTCGAAGACGAACACGTCGGCTTCCATCCCGATCGCGATGAACGCGGCGTTCATGCCGACGACCCCGCCGCCGACCACGAGCACCGTCGCCGCGGCGACGCCGGGCACACCGCCCAGCAGGATGCCGCGTCCGCCGAGCGGCTTCTCGAGCATGAACGCGCCGGCCTGGGTCGCGATCTTGCCGGCGACCTCGCTCATCGGTGCGAGCAGCGGGAGGTGGCCCTTCGCGTCTTCGACGGTCTCATAGGCGATGCAGGTGGCGCCCGAGTCCATCAGCGCGCGCGAGAGCTCCGGCTCGGCGGCGAGGTGCAGGTAGGTGAACAGCGTGTGCTCGGGGCGCAGGCGGTGGACCTCCTCGGACTGCGGCTCCTTGACCTTCAGCACGAGCTCGGCCTCGGCGAACAGCGCGTCGGCGTCGGCGGCGATCGCGGCGCCCTGCGCGCGGAACGCGTCGTCGCTCAGCGCGCTGCCCTCGCCGGCGCCTGCCTGTACGAGCACCTCGTGCCCGCGCGAGACGAGCTCGCGCACGCCGGCCGGGGTGATCGCCACGCGGTACTCGTCCGTCTTGATCTCCGTCGGGATCCCGACTCTCATCGGCTCCGCGCTCCTTCCGCTCCGGTTCCCGTCTCCGGCCAGCCTATTGAAGCGGCGGGCGCGCTCATCGAACGAGCTCCCGCCCGCGCAGCGCCAGCCAGAACTCGATCCGGTCGCGCGCGCTCGCGAGGTCGCGGCCGGTCAGCTGCTCGATGCGCCTGACGCGGTAGCGCAGCGTGTGGCGGTGGCAGTAGAGCGCGGCGGCGGCGCGCTCCCAGTGCCCGTTGTGCTCGATGAAGACGTCGAGCGATCGCAGCAGCTCCCCGCCGTAGCCGCCCTCCCCCTCCTCGATCGGACCGAGCACCGAGCGGCAGTAGGAGCCGAGCGCCTCGTCGTCCTGCAGGGAGAGGAGGAGCTGGAAGGCGCCGAGGTGCTCGTACCCCGCGACAGCGGGCGCGTCGCCGTTGCGAAGCCTTGAGGCCTCGAGCGCGCAGCGCGCCTCGTGGAAGGTCATGCGCAGCGAGTGCACCGCCGCTGAACGGCTCGCCGAGGCGGGCACCTCGCCGAAGCGCGGGCGCAGCTCGTCGCGGATCCGCCGGGCGAGCTCCCGCGGCTCGCGACCCTCGCCGTCCACGACCGCGCACAGGAGCTTGCCGCGGATCGCGACGAGGCCGGGCACGCGCTCCTCGGCCAGGACACGTTCGGCGAGCGGCGCCGCCGCGGTCGGATCGGACGGCTCGAATGCCAGCACCGCCGCCTGCTCGCCGATCCCGAACGGGCGCAGGCGGGCATGCAGGTCCTCGGGATAGAGATGCCCGCTGAGGGCCTCGGCCAGCAGGTCGCCGACCATGTTGCGCTGCAGCATTTCGTAGCGTTCGCCGACGAGCTCGGCGAAGGCGCGCTCCGTGATCGCGATGAACGGGAGCTCGTAGGGGACCTCGAACAGCGGGAAGGCGCGCCTGCGCGCCTCTGCCACTAGGGCCGCCGGGAGCTTGCGGTGCGCGAAACCGGTCCCGAACCCGAGCCCGGCGATCTCATGGTCCGCGAGGCGCTGGATGAACTCCCGCTGCAGCTTCGGGGTCGTCAGCTGGATGCCCGTGCTGAGCAGCAGCTCGCCGCCTTTGAGCCATGGGGTCGGGTCCGGCAGCTCGGTGCTGTGCACCCAGCGCACGTGCGCGTGGGCGCCCTCCTGGCCGGAGGCGAGGCTGAGGCCCAGCTCCCCGATCAGGCTCGCGACGGTGAGCTCCACCGCTCCATCCGCTCCGAGGCCTCGGCGAGCACGGGCCGCAGCACCGCCTCGATCTCGGCGAACTGCTCGGGGCCGGCGATCAGCGGCGGGGACAGCTGCACGATCGGGTCGCCGCGGTCATCGGTGCGGCAGATCAGGCCGCGCCGGTAGAGCTCGCCGGAGAGGAAGCCGCGGAGCAGCTCCTCGGATTCCTCGCCGTCGAACGTCTCCTTGGTCTGCTTGTCCTTGACCAGCTCGATCGCGTGGAAGTAGCCCGCGCCGCGAACGTCGCCGACGATCGGGAGGTCGCGCAGGCTCTCGAGCATCCCGCGGAACGCGGCTTCGTTGGCGAGCACGTTGCCGCACAGGTCCTCGCGCTCGAGGATGTCGATGTTCGCCAGCCCGACCGCGCACGCGACCGGATGGCCGCCGAACGTGAAGCCGTGCGTGAAGGAGGCCTTCCCTTGCAGGAACGGCTCGGCGATGTGGTCGCCCGCGATGACCGCGCCGAGCGGTGCGTAGGCGGAGCTGATGCCCTTGGCGGTCGTGATCATGTCGGGCTGGTAGCCGTAGCGCTGCGAGCCGAACCAGTGCCCGAGCCGGCCCCACGAGCAGATCACCTCGTCCGAGATCAGCAGCACGCCGTTGCGGTCGCAGATCTCGCGGACGCGCTGGAAGTAGCCGTCCTGCGGCACGAAGCAGCCGCCGCCGTTCTGCACGGGCTCGAGGATCACGGCGGCGACCGTGTCGGCGCCCTCGAACTCGATCGCCTCCTCGATCGCATCGGCTGCCCACAGCTCGTCGCGGTCCTCGCTCCAGCGGTAGGAGTTCGTGTTCGGCACGTGGACGCCGCCCGGCGTGAGCGGTTCGAACGGCTCGCGCAGCGGCTGCAGGCCGGTCGCGGTCAGCGCGCCCATCGACACGCCGTGGTAGGCGAGGTGGCGCGAGACCAGCTTGTGCCGGTTCATGTCGCCGCGGGCGCGGTGGTAGGCCTTCGCGAGCTTCCACGCCGACTCGACAGCCTCCGAGCCGCCCGAGGTGAAGAACACGCGGTTGAGGTTGCCGGGGGCGAGCTCGGCGACGCGTGCGGCGAGCTCGATCGCCGGCGGGTGGGCGTAGCTCCAGTTGGTGTAGAAGCCGAGCTGCTCCGCCTGCTCGGCGGCGGCGCGGCCGAGCTCGGCGCGGCCGTGGCCGACGTTCACGCAGTAGAGCGCCGAGAGGCCGTCGAGGTACCGCTTGCCGTTCTCGTCGTAGACGTAGCAGCCCTCGCCGCGCACGATCACGGGGACCGGGTGGCGGTCGTCGTAGGAGCCCATGCGGGTGAAGTGCATCCACAGGTTCCGGCGAGCGAGCCGCTGCAGGCGGTCGGGCGTGTCCTGCTCCGCCGCGCCGGAGGGGCCGGGCGCCCCCGGCGTCGCCGTGGCGACCCCCGGTGTGCCCGAAGCGGGTGCGGCGCCGGGAACTGTGCTCGTGACGTCGGCTTGACCGGCCATGCGCATCATCTCCTCTGACGTGCTCGACGCGACGCGCGCCTCGCTGGACACTAAGGACAACCATAGCCGCGGCTATTGCGCCAGACAATCGCCAAGTGGTGTCAAGCGGGGCATGGGGTCTTGTACGAGA
Source organism: Solirubrobacteraceae bacterium (assembly GCA_036264095.1). Lineage (GTDB taxonomy): Bacteria > Actinomycetota > Thermoleophilia > Solirubrobacterales > Solirubrobacteraceae > Palsa-744. The sequence continues at coordinate 112,317 of DATARO010000061.1, read as the reverse complement.
TGTCCATATCCGCGCGCGTGGTTTGGGAATTGCGACAGTTGCGCGTCCGCCGTACGTAGGCGTAGCGTCTTGGACAGTTCGTAGCGAACGCCACCTTGACAACTGGAGGATCGGACAATGGCGAGCGAAGCCGTCGCAGCATCCGGGCCAGCGCCGGCCGGCTCGGGCGTGGCCGACAAGGGGCTGAAGAAGAACGCGATCGGCTACGTCTCAAACGTCGTCATCTCGACGGCGTCAGTGGCACCCGCGTATTCGCTCGCCGCCACGCTCGGGTTCATCGCTGCCGACACGGGCGTCGGAGCCCACGCGCCTGCCGTGCTGCTGGCGTCGTTCGTCCCGATGCTGCTCGTCTCACTCGGCTACCGCTACCTGAACCGCGCCGACCCGGACGCCGGGACGAGCTTCGCCTGGACCACGCGCTCCTTCGGGCCGAGCTTCGGCTGGCTGAACGGCTGGGCGATCTTCCTGGCGGACGTGCTGGTGATGGCCTCGCTCGGCGAGATCGCCGCCATCTACACCTTCAAGCTGTTCGGCTGGCACTGGGCCGAAACGCACAGCGGGGCCAACCTCGTCGGCTGCATCATGTGGATCCTGCTGATGACCTGGATCTGCCATCGGGGCATCGAGCTCTCGGCGCGGATCCAGCAGATCCTGCTCAGCTACGAGTTCGTGATGCTGATGGTCTTCGCGATCGTCGCGATCGTGACCGTCTACGCGAGCCACCCGTCGCACTCGGTCGAACCGTCCGCCTCGTGGTTCAACCCGTTCGACATGAAGTTCCACGACCTCGTCATCGCGATGCTGCTCGGCATCTTCATCTACTGGGGATGGGACTCGGGGGTATCGGTCAACGAGGAGTCCGAGAACTCGGCCGAGGGTCCGGGGCGCGCGGCCGTCGTCTCGACGCTGCTCCTCCTCTTCATCTACCTGCTCGTCTCGGCGGGCGCGCAGTCCTTCCACGGCCCCGGCTTCATCGCCAGCGAAGAAAACTCAGGCGACGTGCTCAACGCGCTGGGCAAGGGCGTGCTCGGCTCGGTCGGGGTGAAGCTGCTGATCATCTGCGTGCTGACCTCGGCCTCGGCGTCGACGCAGACGACGATCCTGCCCACGGCGCGCACGACGCTCTCGATGGCCCACTGGGGGGCGATCCCGCGGATCTTCGGCAAAGTGCATCCGCGCTTCCTCACGCCGACGGCCTCGACATGGGGCTTCGGGCTGATCTCGATCGCGGTCGCCGTGCCGCTGATCCTGATCTCGGAAACCGTGCTCGAACTCGCCGTCGTCGCGCTCGGCTTCCCGGTCTGCTTCTACTACGGCTCGGCGGGGCTGGCCTGCGCATGGTTCTATCGCCATGAAGTCTTCAAGAGCGCGCGCAAGTTCCTGCTCGTCGGCCTCGCGCCGCTCGTCGGCGGTCTGATGTTCTACGGCATCGGCGGCTACGCGATCTACTACTACGCCAAATCCGCCAACTCGGAAGGCAAAATCTACCTCGGGTTGACCCTTCCGATCTGGTTCGGCTGCATCGGGATGGTGCTCGGCGCGGTGCTGATGCTCATATACCGCCCACGCGCCAAAGCCTTCTTCTCGCGGCGGCTGGAAAGCGCACCGGAAGGCATCCTCGACGTACCGGTCGCGCACGCGCCCCTGCATCTGATGGGCGCAGATCACCCCGGCCACGGCGAGCCGGTGGCGGCGCCCGCGTCCGTCGCGCCGCCCGCCCGCGAGGACCCGCCGCAGATCTAGCGACGCCGCACGCGGAGGGCGCGAGCGCCCGCGGCGCCTGACCCTCGGCCTACGGCTGCTTCTCCTCGACTCCGTGCGGCGCGCCGTGCTCGGCGAGCAGCTCGAGGAACGGCCTCGCCGGGAACGCCTCGGGGCCGAGCACGCCCGTCCCCTTCCAGTCACCGCGGGCGAGCAGCTCCAGCGCCACGGCCGGGTTGATCGCGGTCTGCCAGACGACCGCCTGGCTGCCGTACTCGCGCATCGTCGTCTCGTTGTCGACCACGTGGTAGATGTAGGTCGACCGCGGCGCGCCGTCGCGGCCGGTCCCGCGCACCCACGCGCCCGCGCACGTGCGCCCGCTCATGCGCTCGCCGAGCGTCGCCGGGTCGGGCAGCGACGCCGCCACGACATCGCGCGGTGAGACCTCGACGCCGCGCACCGTCACGGGCTCCGTCGAGTCCAGGCCCAGCTTCTGCAGCGTGCGCAGCACCGCGATGAACTCCTCGCCGAGCCCGTACTTGAACGTCACGCGGTCGCAGCTCACCCAGCGCGGGATCAGCACGACCTCCTCGTGCTCGACGTTGACGCATTCCACCGGCCCGATGCCCGCGGGGAACACGAACGTCTCCGGCTCCGAGAACGGCTCGGTGACGTAGAAGCCGCGGTCGCGCTCCCAGATCAGCGGAGGGTTCAGGCACTCCTCGATCGTGGTCCAGATCGAGAACGTGGGGGCGAAGTCGTAGCCCTCGACGACGAGGTTGGCGCCATCGCGCACGCCCGCTTCGTCGATGTGCGAGAACAGCTCATCGGCGGCGTGCCGGGCGAAGACGTCCGACAGGCCGGGCTCGACGCCGATGCCCACGAGCGCGAGCAGGCCCCGCTCCTCCCACGCGCCGTGGCGCGCTAGCTGGCGGTCGCCGAGCATCTCCCCCGGCAGCTCGTACGGGCGCTCGGGGTGGCGGTGCGAGAGCGTCATCGCCATGTCCAGGTAGGTGACCCCGGCCTCGTAGCAGGCGTCGAAGATCGGCTCGTTGAAGCGCGGGTCGCAGCCGTTCAGGACGGCGTCCGGCTTCACCCGGCCGATCAGCTCGACGAGCTCCGGCCGGCTCGCGGCGTCGACTTGCTCGGCGCTGAAGCGGTCCGCCTCGCCGAGCCGCTCGGCGGCCGCCGACGCGCGCTCGAGCGCCACGTCGGCCAGCACCACGTGCTCGAATACCGGCCGCCGCTGCGCGATCCCCGCGAACGCAGCACCGACCCCTCCGGCACCGACAACCAGTACCCTCATCGCGGCCAGTCTGACGCAAACGGCCGCTCCACGAGGCCGCGACCCACGCCCGCGCGATGCGCCACGACGCCGCAGGCCGCTCCCGTATGCTGCGCCGATCGGGCGCGGCATCCGCAACACGCTGACGATGAGCACCGGTCTCCCCAGCCCGCCACGCACCCCACCCGCTCCAGGCGCCGCGGCGGCGACCTCGCGACGCTCCTCCCGCGCAGGGCGGGCGAGCGCGGCCGGGCCTGTGCGCTGGGCCGCCTCGCCCGCGATCGGCGCAAAGGAGGTCGGTCTCGCGGCCCTCGCCGGCGTCCTGCTCGCGATCGTCACGACCTGGCCGCTCGTCCTCCACCTCCCGAGCCGCATCGCGCCCGACCTCGGCGACCCGGTGCGGACCGCCTGGGAGGTGGCGTGGGTCGGCCACGCGATGCTCCACAACCCCCTGCACCTGTTCAACGCGAACGCCTTCTACCCCCATCCGCTGAGCCTCGCCTTCTCCGACTCGCTGCTCGGCTACGGCCCCGCGGCGTTCTTCGGCTCGGGCACCGTGGCGGCGCTCGTCCGCTACAACCTGCTGTTCCTGTTCGCGTGGTCGCTGTGCTTCCTCGGCGCCTACCTGCTCGGGCGCGAGCTCGGCCTCGGGCGCCTCGGGTCGGCCGCCGCCGGCGCCGCCTTCGCCTATGCCCCCTATCGGGTCACGGAGGCGGGCCACCTGCACGTGATCAGCTCCGGCGGGATCCCGCTCGCGCTGTTCCTGCTGCTGCGCGGCTACCGCCGCTCCTCGAGAGGACTCGTGATCGCGGGCTGGCTCGTCTCGGCGTGGCAGATCAGCCTCGGTTTCACGCTCGGCATGCAGTACGCCTACCTGCTCGCGCTGCTTTGCCTGCTCGCCCTGTACGCCTGGTGGAAGGGCCGCCTCACATTCGGCCGCGGCGAGACCGCGCCCGAGGACGATCCCGCGCTCGCCGATCCGCCCGCGTTCGACGGGCGCGACGGGCGCACCGAGCCGGCGCGGGGGGCGACCGATCCGCCGGCGTTCGGCGCCCGCGTCGCACGCGACGGGCGCAGCGAGCGAGCGCGCGGGGCCGCGGGGCGCGGCGCGCTGATCCCGCGGGGGCTCGTGGCCGTGACCGTGATCGGGGCGATCGCGATGCTCGGCGTCACCGTCTATCAAGCCGTCCCCTATCTCCGCGTCGCCAACGACTACCCGACGGCAAAACGCACGATCAAGGAAGTCAAGAACTACTCCTCCGGCCCGGCCGCCCTGTTCGCCGCCTCCTCGGAGAATCGCGTGTGGGGCGGGATCACCTCGACGGCCCGCGATCACGTGCACTCCAAGAACGAGAGCGTGTTCTTCCCGGGAGGCGTGATCTTCGTGCTCGCCCTGCTCGGGGTCCTCGGCGCCGGCGGCGCGCTGCTCACGCGACGATTGCGCCTCGGTCTGGCGCTGGGGATCGGCGTGGTCTCGATCCTCGCGCTGGGCCTCGGGCTGACGGGGGCCGGCTATCCCTACCGGCTGCTCTACGACTACGCGCCGGGCTGGAACGGGGTGCGCGTGCCGGGTCGCATCTTCACGCTCGCCACGCTCTTCTACGCCCTGCTCGCGGGCGCCGGTGTCGCGCAGCTGGCACGCGCCGCGGCGCGCTACGGCGAGCGCAGCTCGCTGGGCGGCCTGCAGGCGCTCACCGGAGTCGTGCTCGCGCTGGCGATCGTCGGTGAAGGCGCCGGGCACCTCGGGCACCCCGTCGTCCCGCAGCCCCAGCGCGCGGAGGTGGGACTGCCGGGGCCGCTGCTCGACCTCCCGACCGACGGCGCCGCCGACCGCGTCTGGCAGTACTTCTCCACCAACGGCTTCTACGACATCCCCGTCGGCAACAGCACGTTCGACATGGCCGAAGTCGACGACCTGCGCGGAGGCATGAGCGGCTTCCCGGACAAGGCCAGCATCGAGAAGCTCCGCTACTACAAGATCAAGACCGTCGTGCTGCATCTGAAGATGCCGCAGCTCCCCGGGATCGTCGGCTACGCGCTGGCCGAGCCGCCCGACCTGAAGGCCGCGGCCGCCAAGCCGGTCGCCGGGCTGGGCGTGACCCGCGAACAGGTCGGCACGCTCGTGATCTACCACATCGGCGCGGGGCCGGCCGCGCTGCACGGGACGGACTGATGGCCGACGTCCCCATGCCCGAGCGCGGCGGCCGTCCCACCGCGCCGCACGCGGCCGTTCGCCCCGCGGAGGGCACAGGCGAGCGCCGCGCCCGTCCCGCGGTGGTGACCGCCGCGCGCGCCCGCCTCGCGCTGGTGGCGATCGTGCTCGTCGGGCTCTCCTACGCGACCGTGATCCAGAGCTTCTCCTGGAACCAGACCTCGCACTACGACCTGATCCGCTCGCTCGACCACGGCGGCACCAACATCGACGCCTACCAGGCGAACACGGGCGACAAGGTCTACTACCACGGCCACTGGTTCTCGGCCCGCGCGCCGGGCCTGGCCCTGTTCGCGCTGCCCTTCTACAAGACGCTGAACCTGCTCGACGCCGATCGCCTCGCGCGCAGCTCGCAGGCGCAGCGCGGCGATGACGAGATGGTCTACTTCATCGGCCTGTGGGGCAACGTGCTGCCGGGCCTGATCCTGCTCCTGCTCATCTGGCGCGTGGCGGAGCAGTTCGAGCCCGGCTACGGGGCGGCCGCCGCCGTGACGGTCGGCCTCGGGACGATGGTGCTGCCGCTCTCCACGCTGCTGTTCTCGCACGTGTTCACCGCGATGCTGGGCTTCGCCGCGTTCGCCCTGATGCTGCGCGAGCGCGCGGGGCCGCCGCGGCCGTTGCTGCTCGCTCTCGCCGGCCTCGCGATCGGCTACGCGGTCGCCTCCGAGTACCCGCTGTTCTTCGTCGGAGCCGTGCTCGGCCTCTACCTGCTCAGCCGCCGCGACGCGTGGACCCCGCAGCTCGTCCTCGCGCGCGCCGGCGCCTACATCGGGGGCGGGCTCGTCGGGATCGTGCCGCTGCTCCTCTACAACCACGCCGCATTCCACTCCTGGACGCACCTCGCCTACTCGGATGTCCCGCGCCAGCAGAAAGGCTTCTTCGGGATCGGCGCACCGAGCCTGAAGGTGCTCTCGACGCTGCTGTTCGACTCGCGCGGGCTGCTGACGATCAGCCCGGTGCTGATCATGGGAGCGGTCGGGACCGCACTGCTCTACCGGCGCGGCCGGCGCGCCGAGGCGCTCACGATCACCGGCATCTGCCTCTGCTATGTCGGCTACAACTCGGGCTACTACCTGCCGTTCGGCGGCGGCTTCATGGGGCCGCGCTTCCTGACGACGATGCTGCCGTTCCTCGGCTTCCCGCTCGCCCTCGCCTTCCGCCGCTACCCGGGCCCCACGATCGCGCTGGCGGGCGTGTCGATCACGACGACCGTGATCGCTGCGATCACGCACCCGCTCGTCGGTTATGAGACCGAGACCGTCACCTGGATGCGCTACCTCGGCAGGGGCTTCTTCCAGCCGACGGTCGCCTCTGCCTTCGGCCTCGGGCGCGGGTGGGGCGCGATCTGGCCGTTCCTGCTCGCCGCGGGCGCGGGCGCGGTGCTCGCGGCGCGCGCGCTTCCGCGCTTGAGCATCTCCGGCTCCGAGCTGGCGGTCGGATTCGGCGCGCTGGTCGCATGGGCGCTGTTCGCCGCGCTCGCGCCGACGCTGCTCGGGATCGACCACCAGGGGCTTCTGAGCATCGTCGGGGCGGGCGACAAGACCGCGCTGCACAAGGGCTTCGGCGACTACCCGCTGCGGAGCCTCGTGCCGGTCGCGGCGGTCGCGGGCCTGGTCGCGCTCGCGGCGATGCGCCTCACGCGCGACACGCCGTCCCGTCCCTTGCGTGAACGTCCCGCGCCGGTGCCGGCGCGCTAACCCGCGACGCTCAGTGGTTGCTGGTGTGCACGCCGCATTTGCTGGCGTGGAGCGCTTTGCAGACGACCACGTAGGCCGGACGCGGGCGGTAGTGGTTGTCCATCAGCCCCGCGTCGAAGCGGGTCCGCGAGTTGCCGCCTGTCCAGTCGTAGATGTAGAGACGCTTGATCTGCGGCTGCGATGCGGCCACCGCGAACATGTATTTGACGACCTTCGCCGCACGCGCGAGGCCGGAGCCGTGGCTGTTGGGGAAGGCGCCCCCGAACTGCACGATCCCGCCCGTCTCCGTCAGCCAGATCTGGCCGCCGAGCGCGCGTGAGACTTCGCGCGTGCGCCAGCTTTCGAGGCGGTTCAGGTCGGAGTAGTCGTGCAGGCCCCAGATCTTGGGCATCACGGTCTGGAGCGCGCCGACCTCGTGCTTGAATTCGCGGATGTAGGTCAGGGTCGGGCCGATCTTGGCCTGGTCGAGCACGTCGAGTCCGATCACCGTGCAGGTGTGGCAGGCGCGGATCAGGGCCTGGTAGTACTTCGCCGCAGTCGAGGCCGAGGGGCTCGAGAAGGCGCCCGGTTCCTGGCCGCGGTTGGCCTCGTCCCACGACTGGTACTGCTTGACGTTCGGGAACAGCTTCACGAATTTCTGGACGTCGTGTTTGTACTGGTTGACGCCCGGGAGGATCGTCGGGGTGTGCTCGGAGTGGTAGAAGGAGACGAGGATCTGCACGTGCGCCGCTTCGGCCGCCTTGATCCAGGTCCGGGCGCGGCTCAGCGAGTCGCTGTGGACGGCGGCGTCATAGGGCGCGATATAGCGGGCGATCCGCGTGTGCAGCTGCTGCCAGAGCGGGTTCGTGAACATCTCCGACCGCTCGTCGCCGATCCCGATCAGGCGGGACGAGGCCGCGTGGGCGGACGGCGAGCTCTGCCGCGCGAGGGCCGCGGGCACCAGTGCGCACACCGCGAGCACGGCGGCGAGGACGGGGAGCAATTGACGTGCGCGTCTCATGAACTGGTTGAAACAGGGCCGGGCGGCCCGGGTTACGGCCTTCGCGAAAGTCTTAGACGGGATTTAGGAGGCCGTACCGCCATCTGCAACCGACGGCGAAGGTCCAGGGTAGAAGGCTCTCCCGTCGTTCGTCGCGGTACCCGTGGAATCCTGCATCGGCGGGCCGCCGGCTCGGTCGGAGTTGCGGGCAGGGCGATCCGACGCCATCGGCGATGCATCGGCCCGCGGGGCCGCCGGCGTCACAGCTTTGCCGCGGCCCCGCGCGAGTCCTCCCCATCCGCCTCATGCCCGACTGCGGGGCGCCCACCCGGGCGCAGCGCTGGATCGGCGACGATCCGCACGTCGACCCCCGGAAGGCCCTGGAGCAGCCTTCCGAGCAGCGAGCCCTCGCCGCGCCCGCCGAGCAGCCCCAGCCCGCGGCGCGGCGAGGGCGTGCCCATCAGCACATAGGTGCTGCCGAGCTCGCGTGCGGCGGCAATCGCCACCGCGGCGACATCTTCCCCCTGCTCGACGCGCAGCCGCGCGCCGAGCATCGACGTGAGCCGGCGCAGCTCCTCGAGGCGGCGCCGGTCGTCCTCGCTCGGCGGCCGGCCCGGCGGACGCACGACGAGCACGTCGAGCTCGGCGTCGAGCCGCTGCGCGGAGCGCCAGGCGCGCCGCACGATGCGCTCGCCGTCCGGCGCCAGCGTCGCCAGCGCGAGCAGGCGCTCGTGGATCGCCTGCGGCCCGGCCCGATCGACGACAGCGATCCCCTCCGCGTCTCGGCGACCGGCGGGCGCGGGCTCGCGGACCAGCCGCTTGACCTCCACGTCCTCGGCCACCTGTCGCAGCGCCGTCTCGCGCAGTGCGGCCAGGTTCTCGATCTTGAAGAAGTTGTTGAGCGCCGCCGGGACGCGGTCCGCCGGATACACCTTGCCCGCGCGCAGCCGGGAGATCAGGGCCTCGGGGGTGAGGTCGACCAGCACGACCTCGTCGGCCATCGAGAGGACCTCGTCCGGGATCGTCTCGCGTACGCGGGTGCCGGTGAGCTGCGTGACCTGGTCGTTGAGGCTCTCGAGGTGCTGGACGTTGACCGTCGAGAACACGTCGATACCGGCCTCGAGCACATCGCGAACGTCCTCGTAGCGCTTCTCGTGCTCGAGCCCGGGGGCGTTCGTGTGCGCCAGCTCGTCGATCAGCGCCAGCTCGGGCTCGCGCGAGAGCAGGGCGGGCAGGTCCATCTCCTCGAGCTGCCTGCTCCTGTAGACGACCTGGCGGCGCGGGATCGTCTCCAACCCCTCGGCCTGCGCGACGGTCTCGAGACGACCGTGGGGCTCGAGGTACCCGATCACGACCTCGCGCCCGCTGTACGCCTCGGCGGACCCCTCCTGCAGCATGCGATAGGTCTTCCCGACGCCGGGCGCCATCCCGATGAAGACCTTCAGGTGTCCTCGAGCGTCGGGCATCTGACTCGACCCAGACGCTACCGGAGCCGTCTGCCGCGGGAACCCGGCGCAGATACACTGGGGCGCGGTGAGCCGGGAAGCCTGGTCGGCGTGCCCTCACGGAGGGAGACCAAGGTGACCCCGATCCGAGCGAACACGCACCACGCCGGGCGCGCAGGAGGATAGACGTGTCCGATCCCCTGCTCGCCACGGGCTTCGTGCTCGCCGCCGCCGTCAGCCTGGTGGCGAGCTGGCAGCTGGTGACCGCGCTGGAGCGCGTCGGCGCGCGCCTCGCCCTTGCCGAGGCGCTCCTCGGGATGCTCGCCGCCCTGGCCGCCGACGGCCCCGAGATCACCGCTGCCGTGACGGCGCTCGCGCATCACGACCAGCGCATCGGCGCCGGCGTCGTGATCGGGTCGAACGTGTTCAACCTGGCAGCGCTGATCGGGCTGTCGGGAATCGTCGCCGGAAGCGTGGCCCTCCACCGCCGCGTGATCGAGCTCAGCGGCGCGGTCGCGCTGTGGTTCGTGGCCTGGACGCTCGCGGTCGTGCTCGGATGGTGCCCGCCCGAGGTCGGGCTGGCGGCCGCGCTCGCGGTGATGCTCCCCTACGTCGCCCTGCTCAGCGTGGGGCCCGAGCGGATCGGAAGGCTGGCGCTGCCCGAGGCTTTGCGGGCATGGCTCTCGGCTGCGATCGAGGAAGAGGAGCTCGAGCTCGAGGTGGCCGGGCACCCGCGCCGCGGAACCTCGCGCGACGCGCTGGTCGCGCTCGCGGCCACCGCGGTCGTCGTCGCGGCGAGCATCGCGATGGAGCAGTCCGCTGCCAAGCTCGGCACGCGCCACGGCGTGCCCGGCATCGTCACCGGTGGGATCGTGCTGGCCGCGGTCACGAGCCTGCCGAACGCGGTCGCCGGCATCTACCTCGCCGCGCGCGGGCGGGCCGCCGCGGCGCTCAGCACATCTCTGAACAGCAACGGGATCAATGTCCTGGCCGGCCTGCTGCTGCCCACCACGGTGATCGGCATCGCCGGTCCCTCCGCCCCGAGCACCTTCATCGCCCTCAGCTACGCGGCGATGACGCTGCTCGCGCTCTGCACCTGCTACGCGCACCGCGCGATGCGCCGCGACGCCGGCATCTTGCTTGTGGGCGCCTACGCGGCCTTCGTCGTCGTGCTGCTCGTGATCGCCTGAGCCTCAGAGCTCAGGCGCCGAGCAGGTTGTGCACGATCAGGTCGATCAGCTTGATGCCGATGAACGGCGCGATGATGCCGCCGAGACCGTAGATCAGGAGGTTGCGCCGCAGCAGCGCGCTCGCGCCGATCGGCCGGTACCGCACGCCGCGCAGCGCCACGGGGACGAGCAGCGGGATAACGAGCGCGTTGAAGATGATCGCGGAGACGATCGCCGAGCGCGGGCTGCCGAGGTCCATCACGTTGAGCACGTGCAGCGGTCCCGTGGCCCGCGCCGGCCCGATCCCGGTCGCGTACGTGGAGATGAAGATCGCCGGAAGGATCGCGAAGTACTTCGCGACGTCGTTGGCGATCGAGAAGGTCGTCAGCGCGCCGCGCGTGATCAGCAGTTGCTTGCCGACCTCGACGATCTCGATCAGCTTCGTCGGGTTGGAGTCGAGGTCGACCATGTTCCCCGCCTCGCGTGCGGCCTGCGTGCCCGTGTTCATCGCGACACCGACGTCGGCCTGCGCGAGCGCCGGCGCGTCGTTCGTGCCGTCGCCGGTCATCGCAACGAGGCGCCCGTCCTCCTGCTGCTCGCGGATCAACGCGAGCTTGCGCTCCGGGGTGGCTTCCGCGAGGAAGTCGTCGACACCTGCCTCCTCGGCGATCTTCGCCGCGGTCAGGCGGTTGTCGCCGGTCACCATCACGGTCTTGATGCCCATCGCGCGCAGCTGGTCGAAGCGCGCGCTCATGCCCTCCTTGATCGTGTCCTTGAGGTAGATCACACCCAGCGCCTGGCTGTCGCGGGAGACTGCCAGCGGCGTTCCGCCCTCCCTGCCGATGCGGTCCAGTTCGCGCTGGAGCTCGGGCGGCGGCGAGCCGCCTTCACGCTGCACCAGCTCGACGATGGCATCGCCGGCGCCCTTGCGAAGCTGGTGGCCGTCGTAGTCGACGCCGCTCATGCGGGTCTGGGCGGTGAAGGGGACGAACTCCGCCTGGATCGAGGCCATGTCGTGCTCGCGCAGCCCGTACCGCTTCGCCAGCACCACGACCGAGCGGCCCTCGGGCGTCTCGTCGGCGAGTGAGGAGAGCTGCGCCGCTTCGGCGAGATCGGCCTCCGCCACGCCCGGCATCGGGATGAACTCCGACGCGAGCCGGTTGCCGATCGTGATCGTCCCGGTCTTGTCGAGGAGCAGGACGTCGACGTCCCCGGAGGCCTCGACGGCGCGGCCCGACAGCGCCAGCACGTTGCGGCGCACCAGCCGGTCCATCCCGGCGATCCCGATCGCGCTGAGCAGCGCGCCGATCGTCGTCGGGATCAGCGCCACGAGCAGGGCGATCAACGTCGTCTCGGAGATCGAGGTTCCCGCGAACAGGCCGAACGGGCGCAGCGTCGCGACGACGATCATGAAGATCAGCGTCAACGCCGCGAGCAGGATGCCGAGCGCGACCTCGTTCGGCGTCTTGCGCCGCTCGGCGCCCTCGACGAGCGCGATCATGCGATCGAGGAACGACTGGCCCGGCTCCTGGGTGATCTCGACCACGATCCGGTCGGACGTGACGCGCGTGCCCCCCGTGACGGCGCTGCGGTCACCGCCGGACTCGCGAATGACCGGGGCCGACTCTCCCGTGATCGCGGACTCGTCGACCGTTGCGATGCCCTCGATGACGGTGCCGTCGCCGGGGATCAGCTCGCCGGCCTCCACGACGACCACGTCGCCGCGGGTCAGCTCCGACGCTCCCTTGGTCGAGCCGTCGAGAAGCCGCGCGACCGTGTCCTTGCGCATCGCGCGCAGCGTGTCGGCCTGGGCCCGTCCGCGGCCCTCGGCGAAGGCCTCGGCCATGTTCGCGAACACAACCGTGAGCCACAGCCACACGGCGATCAGGAACGTGTACCACGCGGGCTCGCTGCCGCCGCCGAGGGGCTTGCCGCCGAAGGCCTGGATCAGCCAGGTCACGGTCGTGATCACGGAGCCGATCTCGACGACGAACATCACAGGGTTGCGTACCTGCACGCGCGGGTCGAGCTTCTTGAAGCTGTCGAGCAGCGCGTGCACGACGATGTCGCGCTGGAACAGCGAGATCGCCTTGCGCTCGTGGCCGGCGGCCGTCTGCGTGGACATCTAGGCGCCTCCCGCCGCGAGCCTGTCCAGCTCGAGGTTCAGCTCGAGCACGTTCACGCCCGGTTCGCCCGAGAAGCCGAGGCCGCGACCGCTGGTGTGGCGCGCGACCAGCGCGTCGACGGCACGGAGCGAGAGGTGGCGCAGCGCCGCCACGCGGTGCGCCTGGATGTGCGCGTTCGCTTCTGAGATTTCGGGATCGAGGTTCGAGGCCGATGTGTTGACCGCGTCGACCGGGACCTGCGCGGTGGTGAGCCCGCGGTCGTAGGGCCCGTTCAGCTGCAGGTAGCCCTTGATCGCTTCGGCGTCGGCTTCCTCGGTCAGCTTGCTGTTGGGGCCGCGGTTGGAGAACGTGCTCGCGGCGGCGTCATAGGCGCCGCCTTCGGTCGCCGACGGGCGCGGCTGGAAGTAGCGCGGATCCGGTTCGGTGACGATCGCGCCTGCCTTTTCCTCGGGCTTGCCCCCTCCGGGAAACGTTTGCTTGACGCGCGAGAAGCTCTGGCCGATGATCTTCGACCCGACGAGCCGGCCGTCCACGTACACCTTCTGGCCGTTGGCGTCGCCGGGGAAGGCGAGCTGGCCGACGCCGGTGATCAGCAGCGGGTAGACGACCCCGAGCAGGACCGTCAGCACGAAGATCGCGATCGTGGCGGTGACGAGGTCGCGGCGCATCTCAGTAGAGGTGTCCCGTCAGTCCCTGGACGACCGGCCCCAGCAGCAGCGCCGGGAAGAAGGTGAGCGCGCCGACGAGCACGATCATGCCGATCAACAGAACCGAGAAGGTGGGGTTGTCGGTGCGCATCGTGCCGAGCCCCGCGGGGCTCACGCGCTTGCCCGCCAGCGCACCCGCGACGGCGAGCGCGAACACGATCGGCAGGTACCGCGCGGCGAGCATGTCGAAGCCGCCCAGCAGGTCCGCGAACGTGACCCCTTTGGCCCCCAGATTGCCCGCGTTCGGCTGGATGTAGCCGGTGTAGCCGGCGAACGCGGAGCCGTTGTTGTTCGCCTGCGACAGGTAGGCGTAGAACGTCTCCGAGAAGCCCTGCGGGCCCTTGCCCGCGACTGCGGCGATCGATTTCGTGCCGGCGTTCGTGGCCGTCGCCATCGCGGTGCAGAACAGCGCCGCCAGCGGGGTGATCAAGATCCCGAGGCCCGCGAGCTTGATCTCTTTGGCCTCGAGCTTCTTGCCGAGCCACTCGGGTGTGCGTCCGACCATCAGGCCGCCTATGAACACCGCCAGCAGCACGTAGAGCAGGATCGAGTAGAGACCCGTGCCGACGCCGCCGAAGATCACCTCGCTGGCCGACAGGTTGGCCATCGGCACCGCGCCGCCGATGCCCGTATAGGACTCGATCGCGCTGTTCACGGCTCCACAGGACGTGACCGTCGTGACCACGTCGAACAGCGCGGAGCCGGCGATGCCGAAGCGCTGCTCCTTGCCTTCCATGTTGCCGCCGCCGGAGCCCGCGATCGCCTGGGTGTGCAGGCCGGCGGCGTGCTGCGCGGGCGAGCCGTGCGCCTCGGCGATGTATGCGACGACCACGGCGCCGAGGAACATGAACATCATCACGCCGTAGATCGCGTGGCCCTGGCGGCGGTTGCCCGTCATGCGCCCGTACATGAACACGAGCGCCGCCGGGATGATCAGCACGAGCAGCATCTCGAAGAAGTTCGTGAAACCGCTCGGGTTCTCGAACGGGTGCGCCGAGTTGACGTTGAAGAAGCCGCCGCCGTTGGTGCCGAGCTCCTTGATCACCTCCTGGGAGGCGACCGGCCCCATGGCGATCGACTGCGTGAGCCCGGTGACGGTGTGCGCCGTCAGATAGGAGGAGAAGTTCTGGATCACACCCTGCGAGACGAGCACGATCGCGCCGAGGACGCTGAGCGGCGTCAGCACGTACAGGAGCGTGCGCACTATGTCCCGCCAGAAGTTTCCGAGCGACTTGCCGCCGCGTCCGACGATCCCCCGCACGAGCGCGACCGCGACAGTTATCCCGACGCCGGCAGAGAGCCAGTTCTGCACGGTCAGCCCGAGCATCTGGCTGAAGTAGCTCAGCGTCGTCTCGCCGCCGTAGTACTGCCAGTTCGTGTTCGTCACGAACGACGAGGTCGTGTTGAACGTAAGGTTCCACGTGCCCGAGTGGAAGCCCTGCGGGTTGAGGCCGGTCCAGTCCCACAGCGTCTGCGTCCGCAGGATCGCGTAAAGGAGCAGCCACCCCGCGAGCGAGAAGATCAGCAGGCTCTTGGCGTACTGCTTCCAATCCTGCTCGCGGTCGGCGTCGGCGCGGAAGAGCCGCAGGAGGAAGCGTTCGGGCCCCGCGAACAGGGGCGTGAGGAACACGCGCTCACCGGAGTAGACGCTCGCCATGTAGCTGCCGAGCGGCATCGCGAGCGCCGTCAGCACGACGGCGAACACGACGATCGTCGTCCAGCCCGCGAAGGTCATCGTCTACAGCCGCTCCCCGCGGATCAGCGCGTAGAACAGGTATGCGATGACGAGCACGGAGACGATCAGCCCGAACAGGTCGGCACCGCTCATATCCGGTCGATCCCCTCGATCGTGATGAGCAGGATCGCGAACACTGCGATCCCCACCAGCACAGCCACGACGTCCATACGCTCACTTTCGACCCGGCGCCGTCACGGACGCGTGACGACTCACGCCGCCGGCATAACGATTTCGTGACGGTGGGACCAGGGACCCTCCCGAGGGGGGCCCGGGCCGAGCGCGCCCTATCCGGCGAAGCGGTAGCCCACGCCGGGATCGGTGACGATGAAGCGCGGCGTCGCCTGCCCGTCCGGCTCGATCTTCGCGCGCAGCCTGGCGATGTGGGTGCGGAGCGGCTGGATGTCGTCTACGTACTCGGGGCCCCAGACATCGACGAGAAGCTTGCGATGGGTCATGAGACGGCCGCGGTTGCGGGCGAGCGTGCGAAGCAGGTCGAACTCGATCGGGGTCAGGTGGATCGGTACGCCGTCGCGCCGCACCACGCGTGCGGCGAGATCGATCTCGAGGCCGTCGACGGTGATCGATGGCTCCTCCTCGCCGCGGCCGGCGCGGCGGAGCGCCGCGTGCAGGCGGGCGACGAGCTCGCGCGTGCCGAACGGCTTCGTGATGTAGTCGTCCGCACCGGCCTCGAGGGCCTCCACCTTCTGCGTCTCCTCGCCGATGGCCGACAGCACGAGGATCGGCATCTCGCTCCACGCGCGCAGCGTGCGCGTGACCTCGATGCCGTCGCCATCGGGCAGAACGAGGTCGACGATCGCCGCCTCGGGGGGTCGCACGGAAGCAAGGTCGAGCGCCTCCGCTGCCGTTTCGGCGGCCACGGCTTCGAACCCCGCCTCGCGCAGGACCACTTTGAGCGCGCGCACGATCTGCGGCTCGTCGTCGACGACGAGCACCCGGATGCGAGGCGCCGCGTCCTCGCCGCGCGCCGTCACCCGCCAGCCTCGCCGAGCGGGTTCTCGCCGAGTGCCGGCCGCGCGCGGCCGGGGGCGGACCCATCCACGCCAGCCAGCGTCACAGCGTCGCCTCCGTCGGCGCGGCCGCCGTTCTCCCCGCGCGGCTGCAGCGGCAGCTCGAACACGAACGACGCGCCCTGCCCCGGCAGCGACTCGGCTTTCAGCAGGCCCGCATTGGACTCGGTGAAGCCGCGCGCGATCGCGAGGCCGAGGCCCGACCCGCGGTGCTCGCCGCCGGGGGCGCCGGCGCGGAAGAAAGGCTGGAACACGCGCTCGAGCTGCGCGGGCGGGATTCCTGGGCCGCGGTCGACGATCCGCACGATCACGCGATCGCCGGTCGGTTTTTCCCCTTCCCGGATCTCGAGCTCGGGGCCACGGACGCCGGTGAGGCTGCGCACCGCGCGCGCCCGGACCGATACCGGGTGCCCGCCGCTGTGGCGGCGCGCGTTCTCGAGGACGTTGACGAGCGCGCGCTCCATCTGCACCGGGTCGACCTTCACCGACGGTATGTCACGGTCGATCGACAGGGCGAACGCGTCGGGCTCGGCGCCCACGTCGGCGACAGCCGAGCGAATCAGCTCATCGACAGATGTCCAGGTCCGACGCGGCTCCGCCGCGCCGGCTTCGAGGCGCGAGAGGTCGAGGAGGTTGTCGACCAGACGCGCGAGTCGCCTCGTCTCCTCCCGGATGACGGCGGCGAGCACCTCGCGCTCCTCCAAAGAGAGCGAGGGCGAATCGATCGCATCTCCCGCCGCCGAGATCGCGGTCAGCGGCGACCGCAGGTCGTGCGAGACGGCGCGCAGAAGCGCGGTCTTGACCGTGTCGGCGCGACGCAGGGAAGCGGTCTCGACGACCCCGCCGAGCAGCTCCTCTCGCTCGAGCGCCGCGCTGAGCAGAGCCTCCAGGGCCGGGACGACTCGCTCCTGCAACCTCCGCATGCTCGCCTCCGATGCGTCCCCGCCGACGAGCAGCGTTCCCAGCCGCCGTGTGCCCTCGCGCAGCGGGAAGGCAACGGTCCGCTCGTCCCCCTCGCGCGCCTCCATCTCGATCGCGGCCGAGCTGAGCTCGAGCGTCTGGGCCAAGCGCGCGGCCGCCGTCGGCAGGGTCTCCGCGAGGCTCTCCCCGCGCAGCAGAAGGCGCGCCATCTCGGCGGCGAGATCGGCCTCGCGCCGGCGTTCCTGGGCGTCGCGCGTCCGCGCCCGCGTGACCTCGGCGACGGAGCTCGCGAGCCCGGCGACGACGAAGAAGGTGATCAGCGCGACCCAGTTGCGCGAGTCCCTGATCGTGAACTGGCCCATGGGCGGCAGGTGGAAGAAGTTGAAGGCCGCGGCGCTGAGAACCGCCGTGCCGAGGCCCATCCCGGGGCCCCATGTGACCGAGACCACGAGCACGGCCGGCAGATAGACGACGCTGAGCGACGCGACCGGAGCGATCGTCTTGAGCGGATAGACGATCAGCGTGCACAGCGCAACGGAGGCGATCGCGGCGACCAACCCGACACGACGCGGGGGCGGGGTCGTCGACAGCAGGGACCCGAACGGAGATGACACGCCGCGCTCAGCGTAGCCCCCCGCGCGAACGTCGGAGCGTACGAACGGGACGGGGCCTGTGCCCGTCCCGTTCGACGCGCTCTGCGCGGACGGTGCGAGGCCGTCCTGGCGGGGTTCCCGCCGAGGCGGGTGAGGCCAGCTCCACGGCCGCCCCGCATCCATGCGAGCACCGTCCGCCGTGCATCATCGCCGCACGCGGGAGGAGCGGCCGTGACCCGGCCGTGACGATCCCGTGACGATCCCGTGACCGCTCACGCTCAAGCTCACGCCCCCTCGCGCCGAGCTACTCATAAGGAATCCGTTGTCCGGAGCTTGCAAACGACTGACGATCGCCATGGCGCTGCTGGCGTTCGCGCTCGCCTGCGCCGACGCGTCCGCGGCTACGATCGCGCCCCTGCCCGAATCCGACTACGGCGTGCGGGCGCTCTGCTCGCAGGCGGGCGCCGGGCGCGCGGGCTGCATGTCGCTGGAGCTCGTGCCGCTGAGCGCCGCCGCGCGCGCCCACACGCACCCGCTCGCGATGCTCCGCAGCGCGCTCGCGAGCAGTCCATCGCCTGCCGCCGGCAGCTACGGACTGCGCCCATCCGACATCCACACCGCCTACCAGCTTCCCGCCTCGGCGCCGAGCGCGCAGACGGTGGCGATCGTCGACGCATACAACGACCCGAATGCCGAAAGCGACCTCGCCGCCTACAGCCAGGAATTCGGTCTCCCCGCCTGCACCACGGCCAACGGCTGCTTCTCGCAGGTCAACGAGGCGGGCGCGACGGCGCCGCTGCCCTATCCGCACAGCGGCGCCGAACTCGAAAGCGGCCTCGCAGGAACGGGAGGGGAACGGCTCGAAGCCGAAGAAGCGGCCGGCTGGGGCGTCGAGATCTCACTCGACATGGAGGCCGTCCACGCGATGTGCGAGAGCTGCCACATCCTGCTCGTCGAGGCCGCATCGTCGAGCTTCGAAGACCTCGAAGCCGCCGAGCGGACAGCCGATAGGAGCGGCGCGACCGAGATCTCCAACTCGTTCGGCGGCCCGGAGGACGAAACGACCGCCCAGCTCGAGCTCGAAAGCGCCTTCAACCACCCCGGCGCGGTCGTGACCGCCTCCGCGGGCGACGCCGGCTACCTCGCGTGGGACGCGGAAAGCTCCTGGGAACGCGGCTTCGCCGCGTTCCCCGCCTCCTCGCCGCACGTCGTGGCCGTCGGCGGCACGCGCCTGAACGTCGGCGTCGGCGGCACCTGGCTGGGCGAGACCGTGTGGAACGGCAAGGGCGCCGGCGGCGGGGGTTGCAGCGTCGTCTTCGCGGCCCCGAGCTGGCAGCAGGCGCTGCCGAACTGGTCATCGATCGGGTGCAACGGGCGCGCCGTCGCCGACATATCCGCCGACGCCGATCCTTACACGGGTCTCGCCGTCCACGACACGAGTCCCGACTGCCGCACGAAATACGAAGTCATCCACACGGTCAACTGGTGCACGGTCGGCGGCACGAGCCTCTCCTCGCCGCTGATCGCGGGCGCCTTCGCGCTCGCGGGCGGCGCGGGATCGGCCCCTTACCCGGCCCGAACCCTCTATGAAGCCGTGCAGGCGCGACCCGGCTCGGTGCACGACGTGACGAGCGGGTCAAACGGCGAATGCGGCCTGCCCTACAACCCCAACACGGGCCTGTCCTCGTGCACCACCGCCGCCGAGGCAGCGAGCTGCGCGTCGGACGGGATCTGCCTCGCAGGCCCCGGCTACGACGGCCCGAGCGGGCTCGGCACGCCCGACGGCCTCGCTGCCTTCCAGGCGGTGACGCCGAGCGCTCCCGCAGTCGAATCCGGGTCCTCGAACAAGTCGTCCACGCAGGCTCCGCCGGCTGCGCCGGCCGCGCCGGTCGCGCCGGCGCCCGCCGTCACCCCGGCGCCGGCGCCCTCGCTCAGCGGGCTCGAGCTCACCGTCGCGGCGATCGTCGCCCTGAACCGCCCACGGGCGCGGATCGCAGCGGTCTCCTTCGCGTTCAGCTCGAACACGATCGTCAGCGTGCGCGCGACGCTCGCCAGGCGCGTGCGCCGCCACCGCCGGCTGATGTGGGCGACCGTCGGCGCCGCGACGACGCTGCTGGCGCTGCCGGGCCGCGATGCCGGGCGCTTCACGGGCCGCCACATGCTCCGCCGGGGCAGCTACCGCCTGCTGCTGACGCCCGCCCGCGGCGCGGCGCGCTCGATCGAGTTCAAGCTCGGCTGAGCACCGCGGCCCCGCGCTCGGCGCGTCGCCGCGCGAGCGGACTCAGGCCGCGCCCGCCAGCGCAGACTCAGGCAGCGCCCGCGCGAACGGACTCAGGCCGCGCCCGCCTCCTGCTTCGGTCGCGGCCGGCCGCCCGGGAACGCGAGGCGCAGGATCGTGCGGTGCACCGAGCCGAGCTGGCGGTGGAAGGGGCCGGTGTTGTACGGCAGGCCGTAGCGCCGGCAGATCTCGCGCACCCGCGGCGCGACCTCGGCGTAGCGGTTGGAGGGCATGTCGGGGAAGACGTGGTGCTCGACCTGGAAGCTGAGGTTGCCCGAGAGCAGATGGAAGAGCCGGCTGCCCTCGATGTTCGCGGCGCCGAGCAGCTGGCGCACGTACCAGCCCCCGCGCGTCTCCTCCGCGACCTCCTCCTGCGAGAACGTGTAGGTCTGGTCGGGGAAGTGCCCGCAGAAGATGATCGAGTGCGCCCACACGTTGCGGACGATGTTGGCCGTGAAGTTCGCCGCCAGCACGCGCCGCCTGTTGCCGCCCGACAGCGCCGGGAAGGCGATGTAGTCCTTCAGCGCCTGGCGCCGCGCCTTGCCGCCGATCGCGCGCAGCTCCTCGAGCGCCTGCGCCTTCGGCTTCTCGCCCGAGCGGATCGCGTCGAAGTTGAGGTCGTGCAGCGCGACGCCCCACTCGAAGAAGCCCATCAGCAGCAGGTTGTAGAGGGGCTGGAGCAGGTAGACGGGATGCCACGGCTGATGCGGGTCGATGCGCATGATCTCGTAGCCGAGGTCGCGGTCCTTGCCGCGGATGTTGGTGAACGTGTGGTGCTCGTAGTTGTGCGAATGCCGCCACGCCTGCGCGGGCGAGGCCGTGTCCCAGTCCCACGTCCGCGAGTTGATGTCCGGGTCGTTCATCCAGTCCCACTGCCCGTGCATCACGTTGTGCCCGATCTCCATGTTCTCGAGCACCTTGGCCAGCGAGAGCACCGCGGTTCCGAGCAGCCACGTGCGCTTGCGCCGCGACAGCGCCAGCACGACGCGGCCGGTGGCCGCGAGGCCTCGCTGCGAGGCGATCACGCGCCGGATGTAGCGGGCGTCGCCCTCGCCGAGGCTCGCGAAGACCTCCTCGTGCAGCGCGTCGAGCTCGGCGGCGAGCGCATCGAGCTGCTCGGCGCTGAGGCGCGTCAGCGGGTTCTGCGGCTCGGGCGCCGGCTGCTCGGCCGCGCGGGCCGGCCGGCGACGGGCGCGCAGGCGCACGCGTTCGCGTCGGTGCGGGTCTCGTGTCGGTGTGGTCGTCGCCATGCTTCGCCTTTCGTCTCGGAGTCTCAGAGCTCGATCTCGATATCGCCCTCGGGGGCGTTGATGCACGTCCGCACCAGCTCGCCGGCGTCGCCGTGGACGCGGCCGGTGCGCAGGTCGCGCACGCGCCCGCTCTGCAGGCGCCCGACGCAGCTGTGGCAGATTCCCATCCGGCATCCATGCGGCAGCTCGACCCCGGCGCCCTCGCCGCAGCGCAGGATCGGCTCGCTGCCGTCGGCCTCTACCGTGCAGCCGCTGCCGGTGAACTCGATCGTGCCGCCCTCCCCGCGCGCGCCCTCGTCGAGCAGGCCGTCGGCGACGAACCGCTCGACGTGCAGGCGCGCGGCGGCGCCGTGGGCGTCGAAGTGGTCGTGCAGGTCATTCAGCAGCTCGGGCGGGCCGCACGCGTAGGTCTCGCGCTCGCGCCAGTCGGGGCACATGCGCTCGAGGTCCTCCGGGCGCGCGCGTCCCGCGCTCGCGGTGTGCTGCTCGCGCAGGCGATACCGGCTGGAGCGCGCCGCGCGGGCGCGCAGCTCGCCGCCGAAGATGACGTCCGCCGGGGCGGGTGCGCTGTGCACGTGCACGACGTCGCCGCCGGCCGACTCGCGCTCGAGCTCGCGGAGCATCGCGGCGACTGGCGTCACGCCGCTTCCGGCGGTGATGAACAGCAGTCGCGAAGGCGTCGGGCGCGGCAGCACGAACTCGCCCTCCACCCCGCCGAGGCGCACGATCGCACCCGGCGCGACCGCTGTGCAGAGGTACGGGGAGACGGCGCCGCCCGTGACGAGCTTCGGCGTGATCGAGATGCAGCCGTCGCTGCGCCCCGGGTCCGAGGTGAGCGAGTATGCGCGCCAGTGCCGGCGCCCGCCGACTTCGACCCCGACGCGGACGAACTGACCGGCGCGATGGCCGGGCCAGCTCCAGCCGGGCTTGATCGTGATCGTCACGGCGCCGGCGGCCTCGGGCTGGACGGCCACCACCCGTCCGCGCAGCTCGCGCGTCGACCAGAGCGGGTTGACGAGCTCGAGGTAGTCGTCGGGCGCGAGCGGCGAGGTGAACGCCCCCGCGATGCGCAGGGCGGCGCGGCGGCGCGGCGAGAGCGTGGGGGCAGCGCCGCGCTCAGGCATGCGGCCTCGAAGGATCTGGGTGGTGGTTTGGCGCCATCAGCAGCATCTACACTTGACCTGGTTCAACGTTACCTCAAATCAGGTTACATGAAACACAGTATCCTGGGGCTGGGATGGCGAGTGTGAGCATCGACACGCATGAGGCCGCGGGCGGCGGAGGCGAGATGACGATCGAGCAGCTCGCCGCCGAGGTCGGCATGACCGTGCGCAACATCCGCAACCATCAGTCGCGCGGACTGCTGCCTCCCCCCGAGGTGCGCGCGCGTGTCGGCTACTACGGCGCCGAGCACGTCGCCCGCCTGCGCCTGATCCAGGACCTGCAGGCCGACGGCTTCAACCTCGCCGCGATCGAGCGGCTCGTCAACGCCACCGGCGGGTCGGCGTCACGCCTGATCGGGCTGCGCGAGGCCCTGACGATGCCGTATGAGAGCGAGACGCCGGAGGTGCTCACGAGCGCCGAGCTGATCGAGCGCTTCGGCGAGGTCGACCCCAAGGACGCCGAGCGGATCGCGAAGCTCGGGCTGTTGGTGGCGCTCGGCGACGGGCGCTTCGAGGCCCCGAGCCCGGCGCTGATGCGCGCGGCCGAAGAAGTGGTCGCGCTCGGCATCCCGCTGCACGCGGCGCTCGAGCTCGTCGAGCGCGTCAGCCGCGATTGCGAATCGATCTCGCGGGCGTTCGTGAAGCTGTACCTGAAGGAGCTGTGGGAGCCCTTCGCAGAGGCCGGCCAGCCCGACGAGCGCTGGGACGAGGTCATCGCCGCGATCAGGTCCCTGCGCCCGATCGCCTCGGAGGCGCTGCTGGCGATCTTCAAGCAGCGCATGAGCGCCCAGGTCGAGGCCGCCTCGGCGCGACTGCTCGAGCGCCAGGCGAAGAACGCGCGCTAGCCGGCTCAGCCGATTGCGCTCGGCAGCTCCGCCGGCGCGCCGAACGGCACGAGGCACGCCGGCAGCCCGACGCTCCCGTCCTCACGCTGCCCGTTCTCCAGCAGCGCGACGATCGTCCGCCCGACCGCCACCGCCGTCCCGTTCAGCGTGTGCACGGCCGCGGTGCCGCGCTCTCCGCGGTGCCGGATGCCGAGTCGTCGCGCCTGGTAGTCGGTCGTGTTCGAGCACGAGGTCAGCTCGCGGTAGCGTCCCTCGCTCGGCAGCCACGCCTCGCAGTCGTACTTCTTGGCAGCCGAGCTGCCGAGGTCGGTGACGGCGATGTTCACGACGCGGTAGGGCAGCCCCAGCTCACCGAGGATCTGCTCCTCGATCGCGAGGATCCGCTCGTGCTCTGCGTCGGAGTCCGCGGGCTCGACGAAGCTGAACATCTCGACCTTGTCGAACTGGTGCACGCGGATGATGCCCCGCGTGTCTTTCCCCGCCGCCCCGGCCTCGCGCCGGAAGCACGGCGAGAAGCCGGCATAGCGCAGCGGCAGGCGTCCGGCGTCGATGATCTCGTCGGCGTGCAGCGAGGCGAGCGCGACCTCGGAGGTTCCGACGAGGAACAGCTCGTCCTCGGGCAGGCTGTAGATCTGCTGCTCGGTGTCGGGCAGGAAGCCGGTGCCGTACAGGGCGCGTTCGCGCACCAGCACGGGCGGGATGACGGGCTCGAAGCCCTGCCCGCGGAGCTTCTCGAGCGCCCAGCGCACGAGCGCGAGCTCGAGCATCACGAGGTCGCCGCGCAGGTAGGCGAAGCGCGAGCCCGAGAGCTTGGCGGCGCGGTCCATGTCGATGCGCTCGCCCGCGAGGTCGAGGTGGTCGCGCGGCTCGAAGCCGAGCTCGGTGCGAGCGCCGACCTCGCGCAGCAGTTCGTCCTCGGGCCCGGGCGCTGCGCTCTCCTGCGGGATGTTCGGCAGCGGCGCGAGCGCGGCTTCGAGCTCGGCTTCGACGTCGCCGAGCTCGGCCTCGAGCTGCTTGGCGCGCGCGGCGACATCGCGCATCGCGTCGATCAGCGCCTGGCGCGCGTCGGCGTCCTCGGCGCTGCGGATGCGGGCGTTGGCCTCGTTCTGCTCGGCGCGCAGCCCCTCGAGCTCGGGCAGCAGGCCGCGCCGGCGCGCGTCGAGCTCGATGACCCGCTCGAGACCGGCGACCGCCCCCTCCCCGCGGCGCGCGAGCGCGGCGCGGACGGCGTCGGGATGCTCGCGTATGTGCTTCAGGTCGAGCACGCCGAACCTGGCCGGCCCCGGCCTATTTCGTCGACAGCGTGATGTTCGTCGTGGGCACCTTCTGAGCCTGGCGGCCCGAGAAGGCGGCCAGGAAGGCCGCGACCTGCTGCGCTTCGCCGCCGACGACGATGTTCTCGGGCATGATCGCCCCGGAGAAGCCGCCGTTGCGGATCGCGTAGAGAACCTGTTCGGGCTTCTCCTTGCGGATGTTGAAGTTCGGGCCGTTCGTCTTGACCCGGTTGGCGATGCTCGTGGCGGAGCCCTGGGCGCCGACGACCGACAGCGTGTGGCAACCCGAGCAGTGGTCGCGGAACAGCACCGCGCCGCGGTAGTACTGGCTCGACTTCGCCACGCTGATCCCCTGCGACCCGCACGCGCCGAGCGCGACGGCGCAGGCGAGCAGCGGCAGCACGATGGCGAGCGCCTTCATAGGGCGGGGAATATATAGGGCCGCTCAGAACCCGTGGGCCGTCCCCGCGGCTCGCAGCGCGAGGAACACGACCACCAGCGCCGAGATCGCCATCACGCCGATCTCGCGGCGGAGAATCCCCTCGACGACCCCGCGCTGCTCGTCCTCGGGGAGCGCGCCGACCGCCGCCGCGTCGGCGAGCCCGCGCTGGTCGAGGATCGTCTGGGCCGAGAGCACTCGCAGCTGCTCGGCCACGAACGCGACTGCCAGCGGCAGCAGGGCATACAGGTAGAAGAGGCCTTCGCTCGACGATTTCCCGGCCGCCGCGGCCGAGCCGACCACGATCGCGAGCGCCAGCACCGAGCCCTGCCCGATGCGCAGGAGCCCCCAGAAGGCACGCGCGGCGCGGCCGTCGGGGCTCCCCCGGTACCACAGCAGCGAGCCCGTCAGGCCGGACGCGAGATTGAGCGCCGCAACGGCGATCGCGCCCGCCACGATCGCTTGTCTCACGAGCCTGCTCTAGCGCTGATTGCCACTATGTAACAGGCTGCCACAAGCAGTGATATAACAGCGCCCGGTGCTGCGCAGCTATCTCCCGGCGATCGTGTTCCTGGTACTCGGCGGCGGGGTCGGCGGCGCCTTCGCAGTCCTCAACACGTTCATCGGCCCGCGCCGCGCGGCCCCCCACAAGCATGACCCCTACGAGTGCGGTCTCCCTTCGGAGATCAAACGCGGGCTGCGCTTCGGGATCAGCTTCTACCTGATCGCGATGCTGTTCATCCTGTTCGACATCGAGGTGATCTTCCTCTTCCCGATCGCGGTCGAGCTGCGCGCCTACGGCACCTTCGCGCTGCTCGAGGCGGTCGTGTTCATCGTGCTGCTGTTCGTCGCCTTCGCATACGTGTGGCGCCGAGGAGCCCTCGAGTGGAGGTGAAACGGGATCGGATCGGCGGCGCGGTCGACCCGCGGTCGCTGCGCGTGCGCGAGCTGAACGCGCACCAGCTGCTGCGCGGCAGCGAGCTCGAAGGCGCCAACCGCCCGGCCCATCTCGAGGGCGAGGAGCTCGAGAGCTACGTGCAGGAGCGGGTGCTCACGACGACGCTCGACTCGGCTGTCGCCTGGGCGCGCTCGAACTCGTTCTTCCCGCTCGCGTTCGGCCTCGCGTGCTGCGCCATGGAGCAGTTCCAGACGGCGGGGCCGCGCATGGACATCGCGCGCTTCGGCTTCGAGGCCTTCCGCGCCTCGCCGCGGCAGGCGGACCTGATCATCCTCGCCGGCCGCGTCTCGATCAAGATGGCGCCGATCATCCGCCGCCTCTACGACCAGATGCTCGAGCCGAAGTGGGCGATCTCGATGGGCGCGTGCTGCAGCTCGATGGGCGTGTTCAACAACTACGCGCTAGTGCCCGCCGACAAGTTCATGCCGATCGACGTGCACGTCCCCGGGTGCCCGCCGCGGCCCGAGGCGCTGATGCACGGCGTGCTGAAGCTGCGCGCGCTCGTGCAGGACAAGCCGGAGGCCGGCTGGCGCGGGCGCTACGACGCGGTCGGCACCGAGGAGCGCCCTTAGATGCCGGACGCCACGGGCTTGGAGCTGCTCGCCGCTGACCTCGGCGATGCGGCGCTCGAGACCGTGTACTTCCGCGAGCAGGCGACCGTCGCGGTCGAGCCGGCTCGCATCAACGAGGTGCTCGGCGCGCTGCGCGCGAAGGGCTATTCGTTCCTCGCCAGCGTGCACGGCGTCGACCACTACCCCGAGGAACCGCGGCTGGGCGTCTGCTACGAGCTGCTGGACATGGCCCGGGTCGACCGCGTCACCGTCAAGGTCCGCGTCCCGCTCGACGTCCCGGAGGTGCCATCGGTGACGCCCGACTGGCCGACCGCCGACCACCAGGAGCGCGAGATCTACGACATGTTCGGGGTCGTCTTCCGCGGCCACCCCGACCTGCGGCGCATCCTGATGCCGGAGGACTACGAGGGCTATCCCCAGCGCCGCGACTTCCCGATCGGCGGCGAACCGGTGATCTTCACGCGCGACGAGCGCAAATGGCTCGAGGAGCGCGAGTGAGCGCTCCGCCCGGCCCCCTCTCCGAGTACCGCCGCCGCGAGCAGAGCGTGACGCTCTCGCAGCTCGACGAGCCCGCGATCGGAGGCGAGGACCGCGAAGAGCTCCTGACGCTCAACTTCGGGCCCCACCACCCCGCCACGCACGGCGTCCTTCGCCTGCTCGTCACGCTCCAGGGCGAGGTCGTGCGCGACATCAAACCGATCATCGGATACGTCCACACGGGAATCGAGAAGACGGCCGAGGACAAGGCCTACTGGAAGGTCATCCCGATCGTCGAGCGGATGGACTACCTCGCCTACTACTTCAACGCGATGGCCTACTGCTGCGCGGTCGAGCGGCTGATGGAGGTCGAGGTGCCGCCGCGCGGGCAGTACCTGCGCATCATCCACCTCGAGCTCAACCGCATCGCCTCGCACCTGATCTGGCTGGGCACGAGCGCGCTCGATCTCGGCGCGGTCTCGATCTTCCTCTACTGCCTGCGCGAGCGCGAGCAGATCCTCGACCTGTTCGAGATGTACTCCGGCCAGCGGATGCACACGCGCTACTTCCAGGTCGGCGGCGTGATCGAGGACATCCCCTCGGGCTTCGAGGCCAAGCTGCGCGAGTTCCTGGCGGTGATGCCCGCGCGCGCCGACGAGTACGGCGCGATCCTCAACTCGAACGAGATCGTGCTGCAGCGCCTGCGCGGCACCTGCCCGCTCGACGCCGAGACGCTGCTCGGCCTCGGCGTCACCGGCCCGCTGCTGCGCGCCGCGGGCAACCCGTGGGACCTGCGCAAGGCCGCCCCCTACAGCTCCTACGACCATTTCGACTTCAAGATCCCGATCGGCACGGTCGGTGACAACTACGACCGCTTCGCGGTGCGCCTGGCCGAGATCTACGAGTCGGTGAAGATCGTCGAACAGGCGCTCGACGGGCTGCCCTCGGGCCCTTTCATCACCGAGGACCGCAAGGTCGCGCTGCCGCCGAGGCACGAGCTCGCGACCTCGATGGAGGCGCTGATCCACCACTTCAAGCTCGTCACCGAGGGCTTCCGCGTGCCGCCGGGCGAGGTGTACGCGCCGATCGAGTCCCCGCGCGGTGAGCAGGGCTGCTACGTGCGCTCCGACGGGTCCTCCAAGCCCGCGCGCGTGCACATGCGCGACCCCTCGTTCGTGAATCTCCAGGCGCTCTCGCACATGGTCAAGGGCAGCTACATCGCCGACATGATCGCCACGGTCGCGATGCTCGACCCGATCCTGGGGGGGATCGACCGGTGAGCCCGCTCGGCTGGGACGCCGCCGCCGACCTCGAGAAGCCGCCCGCGACGGTGCCCGATGTGGCGGTGCCGGAGGCGCTGAGGGCGGAGATCGACGCGCGGATGGCCGAGTACCCCGACCGCCGCTCGGCGGCGCTGCCCGCGCTCGCCGCCGCGCAGCGCGTCCACGGCTGGTGCTCGCCCGAGGCGATCGAGCAGGTCGCGGCCGTGATGCGCGTGACGCCCGCCTACCTCGAGTCCGTGGCGAGCTTCTACGACATGCTCGAGACCGAGCCCGTGGGGCGGCACAGCGTGTACGTGTGCACGAACATCTCCTGCTCGCTGCGCGGCGCGGACGAGCTGTATGAGGCGATGACGCGCGCGGCCGCGGACGACCCGGACGTCAACGTGCGCGCGTTCGAGTGCCTCGGGGCCTGCGACATCGCCCCGATGGCCTCCGTCGACGGCGTCTACGTCGGCCCGCTCTCGAGCGCCGACATCCCCGCCCTGCTCGACGACGTCCGCGCTGGGCGCCCGGTGCTCCCCGAGCGCCAGCTCGCGCGCCGGCTCGTCGCCGACCCCCACGCCAACAAGGGGGAGTTCCCGGAGCACCCCGCGCAGGGAGCGGGCGGCTGATGGCCGAGCTGATGACCGGCCGCGCCGCCCCCGCGGGCCCGATCCTGCTCCTCGACGACATCGACGAGCCGGGGCTCGCCACACGCGAGGTCTACGAGCGCCGCGGCGGCTACGAGTCGCTGCGCCGGGCGCTCGCGCTGGAGCCCGAGGAGGTGCTCGCCCAGCTCGAAGCGTCGGGCCTGCGCGGGCGCGGCGGGGCCGGGTTCGCGATGGGCAAGAAGGTCTCGTTCCTGCCCAAGGGCTCGATGGACAAGTACCTCGTCTGCAACGCCGACGAGTCCGAGCCGGGAACGTTCAAGGATCGCGAACTGATGCAGAAGTCGCCGCACATGCTGATCGAGGGCATCGTGATCGCCTCCTACGCGGCCGGCGCCAACCGCTCGTTCATCTACATCCGGGGAGAGTATGTGCACCAGGCCGACGTCCTCGACGCGGCGCTGGCCGAAGCCCGCGAGGCCGGCTACGTCGGTGAGGACATCCTCGGCTCGGGCCACTCGCTCTCGCTCGTCGTGCACCGTGGCGCGGGCGCCTACATCTGCGGCGAGGAGACGGGGCTGCTCGACTCGCTCGAGGGCAAGCGCGGCAACCCCCGCCTGAAGCCGCCGTTCCCGGCCAACCAGGGCCTCTATCAGGGGCCGACGCTGATCAACAACGTCGAGACGCTCGCGACCGTGCCGGCCATCATCCGGCTCGGCGGGGCGGAGTACGCGAAGCTCGGCGTCGAGACGTCGACGGGCACGAAGCTCGTGTCGGTTTCCGGCCACGTGCAGCGGCCGGGCAATTACGAGATCGAGCTCGGCATCCCCTCGCGCGAGATCATCTACGGGCTCGCCGGCGGCCCGCCGGCAGGACGCGGCGTGAAGTGCTGGTTCCCCGGCGGCTCCTCCTCGCCGGTGCTGACGGCCGAGGACCTCGACATCCCCTACGACTTCGACTCGCTCGGCAAGGCCGGCTCGATGCTCGGCTCCGGCGCGATCATCGTCGTCGACGACGAGACACCGATCCTCGACGTCGCGATGAAGACCGCCAAGTTCTACCGCCACGAGTCGTGCGGCAAGTGCACGCCCTGCCGCGAGGGCACCAACTGGACGGTGAAGATGCTCGAGCGGATCGACGCCGGCGAGGCGACGCCGATGGACCTCGAGATCATGGCCTCCGTCCAGGAGCACATCATCGGCAACTGCCTGTGCGTGCTCGGCGACGCGATGGCGATGCCGATCGGGTCGATGATCGCGAAGTTCCGCGAGGAGTTCGAAGCGCACAACGAGCAGGCGCGCCGGCGCCGCGGCCTCGGCGCCGAGGCTGCCTCGGACCTCGCGCTGGCCGCCCAGGGCGCGTTCGTCGAGCACCCGGCGGGCAGGCTGGCCCCCGACGGCTCCGGCGACCAGGCGCCCGGCGAGCACGAGGCGGCGCCGGGCACGCAGCGCGGTGGGGCGTAGCGATGCCGCGGCCGCAGACGAGGACGATCACGCTGACGATCGACGGGCGCGAGGTGAGCGCGCCCGAGAACGCGATGCTCGTGGACGCCGCCAAGCACGGCGACGTCGAGATCCCCGTCTTCTGCTACGAGCCGAAGCTCGGCCAGCCCGTCGGTGCCTGCCGCATGTGCCTCGTCGAGATCGAGGGCATCCCGAAGCTGCAGACCGGGTGCTCGACGCCCGTCAAGGACGGGATGGTCGTCTACACCGAAAGCGAGCGCGTGAAGACCGCGCAGCAGTCGGTGGTCGAGTTCCTGCTCATCAACCACCCGCTCGACTGCCCCGTCTGCGACAAGGGCGGCGAGTGCCCGCTCCAGGACATCACTTTCGGCTGGGGCGGCGGCGTCTCGCGCTTCATCGAGCCCAAGCGCCACTTCGTCAAGCCGCTCGAGCTCTCGCCGCTGATCGCGATCGACCGCGAGCGCTGCATCCTCTGCTACCGCTGCGTGCGCTTCTCGCAGGAGATCTCCGAGGACTACCAGCTGGTCCTGCTCGAGCGCGGCGCGCACTCCTACGTGGCGACGTTCGACGGCCACCCCTACGTGGCCCCCTTCAGCGGCAACATCATCGAGTTGTGCCCGGTGGGCGCGCTCACCTCGCGCGCCTACCGCTTCCGCGCCCGCCCCTGGGACATCGAGAGCGCGGGCTCGGTCTGCACGCTGTGCCCGGCCCAGTGCAACGTCTCGCTGAGCGTGCGCGACGAGCGCGCGATGCGCGTGCTCGCGCGCGACCATGCGGAGGTCGACGACGGCTGGCTGTGCGACAAGGGGCGTTTCGCCTATCAGTCCTTCCACACCGGCGAGCGCATCACGCAGCCGCTGCTGCGCGACGGCGGCGCGCTGCGGCCGGTCTCCTGGGAGCGCGCTCTGACGGAGGCCGCCGCCGCCCTCTCGCGCGCCGGTGCGCGCACGGGGGCGCTCGCGGCTGGGACGACGACGAACGAGGAGGGACTGCTGCTCGGCCGCCTGCTGCGCGAGGGCCTCGGCTCCCCGCACCTCGACTCGCGCCAGGCCGGGTCGCTCGCGCCCGAGCTCGCGCGCGCGCTGGCCGCTCCCTCCCTGCAGGCCACCGTGAGCGACCTCGAGTTCGCGCACACGGTGCTCGTACTCGACTGCGAGCCGGTCGACGACGCGCCGATCCTCGACCTGCGCATCCGCAAGGGCGTGCGCCGTCACGGCGCGCGCCTCGCCGTGGCGACGCCCGGCGCGAGCACGCTCGAGGAGCCCGCGACCCGCTCGCTCCGCTTCACCGCCGGCGCGGGCGCCGCGCTCGTGGCGGCGCTGGCCGCGGCGGTGCGCGGCGAGGCACACGAACAGCCGGCGCGCGAGGCGGGCGCCGACGCTGACGCGGTGGGCGCCGTCGCGGAGCTCCTGCGCGCCGCGCCGGCGGCCGGCGACGCGCAGGAGCGCCCCCACGAGGTCGTGATCCTGTGGGGCGAGCGCCTGGCCTCCGGCCCCGGCGGCGCCGCCGCCGCGCGGGCCCTGCTCTCACTCGCAGAGGCCCTCGACCTCGCCGGCGTGCGTGGCGCCGGGCTGCTCGAGGTTCCCGCGCACGCCAACGGACGCGGGCTGCGCGAGGCCGGCGTGCTCCCCGGCTCCGGTCCCGGCTACGGCCGCCTCGAAGCGGTCGGCCGCGACGCCGCGGCGATCGCCGAAGGGCTCGCCGGCGGCGAGCTGTCGGCGCTCTACCTGCTGCACTGCGACCCGCTCCGCGACCTGCCCGGCGGCGATCGCTGGGAGGCCGCGCTCGAGTCCGCCACGACCGTGATCGCGCATTCCGCGTTCCTGACGGCGGGGATCCGCGAGCACGCCGACGTGGTCTTCCCGGCCGAGGCGTACCCCGAGAAGGAGGGCACCGTCGTGCACCCCGACGGGCGCCTGCAGCGGCTGCGGCCCGCGATCGCCCACCCGGGCGAGGTGCGGCACGAGTGGCAGGTGCTGGCAGACCTCGCCGCGCGGCTCGGCGCCGCCGTCGAGGTGCCGAGCGCGAGCGCCGCCTCCGCCGAGCTGTTCGCCGCGGTGCCCTTCTACGCGGGCCTCACGCTCGATGAGGTGGGCGGGCGCGGCGTGCGCTGGCAGGAGCGCGACGCGGCGAGCGCCGTCGCGGCAGGCGCGACCGGCGAGACGGAGTCGCCGACGAGCTCGCCCGCGGGCGGCTACCGCTCGCTGTGGGACGCGCCGGAGGTCGAGTTCTCGCCGACCCTGCGGTTCCTCTTCCCCGACCCGGAGACGCTGGCGGCGGACCTCGATGCGAGCCCGGCGGACCGGGCGGCCGTCGCGGAGGTCGGATCGTGATCGCGCTCGTCGGCTACTACGAGCCGTGGTGGATCCAGATCATCAAGGCGATCGTGATCTTCGCGGTCGGGCTGCAACTGGTGCCGGTCGTGCTGCTCGCCGAGCGCAAGCTGCTCGGGCGCTTCCAGAGCCGCTACGGCCCGAACCGCGTCGGTCCGTTCGGCGCCCTGCAGCCGCTCGCGGACATCCTCAAGCTGCTCACGAAGGAGCAGTTCCGGCCGACCAGCTCCGTCGGCCTGCTGTTCGCGCTCGCGCCGATGATCTCGATCCTCACCGCCGTGGGGGCGCTCGCGATCATCCCCTTCGGCGACGTGCAGGACATCTTCGGCACGAAGGTCGGGCTGTACGGCATCGACGTCTCGATCGGTCCGCTGTACCTGTTCGCGCTCGGCGGGATCGCCTTCTACGGGATCATGCTCGGCGGCTGGTCGTCGGGGTCGAAGTACTCGTTCCTCGGCGCGATGCGCGGCGCTGCCCAGCTGATCTCCTACGAGGTCTCCCAGGGCCTCGCGCTGGCCGGCGTGCTGATGAGCGCGCAGACGCTCTCGCTCACCGGGATCGTCCTCGCCCAGAAAGGGATGTGGTACGTGGTGCCGCAGCTCGCGGGCTTCCTGATCTTCCTCGTGGCGAGCTTCGCCGAGACCAACCGCGCTCCGTTCGACCTGACCGAGGCCGACGCGGAGCTCGTCGGCGGCTACAACACGGAGTTCGGCGGCGGGCGCTTCGCCTCCTACTACTTCGCCGAGTACCTCAACGTGATCGTCGTCTCCGGGATCGCGACGACGATCTTCCTCGGCGGCTGGCTGCTCCCGTTCGGGATCCACCCTCCGGGCTGGGTCGACCCGTTCGTCGTGCTCGGCAAGATGTCGCTGATCACGTTCCTGTTCATCTGGGTGCGCGCCACGCTGCCGCGCCTGCGCTACGACCAGCTGATGAGCTTCGGCTGGAAGGTGCTCCTCCCGCTCGCGACGCTCAACGCGCTCGTCACCGCGATCGTCGTCGTGACGACCCACTGAGATGACACCTCCGGACGACAGCACGGCTCGGCTCGAGGTCACCGCGTGGAGCCCCGGCGACGACGTCATCGAGGTCACGCGCACGCCCGCCCCCGGTCCCGCGCGCAGCACCTGGCGCACGTTCGTCGAGACCCTGCGCGGGCTCGCGACGACCTTCGGCCGCTTCCACGAAACGCCGATCACCGTCCAGTACCCGGAGGAGAAGACGCCGGTCTACCCGCGCTTCCGCGGCCGCCACAAGCTGCACCGCTTCGAGGACACGGGCCTCGAGAAGTGCGTCGGCTGCTCGCTGTGCGCCGCCGCCTGCCCGGCCGACTGCATCCGTGTCGTGGCGGCGGAGAACACGCCGGAGAACCGCGTCTCGGCCGGCGAGCGCTACGCCGCCGTGTACGAGATCAACCTGTCGCGCTGCATCTTCTGCGGCTACTGCGAGGTGGCGTGCCCGTTCGACGCGATCACGATGGGGCACGACTACGAGCTCTCCGACTACGACCGCACGGATCTGATCTTCACAAAGGAGATGCTGCTCGCCGAGCCGCTCGAGCGCACGCCGCTGAGGAACGAGGGCGAGTGAGCGCCGGGAGCCCGACACCCGGCGCCGTCACGGCCGCCTCACAGCGCTGCCCGAGCCGCACCCCGCGGGGTGCCGCGGGATGAGCGCCGTCCTGTTCTTCATCGCCGCCTTCGGCGTGATCACCGGCGCCGTCGGGGTCGTGGTGCTGCGCAACCCCTTCTACAGCGTGCTCGCGCTCGTCGTCCACCTCGTCTCGCTGGCGGTGCTGTTCCTGCTGCTGCGCGCCCAGTTCGTCGCGGCGGTGCAGGTCGTCGTGTACGCCGGCGCGGTGATGGTGCTGTACGTGTTCGTCGTCGCCTACGTCGGCGACCAGGACGAGCGCATCGGCGAGCGGCTGAGCGGCAGCGGGCCGGTCGCCTCCGGGCTGCGCCTCGGCGGTGCGCTCGCGGGCGGCGCGCTGCTCGTCGAGCTGCTGATCGCACTGCTCGGCACCGGCCTGCAGGCGATCTCGGGCTACGGCGCGGGCTACAGCGAGGCCGGCCCGGAAGCGCAGACGTTCGGCACGCCCGCCTACATCGGCCGCCTGCTGCTGACGCGCTTTCTGCTCACGTTCGAGATCGCCTCGTTCCTGCTGCTGATCGCGGCCGTCGGCGGGGTCGTGCTCGCGCGCCGGCGCGGCGGGATCGGGGAGGACGAGAGCGCCGACGCGCTGACGCCGCTCGACCTGCTCAGGCCGCTCGGAACGGGCACGATGCGCGAGGGCGTCGGGAGGCGCGGCCAGTGAGCATCGCCTGGTATCTCGCGGTTTCGGCGATCGTCTTCTCGCTGGGGGCGCTCGGCGTCATCACGCGGCGCAACCCGCTCGTGCTGCTGCTGTGTCTCGAGCTGATGCTCAACGGCGCGAACCTCGCGCTGATCGCGTTCTCGCGCATGTGGGGCAACGGCGACGGCCAGGTGCTCGCGCTGGTCGTGATGACCGTGGCGGCGTGTGAGGTGTGCATCGGCCT
Source organism: Solirubrobacteraceae bacterium (assembly GCA_036264095.1). Classification (GTDB taxonomy): domain Bacteria; phylum Actinomycetota; class Thermoleophilia; order Solirubrobacterales; family Solirubrobacteraceae; genus Palsa-744. The sequence continues at coordinate 77,257 of DATARO010000061.1, read as the reverse complement.
CGGCATGATCGTGGCGATCTACCGGCGGCGCCTCCCGGTCGACGTGGACGAGCTCCGGGAGCTGCAGGGGTGAGCGCGACAACCTGGGGGTGGCTCGTGCTCGCCTTCCCGCTCGCCGGCATGCTCGGCACCGCGCTCGGGTTCCGGCGTCTCCCCGGCCGCTCGGCGGGCTGGATCGGGACCGGGGCGATCGCGCTCTCATTCGCGTGCTCGATCGGCGCCCTGATCGCGCTGCAAGGCCACACGCCCGAGCACCGCCAGCTCGTCTCCTCCCTCTGGAGCTACGCCTCGACGGTGGGCATCGACGCGAAGCTGTCGATCCTCGTGGACCCGCTGTCGGTGTTCATGATCCTCGTCGTCAGCGGCGTCTCGACGCTGATCCACCTCTACTCGATCTCCTATATGGAGGGCGACCGCGGCTACGCGCGCTACTTCGCCTACCTGAACTTCTTCGTCTTCTCGATGCTGCTGCTCGTGCTCGCGGGCAACTTCCTGCTGCTGATCGTGGGCTGGGCGTTCGTGGGAGCCGCCTCCTACCTGCTGATCTCCTTCTGGTACCGGCGCACGACCGCCACGCGGGCGGGGATCAAGGCGTTCGTGATCAACGTCGTCGGCGACGTCGGGCTGGTGCTGGGGACGTACTTCATCTTCAAGCACACGGGCACGCTCGACCTGCTCGGCAGCTTCCACCGGACGGCGGCGGGCGCGTTCGGGCACGGGAGCAACAACGGCGACCTCGTCGCCGGATGCGTGCTGCTGCTCGTCGGGGCGTTCGCCAAGTCGGCGCAGATCCCGCTGCACACGTGGCTGCCCGACGCGATGGAGGGCCCCACCCCGGTCAGCTCGCTGATCCACGCGGCGACGATGGTCACGGCCGGCGTGTACCTGATCGCGCGCATGCACCCGCTGTTCGAGCGCGCCCCGGCGGCGCAGGACGTGGGCGCGGTCGTGGGAGCCGCGACGCTGTTGATCGCCGGCACGATCGGCCTCGCCCAGACGGACATCAAGCGCGTGATCGCCTACTCGACGATGTCGCAGATCGGGTACATGATCATGGGTGTGTCGGTGGGCGCCTATGCCGCCGGCCTGTTCCACCTGATGACGCATGCCTTCTTCAAGGCGCTGCTGTTCATGGCGGCCGGGTCGATCATCGGCGCGATGGGCGGTGAGCAGTCGCTGGACCGCATGGGCGGCTTCCGGCGCGCGCTGCCGTTCACCTACGCCGCGTTCATCATCGGCGGTCTCGCGCTCTCGGGCGTGCCGCCGTTCTCGGGCTTCTTCTCCAAGGACGAGATCCTGCTCGTGACCGGCGAGCGCGGCGGCTGGCACTGGGCGCTGTATGTGATCGGCTACGCCGGGGCGCTGCTGACCGCGATCTACACGTTCCGCATGATCTTCCGCGCCTTCCACGGCGAACCGGTTCCCGAGGCGCGCGAGCTCGAAGGCGGGCACCTCCACCACGCCGAGGTGCCGCGCAACCCGGCGACCGGGGAGGAGGAGGACACCGACGTCGGCTTCCCCGGCCCGGTGCACGCGATCGCCGAGCGGGCGTTGCCGATGCGCGTGGCGATGGGGATCCTCGCCGTCGGCGCGGTCGGCGCCGGGGTGCTGCAGATCCCGCAGGTCGACTTCGTCGTCGACGACTTCCTGCGACCGAGCTTCGGCGACTCCTCGCTGTACGCGACGCACACCCGCAACGGGCTGCTCGTGCTCGGCCTGTGCCTCGGGACCGCGATCGCGCTCGCCGGGATCGGGCTCGCGTACCGGATCTGGGTCGCGCGGCCCGGCACGGCGAGCGCGCTGCGCTCGGTGCCCGGCGGCGAGGGTCTCTACCGGCTGTTCGTGAACAAGTGGTACTTCGACGAGCTGATCGACGCGCTCGTCGTCCGTCCCGCCGCGGGCGCCGGGCGCTTCGCGCGCGACACGTTCGAGCGGCTGTTCGTGCAGGACACGCTCGTCGGGGGCACGACGGGCATCGTGCGCGCCGGATCGGCCGCCGTGCGCGCCGCGCAGACCGGTTTCGTGCGCTACTACGCCGCGCTGCTCGTGCTCGGCGTGGCCGGCGTCGGCTTCTACTTCCTGCTCCAGACCTGATGCCTCCGCTTTCGATCATCATCTGGCTGCCGGCCGCCCTCGGGCTGCTCGGGGCGCTGGCCGAGCTCGCGCGCTCGCGCGGGCGGGGCGGCGAGGCCGCAGGCGGGTGGACGCTCCCCGGGGTGCTCGCGGTGCTCGGCGCGCTCGGCGCGCTCGGTCTCTCGATCGGCTACATAGCCGACTTCCACGCCGGCTCGACGAAGCTCCAGCACGTCACCGACACGGTGTGGATCAGGGATCTCGGGATCCACTACAAGCTCGCCGTCACCGGTCTGAACGTGTTCCTCGTCGGGCTCACGACGCTGCTGTTCGCGCTCGCCACGGTCGCCGCCAACCGGCGCGCGTGGAACCGGCCGGGACTGTTCTTCTTCCACTTCATGCTCGCCGAGTCGGCCGTGCTCGGTGCGTTCCTCGCGCAGGATCTCGCGCTGTTCGTGGCCTTCTTCGACCTGATGCTGATCCCGTTCTACTTCCTGATCGGCGGCTGGGGGTCCGACCGCGACAAGGTGACGCGGGTGCGCGCCACGACGAAGCTCGTGATCTACACGTTCGTCGGCTCCCTGCTGATGCTCGCCGCGGCGATCGCCACCGGCGTGCTCAGCGCCCAGGAAGGCGGCGGGCCGATCACGTTCGCGCTGAGCGAAATCCACGCGAGCGCGCTCGGATCCGGCACGCAGGACTGGATCTTCCTGTTCTTCGCGGCGGCCTTCCTCGTGAAGATGCCCGCGTTCCCGCTGCACGGCTGGATGCCCGACGGGTACCGCGCGATGCCGATCGAGGTGCTGATGGTGTTCTCCGGCGTGCTCTCGAAGGTGGGCGCCTACGGCTTCCTCGCGATCGTCCTGCCGCTGTTCCCCGGTGCCGCGGTGCACTTCCAGACGCTGATGCTCGTGATCGCGCTCACCTCGATCGTGTACGGGTCGATGCAGGCGTTCAGCCAGACCGACGCGCGGCTGATCGCGGGCTACTCCTCGGTCGCCCAGCTCGGCTTCATCACGCTCGGGATCTTCGCGCTGAACCCGCAGGGAGCGCAGGGTGCCCTGCTGCAGATGGTCAACCACGGGCTCGTCGTGGCGCCGCTGCTGTACATCGTCGCCCTGCTCGCGCAGCGCACCGGGGGCTCGGAGGACGTGCGTCAGATGGGCGGGATCGCCTTCCGCGCGCCGGTGCTCGCGAGCGTGTTCCTGGTCGTCGCGCTCGCGACCCTCGCGATCCCGGGCTCCGGCAACTTCGTCGGCGAGTTCCTGATCCTGCTGGGGGTCTTCAAAGCGAAGCTCGCGATCGCGATCATCGCCTTCAGCGGCGTCGTTCTGGCCAGCGTGTATGCGCTGCGGCTGTTCATCCGCTCGATGCACAACCGTCAGGCGCCGGGCGTGAGCTCGTTCGACATCGGCGTGTTCGACGGCGCGGTGCTGGCGCCGGCCGTGGCGGTGGTGCTGTTGCTCGCGCTCTACCCCCAGCTCGCGCTGCACCGGAGCGAACGGTCGGTGCAGGCGAACGTCGTGAGCGCGGACATCAAAGCCTCGTGCGGCAATCGGCGCATCTTCGACTGCCTGTTCTCGCATCGGGGCCTCGCCGTCGAACTCGCGCAGGCGGGCGCATCCGGGCATCAGATCGCGGGTGGGTACGCCTCGGGCCGGCAGGTGCTGGTGATCAAGTGAGCTCCGTCCTGCTCGCCACCGCCCACCTCAAAGGCCCGCACGTCGACTTCGCAGGCCTGTCACCGCTGATCGCGCTGCTCGGCGGCGCGGCGATCGTGCTGCTCGCAGGGCTGGTCGGGTCGCGCCGGGTGCGCGCCCACGCCGTGCCGGGGCTCACGCTCGTGGCGCTCGGCGCGGCGCTCGGGCTGACGATCTGGCAGTGGCACGAACAGAAGTCGATCGTCTCCGGCGCGCTGCGGATCGACCCGCTGGCGCTGATCCTGACGCTCGTGCTGGTCGCGGGCGCGGCGTGCGCGGTGCTGCTCGCGTGGCGCTCGCTCGCGGCGCGGGAAGCCGCTCACGGCGAGTTCCACGCGCTGCTGCTCACCTCCGTCGGCGGCATGTCGCTGCTCGCCAGCGCGCAGAACACGGTCGCGCTGTTCGTCGGCCTCGAGCTCCTCTCGATCCCGCTCTACGTCATGTGCGCGACCGAACTGCGGCGCGAGCACTCGCTGGAGTCGGGGCTGAAGTACCTGATCATCGGCTCGGTCGGCTCGGCGACGCTGCTCTACGGGCTCGCGATGATCTACGGGGCGACCGGTGCCACCGACTTCTCCGCGATCGCGGAGAAGCTCGCTTCGGGCACGCTCGCCACAGATCCGCTGACGCTGACCGGCGTCGCGCTGTGTGTGGCGGGCCTCTGCTTCAAGGCCTCGGTCGCGCCCTTCCACCAGTGGACCCCGGACGTCTACGAGGGCGCCCCCACGCCCGTCACCGCCTTCATGGCCGTGACCACGAAGGTGGCCGCCCTCGGCGTGTTCCTGCGCTTCTTCGACGTCGCCCTGATCTCCACCCAGAGCACGTGGGGACCGGCGCTGGCGACGCTGGCGACGATCACGATCGTCGTCGGCAACGTCGGCGCGCTCGGCCAGTCCTCGCTGAAGCGCATGCTCGCCTACTCGTCGGTCGCGCAGGCCGGCTACATGCTCGCGGGCGTCGTCGTCGCCTCGCGCCTCGGCGTCCAGGCGACGGCGCTGTACCTCGCCGTGTACCTGTTCATGAACATGGCCGCCTTCGCCGTGATCGTCGCGCGCGAGCGCGAGACCGGGCTCGGCGACTCGATCTCCTCGCTGGCCGGGCTCGGCCGAGCGCGCCCGCTGCTCGCGTGGCCGATGACGCTCGCGATGCTCGGCCTCGCCGGGATCCCCGCGACAGCGGGGTTCATCGGCAAGTTCTATTTGATCGACGCCGCCGTCAGCGGCGGCTACGCCTGGCTCGGCGTCGTGATCGTCGTGGGCTCGATGATCTCGCTGGGCTACTACCTGCCGGTGATCGCCGCCATGTGGATGGGAGAGGCCCCGGCGGAGGGCCGCACGCCGCCGGTGCACCCCGGCGGCCTCCCCGCGCTGGCGGGCGGCTCGCCCGAGCTCGACGCGGACGCAGGCGTCCCCGAAGCGGCGGGGTGGGAGGTCGGCACGGTTGCCGTGCTCGCCGGGGCCGCGACGCTGTTCTTCGGGATCGTGCCGCAGCCGCTGTTCGACCTCGTGCACCACGCGGGCGCGGCCCTCGGACTGCTCTGACGGCGCCGCAGCGGCCGCGCCGTCGGGTCAGGTCATCCCCGCCGCGGCCTCTTCTGCCTGCGTGAGCTGGCGCTCGACGAGCTCGAGGCCGGTGTCCCAGAAGCCCGGGTCCTCGATGTCGACGCCCACGATCCGGCCGAGCTCGGAGGGGCTGCGCGAGCCGCCGGCGGCGAGCATCTCGATGTAGCTGGGAACGAGCTCCTCCCCCATCTGCTCGTAGCGCTCGTACACCGACAGCGCCAGCAGCTGGCCGTAGGCGTAGGCGTAGACGTACCCCGGTGACCCGATGAAGTGCGGGATGTAGGACCACCAGCCGCTGTAGCCGTCGGTCAGCTCGACCGAGTCGCCGAGCAGCTCGTCCTGGCTCTCGCGCCACAGCTCGCCGAAACGGTCGACCGACAGCTCGCCGGCCCCGCGCCGCTCGGTGTGCACGAGCTCCTCGAAGCGGTTCATCGCGACCTGGCGGAAGACCGTCGCGATCGTGTCCTCGAGGTTCTCGGCCAAGAGCGCCAGGCGCGAAGCCGGGCTGCTGTCGCCCTCGAGCAGCCGCCCGAAGACGATCGTCTCGCCGAACACCGAAGCCGTCTCGGCGACCGTCAGCGGCGTGCCCTGGTGGTAGATGCCCTGCTTGGCAGCGAGCGCGAAGTGGACGCCGTGGCCGAGCTCGTGCGCCAGCGTGAGCACATCGCGCCGGCGCGAGGTGTAGTTGAGCAGGACGTAGGGGAACTCCGACGGCACGGTCGAGGCGCAGAACGCCCCGCCGCGCTTGCCCGGCCGCACGGGGGCGTCGATGCGCCGCTCCTCGTAGAAGCGTTTGACGAGGTTGCCGAGCTCGCTCGAGAACGAGGAGTAGCAGTCGAGCACGATCTCCTTCGCCTCGGCGTAGGGGAACGTCACCTCGTCCTCGCTGACCGAGGCCATGCGGTCGTAGTCCTTCAGGCGGTCCAGGCCGAGCAGCTTGGCCTTCAGGCGGTACCAGCGCCGCGGTATCTCGTAGCGCGCGCGGACGGCCTCGATCAGCGCCTGCACCGACTCGTCGCTCGCCTCGTTGGCGAGGTTGCGCGCCGCGATCCAGCTCCCGTAGCTGCGCAGGCGATCGTCGATCGCCTTGTCCGCGAGCAGCGTGTTGAACAGGAACGCGCGTGTGCGCAGACCCGGCTCGAGCGCCTCGGTGACCGCCTCCGCCGTCGCGCGGCGCAGCTCGCGCTCGGGGCCCTGCAGGCGGCTGAGCGCGACGTCGAGCGGGACCGTGGCTCCGTCGGCGCCCTGGACGTCGGCCACCTCGATCGCGGAGGTCAGCTCCTCGAACAGCCGCGTCCAAGCGCTGGCGCCGGTGAGCGCCTTCTCGGTGAGGACCTTCTCCTCGGGCTCGGACAGCAGGTGGTCGCGATAGCGGCGCACGTTGCGGAGGTGGTGCTCGCAGAAGCCGAGATCGGCACCCGCGAGCAGCTCCTGGGCGCGCTCCTCCGGGAGCGCGGCCCACTCGAGCTCGAAGAACGTGAGCGTCGTCTGGATCGCGGTCTCCTGCTCCTGGACGAACTGCATCAGCGCGCCGTTCGCCGGCTCCGCAGTGTTCGTCGAGAAGCGCAGCACCGCGAAGTAGCCCGCGCGGCCGACGAGGTCGCCGATCTCCGCGAGCTCCTCCATGATCGCCCGCAGGCCGCCGCTGTCGAGCGCGGCCACCTTCCCGGCGTGGCGCTCCGCCAGCGCTTGCGCGCGCTCGAGCGCCTGTGTCAGGCGCGTTTCACAGCCCTCGCGTCCCTCGCCGCCGACGAGCGGGTCGAGGTCCCAGGCAGCCGCCTGCAGGTCGCGATCAATGGGCTCGGTCGGGGCCGCGGCCATCAGCCGCCAGCTTAGAGGTTCGCCGGCGGGGCGGGTGACGGGCGTCCTGCGCGCGGGCGCCGGGCGTCCTTCCTACTCGCTCGCGAGCGCCGCGAGCATGTCCAGCCGCGCCGCGCGCCGGGCCGGGAGCTGCGCGGCGAGCAGGCCTGCCAGGCCCGCGACGACGAGCAGGATCAGCAGGCTGCCGACGGGCCAGGCCTGCACGTAGCCGGACCCGGAGAAGGCGAGCGTCGTCAGCAGGATCGAGCCGATCACCCCGATCACGAGCCCGAACACGCCGCCGATCAGGGCTGTGATGAGCGACTCGTAGCGGATCAGCTGGCGGACCTGCGTCCGCGATGTGCCGATCGCGCGCATCATCCCGAGCTCCCGCGTGCGCTCGTAGATCGAGAGGATCAGGGTGTTGACGATCCCGAACAGCGAGACGATCACCGACAGGGCGAGCAGCACGTAGATCAGGGTCAGCAGCGTGTTGATCTGCCCGGCCTGGTCCTGCTTGAACTGCGCGGCGGTGCGCGAGCGCGCCTGCGGGAAGCGGCTCACGAGCAGGCGGTCGACGGCGGGCTGCACCCGCGAGTTGCCTGCGCCGGGAACGTAGGAGACGAAATCGACCGCGTCTTCGCGCTGGCCGAAGGCCGCACCGGCGAGCGAGAGCGTGATCGTCAGGTCGCCGAGCAGTCGCGCGTTGTCCTGCGCGATCCCCCGCACCGTAAGCGGGATGTAGCGGCCCGTCGGGGTGTGGAGCTCGAGCGTCTGGCCGACCTTGATGTGGTGCGAGCTCGCAAATTCCTTCTTGACGATCGTCCCGGTTTCACCGAGCTGCTGCAGCGTGGCGTTCGATCCGTGCGTCCATTCCACGCGGTAGACCCGCTCGAACGAAGCCGGCTCGATCGCGGTGATCGTCTCGTTGGCCTTGCTCGTTCGCACGCGGCCGACGGTGAACGCGATCGGGGTGACCGAGGCGACTCCCGGCACCTGGCGCAGCGCGGGCGCCAGCGCGGCGGGGATCGCCGCTTCGTTGCCGGCGTTGGAGTTCTCGACGATCAGGTTGCCCGCGAAGGAACGGTCGATGGCGCTGTTGAGCGTGGCCTTGAAGCCCGCGGCGAGCACCGCCACGAGCGCGACGAGCGCGACCCCGATCGTCAGCGCCGCGGCGGTAGTCAGCGTCCGTCCCGGCTGGCGGACCGAGTTCTCCTGCGCGAGGCGCCCCGTGATGCCGCGCCAGCGGACGACGGTGCCGACCGCGCCGGCGAGCGCGCGCGTGAGGCGGTACGGCGCTTCGGTGTCGCCGCGCGCCAGCCGTCTGCGCAGGCGGATCACGCGCACCGCGACGAGGATCAGGAGCACGAGCGCCGAGCCGCCGCCGAGCGCGACGCGCACGCCCAGGAGCACCACGACGACGATCGCAAAGCGGAGGATCAGCGCGCGCCGCGTGAGCACCCGCCGGGGCACGACGAAGCCCTCGCGCATCGCGGCCAGCGGCGGCACGCGTGTGGCCCGCAGCGCCGGCGGCAGGCCGGCCGCGAGCGTCACGAGGATCCCGACGAGCAGCGAGACGATGACCGTGCGGGACTCGAGCACGGTGCCGTTGTTGGGGAGGTCGGCCCCCAGCGCCTTGAACAGCTCGTTCAGCGCCGGTGCGAGCGCAATCCCTCCGAGCAGCCCGAGCGCGGCGCCGACGACACCGAGCATCAGGCCTTCGTAGATGACAGCGCGCATGATCTGCGAGCGCGAGCTGCCGAGGGTGCGCAGCAGGCCGAACTCGCGCGTGCGCTGCGCGACCGTGATCGAGAAGGTGTTGAAGATGATGAAGGCGCCCACGAACAGCGCGACGTAGGCGAAAACGAGCAGGAACGTGCGCAGGAAGCCGAGGTTGTTTTCCAGTTCGGCGGTGTCGTGTTTGGCTTCTTCGCTGCCCGTCCGAACCTGCACGGTGCCCGGCATAACCGCGCGCAGGCGCGTGCGCAGCTCGCTCGGGGTCAGACCGGGCCCCGCAGCGACGTCGATCTGGTCGTAGTGGCCGGGCTCGCCCACGATCCGCTGCGCCTCGGCCGGGACCAGCACCGCCACGCCGGCGCCGCCGAACGATTCGCCGCCGCCGAACTTGACGATGCCGACGATCTGGTAGCTGCGCGCCGGAACAGACCCGGCGACGATCATCTGGCCGCCGATCTTCAGGCCCGAGCGCTGTGCGGTCGCCTCGTCGACCGCGACCTCGCCGACGGTCGTGGGGAAGCCGCCGCGGACCGGGTTGAACGCTCGGAAGCGAGGCGGCGCGAGCGAGGCGATGAACGCCGGCGCGTGGCCGGCCGTGAGGCGTTTGTGCTTCGAGTCGAGGAACGCGCCCTGGGTGAAGATCGTCCCGGCCGCCTGCGCCACGCCCGGCGTCGAGCGGACCCGGGAGAGCAGCGCGTCGGTGATCGGGGAGGTTTCGGAAGCGGTGTTGCGGCCGAGCTCCTGCGTCGCCGTGATGACGACGTCGTGGTGCTTGTTCGCCGTCTGGAAGATCGATGCGAACGAGCTGTTGATCGTGTCCGTCAGGACGTATGTGCCCGCCATCAGCGCCACGCCGAGAGCGATCGCGATCGCCGTCAGCGCCACGCGCCCCTTGCGCTGCAGGAAGCCGCGGAGGACCAGCGCGAGCATCAGCCCACGGACTTCATGAGGTCGAGCGCGTGCTCGGCCGTGGTGCCCTCGCCGTCGTGGACGATGCGCCCGTCGGCGAGGACGAGCAGGCGGTCGGCGTGCGCGGCCGCGTGCGCGTCGTGCGTGACCATCACGACCGTCTGGGAGAAGTCGTCGACCGCGTGGCGCAGCAGGTCGAGCACGTCCGCGGAGGACTTGGAGTCGAGGTTCCCGGTGGGCTCGTCGGCGAACACGACCGAGGGGCGCGAGACCAGCGCGCGCGCGACGGCGACCCGCTGCTGCTGGCCTCCGGACATCTCCGCCGGGCGATGCGAGAGGCGGTCGCGGATGCCGACGGTGTCGATCAGGCGGTCGAACCAGTCGCGGTCGGGACGGCGGCCTGCGATCGACAGGGGCAGCAGGATGTTCTCTTCGGCGTTGAGCACCGGGAGCAGGTTGAACGTCTGGAAGATGAACCCGACGCGATCGCGGCGCAGCTGCGTGAGCTCGCGGTCGCCGAGGCCCGTCAGCTCGACCCCGGCGAGCGAGACGGTGCCGGACGTGGGCGTGTCGAGGCCGGCGAGGAGGTGCATCAGCGTCGACTTGCCCGAGCCGGACGGCCCCATGATCGCCGCGAAGCGGCCCTCGAGCAGGTCTACGCTCACGTCCACGAGCGCGTCGACGGCCGCCTCCCCCTGGCCGAAGCGCCGGTGGAGGTCGCGGGCGCTGACGATCTGGCCTGCGCTGCCGGTGCCGTTGGCGGCCTCGGGAGACTCCACTTCGGGAGAGTGTAAGGGCGCGCTGGAGGACCTGCGCACGCCGTCCGGAACACGGCCTAGCATCCTGCGCCCCGATGCACGAGACGACGCCCAAGGTCTTTTTGATCGCCCGCCCGTCGATCGATCTCGACGGGATGCGCGGCTACCTCGAGGAGGTCGGCGGCGAGAGCTGGCTCGACCGGCGCATCGCCGAGGACGCCACGCCGAACGCGGGCGAGATGCTCGTCGAGTTCGGCGGCCGTGCGTGCTATCGGAGCTGGGAGCCCGGGCTCAACGTCAACGTCAGCCGCGTGCGGACCGACCAGCGCGAGTACTTCGCGAACATCCTGCGCTCTGCGCACGGGAGCGTGCTCGAGCACGCGAACTACTCCTTCGCGCTGCGCGACGTCTCGCGCGTGCTGACCCACGAGCTCGTCCGGCACCGCGCCGGCTCGGCCTTCAGCCAGGAGAGCTTGCGCTACGTGCGCCTGACCGACATCGGCTTCCGCGTCGCGCCGGCGCTCGAGCCCGTGCGCGAGCGCGTGCTCGCGCTCGTGGAGCAACTCGAGGAGTTCCAGGCCGAGGCAGCCGAGGAGCTCGGCATCGACGGCGAGGGCGTCCCCTTCCACGTCAAGAAGGAGGTCACCTCCGCGCTGCGCCGGCTCGCGCCGATCGGGCTCAGCACCGACATCATCTGGACCGCGAACGTGCGCACGCTGCGGCACGTGATCGAGATGCGCACGGCCGAGGGCGCCGAGGAGGAGCTGCGGCTGCTGTTCGACAAGGTCGCGCGGGTGATGAGTGACGAGGCGCCCTCCCTGTTCCAGGACTTCGTCCGCCACGAGGACGGATCCTGGGTGCCCGAGCACCACAAGGTCTGAGAAGGCCTGCCGCCGCCCGGGGCGGCGGGGCACCCGGGCGGCGGATCCGTTCACGCGTCCATCGTGCGCGTGCGCCAGGCGCCGAGCGCGGTGAACAGCGCGAGCCACACGAGCACGACGATCACGGCGGTCGTGCCTCCCATGGCCACGTTCGCGTTGTGCTCGCCGAGGCGAACGGGGCTGAAGTGGTTGACCCCCTGGTTGAGGATCAGCTTGCGGGAGCTGCCCAGCGAGCTGATGCTGCCGAGGATCGGGCTCGCGACCAGGTGCCAGCCGATCAGGACGGTCAGCGTCGCCGGGCGCGACGCGGTCAGCGCCGCGAGGCCGACCGCCACGATGCAGATCACGCTGGTTGAGAACAGCGAGAAGACGAGGCCGTTCAGCATCTGCGAGGCGCTCGGGGTGGGCGAGCCCGACGCCAGCGCGAACGTGCCGATCGCGAGCAGCGCGTAGCCCGCGCACGTGACGACCCATGTCAGGGCGAGCGCCGCGGGCACGCGCGTCATGAACAGCGCGACACGCGAGCGCCCGGTGACGACCAGGTCGCGGAACACGCCCGAGGCGACGTCGCCGGCGCCGCCCTCGGCGCCGATCATGATCGCGGCGAGCGGCCCGAAGAACGCGGCGAGGATGCGCAGCGCGTCGACGAAACCGTCGGCGCCGCCCGCGGGCGGGTGTTCGGCCGGGTTCGAGGAGTGCTGCGCGGCGCGGACGATGAAGAAGATCAGCAGCGGCGCGAGCGCCAGCACGAACGACCAGATCACGGTGCCGGGCTTCTTGCGCAGCTTCAGCAGGTCGGCGCGGACCATGCGCGATGCGATCGCCGCGCTCATGCGCCCACCTCGCTCTCGACCGCGGTGGGCTCCGGCTCGTCAAGGCGCGCCGTGATCTCGAGGAAGCGGCGCTCGAGGCTGTGCCGCACCGGCTCGAGGCGCAGGACGCCGACGCCGGCCTGCACGAGCATCGCGTTGACCGCGGCCGCGCTGTCGTGCTCGCCGGCGAGCACGACGCGCAGGCCCTCGTCCGAACGCGCCGCCTCGCGCACGAGCTCGCTGCGGGCGAGCAGCGCGAGCGCGTCTTCGGGCGAGTCCACACCGACTATCAGTTCGTTCCGCGCGCCCTCTCCCGCGAGCTCGGCGATCGGCCCCTGGCTGACGACGTGGCCGCGATCGACGATCGCCGCCGCGTCGCAGATGCGTTCGACCTCGTCGAGCAGGTGCGAGGAGAGGAACACGGTCCTCCCCTCCTCCTCGACCAGCGAGCGGATCATTTCCCGGAACTCCTGGATGCCGGCGGGGTCGAGGCCGTTCGTCGGCTCGTCGAGGATTAGCAGCTGCGGGTCGGCGAGCAGGCAGCGCGCGACGCCGAGCCGCTGGCGCATGCCGAGCGAGTAGCGCTTGACTTTCTCGTCGGCGCGGTCGGCGAGGCCGACGCGCGCGAGCGCGGGTGCGATGCGTGCGTCGACCTCGGGACCGCGAGCTGCGGCGATGATCCGCAGGTTCTCGCGGCCGGTGAGGTGGCCGTGGAAGCGAGGCTCCTCGACGATCGCGCCGACGTCGCGCAGGGCCCGCGCACGCTCGGCCGGGACGGGGAGGCCGAGGATGGCCATGCTTCCCTCGCTCGCGCTCGTCAGGCCGAGCAGGGTGCGGATCATCGTCGTCTTGCCGGCGCCGTTGGGGCCGAGGAACCCGAAGGCGCTGGCGCGGGGAACGCGCAGGTCGACCCCGTCGATCGCGGCGCGGGCGCCGAAGCGCTTCGTCAGGCCGCGGGTCTCGATCGCCAGGTCGCTGCGCGAGTGCTCGTTCGGCTGTGTGGGCATGGAGGGGTGGCTTCGCTTTCTCGGGGGAAGGGGGGACGGCTCGCCGCGCACTCTGCCGTGGCGGCGGCCGCCGCGCAATCGGGAATCGCCCCTAGGGGCATCAGGGGGCGTCGAACTCGACGAGGTGCCGCTGGGCGGCCCAGCGGCTCAGCTCGTGGCGGCTCGAGAGCTGGAGCTTGCGCAGCACGGCCGAGACGTGCGCCTCGACCGTCTTGGCCGAGATCCCGAGACGCGCCGCGACCTCCTTGTACATGTAGCCCCGCGCGATGTGACGCAGCACTTCGCGCTCGCGCGGCGTGAGCTGGTCGAGCTCGGGGTCGGCTCCGGCGGCGCCCGCGACGGAGACCTCGGCGGGGGCAAAGGCATCCAGCACGAAGCCCGCCAGGCGCGGCGAGAAGACGGCATCGCCGCCGGCCACACGCCGCACCGCGTCCGCCAGCTCGGTCCCCGAGATCGTCTTCGTGACATATCCGCGGGCGCCGGCGCGGATGACGGCGATCACGTCCTCGGCGGCGTCGGAGACGGACAACGCGAGAAAGCGCGTCCTCGCTCCGTGCTCGGCGCTGCGGCGGATCACCTCGACGCCGCCGCCATCCGGCATGTGGACGTCGAGGAGCACGACGTCGGGCTCGGCGCGCGCGATCACCGCGACCGCCTCCTCGACGCCGCCCGCGTCGCCGACGACGTCGACCTCGTCCGCGAGCTCGGCGCGCACACCCGCGCGGAACAGGTGGTGGTCGTCGACGATGACGACGCGCGGGCAGCCGCTCACGGGGACCCGTCCCGCGACAGCGCGAGCTCGACCTCCGTGCCCTCGAGCGGGGTGCTGCTGACGGTGGCCGTGCCGCCGTGGCGTTGCATGCGGCCGATGATCGAGTCGCGCACGCCGCGCCGGTCGTCGGGCACCTTGGCCACGTCGAAGCCGACACCGCGGTCACGCACGAACACGTGCACGCGGTCCTGCTCGACCTCCGCGAACAGGTCGACGTGATCGCTGCCGGCGAACTTGGCGGCGTTCGTCATCGCCTCGCGGGCCGCCTGCACGATCGCCTCGGTGCGCTCGTCGAGCCGCCCGTCGCCGACCGTCACGACCTCGATCGGAACGCGGTGCAGCTCCTCGACCTCGGCCGCCGCGCGGACGAGCGCGACGGCGACGGTCGCCTCGCCGTTGCGCTGGGTGCCTTCGTGCAGCCAGCGGCGCAGCTCGCGCTCCTGGGTGCGCGCGAGCCCTGCCACCTCGCGCGGGTCGCCGGCGCGCTTCTGGATCAGCGCCAGCGTCTGCAGGACGGAGTCGTGCAGGTGGGCGGCGAGCTCGGCGCGCTCGTGCTCGCGGATGCGGGCGGCGCGCTCGAACGCGAGGCTGCGCCACAGCTGCACGAGCCAGGGGGCGAGGAGCAGCCCGAACACGCTCGCAACGACCGCGACCGCGCCGATCGCCTTGCCGAGGCTGCCGAGAACGCCCAGCGCGTGGAGGATCGAGGCGACCGCGAAGGTGACGAGCAGGCCGCCGACGACGACCCGCGGCGAGTCGATCCGGCTCGGGTGGCGGAGGTACTCCTGCAGCGTCGGCCGCCCCTCGGCACGAGGCCCCTCGCCGGCGGTGCGGGGGCGCCATACGAGCGCCATGCCGAAGGCGCCGAGCACGAGCGGCCACACGATCGAGTCGCCGAAGTGCAGGCCCAACACGCGCACGACGGCGAGCACGATGGCCACGGCGACGGTCATCATCACCGCCTCGCGCCAGGCGCCGGGACGGCGCGGGACGCCGACGCTCTCGTCGGCGAGCGGGATCAGCGCCCACGCGATCGCGTACACGGCGAGGCCGATGCCACCGACCGCGACGAGGATCGTCATCCCCAGCCGGACGAGCATGACATCGAGTCCGAGGTGCTCGGCGAGGCCGACGCAGACGCCGCCGATCAGCCCGCGATCGGGATAGCGGCGCAGCGGGCGGCGGGGCGCATCCGCGGCGCGGGGGGCCGCCGGTCCTCCGGGGGCTGCGGCAGCTGCTCCAGCCTCGGACCGCGGCGCTCCGCCGTCGCGAGGCGGGCCGGGGCGCGCGGGAACGGCATCAGCGTCAGGCCGCGGCGGTCCGTCGTCGCGAGGCGGGCCGGGTGTCACTCCGACGGAGGCCATCGCGAGAGATCATCGCACTGCGCCGGGCGCCGCCCATAGGGAATCTCCCCTAATGGCCGCGGCGTCGCTGCCGGTCAGCCCTCCTCGGCCTGCAGCTCCGCGACGCGGTCCTGCAGCTGGGCCATCACCTCGGGGTCGCGCAGCGTCGTCACGTCGCCCAGCGCGCGCCCCTCGGCGATGTCGCGCAGCAGCCGCCGCATGATCTTGCCCGAGCGGGTCTTCGGCAGATCCTCGGTCCAGATGATCCGCTTCGGTCGGGCGAACTTCCCGATCCGCTCGGCGACCGTGCCGCGGATGCCCTCGACCGTCTCCTCGTCCCCCTGGAGGCCGCCCTGGAGCGTGACGAAGGCCACGATCGCCTGGCCCGTGTCCTCGTCGTGCTGGCCGATCACGGCCGCCTCGGCCACGTCGGGATGGGCGACGATCGCCGACTCGACCTCGGCGGTGGAGAGGCGGTGGCCGGAGACGTTGACGACGTCGTCAATGCGCCCGATCACCCAGAAGCTCCCGTCGCGGTCGCGGCGGGCGGCGTCGCCGACGAGGTAGGTGCGCGGCCCGAAGCGCTCGAAGTACGTCTCGACGAAGCGGTCGGGCTCCTTGTAGAGCGTGCGCAGCATCGACGGCCACGGCTGCGTGAGCACGAGCAGCCCCTGGCCTTCTGAGATCGGCTCGCCGGTGGACTCGTCGCGGACCTCGGCCGCGACGCCCGGGAACGGATCGGTGGCCGAGCCGGGCTTGGTCGCGGTCAGGCCGGGCAGCGGCGTGATCATGATCGCGCCCGTCTCCGTCTGCCACCAGGTGTCGACGATCGGGCAGCGTTCGCCGCCGATCACCTTGTGGTACCAGAGCCACGCCTTCGGGTTGATCGGCTCGCCGACCGAGCCGAGCAGGCGGAGCGAGGAGAGGTCGTGTTCGCCGGGCCAGCTCGCTCCCCACTTGATGCAGGCGCGGATCGCGGTCGGCGCGCAGTAGAGGATCGTGACGCCGTAGCGCTCGACGAGCTCCCACCAGATGCCCTTGTTCGGGTAGTCGGGCGCGCCCTCCCACATCACCGACGTCGCGCCGTTGGCGAGCGGGCCATAGACGATGTAGGAGTGCCCGGTGACCCAGCCGACGTCGGCCGCGCACCAGTAGACGTCCTGCTCGGGCTTGAGGTCGAACACGTAGCGGTGTGTCGCCGCCACCCCGGTCAGGTAGCCGCCCGTGGTGTGCAGGATGCCCTTCGGCTTGGCGGTGGATCCCGACGTGTAGAGGATGTAGAGCGGGTGCTCGGCATCGAGCTCGGCCGCCGGGCACTCCGGGTCGGCGCGGGCGACGATCTCGTCGTAGTAGACGTCGCGCCCCTCCTGCATCCGGCACGGGACGCTCTTGCTGCGCACGACGACGATCCGCTCCAGCGAGGGGAGGTCGCCCATCACCTCGTCGACGCGGTCCTTGACGGCGGCCGTCTTCCCCTTGCGCGCGGCGCCGTCCGCGGTGATCAGGACCTTCGCCTCCGAGAACTCCATGCGCTCGCGGACCGCCTCGGCCGAGAAGCCCCCGAAGACGACGTTGTGCGGAGCGCCGATGCGCGCGCAGGCGAGCATCGAGACCACGACCTCGGGGATCATCGGCAGGTAGATGCCGACCACGTCGCCGGCGGTGACGCCGAGGTCGAGCAGCGCGTTGGCGAGGCGCTGCACGTCGGCCAGCAGGTCCGCGTACGTCAGGGAGCGCTCCTCGCCGTCCTCGCCGCGCCAGTGGAACGCCACGCGATCGCCGCGCCCGGCCGCGACGTGGCGGTCGAGGCAGTTGTAGGACGCGTTGATCCTGCCTCCGACGAACCATTTGTAGAACGGCGGGTCGGAGTCGTCGAGGACCTGCTGCCACGGCGCGAACCAGTCGAGCTGCTCGGCCTGGGACACCCACCACGCCTGCGGGTCCTCGCCCGCCTTGCCGTAGATGTCGGGGTCCGCGAGCAGCGCCTGCGCGGCGAACTCCTCCGGGGGCGCGAACTTCTCGACCTCGAGCAGATCGGCCAGCTCGGCCTCGAGCCGACCGTCGTCCTGTGCCGCTTCCGAGCTCATGTCCTCGACTGTAGCTGGGACGCTCGGCGCCCGTCCTGCGCCGTGTGCGGGGGCATACCTTCGAGCCGGCTAGGACGTTCGCCCGCCGCGTCCCTTGCGTCGCTGGCGTCGTTTCTGAGCGCGGCTGGAGGTGGGCCTGGCGGGCTCGGCTGCTCCCGCCGTGGCCGTTGCCGGCGTCGCGGCCGCCTGCCGCGCGGCTCGCTGGTCGGCCGCGGTGGGCCACGGGCGCGCCTCGCCCGCGCCCCACGCGGGGGGATCGCCGCCGGGCCAGCGTCCGATTAGGAGGATCCCCATCATCACCATCCAGAAGGCCGGCACGATCTGCAGCTGCGCGCCGCCGATCGGGAAGAAGATGAGCAGGCCGGTGAAGATGCCGAGGATCCCCATCCAGCGCGGCAACAGGCCCACACGCTGGGCGCCGAGGCAGACGATGATCGTGCCCGCGGCCAGCGCCAGCCCGGAGAGCGTCGCGAGGTAGACGACGATCTGGTTGGCGGTGCCCTTGGTCAGCGCCTGTTCGACGGCATGGCTCGAGAAGTCGTGCCCGGTCGCGAATTTGTGGGTCTCGATCGCGGTCACGACCTGGTGGGCCACGCTGATCGCCGCGAACGCGATCCCGCCGGCGAGCACGAGCTGGCCCGCGCGGGCGAACGTCTCAGGCCGCCGGAAGCGGGTGGCCTTCACGAGTAGGAGCAGTACCAGCGTCAGCACCGCGACCGCGATCGCCGCGATCACGCTGCCGCCGATCAACGGGCCGGCATGGTGGCTGATGAATTTGACCTCTTCCGCGCGCGGGCTCACCCGCGGGTCGGCGACGCCGGAGAACGCGGGCGCCAGCCCCTGCAGAAGGCCGACCGTGGGGGCCCCGTTGAGGGTGGCGCTGATGATGATCGAGCTGAGCAGGTACAGCACGCCGCCCGCGAACGCCGGGACGGCGAGCCGGTTGCGGCGCGCGATCTCGAACGAGAGCTGCTGGCGGATCTCCCCTGCGCTGGGCATCGAGCAGCGCAGTCTATGATGCGAGCATGGAGGGCAGCGGCTTCGGTGACCTTTTCGGAGACCCCGAGGAGCTGCAGCGCAGGCTCGCCGAGTTCGCCGACCAGATGCAGGGCCAGCAACGCCTGGCCTGGGCGGACAACGCGATCAAGCTCGCGGTCGACATGACCGTCGCGGCCGTGGCGCGGGTGAACGTGCAGGGAAACGCCGAGGCGCAGGCCGAGCAGATACGCACGGTGATTGCCCACGTCTTCCCCGAGGCCGTCGCGCTCGTGCGCGAGGCCCGGTCCGGCCTGCAGTAGACGGGCGTCAGCGCGCGCGTGCCCTGCGGCGAGGCCGCAGCGCCGGGTCCGGCTCCTCCGGGTACGGCCGCGCCGGCGCCTCTGAGCCCTGGTCGCCTTCGGCTTCGCGCTCGGCCGCGCGCGAGGCGCGGCCGGCGCTGATGACCTCTTTGAACGAGCGGAAGCGGAAGATGAACACGACCGCGCCGAGGCCGACGGACGCCGTGAAGACGGCGATCGCGATCTGCTGCCCGACGGAGTAGGCGGCGACGACCGCCCCCGTCCCGCTCGAGGCGAACACCTTCACGAGCAACGCCTGCTGCACCCCCGCGCCGCCCGGGGTGAAGGGGACAGCGCCCGCGACCTGGTTGACGCCGAAGACGAGCAGGACGTTGCGGACCGAGCCGCCCACACGGAAGGCGTCGAGCAGGAACCAGAAGGCGGCGAAGCGCGCGAGCCAGGCGACGACCTGCAGGGAGACGACTTCGCGGAGGTAGCGGCGGCGGTCGGTGAGGATCGTCACGCCCTGTCGCACGCGCGCCCAGAACGCCTGGACGCGGACAGACAGGAGCGCGAACGCTACGAGGCCCGTGACCGCCAGCAGCGTGATCAGGAACAGCGTGAGCCGGAAGTGCTCGGCCAGGTAGGAGATGTCGAACGAGCTGAGTTTCGAGAAGGACGGTGGCTTCGGGAACACCCCCTGCGTGAAGGCGAAGATCAGCACGAACACGCCGACCACGGCGTCGAAGATCGACTCCACGAAGAACGCGGCGGCCACCGTCGGATAGCGCGAGCCGGGGATCGAGGAGCGCGTCAGGAACAGCTTGATGACGTCGCCGCCGCGAGCGGGGACGACGTTGTTGAAGCCGACGGCGGCGAAGTAGGCGCCCCACACCCGGCGCCACTGGAAACGGACCGAGGGATAGGCGGCGCGCAGGCTGTGGAAGAAGGCGCGCGAGCGCAGGGTCAGGTTTAGGCCGAAGAACAAGAGGCCCAGCAGCAGCGCCGGCCAGTGCACCGCCGCGAGGTCGGAGAAGAACTGCCCGACCGCGTCAAAGAAGGTGCTGAGGCTGTGCCCGATCGAGGCGGAGGCGAAGATCGCGCTCACATGCACAAGCGTACGGAGTGCCCGCGCGGGCCCGCGACGCGGGTCACCCGGGCCAAGCTCGCGTCCCGGCGACGCGGATCACGTGGGGGCTGGGCCGCGCAACGAGCGCACGGCGAACAGCGAGGCGGCGAGGGTGACGGGGATGATCGCGATCAGGATCGCGTCGCCGCCGGGCCATTCCACGCCGGCGCCGTCGAGCGCCCAGAACACCCCGAACGAGCACAGCATCACGCCGACGGCGAACTTCAGCGTGTTCTCCGGCACGCGGGCGAGCGGGGCGCGCACGGCGAGTCCGGCGGCGACCACGCTGAGCAGGGCTGCACCGGCGGCCAGGGCGGCGAGCCCGATCCGGTGGTGCGCCGCGCCGAACGTGATCACGATGATCGCGACCTCGAGGCCCTCGACCAGCACGCCTTTGAACGCCACCGCGAAGGCGTAGGCGTCGATCCGCCCCGGCTCGCGCTCGGCGTCGCGCGCGGCGGCCGTCGCGCTCGCGAACTCGCCCTCCTCGTCGTGCAGCGCCTTGCGCCCCGCGGCCCGCAGGATCGCCTTGCGCAGCCACTGGGCGCCGACGAGCAGCAGGAGCACGCCGACGACCAGGCGCAGCGGGCCGAGCGGGACTTCCTGCAGGGCGGTGCCGAGCGCCCCGCAGCCGACGCCGAGCAGGACGAGGGCGGCCCCGGCGCCGGAGAGCGCCGACGGCCAGCTGCGCGTCTGACCGACGGCCAGCACGATCGTCAGCGCCTCGACGGCCTCGACCGAGCATGCCAGGTAGACGGATAGGGCGAGGCCGACAGACGCTCCGCTCATGTCGTCAATGTAACGAGGGGGCTGCCCTCCCGATGCGCTAGAAAGAGTGCCAATGCCAGCTCGGGCCAACGCCGCCAAGGGCGTCAAGGTAGCCGTCACCGGGCCCACAGGCGAGATCGGGCACGCGTTCATCGACGCGCTCGAGCGCTCGAGCGAGGTGGGCAGGATCGTCGGCATGGCCCGCCGTCCCTTCGACAGCGAGGCGGCCGGCATCCGGAAGCTGACCTACCTTCGCGGCGACGTGCTCGACCGCGACGCGGTCGACGAGCTCGTAGCCGGCGCGGACGTGGTCGTGCATCTCGCCTTCATGATCATGGGCGGGGCCAAGGAGAGCCGCGAGGTGAACCTCGACGGGTCGCGCAACGTGTTCGAGGCAGCGGTGGCGGCGAAGGCAAAGCGGCTGGTGTACGCGTCATCGGTGGCGGCGTACGGGTTTCACCGGGACAACCCGCAGCCCCTCACAGAGGATGTGCCCCCGCGCGGTACGGATGCGCACTACTACTCCGCGCAGAAGGCGGAGGTCGAGAAGCTGCTCGCGGAGACGGTCGAGGGCAGCGCCACGGCGCCCTACGTGTTCCGCCCCTGCATCGTGGCCGGTCCCGGCGCACCGCTCCTGATCGACAGCCTCCCCTACACCCAGCTGTCCGAGCGGCTGCCCTCAGCCGTCCTGAACCTGCTCGACGGCGTGCCGATCCTCAAGCCCGTGCTGCCCGACCCCGGCGTCCCGTTCCAGCTCGTGCACCACGACGACGTTGCGAGCGCGATGCGGGCCGCCGTGATCGGACGCGGCCAGCCGGGGGCCTACAACATCGCCGGCACGGGGCGCCTGACGGTGCGCCAGCTCGCCGAGGAGCTCGGGTGGTACTCGCTCCCGCTCCCCGACCTCGCGGTCGACGCCGTGGCTGAGATGATCGGCCGCTTGGGCTTCCTGCCCGCGCAGGCGCAATGGATCGCCGCGTTCCGTGAGCCGGTGATAATGAGCACCAGCCGCGCGCGCAGCGAGCTGCACTGGCGACCGCGGTACGGAGCGCTGCAGACCCTGCGCGACACGATCACGGCGGCGCGTATGGACCGACTGATCCGCTAGCGCCTGGAGACGGCGCACCCGCGCGCCGGCACCTCCGCGTCGGGAGGCTGCCGGCGGGCGGAGTGCGACGCTACTTCGCGATCCCGATCAGGCGCTCCATGCCGAGCCGGGTGTGGTCGATGCCGTCCTGCGTCTGCATGAAGCAGGCCTGCACGTAGAACCCGGGCTTCGCCGTGATCGTCTCCTGCTGGAAGGAACCCGACGAGAGCGGCCCGGCGAAGGTGATCGGCGGGCCGGCGATCAGCTTCCGCTCCTGCCTTTCGGACCCGGTCAGGAGATCCTTGATGAGCTTCTTGCCGGCCGCCTTGCTGCGAACGGGGAAGGCGATGTCCATGTGCACCAGGAAGCCTTCGTTTTCAAAGCGGACGAGCTCGCCGTCGTGGAGCGCGCTGGGCCCGCGGAAGCGGAAGTCGATCGTCTTCTCGGTCGCTTCTGCCGCGGGGAGCGCGGCCGGGGACGGTGCCGCGGCGACCGTGAAGGCCGTGTGTGCCTTCAGCTTGCCTTCGCCTTCGATCACGAGCGCGACGTAGTTCCCGGGCGTGAGCACCGTCTGCGCTTCGGAGCCTTTGCCCGGAGCGCCTTCCTCGTCGACCACGATCGAACCGAATTTGCCGGCGGCGTTCGGGTCGTTGTGCTGCTGTTCGAGGTAGGAGATCAGTTCTCCCGCGTTCGACCCGGGCTTCAGCGCGAACAGGATGATCGACGGTTCCTTCAGGCCGCTCGCCGTCGCCACGACGTTGACGGCCCCAGACACCTCGAGGCCCGACGCCGTGATCCCCGATGGGCTCGCGGCCAGCGTGAGCGTCGGCAGCGGTGCGGCGAGGGCGGTACCCGCCGCGGCAAAAGCCGGGATCGCGCAGATGGCCGCAATCGCAGCTGCTAGCAGTCCTGCCCGAGCGATGCCCGGACGAGCGGTTGATGACATGCGTTTTCCTTTCGTCATGAGCAGGAGCGCAGCACACCCCGTGTCGCGCGCCCCCGGCGGTCCTGGAGATCCTGCCAGCAGCCGAGCAGCCGAGCCCGACGTCCCGCCACCGGCAGATCGGGGCACGATAACCGATGGCCACGGCGCCGCGGTCGCGGCGATCGCGGCGGCTGAGCCGTTCAGGTCGTGGTCGGCGGCGTGGTCTCGGCGAGCGCGCGCAGGACCAGCTCGTCGTGCTCGCGGGGCTTGACCTTGCGCATGACCGCCGCGATGAGGCCGGCGTCGTCGATCACGAACGTCGTGCGCTCGTTGCCGAAGTAGTTTTTGCCGTACATCGACTTCTCGACCCAGACGCCGTAACGGTCGGCGACCGCGTGTCCCTCGTCGGCGAGCAGCGCGAAATTGAGGTCCTGCTTCTCGTGGAACTTCTTGACCTTCGCGACCGGGTCGGGCGAGACACCGAGGACGACAGCCCCGGCGGCCGCGTAGTCGGAGCGGTGCTCGCGGACTCCGCACGCCTGGGTGGTGCACCCCGGCGTGTCCGCCTTGGGATAGAAGTACAGGACGACGTGCTGGCCGCGGAAGTCCGAGAGCTTGACCGCGCGGCCGTCCTGGTCCGGGAGGTCGAAGTCGGGAGCCTCGCCGCCTAGTTCGATCATGGCTCGCAGCCTAGCCCCCTAGAACTCTTGATGAAGTCTCTGGTCTCCATGTTCGCATCGCCCCGAGGGGGTACCGCAGAACTATCGATCAGGAGTGCGGAGGGTCGGCCCGGCTCTTCGCGCGACTAGGAAGGGAGCCCTGATGAGCCCTCCCCTCTCGCCCGAACCGTCGCCGACGCAGGTCCCAGAGCATGCCCCGGCGCACACCTTCGGCATCTCTTATCTCGCGGTGGCCGGCTCGGTCGCGCGAGGCCGTCGCGCCGTTCGCGCGTTCGCCGAGGCCGAGGGTGCGACGCCGGCCGTTCTCGACGACATCACATTGGCAAGCTCAGAGGCGATAACGAACGTCGTGCAACATGCCTATCCGGGAGCCGAAGGCGAAGTCCACGTCTCGGCGAGAGCCAGATCCCGACGGCTCTGCATCGCCGTCGTAGACCACGGGCGGGGCCTCGCGCACGTCACACCCCGCCCGGGACTCGGCCGGGGCCTCGACGTCATGCGCCACGTGAGCCACGAGATGGCTCTGGAAAGCCGCCTGGGCGGAGGCGTTGAGGTGCGCCTGGGCTTCGACCTCGGCGAGCGCGCACCCTAGAGGCATTCCATGCTCGAGCTGGGAAGCGCGAGCGCGCGCTCAGCCCGCGACGGCGGTCGGTAGCCTGCGGAGCACCCGGATCAGAGGAACTCGTTGCCGGTCAGCACGTAGACGAACGGGACGAACGGGACGATCGCGGCGATCGCCCACGTCAATCTCGCTATCAGCCCCAGGTCGCTGCGCAGGGCCAGGTGCACCCAGATCAGGACGACCGCGACCGGGTGAAGGATGCAGAGCAGTAGTTCGAGGATCTTCTTCATGGCGGCAGTCACGCCTCCGCTACCCGCGGGCGCCGGCGCCAACCGAGGCTCGCGCCGCGGGCGGGCTCGTCAGGCGACGGCGCTCCGCGGGAGCGGTGTCGTCAGACGAAGACGGGGCGCGAGTCCATCTTGCCCGCGGGAGGCTCGACGTCCTCGCGCCCCTTGTGACCCGGCGCCGGGCATCAATGCCGTTACCGAGGCCACTCCACCCTCCATTTCCCGTCGCCGGGAGGTCAAACAGATTGGGCCTCAGGCGGGCGGCATCAGCTCGAAGGCGACCGGACGATCGACGTCCGCGAGCGCATCACGGACTGAGTCCGAGCCGCGACATCCGCCGGTCCTTCAGCACCCGCCCCTCGGTCTGGCACGTCGGGCAGTAGGCGATCACGTAGTCCTCGAAGTGCACCGCGCGCAGCGTCGTCTCACAGCGCGGGCACGGCTCGCCCTCGTGACGGTGGATCAGCAGCGGCATCGGCAGCTTGTCGGGGATCGGCAGCGCGACCGTCTGCTCGTAGTGCGCGATGGCGCGCGACAGGTTCGCGAGCAGCGCCGCCCGCAGGGTCGCGGCCTCCTCGGCGTCGAGATCGGCGCCGCGCTTGAAGGGGGAGAGCTTTGCCTCCCAGAGGATCTCGTCGACCCACGAGCGCCCGACGCCGGCGAGCGCGTGCTGGTCGCGGAGGAGGGCATGCAGGGGACGCGGGGCGTCGAGCAGCTCGCCGAGCTCCGGCGGGTCGGGCCAGGCCTCGGGGCCGAGCTTCGCGACCGCCTCGTCGGCCTCGATCGCCTCGGTCGCGAGCAGCTTCACCCAGGCCGCCTGCCTGGTCCCGAACTCGCGCAGGCGCAGCTCGCGCTGGCCGCTGCCGCCACCCACGCGGACGAGCAGCCTCGAAGTGCGATCGCGCGGGCCAGCGTGCTTGTCGTACAGCTGCAGGCGGCCGGCGGACATCAGGTGCATCAGCAGCGACAGGCCGCCGTCCGCGTCGACGATCAGGTGCTTACCGCGTCGCCGCACGCGCTCGACCCGCCGCCCGGCGAGCGCCGACAGCGGCGGGTCGAAGGTGCGCAGCGCGTTGATCCCGGGCGCGAGCACCGACTCGATCTCCGCGCCGGCCAGCGCGGAGTCGAGCAGGCGGGCCGTGATCTCGACCTCGGGCAGCTCGGGCACACGCCAATCGTAGGCGTGCGCCGCGCGCTCACGCCTTGATCGGCGGCCCTTCGTATCGGACGCCTTCAGGGCTCGTCCAGCGCACCCTGAAGAACTGCGCGTGCACCGAGGTGTGCAGCGCCCAGTAGCCGAGGCTGTTCGTGCTCACGTTCTTGACCGTGCGGTAGCTCTTCGAGCCTTTGAGGCGCGCGAGCACCGTGAGCGTCGTCGCTCCGCTCGCCGGACGTATGAGTCCCCACAGCGAGAAGCTGTGGCGGCCTGAGACGACGAGCGGCACCGGCCAGGCGGCGTACAGCGGCTTCGCCCTGCCGTTGACGTACTCCAGCCCGGTCTGGAAACCGACCACGCCACCGTGGACGCTGGCGCCGGGGGCCCCGCCGACCGGGTCGTCTTTGAGCAGGTACTGCGAGAAGGCCACGACGCGCGGGTTGCTCCAGGCGATCTGCTCGGCGAGCGCGTCGTATTCGGCCTGCTGAGCGACCGGGACGCCGAGGTACTTGTTGGGCTTGGACTGGACGCCGAACTCGGTCAGGTAGATCGGAACGTGGCCCGGGATCGCGTGCGCGGCCGCCGCTTTGTCGAGCGCCGCCGAGAGGCGGCTCAGCGCGCCGAGTGTGACGTCGTCGCGGACGGGGTCCACGTAGCGCGGTCCCGCGGGCAGCGTGTAGGCGTGGTGGGCGTAGCCGGCCATCGGCAGCAGGCTGCACGAGCCGGATTTCCTGTAGTGCGCGTTCAGGCAGAGCGCCGTCCGCAGGAACGCGAGCGGCGCGACGTCGTGCACGAACGCTTTGGAGTGTTCGGTCCTGATCAGGCTCTTGACCGAGTCATAGCCCGTCGGAGCGGTCTCGCCGAACAGCACCTTGGCCGAGCCGAGCCCGGCGGCCTTCAGGCCTTCGATCGCGGCCTGGTAGAGGCCGCGATAGATGCGCGGTGAGGCGGGGGTGCCGTTCGAGTTCCACTGCGGCAGCAGGAACGCCGGGTGGTTGGGCTCGTTCCAGACCGAGAAGGCCGAGACGAGGCCGGCGTAGTGGCGCCCGACGGCCGTCATGAATTCCTGGAAGTCCTTCGGGTCGGGACGGGTGATGTAGGGGGCTTTCTTGTTGGACGTCGCCCAGCGCGGAGCCGGCGAGGTGACGGTCAGCAGCACCTGCCAGTGCAGCCGCGCGGCTTCGTTGAGGAGCGCGTCGTAGTCGCCCCAGGCGTAGTTGGCGGGGTTGGTCGCGTCGAATTTCGGCTTGGTCGCGCTGCCGGCGCCGGGCGCGACGTCGACCCAGTAGAGCTCGACGCGCAGGGCGTGGACGCCGAGGCGTTTGAGCTGCGCGATCGTCGCAGGCCGGGTCGCGCTGCTCAGCAGCAGCTGGTTGGCCTCGAAGTAGGTGACCTGGCTGTGGTTGGCGAGCGCCGGTGAGGCCAGGGACAGCCCGCCGAGGACGAAGGAGAGGACTGTTGTGAGGAGGAGCTTGGAGAGTTTGGGCATGGATCCTTGTGACACGTCAGCGCAAGCAAGGTTGCGGTCTTTGTAGGTTGGGGGCGCGATGAGCGTGCCGATCGCCCCAGACGACATTGTCCGCTCCCCGGCGGACGCCGAGGCCAACAGCCGGCCTCCCCTGCTGATGCTCGATCCGCTCGAGGCTTTCCTCGACGAGCACGGCATCGGCTCGGGGGATATCGCGGCCGAGCCGATCGGCGACGGGCATTCAAACGTCACCTACCTGCTGGAGCGCGGGGGCGAGCGGGTCGTCCTGCGCCGCCCGCCGCGGCCCCCGTTGCCGCCGAGCGCCCACGACGTGCTGCGCGAGGCCCGGCTGCTGCGCGCCCTGTGGGATACGCCTGCACGCGTTCCGCGGGTGCTGGCGGTCGGCGAGGACCTCGCGGTGATCGGCGCCCCGTTCTACCTGATGGACTTCATCGACGGCGAGGTGATCGTCTCGAGCCTGCCCGAGACGCTCGACGAGCCGGGGCAGCGGCGGCGCGTCGCCGAGGAGCTGGTCGACGCCCTCGTCGAGATCCACGGTGTCGACTGGCGCGAGGCGGGGCTCGAGAGCTTCGGCAAACCGACCGGCTACCTCGAACGGCAGGTGCGCCGCTTCTCGGGCCTGTGGGAGCTGAACAAGACGCGCGAGATCGCGGCCGTCGAGAGCGTCGCGGCGTGGTTGACGGAGAACCTCCCCGACTCCGGGCCGTCGACGATCGTCCACGGCGACTTCCGCCTCGGCAACACGATCTACGCCAAGGACGCCCCCGCGCACCTCCTCAGCGTGCTCGACTGGGAGATGGCGACGATCGGCGACCCGCTGGCGGACATCGGCTACCTCTGCATGATGTGGAGCGAGAAAGGCGATCCTGTCAGCGGCCTGCGCGCGCACCTCGGGAGCGTCACCCAGGCGGAGGGCTTCCCGACGCGCGCCGAGCTGATCGCGCGCTACGAGGAGCGCTCGGGGCGCTCGATGCGCGACATCCGCTGGTACACGACGCTCGCGCTGTGGAAGAGCGTGGTCTTCATGGAGGGCAACTACAAGCGCGCGGTGGCCGGGACCACGGACGACCCATACCTGAAGCAGTTCGGCGAGGGCGTGCTCGAGCTGGCAGCGCAGGCGGAGGCGGTGGCGGGTGGCGGATGACGCCGAGCGCTCGGCGCTCCTGATCGACTGGGGCGGCGTGCTGACGACGAACCTGTTCAAGTCCTTCCAGGAGCACTGCCTGCGCGCCGAGATCGACCCGCACAAGCTGCTCGGCCGCTTCCGCCGCGACAAGGAGGCGCGCGACCTGCTGATCGCGCTCGAGACCGGCGAGCTGGCCGAGGAGGCCTTCGAGGTCCAGCTGGCGGCGCTGCTCGAGGTCGAGCCGGACGGGCTGATCGACGGCCTGTTCGCGGGCGTCGAACCCGACAGGGCGATGGTCGACGCGGTGCGCACCGCGCGCAGGGGGGGCGTGCGCACCGCGCTCGTCTCGAACTCCTGGGGCGTGCACCGCTACCCGCACGACATGTTCGACGAGCTCTTCGACGGCGTCGTGATCTCCGGCGAGGAGGGGATCCGCAAGCCCGCGGTGCGCATGTACGAGCTCGGCGCCGAGCGCGCGGGCGTCGCGCCGGCGGAGTGCGTCTTCGTCGACGACCTCCCGTTCAACCTGACCCCGGCGGAGGAGCTGGGGATGGCGACGGTCCACCACACGGTGGCCGAGACGACAATCCCCGAGCTCGAACGCCTGCTGGGCCTACCGCTCACGGGCGCGGGCAACGGCGCTTCCGCCTAGAAGGTCCAGCGAAACGGCTGGCGAGACTCAGGTCACGAGTTTCGGGTAGACGATCAGGAGCAGGACAAGAACGAGGACGAAGGCGCTGACGGTGCGCCTCCGCGGTGCACCCTTACGGTCCAGCCAACGCCACGCGGCGACCAAGGCAAACACGATGAGCGCGAACCCGACGAGAATCGCGACGGCTTCTCCTTGGCTCGTCGCGAGCGGCGGCGGCACGCTCGCAGCTTACGCCGCCACACGGAACGGTTCGCGCCGTTGCGGACGCGCAGAGCGAGTTTCTCCAGACCAGTGCGGACCGCGCATGCGCGGTCCGGTGGTCGGTGCATGCACCGACCACTCCGGGTCGCACATGTGCGACCCGGCCGATCGATCGACCGTTATGCCCTCTTGCCGCGCCCGTACATGAACTTGAAGAAGCCCGCGAGCATCCTCGAGGTCCTGCTCTTGTACGGGTACATGAAGATTTCCTTCTTCATCGCGAGTTTCGGCGTCACGACGATCGCCTGCTGGGAGCAGTACTTGCGGATCCCGCCGGCGCCGTGGCGCGAGCCGAGACCGGACGCCTTCGCGCCGCCCATCGGCAGCTCCAACACGGTGTAGTTGATCATCGCGTCGTTTACGTTCGCGGCGCCGGCTTCGAGTCGCCGCGCGACCGCCTCGCCGCGCTCGGTGTCGCGCGAGAAGACGGAGGCGCCGAGCCCGTACGGTGAGTCGTTCGCCAGGCGCACGGCCTCATCGACGTCGCCGACCTTCATGATCGGCAGCGTCGGCCCGAACGTCTCCTCGGTCATGCACTTCATCGTGTGGTCGACGTCGACCAGGACGGTCGGTTCGAAGAAGCGCCCGGCTCCCGGAGCCTCGCCGCCGCCGGCGAGCACGCGCGCGCCCTTCTGCACGGCGTCGGCCACGTGGTCCTTGATCGTCTCGAGCTGCGGCGGGAACGTGATCGCGCCCACCTCGACCGACCCCGGCCCTTCGGGCTTGCCCACACGCAGCGCGCGGACTTTCTCCGACACTTTCGCGACGAACTCGTCATAGACGGGCTCCTCGACGTAGGCGCGCTCGATCGAGATGCAGGTCTGCCCCGCGTTCTGCATCGAGTAGTAGGTGGCGAAGTTCGCCGCCCGCTCGACATCGGCGTCGGCCATCACGATCATCGGGTCCTTGCCGCCGAGCTCCAGCGAGGCCGGGATCAACCGCCGTGCCGCCGCCTCAGCAACCTTCCTGCCGGTGCG
Source organism: Solirubrobacteraceae bacterium (assembly GCA_036264095.1). Lineage (GTDB taxonomy): Bacteria > Actinomycetota > Thermoleophilia > Solirubrobacterales > Solirubrobacteraceae > Palsa-744. The sequence continues at coordinate 47,440 of DATARO010000061.1, read as the reverse complement.
CGTGGAGCCCGTGAACATGATCATGTCGACGTGCTCGACCAGCGCCGCCCCGGTCTCGCCGCGGCCGGTGGCGATCTGCAGCACGTTGTCGGGCAGGCCGCACTCGCGCAGCCCTTCGGCCATCAGCAGAGACGTCAGCGGCGTGATCTCCGACGGCTTGAGGATCACCGCGTTGCCGGCAGCGAGCGCCGGGATGCAGTCGCCGAACGAGTTCGTGAGCGGGTAGTTCCACGGACCGATCACGCCGATCAGGCCGAGCGGCCGCCAGCGGTTGATGATCTTCTTGCCGATCACCAGCTTCTGGCTCGACTTGATGCGTTCGTCGGCGAGGTAGTTCTGAGCCTCCTTCGCCCAGAAGCCGAAGGCGTTGCCCGCGTAGCCGATCTCGGCGAGCTCGGCGTCCTCGAACGTCTTGCCCGTCTCGGAGCAGATCGTCGAGACGATCTGCTCGGCGTTGTCCATCACCCACTTCTGCGCCCGCAGCAACACGCGCGCGCGCCCCTCGAACCCGTACGCCTCCCACTCGGGCTGCGCCGCGCGGCCGCGCGCTGCCATCGCGGCGACCTCCTCGGGGCCCAGGTCGGGAACCGTGGCGATGATCTCGCCGGTCGCGGGGTTCTCCACCGGTATCCCGCCGGCCCCGCGCTCCTCGGTTGCGGCAGTCGCTGCGACCCCGCTCTCGTTCGTGTCCGGAACGCGCTGCTCGACCGTGGCCATCGTGTGCTCTCCCCTGCTCGCAGAATGGGCTCGTGTGCCCAGGATGGTTGCTGCCTGGAAGATTACTCCGACGGCGTTTGCGAGCCAGCCGGAGCGGGGGCCCGGCGGGCGGAGCTAGTCCGTGACCGAGAGCGTGTCGATGCCGGCCGGCTCGACCGGCCGGTCGCCGGCGTCGGTCTGCAGGCCCTCGAGGCGCTCGACGACGTCCATGCCCTCGCTGACCTCGCCGAAGACCGTGTGCTTGCCGTCGAGCCACGGGCACGCCTGCGCTGTGACGATGAAGAACTGCGAGCCGTTCGTGTTCGGGCCGGCGTTGGCCATCGCCAGCGCTCCGCGCACCACCTTGTGCTCGTTGATCTCGTCGTCGAAGGTGTATCCGGGGCCGCCCGTGCCGGTCCCGCTCGGGCAGCCGCCCTGGATCATGAAGTCGGGGATGATCCGGTGGAAGGTGAGCCCGTCGTAGAAGCCGTCCCGCGCGAGCTTGCGGAAGTTGGCAACCGTCTCGGGAGCGTCCTGCTCGAACAGCTCGAACGTGATCGCCCCCTCGCTTGTCTGCATCGTGGCGCTGGCCATGGCGACCTATCGTAGTGGCACGCGCTCGAGCGTGAGCTCGCGGCCGTGCAGGTCGCGCCCGTGCAGCGCCTCGATCACGCGCTCGGCATCGGTGCTCGGCACCGACAGGAACGAGAACCGCTCGAGCACGACCACGTCGCGCACCGCCTCGCCGTCGAGCCCGGTCGAGGAGGTCACGGCGCCGACGATGTCGGCGACGCTGAGCCCGGCGCGGCTGCCCCCGCCGAGCACGAGCTTCTCGTACGGCTCGCTGTCGTCGCGACGCGAGACGTGGGGCTTCGAGTGCCGCCGCGGCCGCTCCCGCACCGGCGTCGGCGCCGCGACCGCGCCCTTCTCCCATTTGGCGATCTCGGTCCCGATGTGCCGTTCGATCGCCTGCAGCTCGCGCTTCTGACGGTCCTCGACAAACGTGATCGCGCGCCCCGAGCGCCCCACGCGTCCGGTGCGCCCGATGCGGTGCACGTACGTGTCAGGACTGGTCGGGACGTCGTAGTTGATGACGTGTGTGACGGTCGAGATGTCGAGCCCGCGCGCCGCGACGTCGGTTGCGATCAGGATCGGCACACGGCCCGCCTTGAAGGCGAGCATCACGCCGTCGCGCGCGCCCTGGGTCATGTCGCCGTGGAGCGCGCGCACGTTCATCCCGCGGTCGCGCAGCGTCCGGAACAGCTGATCGCAGCGCACCTTCGTGCGTACGAACACGATCGTCTGGTCCGAGTCCTCGGTGAGCTCTGCGCGCAGCACCTCGACGAGCATCTCCGGCTTGCTCCGCGCCTCGACGGGGAGCTGGAACTGCGCGACGGTGTCGATCGTGAGCGTCGCGGCCTCGACCTGGATGATCGTCGGGTCGTACATGTAGCGGTCCGCGAGTTTGCGGATCGGCGGCGGCATCGTCGCGCTGAAGAGCGCAGTCTGGCGGCTCGAGGGGGTCAAAGAGAGGATCCGCTCGACGTCCTCGAGGAACCCGAGGTCGAGCATCTCGTCGGCCTCGTCGAGCACAACGAAGCGGCAGTCGTGCAGCATCAGCGAGTGCCGCGAGATCAGGTCCAGCACGCGCCCCACCGTGCCGACGACCACGTGCCCGCCGGCCCGCAGCTGCGCCTGCTGGGTGCGGATCGGCGCCCCGCCGAAGACCGCCACCACGTCCACCCCGCTGTGCGAGCCGTAGCTGCGCAGCGCCTGCGTGACCTGGATGCACAGCTCGCGCGTCGGCGTCAGCACGAGCGCCTGCACGGTCTGCTCACCGGCGTCGACGTACTCCATGATCGGCAGCCCGAACGCCGCCGTCTTGCCCGTCCCGGTCTGCGCCTGCCCGATCACGTCGTGGCCCTGCAGCAGCGACGGGATCGCCTGCTCCTGGATCGGGCTGGGCGACTCGTAGCCGACGGCGCGCAGCGCCTCCAGGAGGGGCTCAGAGAGCCCGAGCTCGGCGAAGGAGGAGCTCACGCGGTCGGGTCGAGCAGGAGCTTGCCCGCGGTCCGGCGCGCGCGCAGGTCGACCTGCGCCTGCGCCGCCTGCTCGAGCTTGTAGGTCTCGCCCACGATCACCCGCAGCTCCCCGCGCGCGACCCGCTCGAACAGGTCGGCCAGCGCGGCCGCGAACATCCCCGGCCGTTCGAGGCAGTGGAACAGGTAGAAGCCGACGATCGAGCGCGAATGGCGGAGCAGCGAGCCCGTCGAGATCCGGTTCGGCTCGCTCGTGGAGATGCCGCACACGACGGCACGGCCGAACGGCGCGAGCGCGCGGTAGGAGGCCTCGAACACCTCGCCCCCCGACATGTCGAAGACCACGTCCACCGGCCGGCCGCCGTTGGCCTCGATCAGGCGCTCGGTGAGCCCCTCGGGGTCGGGGTCGACGGCTGCGTCGGCCCCCAGCTCGAGCGTCAGCGCGCGGCGCTCCTCGCTGGAGGCGCCGGCGATCACGCGCCCGGCACCCATCGGGTGGCCGAGCTGGACGGCCAGCGACCCGACACCGCCCGCGCCGGAGTGCACGACGACGCTCTCGCCGTCGGCCACCTTGCCGGCGGTCCGGTACAGGTGCCAGGCCGTGGTGCCCTGGATCAGCATCGCCAGCGCCGTCCCGTCGTCGATTCCGTCGGGGATCGCGAACACGTGCTCCGCGGGCGCGGCCGCGAACTCGGCGTATCCCCCGCTCGGCACGAGCGCGACGACCCGCTCGCCGGTGTCCTCGCGCACGCCGGCGACCTCGCGCCCGGGGACGAGCGGGAGCGTCGCCTTCTGCACGTAGGAGTTGGTGCGCGTGTGCGTGTCGGCGAAGTTCAGGCCGGCTCGGGCCACTCGGATCAGCACCTCGCCTCCCCCCGGCTCGGGGACGGGCAGCTCGACGAGCTCCAGGACCTCGGGACCGCCGAATTCGTGCATCTGCATGGCGCGCATGCGCCGAGGCTACCGGACCGACGGCGATCGCCCCGACCACGCAACACCTTCTCCACATGCCCCCGCCGCGGTGCTCTAAGGTGCGCGCCCTATGTCGATCACCGTGGTCGGGTCAATCGCCTTCGACACCGTCAAGACCCCGTTCGGGGAGCGCGAGCGGATGCTCGGCGGCGCCGCCGTGCACTTCGCCCTCGCGGCGTCGTTCTGCTCGGAGGTGCGCGTCGTCGGCCCGGTCGGCGACGACTTCGGGGAGGCCGAGCTCGATGTCCTCCGGGAGCGCGGGATCGACGTGGGCGACGTCGAGCGGATCCCCGGTGGGCGGACGTTCTTCTGGCAGGGCGAGTACGGCTGGGACCTGAACTCGCGCGAGACGCTGGACACTCAGCTCGGCGTATTCGAGGGCTTCCAGCCGAAGCTCTCCGGCGCCTCCCGGGCGAGCGACGTCCTGTTCCTGGCGAACATCCAGCCCGAGCTGCAGCTCGACGTCCGCGCCCAGCTCCCCGACGCCCGCTTCGTCGCGCTCGACTCGATGAACCTGTGGATCGACATCGCCCGCGAGCCGCTCGTGCAGGCGATCGGCAGCGTCGACTGCGTGATCCTCAACGACTCCGAGCTGCGTCAGCTGACCGGGAAGCCGAACCTCGTCGCCGCCGCGCGGGAGATCCTGACCTGGCCCCCCTCCGCGGGCGCCGCCCGCGGCCCGAGCGTGATCGTCGCCAAGCAGGGGGAGTACGGCGCCGCGCTGATCACGGCCGGGGAGTTCTTCGCGCTGCCCGCCTATCCCCTGGAGACGGTCATCGACCCGACCGGGGCGGGCGACACGTTCGCGGGCGGCTTCGTCTCATACATCGCCGCCCGCCCGGGCGAGGAGATCGAGGGCGCCCTGCTGCGGCGCGCCATGGCGCACGCAAGCGTGCTCGCGTCCTTCAACGTCGAGGAGTTCGGCACCGATCGCGTGCGTCGTCTGACGGGCGAGGAGATCCGCGCCCGCACCGAGGAGCTCGCCGCCATGACGCACTTCGAGGTGGGCGCCTCCGAGCCGGCCGTGAGCGACTGAGCCCGGAGCGGCGAGGCGCCCTCGAGGAGGGTTGTGCCTCGCCGGGGGCGGGTATACGATCGAAGCAGTGGACACGTGGACCTTCATCTGGTTGATGGTGTTCCTGAAGATCCCGATCGTGGCGCTGTTCCTGATCGTGCGCTGGGCCGTGCGCCAGACGCCCGAGACGGCTGAGGGCCAGGACGGCGGGATCGGGCCGCGTCCGCGGCCCCGCCATCCCCACCACCCGCGCCCGCGCATGCCACGCACCCCGCGCCGCGGTCCTCACGGCACGCCCTCGCCGCCCTCGCCCGCGCGCGTCCGCGCGCACGCCGGGCGCCGCCGCCTGCCGAGCGCTTGAGCCGCCCGCGCCCGAGCCACCGTGCCCGGGCGCTGCTTCGCTCATAATCGTCGTGGAGCGTCGCAAACCGCTGAAGAGGAGAAGCTCATGAGCACCCCCACGCAGCCGGCACCCACGAGCACCGCGAACACCGCGGCGGAGGGTTCCCGCCCCGCCGACGACTCCGCGACGCTGAGCGTCACCGACAACCGCACGGGACAGACCTACGAGCTGCCGATCGAGGACGGCACCGTGCGCGCGATGGACCTCCGCCAGATCAAGACCGGCGAGGACGACTTCGGCCTGATGGCCTACGACCCGGCCTACACGAACACCGCCTCCTGCCGCAGCGCGATCACCTACATCGACGGCGAGGCGGGCATCCTCCAGCATCGCGGCTACCCGATCGAGCAGCTCTGCGAGCACTCCTCCTACCTCGAGGTCGCCTACCTGATCATCAAGGGCGAGCTCCCGACGGCGAGCGAGCTCGAGCACTGGGTCCAGGAGATCACCGTCCACACGTTCGTGCACGAGAACGTCAAGGAGTTCATGCAGGGCTTCCGCTACGACGCCAACCCGATGGGGATGCTCGTGGCCTCGGTGGGCGCGCTGTCGACGTTCTACCCCGAAGCGAACCGGATCCGCGACGTCGAGGTCCGCGACATGGAGATCATCCGCCTGCTCGCGAAGATGCCGACGCTCGCCGCCTTCGCCTTCCGCCACAACATGGGCCAGCCGTATGTGTACCCCGACAACGACCTCGCGTACGCCGGCAACTTCCTTTCGATGATGTACAAGATGACCGAGCTCAAGTACGAGCCCGACCCGCGGCTGGAGCGCGCGCTCGACGTCCTCTTCATCCTCCACGCCGACCACGAGCAGAACGCCTCCACGAGCGCGGTGCGCTCCGTCGGCTCGACCCAGGTCGATCCCTATTCCGCCGTCGCCGCCGGCGTCGCGGCGCTCTACGGGCCGCTGCACGGCGGCGCCAACGAGGCCGCCCTGCGCATGCTGCAGCGAATCGAGAAGGTCGAGAACATCCCCGCCTTCCTCGACGGCGTGAAGGCGGGCGACGAGCGCCTGATGGGCTTCGGCCACCGCGTCTACAAGAACTACGACCCGCGTGCCCGGATCATCCGCAAACACCTCGACGACGTGTTCGAGGTGCGCGGCAAGAGCCCGCTGCTCGAGGTCGCCACCGAGCTGGAGAAGCGCGCGCTCGACGACGAGTACTTCACCTCGCGCAAGCTCTACCCGAACGTCGACTTCTACTCGGGCCTTATCTACGAGGCCCTCGGCCTCCCGGTCGCGATGTTCCCTGTGATGTTCGCGATCGGCCGCACGAGCGGATGGATCGGCCAGTGGCTGGAGATGGTCGAGGACTCCGAGCAGAAGATCGCCCGGCCGCGCCAGATCTACACCGGGGCGCGCGACCGCGAGTACGTCCCGATCGCGCAGCGCTGAGGCGCGCCCGGCCCGCCGGCATCACGCCATCGGCATCGCCGCGCGCTCCACGCGGGCGAGTCGGCTGAATACAGCGGGCCTGGCGGAGATCGCGGAGCGTTCAGGCGGCGTCGGACGCGACGCGCTCGGCGAGCGTCTCGAGCAGAGGCCACACGACCTCGGGGTGTTCGCCGACGAACGCGCGGAAGTTCCACGCCGCCATCGTCCCCACGCGCACGTCCGTCTTGGCCGTGACGGTCGCGGTGCGCTCGAGATGCGGCAGCACGAGCGCGATTTCCCCGAAGTGCTCGCCGGCGGCTAGCGTGCGGCGCTCCCGCCCGTCGACGTGGACGACCGCCTCGCCGTCGAGCAGCAGGAAGAAGGCGATTCCGCCGCTCCCCTGCGTCGTGAGCTCGTCACCTGGGGCAGCGGTGCGCACCTTCATCGACTCGGCGATGCGCTTCAGGTCGCGCTTCTTCAGCGGGGCCAGGAACCGCACCCGGCGCAGGTCGTCGATCTCCACAGCCACGCCCGGAAACCTACTACCTGGTGCGCTACAGCACGAGCGCCGAGCCGTTGCGGGCCAGCCAGCGCCGGTCCTCGCGCCAGCTCGGCCAGCGGCTCGCGAGCAGCGACCAGAAGGCGGGCGAGTGGTCGAGCACGTCGAGGTGGCAGACCTCGTGCCAGACGACGTATTCGAGGATTCGCTCCGGCGCCAGCAGCAGCCGCCAGTTGAAGCTCATGCGCCCGCTCGCGCTGCACGAGGCCCAGCGCGTTCGCTGCGAGCGGATGTCGAGCCCGGTGTAGCGCGTGCCGGCGAGCTGCACCGCCCGATCGAGCCGCGGCGCCAGCTCCGCCCGCGCCGCGCGGCGGTAGAAGCGCTCGAGCGCCGGCCGGTGATCGCCGGTGGGGACGAGCAGGGCCTCCCCCCGCCGGTGCACGCGCGTGCGCCCGCGTTCGGGGACCAGCTCGAGCTCGGCGTCGAGGTAGGGCACGCGGTTGCCCCGCGCCGCGATCCGCGCGCGCACTGCCTGCGCCTCGCGCAGGCGCCGCTCGATCCACGGGCGCAGCTCTTCGATCGCCGCGGCGGCGGCGCGCTCGGGGGCGCGCGCCGGCAGGACGACCTCGACGCCGCTGTGCGCCCCCACGTTGACGCGCACCAGGCGCGCGCGCGTCGAACGACGGACGGTGTAGTCGATCGACGGCGGCACGTCATAAATCTAGGGGGCGCGGCGGCGGTCGCGCAGCGGCCGCGCTCGCGCGTATCGTGCGCCCCGTGCCCGAGCGGGATATGACCTTCGATGAGGACCTGCTCGGCTGGCTCGGCTCCGAGCCCGAGTCGCTGCGCGGGGAAGACGCGCGGCGGGTGACCGAGATCGCCGAGGAGTTCGCGCAGGGCTTCTCGACGCTGGCGACGATCGGTCCCGCGGTGACGGTGTTCGGCTCAGCCCGGACGCCCCGCGACCATCCCGATTACGCCCTCGCGCGCGAGATCGGCGCGCAGCTCGGCCGCGCCGGCTTCACCGTCATCACCGGCGGTGGCGGCGGGGCGATGGAGGCCGCCAATCGCGGCGCGCGCGAGGCCGGCGCGGTCTCGGTCGGGTGCAACATCGAGCTCCCCCGCGAGCAGCGGCTGAACGACTACGTCGACATCGGCCTGCGCTTCCGCCACTTCTTCGCGCGCAAGGTGATGTTCGTCCGCTTCGCCTGCGCCTTCGTGATCTGCCCTGGCGGGTTCGGCACGCTCGACGAGCTGTTCGAGTCGCTGACGCTGATCCAGACCCGCACGATCCGCCACTTCCCCGTGCTGCTCGCCGGCGACGGCGGCTGGGATGCGATGCTCGACTGGCTGCGCGCGACGGCGCTGGCGGGGGCCCGGATCGACGCGGGCGACCTCGACATCATGCGCATCGTGCGCGACCCGGCGGAGATCCCGCCGATCGTGCAGGAGGCGCAGCGCCGGCAGGCCGAGGAGATGGGAGCCGCCCCGACCGGCGGGGCGTAGGCTTCGGCCATGGCGCGCTCGACGGTCCGCCTGCCCCGCGAGGTGCGAAGCCCGTACGAGGTGTTCGTCAACGGCGTGCCCCAGCAGCTGGGCGTCGACTTCACGCTCCGCGACGGGTCGCTCGTGTTCGAGCGCGAGCTGCGCAAGGACCACATCAGCGGCTGGCGCTGGCTGCTCGGCGCCTGGGGCGTGGGCACCTACCGCCAGAACGACTCGGTCGACGTGCGCTACGAGGCGCGCGACGGCTCACCGCGGGTGGCGGAGGGCCTCGAGATCGACGGGCAGGGATGAGGGGCGAATGGCGCTCCCATCGCTAGGCGTACGTCGCATCGAGCCCGTCCGGCTGCACGCCGACCTGACGATCCTCGCCAAGCTTCCCTTTGCGCTCGCGACAGCGCAGGTCGTGCCGCCCGCGGCGTAGTACTCTCCGCCCGCGTGGGGAGACGGCGCGTGGAGATGACTTACGACCCCCAGGCAGACGCGGCCTGGCTGTATCTCGCCGAGCGCCCTGAGCCAGTCGTCAGCGCGGAGGTCTTTGAGGGGGAAGCGCTGCCTCCGATCATCGCCAGCGTCGACGCGGAGGGACTCATCGTCAGCCTGGAGTTGCTCAAAGCGTCTGAGATGCTCTCGCGGAGCGTTCTTGATGAGTTCCGCTAGCGGTTTCGCGCCTGCTAAGCGCCCGGCCCGCGAGCCACCCAGGGCCGCGTGAGCTTCAGCGCGCTGAGGATCGCGCGCGTCGCGGGTGAGCGGTTGAGCGTGTAGAAGTGGATGCCGGGTGCTCCCCCGGCGAGCAGCTCGGAGCACTGCAGGGTGGCGTAGGCGACGCCGAAGTCGAGCACGGCCTCGGCGTCCTCGCCGCGCTTGCGCAGCTCCGAGCGCAGCCCATCGGGGATCGTCGAACCGCACATCTGCGCCATCCGCTCGACCTGCCCGACGCGCGTGATCGGCATGATCCCGGGGATGATCGGGACGCGCACGCCGGCGGCGCGGGCGCGCTCGACGAAGTCGAAGTAGAAGGCGTTGTCGAAGAACATCTGCGTGATCAGGAAGTCGACGCCGGCGTCGACCTTCTCGACGAGGTGGGCGAGGTCGTCCTCGGCGCTCGTCGCGTGTATGTGGGTCTCCGGGAAGCACGCCGCGCCGACCGCGAAGGGGTAGTCGGAGCTGATCAGCTCGACGAGCTCGCGCGAGTACTCGAGCCCGCCGTCGGTCTTCGTCCAGCCCGTCTCGCCCGCGGGCGGGTCGCCGCGCAGCGCGAGCACGTTCTCGATCCCCACCCCCGCCATCTCGTCGAGCGTCTCCCGCAGCTGCGGGACGGTCGCGCCGACGCACGTGAAGTGCGCCATCGCCTCGAGCCGGTGCTCCTCCTTGATGCGCTTGACGATCTCGATCGTTCGTTCGCGGTCGGAGCCGCCCGCGCCGTAGGTGACGGACACGAACGACGGCTCGAGCACCTCGAGCTCGGACAGCGCCGCGTACAGGTTCTGCTCGCCGACGTCGGTTTTCGGGGGGAAGAACTCGAACGAGAAGGCGGGCTCGCCGTTGCCCAGGATGCGGTCGATGCGCATCGCTCGATTATGCAGACCAGCGCTCGGGTTCACCGGCGATGCGCGTGACTCCGCCGGTGCTCTCGAGGTGCGTCAGGTAGCCGAGCGTCTGCGAGAGCAGCCACTGGCCGTTCTGCTGGGAGACCTCATCGCTGTATACGCGCCCGACCACGTCGAACGCGGTCAGCGGCTCGGCGGCGACGGCCTCGAGCACCTTGTACATGTGCTCCTCGACGAGCGCGCGGTTGCCGTGGATGTGCGCGTGCACGTCGGTGAACGTGCGCCCATGGCCCGCCAGGCAGAGCCGCGCCCCGAGCCGCTCCACGACCTCCAGCGAGCGCAGGAACTCCCCGACCGGGTTGGGCGAGTAGCCGTACTCGAAGTACAGCGAGATGCGGCCGAGCAGGTGGTCGCCGGAGATCAGCAGTCGCCGCTCGGGCTGGAACAGGCACACGTGCGAGGGCGCGTGGCCGGGCGTCTCGTAGGTGACCCACTCACCGAGATCGGTCTGGATCGTGACCCGGTCGAGCAGGTCGCGATCGGCCTGCAGCGGTCCTACGATCAAGGGCTCGGAGTTGCCGCGCTGGGCCGCGTAGCGGCGCAGCGGCTCCTCCGGGACCCCGCTCTGGCGCGCGACCTCGAGACGCCGTGCGAGCACCGCGTCCGGATCGTCGACCATGCGGGTCATGAGCTCGTGGCTGGGATGGAGCCACAGCTCGCATTCCGCCCGCTGCACGATCGGCACGGCCTGCCCGCAGTGATCGGAGTGCGCGTGCGTGCAGACCACCAGCTGCGCGTCCTCGAGCCGCAGTCCGCACATCGCAAGCGCCCGTTCGAGCTGCTCCATCGAGTGCTCGTCGTGTACGCCGGTGTCGACGAGCACGAACCCGTCGCCCGCCGCGAGCGCCCACGCGTTGCAGTGCGGGACGCCCGGCCAGGGCAGCGGCAGGCGCAGGCGGTAGACGCCGGGGAGCACCCGCTCGCCGCGCCCCAGCTCGCGCCTCTTTGCGGTCCCATCGGGCACGCGGCGCAGACTAGACTACGGCGCTTGGACGGCGTGAAAGGGGAGGATGCGATGGCCGGGGAGCACACGAGCGCCGAGAGCGAGGCGAGTGCCAGGGTCCATGAGGCCGCGGCGAGCGTGCAGCAGGCGGCGCCGCGCAAGCGCATCTCGGGCAGCAAGGTCGAGTCGGTGGCGCGCCGCTACTTCGAAGCGATCGACGCGCAGGACCTCGACGCCGCCGTCGCGCTGTGGGCGCCCGACGGTCGCGACCACGTCCACGGCCGCCTCGACGTCCGCGCGCCCGACGGCGTGCGGGCGTTCCTCGGCGAGCTGATGGCGGCCGTCCCCGACCTGCGCATGGACGTCCTCTCGACGACCGCCGACAAGGAGCGCTGCGCCGTGCGCTGGCGCCTGCGGGGCACGTTTGCGGGACCGGGGAGCTTCGACGGAATAGCCCCGACGGGGAACCCGATCGACATCGAGGGCATCGACCTCGTGACGGTCGGCGACGGCCTGATCATCGGCAACGACGCGTACACCGACTCGATGACGTTCGCGCGTCAGGTCGGGATGATGCCCGCCAAAGGCTCCTCCTCCGAACAGCGCATGGTGGGGGCGTTCAACGCGCGCACGCGCCTCGCCGGCCGCCTCAGCGGCGCCGAGCCCGGCCTCGTCGCGCAAGGCGTCTGGATCGTGCAGGGCCAGCCCGGGCGCTGCAACGTCTACCTGATCGAGGACGAGGGCGGGGTCACGATGTTCGACGCGGGGGCGCGCACGATGGTGCGCGCCGTCGCGACCGCCGGCGCCAAGCTCGGCGGCATCCGCCGGATCGTGCTGGGGCACGGCCACACCGACCACCGCGGCACGGCTGCCGCGCTCGGCGTGCCGGTGTTCTGCCACGCCGAGGAGGTGCAGGACGCCGAAGGCAGCGGCGGCTTCCGCTACTGGCCCGCGGAGCTCGCCGGCCTGCCCACCCCCCAGCGCCAGCTCCACCTCTTCCTGCACCGCCGCGCTTGGGACGGCGGTCCCGTCGAGATCGCCGGCACCGTCGCCGAGGGCGACGAGATCGCGGGCTTCCGCGTGATCCACATCCCCGGCCACGCGCCCGGGATGATCGCGCTGTGGCGCGAGGAGGACCGCCTCGCGCTCACCAGCGACTGCTTCTACACGCTCGACATGTGGGGCCGCGCGTGCGAGCCGCGCCTCCCGCCCGAGCTCTACAACTGGGACACCGCGCTCGCGCGGGAGGGCATCCGCAAGATCGCGGCGCTCGAGCCGGCGGCGGCGTGGCCGGGGCACGCGCTCCCGGTCACGGGTGACGTGCGTGGTGCGCTCCTGCGCGCCGCGGACGAGAGCTAGGTTTGGGACGGCGCTCGCGCCGTGCGGCGCGGGTCCGCGCCCCTTCGAGCGACTACGAGGACGCCGAGGGCAACGTGCTGACGCTGCGCGGGTCGCTGACCGCTGGATCGCGGCGCGCCTACGCGGAGGCCCTGCGCGGCGCCGGCGCGCCCGCGGCCACGCAGGAGGACGCGTGGGCGCGCGCCGGCGAGCTGCTGTTCGAGCGCCTGGCAGTGCGCTGGGTGATAGCGGGCGTCCCGCTGGAGGGCCAGCGCGAGCTCCTGGGACGCCTTCGGATGGCCTCGGCGCAGGAGCGCGCCTGGGTGCGCTCGGCGTTGCGCGAGCACTGCGCAGGGCACTTCCCCGAGCTGGACGCCCCCTGAGCAGCGCCGGGCGCTGAGCTTCCGGCGCGGGCCTTTCGCCGCTCTCCGGCGAGCGACCGGCGATTCAGCTCATCAGCAGCTCGAGCCGCGGTCCGCCCGCGCCCGCGGGGTCGGCGAAGCGCGCAGTGGCGGGGTTCAGCACGAACGTGAGCACCTCGCCGCCGGCGGAGCGCACCCGCAGGCGCCGGCCGACGTCCTCCACGGCGACGATCGTGCCGGCTTCGGAGGAGCCGCCGAAGTGGATGATGCGCACCGCCCCGCCCGCGCGCGGAACGGGCCGCGTGGGCCCGAGCATGACCCGATGCTAGATCAGCGCCGAGCGCGCGCTGGCGCGACCGCTACCGTCCGTGCATGCGCCGCACCAAGATAGTCGCGACGATCGGACCGGCCTCCCGGGAGCCCGCGACGCTCGTGCGGATGATCGAGGCGGGCATGGACGTGGCGCGCGTGAACTACTCGCACGGCACGCTCGATGAGCACGCCGAGACGGTGCAGCGGGTGCGCGACGCGGCCGGTCGCGTCGGGCGGCCGGTCGCGATCCTGCAGGATCTCCCGGGCCCGAAGCTGCGGATCGGGCCGCTGGGCGAGGACGTCGTCGAGCTGACCCCGGGCGAGATGCTCACGTTCGTGTGCGGCGAGGAGGAGACGCCCGGCGACGCGCACCGGATGAGCATCTCCTGGGCTGGGCTCCCCGACGCCGTCGAAACGGGCTCGACCCTGTACCTGGCCGACGGCGCCGTGCGCCTGCGGGTCACGACCGTGCGCCCGGGCGAGCACGAGGTCGACGTCGAGATCGAGATCGGAGGCGCGGTCGCCTCGCGCCAGGGGCTGAACATCCCGGGCCCGGTGCAGGCGATGCCGGCGGTCCCCGAGGAGGACCTCGCGATGCTGCGTCACGGCGAGTCGATCGGCGTCGACATGGTGGCGCTCTCGTTCGTGCAGCGGCCGGAGGACGTTCAGTTCATGCGCGACCACACCCGGCTGCCGCTGATCGCCAAGATCGAGAAGCCGCAGGCGGTCGAGCGGGCCGAGGAGATCCTGCGCGCCGCCGACTGCGTGATGATCGCGCGCGGCGACCTCGGCATCGAGCTGCCGATCGCGCGCGTGCCGATAGTCCAGAAGGAGCTGCTCGAGCGCGCGGGCTGGCTCGCGCGCCCCGCGATAACGGCCACGCAGATGCTCGATTCGATGGTCCACACCTCGCGCCCCACGCGCGCCGAGGTGGCCGACGTCGCCAACGCGATCCTCGACGGAACCGACGCGGTGATGCTCTCGCAGGAGACCGCGATCGGGACCTACCCGGTGGAGGCCGTGGCGATGATGGCGGCCGTGGCCGTGCAGGCCGAGTCGATCGCGCCGTATGAGCGCTGGAACGACTCGCGCGTGCGCCGCACGGAGTCCGACGCGGCCCACACGATCGCCCACAACCTGTGCGACGCCGCCCGCGAGCTGCGCCTCGACGCGCTCGTGATACCTACGCTGTCGGGCCGCTCGGCGCGGCTCGTCTCCGCGCACCGGCCGACGGTGCCGATCTACGCTCTCTCGCCGGGCCGCGAGACCGTGCGGCGGTGCGCGCTGATGTGGGGCGTCGAAGCTGCCTCGATCCCGCGGCACGAGACGACCGAGGGCCTGATCGCGGACGCCGCCCGCCGCGTCGTGGAGCTCGGCTGGTGCGAGCCGGGGCAGCGCGTGGGGATCACCGCGGGCCTGCCCTCCGGGCGGCCCGGGACGACGAGCCTCGTGCAGATCCAGGTCGTCTAGCGGGCCGCGTCGGGCCCGCGACGACGAATCTCGTACGGATCCAGGTCCTCTCGCGGGGCCGCGTCAGCCCGGATCTCGCGTCTCGTAGGAGCCGCGTCAGCCCGGGATCTCGAGCTCGAACCAGACGACGGTGGCGCCGTCCGACTCGACCCCCCACCGGGTTGCCGCCTGCTCCACGAGGAAGAGCCCGTACCCGCCGTCGACGCGGTCGGGGTCGCGTTCGCGCGGCACGAAGCCGACGCCGGCGTCGGCGACGGAGACGCGGATCGCGCCGGAGCCGACGGTCGCGCCCAGCACGATCGGCGCGCCGGCGGGCGCCTCGGAGTGGAGCACGGCGTTGCTGACGATCTCAGACGCGAGCAGCAGGACCGTGTGGCGTGCGGGGCCCTCGATCGCGTGCTCGTCGCACAGCTCAGCGAGCGCGGTGCGTGCGGACCCGGGGGCCTCGCACCCGCGTTCGATTGACAGCTCGAGCTCGGCGGCCAGGTGGCCGTCGCGCGGCGAGCGGGTTATGCGCGCGGCGGCGTCGTGAAAGGGGAGCGAGTCGGCGAGGTTCGCGAGCTCGAAGACCTCTGAGGCGGGGCCTTCGGGCCGCACGAGCGAGAGCGTCCAGCCCTCCTCCTGGGCCGCCTCGTGCAGTTCGCAGAACAGCGTCAGGGCGGCGGAGTCGACGTACGTCAGCCCACCCAGGTCGATCTCGACGCGTCCCGCGCCTCCGGCGCGCACGCCATCGACCGCGCGTGCAAGGCTCGCGAGCGCTCCGCTGTCGAGCTCACCGCTGACATGCAGGCTCGCGCGCTCCGAGCGCAGCTCGGTGCGAACCCGAAAAGGGGCTGCCTCGATCACCGTAGCCCTGTCACCCCGGAAGACACGATTTTTGTGGCATTGAATGCGCGGATCCCACCGGCACGCCCGGACCCGCGCATATCACAGTCCGTTTATCGTCATGGACGTCACGAATCTGAAGTGGGGCGGCGCCTCTTGCAGGCAGCCCGCCGTCGGGTTCAGCGCAGCGCCGGCTCGCGGCGGGGAGGGCTCCGGGTGGCGTCGGCCGGCTTCAGCCGGCCGCGCCGACGCCTGAATGGCCGTAGAAGCTCGCCTCCGCGCGGCCCAGCTCGGTCACCGGGTCGTCGCCGTAGATCCACTCGCGGGCGATGCGATGCCAGTTGGCGCGAGCGCGGAGCTGCGAGAGGACAGCGAGCGTGAGCATCTCCATCCGGCGGCCGAACAGGTGCTCGGGGCGCATGTCCTGGTGGCGCATCTCGCGGAAGTGGCTCGAGCGCGGATCGGAGCTCTCGATCATCACCTGGGTGGCGATCGCCGGCGTCAGCTCGACCGTTTCGTCTGCGGTCGTGTACCACCAGATCGCGTCGCGGACGAACGCGAGCAGGTGCTCGGGATCCACGCGCTCGGGGTGGGGGAGGAAGCCCGAGGAGGCGAGCAGCGAGTGCAGCGCCGCGGGGTCGTTCTCGATCACCGCGCGCTGCGCCGCGAGCTCGAGCTCGACCGGCGCGGGATCGAGGCGCTTGAACAGCCCGAAGTCGAGGAACGCGACGCTCCCGTCCTCGAGCACGAGGAAGTTGCCGGGATGGGGGTCCCCCGAGAACTGGCGGTGGCGGTATAGGCAGCCGAGGAAGAAGCGGAAGACGATCTCCCCCACGCGGTCGCGCTCGGCCTGCGAGTGCCCGCGCAGCTCCTCGAAGCCGGTGCCGCGCACGTACTCGCTCACGAGCACGTGCTCGCGCGAGAGCGAGGTGACGACGTCGGGGACGCGGATGAAGGGGTGGCCCTTGAAGATGCGCGCGAGCGAGCGCTGGTTTTGGGCCTCGAGCTCGTAGTCGAGCTCCTCGAAGATCCGCTCGCGGATCTCTTCGGCGACGCCCTTGACGTCCATCCCCGGCGTCATGCGCTTCATCAGGCGCATGATCATGTCCAGGTTCTGCATGTCGGCCCGCACGGCCGCCGCGACGCCGGGGTACTGCACCTTGACCGCGACCTCGCGGCCGTTCTCGGCGAGCGTCGCCTGGTAGACCTGGCCGATCGAGGCGGCCGCGACCGGCTCCTCCACGAACTCGGAGAAGACCTCCTCGAGCGGCTCTTCGAGGTCCTCCTCGATCACGCGCCGCATCTGCTTGAACGACACGGTCGGCGCCGCATCGCGCAGCTTGGCGAGCTCGCGCTGGAACTCGTCGCGGTGCTCCTCGGCGACGAGCCCCATGTCGAGGAACGACATGACCTGGCCGAGCTTCATCGCGGCGCCCTTCATCGTCCCGAGGACGGCGACGATCTGCTTGGCGGTCTCGAGCTGGCGGCGGGACATCGCCTCCTGCGAGGCCTCCTCGTCGCGCGCGACGTTGGCCGCGCGCGTGCCGAACTGCTTCACCGCCTCGCTGGCAGCGAGTGTCGCGACGGTGGCGGTGCGCCGTACGCGCGAGGTCGGGATCTTTTCGTTCTCGCGCGCCACGGCGTGAATGCTACGAACCGCGCGAGCGCGCCGGGCCGGGGGCGGCGGCTAGGCGCCGCCGCGCACGACCTTCGACCCGGGGACGATGTCGTCGGAGCCGTCCTCCCAGCGCACCCACGCCTTGGTGCCGCCGTCATAGTCGGCGCCGAGGAGCACGAGCGTGGCGGGGCGGTCGAGGGCGATGCACCGCTCTGAGCCCTCGCTGTCGAGGCCGCGCCAGACGCGGATGAACGGGTTCGAGTCCCACTCGCGCGCGACGCTCGTGGGATCCGCGTGCCCGGGGTAGATCACGGTCTCGGGCCGCAGCTCCATCAGCGTGCCCATGATCGAGTCGCGCAGGTCGGTGTAGGTCGTGTGGCCGGGAGCTTTGACGCCGCCGACCGAGTCCCGGAAGAGGGTGTCGCCGGTGAACACGGCCGTGCCGTCGGGACCGGTGACCAGCAGCGAGAGCATTCCGCCGGTGTGCCCGGGGGTGTGCAGCGCCCGCACCTCGAGCTCGCCGAAGTGCAGCACGTCGCCGGCCTCGATCGCGCCGATCTCGCCCTCGCCGGCTGCTCCGTGCTCCTGGCCCGCCGCGCCGGCGGCCTCCGCGAGCAGCTCCTGCTCGCGCGCGCTGAGTAGGACCTCGATCCCCGGCCAGCGCTCACGCAGCTCGGGGACCTCGCTCACGTGGTCGTAGTGGTGGTGCGTGAGGAGGACGTGCGTCGGGTTGAGCTGCAGCCGCTCGGCCGTCTCGATCAGACGCTCGAGCGGACCGCCCGCGTCGACGAAGAACGCCGGTCCGCCGAGGCCGTCGGCAACGAGATAGGTGTTGGAGACGAACTGGGGGTGCGTTGCGTACTCGACGAGCATCGCGCCCATCCTTACATGAACGACTAGGCCGGGTGCGAGAGCGGCTGATGGGCCGCGAGGCGCTCGAGGTAGGCGATATCCCCGACGTCGCGCCGCCACTCGAGCACGGGGACGTCCGCGGCGACGGCAGCGACCGTCTCGCGTGCCTCCTGGAGCGTCGCGGCGGTCGCGACGAGCGCGACGGCGCGGGAGGTGCCGACCGTGCGGAACGTGCGCTCGCCGGCCGCGACCGCGGCGGAGAAGAACACATCGCAGCCGCGCGAGCGCGCGTGCATCGGATCGAGCTCGAACTCGTACGGACCGCCCGTGCGCAGCGCGTAGTCGGGCGAGACGAGGTACAGCACGACCGAGGCGTCTGCCCGCAGCACGACATCCGCGTCCGAGAGGGTCCCGGCGCTCATGTGCTGCATCACCTCGGGCCAGCTGCAGTCGAGCAGGCTCATGATGTTCATGCACTCGGGGTCGCCGAAGCGGGCGTTGAACTCGATCACCTTGACGCCGTCGGGCGTCGCGAAGAAGCCGCTGTTCATCACACCGCTGAAATGCCGTCCTTCGGCGCCGAGGCGGTCGATGACCCGCTCGATGATCGAGCAGGCCTGCTCGTAGTGGGCCGGCGTCATGAACGGCAGCGTCGGCGCCGGCATCGTCAGCGAGCCCATGCCGCCGGTCCCGGGGCCCTCGTCGCCGTCGTAGCGGTAGGGGTAGTCATAGGTCGAGGGCGGGAACACGACCGTCTGCCCGTCGCTGATCGCCTGGATCGTGAACTCCGGGCCGTCGATGCGCTCCTCGACGAGCACCGTGCCCCCGTCGCCACGCGCGAGCAGCTCGCGCCCGTACGCCCGCGCGTCGTCGTGGCTGTCGAGGTGCGGGCCCATGACCTTCACGCCCTTGCCCCCCGTGAGGCCGGAGGGCTTCACGACGACCGGCACCTCGCCGAAGGCCGAGACGGCGGCGTCGACCTCGCTCGGCTCGCGCGCGATCCGCAGCCGCGGCACGGACTCGGGCGCCACCTCGGACAGGAGCTCGCGGGCGAAGGTCTTGTTCCACTCGATCTCGGCGCCGGAGCGCGTGGGACCGACGGTCGCGATGCCCTCCGCGTCGAGGGCGTCGACCACGCCCGCCTCGAGCGGTTCGTCGGCGCTGACCATCGCTATGTCGATCGCGTGGGCGCGCGCGAAGGAGGCGACGGCGCCGGGGTCGCAGACGTCTCCGACCGCGTGGGCTCCCCCCGAAGCCGAGACCGACTCGAGGATCGACGGGTTCTCGTGACCGACGAACGCGTGGACCTCGCTGTGCTCGGCCATGCGCCACGCCAACGCGCTCTCGCGCCCACCGTGACCGACGACCAGGGTTCGCACGCGGGCCAGTCTATGGAAGGCGCGGGCCGCACGCGGTAGTTTGGGCCTGTGCTGATCTCGACGATGAACGACCTGCCCGGCTACGAGATCGACGAGACGCTCGGCGAGGTGTTCGGGCTGATCGTGCGCTCGCGGAACCTCGGCTCGCAGATCGGCGCGGCGCTGAAGTCGCTCGCGGGCGGGGAGCTCAAGGGGATGACGAAGATGCTCGCCGACGGACGGCGGCACGCGACCGAACGGCTCGTCGCCGAGGCGGAAGCCAAGGGTGCCGACGCGGTCGTGGCGTTCCGGTTCGACACCTCCGAGCTCGGCAGCACGTGGACGGAGATCTGCGCCTACGGGACAGCGGTGAGGGCGCACCGCGTGAGCCCAGCCGGCAGCTGAGGCGCACGCGTAGACTGCGCCGCATGGCTCTGATCCACACCTGCTACCGCATCACCGACATCGACCGCTCGGTCGCTTTCTACGAGGCGCTTGGCTTCCGGGAGGTCGGCCGCCTGCCGATCCGCGACGAGGCGGTCAACGTCTTCATGAACCAGCCGGGCGACGGCGACATGCCGCGCCTGGAGCTGACGTACAACTTCGGCGTCGACTCCTACGAGCTCGGCACCGCCTACGGTCACATCGCGATCACGGCCGACGACCTCGACGGCACGCTCGCAAAGCTCGCCGAGCAGGGCATCGAGCCCGAGAAGCCGCCCTACTCGGTGCGGGAGGGCGGCTCGCGGCTGTGCTTCGTCAAAGACCCCGACGGGTACCGGATCGAGCTGATCGAGCAGGGCTGAATAACCCGCCTGACGGCGCGCGCCTCGGTCGCGCTCGGCGACTGCTTCGCCGTGGTCACCGCGGCGGCCCATGATTGCGTTCTGCTCACCGGCAACCCCGAGATCGTCGAGCTGCCGGAGCTCCCGTGCCAGGTCGAGGACCTGCGCCCCATCCCGCCATTGAGCCGGCGCGATCGGTGTAGGGCCGCCCGCGCTACCCTCCTGCCGAGCGATGCCCGACAACGGCAAGATCGCGAAGAACCTCGAGCGCTTCGCCCAGGCGGTGGCCGCGCATGACCGCGAGAACCCCACGCACACCGCCTACGGCATCGGGCTCGCGCACTTCGACCTCGAACGCCTCGGCCTCGAGGAGGGCGAGGAGATCCTGCCCGGGATCCGCATCGAGGTCGACGGCGGCGTGAGCGGCAACTTCCGCGTCCTCTGCGACGGCGACCACGACGAGGAGCTCGAGGAGAGCGAGAGCGAGCGCGAGACGGTCGAAGCCGTGGCGCGCGACGCGCTGCCCGGCGGGATCCCGACGCCCCGCTATCTCCCCGACCTCGAGTAGGCCGGGCGCCAAAGCCGCGGACGGCCGGCGGAAGGCTCGGGCGCTGCCGGGCATGACCGCGGGCGGACGCCGCGCCGCGGACGGCCGTCTCAGGCGCCGCCGGGCACAGCCGCGGCCAGGGCGCGCAAAGCCGGAGACGGCCGGCTCAGGCGCCGCCGGGCACGACCGGCGCCCCCACTCCGGCCCGCGCAGCGATCATCTCGACCAGCCGCTCGATCGTCGGGCACGCGATGCCGTGCCGCGCGGCAGCGCGCAGCACCGACCCCGGGATCGCATCGAGCTCCGGCTCGCGGCCCGCTGCGATGTCCCGCTGCATCGAGCTGCCGAGCGTCGCGTGAGCCCGCTCGAGCTCGTCGAGCGCCTTCGCCGGGTCAGCTTCGAGCGCGCCATCGGCGTTCGCGGCCGCGCACGCCTCCTCGATCGCGCCGATCAGATCCGCGCGCAGGGCGGGCGTGGAGCGGATCTCGCCGAGCAGCGTGTCGTATGCGCTCGTCGTGCACGCGAGCGCGTTCAGCCGCACGAGCTTCGACCACATCACCTCGGCCTCTGCGCGCGGGGAGATCGGCCGATGCACGCGCACGGGCACGTCCGCGCGCCCCAGCTCGGCCTCGATCGAGTCGATCGCCGCTCCCGCCGACTCGTACCGAGAGGCCATGCTCACGAGCAGGAACGGGCTCGTGTGCACGATCACCCCAGGCTCGGGGCGGTCGGCCTCCACGCGGATCGTTCCCGCAAGCACGGGCTCGGGCCCGAAGCGCGCGCGCAGCGGCGCGAGGTGGTCGAGCCCGTTCAGAAGCGGCAGCACAGCCGCGGGCGGCGTGTGCACGCGCGCCAGCGCAGCCACCAGGCCCGACGCCTTCGTCGCCACGACCAGCGCATCGACGGGCTCGTACAGCTCTGCCACCGCGCGCGGCCGCTCGACCATCTCGCCGAAGCGCACGCTGCTGACCCGCACTCCCTGCTGCTCGATCACCGCGGCGGTCGACTCCCGGGCCACGACGACGACGTCGCTGCCACCGCGCACGAGCGCCGCCGCGAGCAGCCCGCCGACGCCTCCGGGACCGAGCACGGCGACCTTCATCGCACCGGATCCACGAGCACTCCGGGATTCATCACGCCCGCGGGGTCGACGGCGCCCTTCGCCGCCGTCAGCGCCGCGGCGAAGGGCTGCGGGCGCTGGCGGTCATACCAGGGCCGGTGGTCGCGCCCGACCGCGTGGTGATGGGTGATCGTGCCGCCGGCGGCGATGATCGCCTCGGACGCCGCGGCCTTGATCACGCGCCACTGCTCGATCTCCTCTCCCCTCCGCGCAGGCGCGATCACGGTGAAGTACGGCGCCGGGCCGTTCGGATAGACGTGCGTGAAGCGGCAGAACACGCGCCCGCCTCCGCACACCTCACGCACCGCGTCCTCGGCCGCGGCGCGCACGCGCTGATGGAAGTCGGGGAAGCGCTCCCACGTGATCGCGGTCTCGAACGTCTCGCTCAGCACCCCGAGCGCCACGAGCGAGTCGCGCAGGTATGGAGCCCCGAGGAACGCCTCGCGCCATGAGCTCACCGCGTCCGCGCCGTCGCTGCTGCGGGCCTCGCCGACCTCGCCGCCGTGCTCGGCGCACAGCGCGAGCGCCCGCTGCATCGCGGCCTCGACCGGGTGATCGGTCGACTCGAAGCCGAGCACGAGCAGCGCGTGGCTGCCGTCGCCGGCTTTCGTCAGCGCCGCCTCGCCCGGGTCGAGCAGCCGGCAGTTGGAAGGGTGGAGCCCCGATTGCGAGATCGCACGCACGCACTCCGCGCCGCGCATCAGGTCTGCGAAGCGCACGCCCGCTGTGCTGCGATGCGTGGGGCGCGGCTGCACCCGCACCCACGCGTCCGTGATCACCCCGAGCGCGCCCTCTGAGCCGATCAGCATCCGGTCCGGGCTCACGCCGGCGCCCGATCCCGGCAGCCGCCGCGACTCCCACGCGCCGGCCGGCGTCACGGCCCTGACCGACTCGACGAAGTCGTCGATGTGCGTCCACAGCGTCGCGAAGTGGCCGCCCGCGCGGGTCGCGATCCAGCCGCCGAGCGAGGAGTACTCGAAGGACTGCGGGAAGTGGCGCAGCGTCATGCCGCTCGCCCGCAGCTGCTCCTCGAGCGCGGGCCCGAGCGCGCCCGCCTGGATATGTGCGCTGCGCGACGTCTGATCGACGTCGAGGACGCGATCGAGCGCGCCGAGGTCGAGGGACACGCTCCCGTTGTAGGAGCTGTCGACGCGCGGTGTGACGCCCCCTACGACCGAGGTCCCGCCCCCGTAGGGGATCACCGCGAGACGCTCGGCCGAGCACCACTCGAGCACGCGCTCGACGTGCTCCTCGCTGACGGGGCGAGCGACGACGTCAGGGGCGTGCGCAAAGCGCCCGGCGAAACCTTCGACGACGTCCGAGTAGGACTTGCCGAGCGCGTGCGACGCGCGTGTGTGTGCGTCCGCGCGGCAGATGTCCTCCAGATCGGCGGGCGCCTGCACGCGCACGGCCGGGAGCTCGGCGCGGTCCAGCGGAACCGGCTCGACGGGCTCGGATACGGGCACGCCGAGCGCCGCCGCATACAGCGGCACGGAGTCGCGCAGATCGGCGAGGCTCGGCTGCTGGTCCTCGAAGCCCCAACCCCAGTGCTTGCGCCGCCGCCCGCCCACGCTCGCGAGTGTATGTGCCGAGCCAGCCCCCCGCGCGCCAGAGGCGGCACGTTGCTGCGAGCTCGTGGAACCAATCATCTAGCCTTCGTGACCCGTGTCGAGCACCGAGCAGCCGAGCACCCAGGTACCCCAGGTCCTCGCACGCGGACCGTGGCCGATCGGAAGCGTCAGCGCGCGCTGGTGCGAGGAGCACTTCGAGCCGCCCGCCGCCCACACCGCCGCTGCCGACGCGGCCATCAGGGAGCTCCATGACCGTGGCTCGCCGAGCCACGACGGCGTCGCCGCGCGGCTCGTGGACTTCACCGCCGACGCCGGGGGCATCTCGATCGAGCTGCAGCCGCTGCGCTGGGCGCTGCGGCTCGTCCCGCACGACGCCTCCCTGAGCGTCGCCGCCCTGTGCGTGACGCGCGCTGCCGACGGGCGCTGGCTCGCCGGACGGCGGGCACCGTGGGTGTCCTCGTGGGCCGGGCGCTGGGCGCTCGGCGCCGGCGGCGCGGTCGATCTCGGCGAGAGCCCGGCCGACACGCTCGTGCGCGAGCTGCGCGAGGAGTGGGCGGTGGCGCCCGAGCGCGTGCGCGGCGAGGCGCTGCTGCAGCTTCCGCATGGCCTCGTGATGTTCGTCGGGCAGGCGTGGCTCGCGGACGGCGCCGAGGACTCGGTGCGTCCCGACGAGGAGCACGACGAGTACGCGTGGTGGCCGAGCGACATCGACGATTGGCCGGCCGAGGCGGGCGAGGCGCTGCCGCGGATGGCGCGCTGGCTCACGGGGTGAGCGGCGGGCTGCGGACGGCAGCGGGGCCGCTTACGTTCGCGCGCCTGAAGTGGACCTCGTTCACCCACTCGTGCGTGTACGCGGCATTGCTCGTGAGCGCCTTCGCCGCGGGCGAACCACAGCCGCTGACGTTCGTGCTCGGACTCTCCCACGGCGTGCTGTGGATCGCGATGTCGCTCGCCTGCATCGCGGCCGCGCGGCTGCGCATCGTCAGCCTCAAACTCGCCGTCGCCGTCGCCGTCCTCGGCGGGATCGGACCCTTCTTCGGCAGCTACGAGTTCATCCGCGAACAGCGCCGCCGTCGCGTTTCAACGCCGATGGAGCGAGCGATAGAGTGATAGGCCGATGGCCACGGACACGTTGACCCAGCGCACGGTGGACGTCGTGACTCCGGCCGCGGGGGAGTCGGTCAGCGAGGGAACAATCCTCGAATGGCGTGTCAAGGTCGGCGACGCGATCAAGACCGACGAGACGATCGTCGAGATCTCGACCGACAAGGTCGACCTCGAGCTCCCCTCCCCGGCGACGGGTACCGTCAGCGAGATCCTCGCCGCCGAGGGTGACACCGTCACGGTCGGGCAGGTGATCGCGCGCATCCTCGTGGGTGGCGCCCCGCCCGCAGCCGCACCGGCCGCGCCGGACTCGGGCAACGGCGCCCAGGCCGCGGCAGAGGCCGAGACTGCCACCTCGGAGTCCGCGAACCGCGCCCAGGCCGAGGCCGCCACCTCCGTGCCCGCGAGCAGCGCCCGGACCGCCGCAGCGGCGGAGGCTCCCGCCTCCGAGCCCGCGAACGGCGCCCCAGCCGCGACAGCCGCAGACGGCGTCGCGACGGACGGCGCGGGCGCCGGTGTCGTCGACGTGCTCACCCCGGCGGCGGGCGAGTCCGTGACCGAGGGCACGATCCTCGAATGGCGCGTGAAGGTCGGTGAGCCGATCAAGGCCGACGACACGATCGTCGAGATCTCGACCGACAAGGTCGACCTCGAGCTCCCGGCCCCGGCCACCGGAACGGTCAGCGAGCTCCTCGTCGCCGAGGGCGACACCGTCACTGTCGGGCAGGTGATCGCGCGCATCGCCACCGGCGCCGCCGCCGCCGCGGTCGAGCCGGCAGCTCCGACACCTGCTCAGGCGCGCGAGACGCCGGAACGCGACTCTGCGCCGCCGGCGAGCCAGGCCCCCAGCGACATCCGCATCTCGCCCGTGGCGGCGCGCGCCGCAGAGGCGGAGGGAGTCGACCTCGCCGCGCTGACCGGCAGCGGTCCGTCCGGGCGCGTTACGAAGGCCGACGTGCTCTCGGCCGCAGCCGCGGGCGCCGAGAGCAACGGAGCCACGGCCGAGGCAGCCGCGCCGCCCGCGGAGGCGAAGACCGAGCTGCTGCGCGGGGGAGCCGCCGCGCTCGCGCGCTACATGGAGGCCTCGCGCGAGATCCCGACCGCGACGAGCTTCCGCACCCTGACCGTCACGGTCCTCGCCGGGCGCCGCCAGCAGCTCAAGGACGCCGGCCTGAAGGTGTCGTTCACGCACCTGATCGCCTACGCGATCGCCCGGGCCGCGGCCGAGATGCCGGTGATGTGCACGCACTTCGCGACGATCGACGGCAAGCCGCACCGCGTCGACGACGCGCAGGTGAACCTCGGCCTCGCGGTGGACGTCGAGAAGAAGGACGGCACCCGGACGCTGATGGTCCCCGTGATCCGCGACGGCGCCTCGCTGCCATTCGACCGCTTTCTCGCCGCCTACGACGCGCTCGTCGAGAAGGCGCGCACGAACACGCTGACCCCCGATGACCTGACAGGCGCGAACATCAGCCTCACCAACCCGGGCGGCATCGGCACGGTCGCCTCCGTCCCGCGCCTGATGAACGGGCAGGGAGCGATCATCGCCACCGGCTCGATCGCCTATCCGGTGGGGCTCGGAAACGCCGGGCCTGCCGTCGGCGCGGAGAAGGTCATGACGATGACCTCGACCTACGACCACCGCATCATCCAGGGGGCCGAGTCGGGGCGCTTCCTCGCGCGGATCGAGGCGCTGCTGCAGGGCGAGGACGGCTTCTACGCCGACGTGTTCGGCGCGCTCGGAGCCCAGCTCGGACCGGAGCCGCAGCCGCCCGCGGCCTCGGCGCCGCGGCCCGCTCCCGGCCGCGCCACTGCCGCCGCCGACTTCGCCGCGAGCGAGGATCTCCTCAAGGGGGTGCAGACGGTCACGACGTTCGTCTCGCGTGTACGCAGCCACGGCCACCTCGCCGCGCGGCTCGACCCGCTCGGCTCCGAGCCCGTCGGCGACCCCGGCCTGGACCCCGTCGCGCTCGGGCTCACACCCGAGATGGTCGCGAACCTGCCGCTCGACATCTTCCAGATGTACGTGCCCGGTGCGAGCGTCGCCGACGCGCTGCAGCACCTGCTCGACACCTACTGCGGCACGAGCGCGTATGAGATCGAGCACATCGCCTCGCACCGCCAGCGCGTGTGGCTGCGCGAGCACATCGAGTCCGGGGCCTTCCGCCACCAGCTGACGAACGACGAACGCCGCGCGCTGTTCCGCCGCCTCGTCCAGGTCGACGCGCTGGAGCGCTTTATGCACAAGGCCTACCTGGGCCAGCACCAGTTCTCGATCGAGGGGCTCGACATGACGGTGCCGATGCTCGATGAGCTGATCCAGCTGTCGGCCGCCAACGGCGGGCAGGAGGTCGTCGTAGGCATGGCGCACCGCGGTCGCCTGAACGTGCTCGCCCACAACCTCGGCCGCGCCTACGACACCATCTTCGCCGAGTTCGAGGGCGCCTCGACGCTCGAGGCGGTCACGACCATCCCCCAGGGCGGCACCGGCGACGTGAAGTACCACCACGGCACGCAGGGGACCTACGAGCTGCCCGACGGCAACACGATCCGCGTGAACCTCGAGTCCAACCCGAGCCATCTCGAGTTCGTCTCGGCGGTCGTGGAGGGCGCCACGCGCGCCGCGCAGACCTCGCGCCGGGGCCCACACGCGATCCAGGACACCGATGCGGCGGTCCCGATCGCGATCCACGGCGACGCGTCGTTCCCGAGCCAGGGGGTCGTTTCGGAGACGCTGAACCTGCAGGCGCTCGACGGCTACAAGGTCGGCGGCACGATCCACCTGATCATGAACAACCAGGTCGGGTTCACAACCGACCCGGATGACGCGCGCTCGACCCGGTGGGCCTCCGACCTCGCCAAGGGCTTCGACGTGCCGATCATCCACGTCAACGCCGACGACGTCTCCGCGTGCGTGGCGGCGGTGCGACTGGCGTTCGCGTTCCGCAAAGAGTTCGGTCACGACGTGCTGATCGACCTGATCGGCTACCGCCGCTTCGGCCACAACGAGTCCGACGAGCCCGCCTACACCCAGCCGGAGATGTACGCGAAGATCAAGGGCAAGAAGCGGGTCGCGGAGCTGTGGGCCGAACGCCTCGTGGCCGACGGGGTCCTCTCGCAGGAGGAGGTGGACGCCGAGGCGCAGGAGGTGTGGGACAACCTGACCCTGCTCCACCAGCGCCTGAAGGCGAAGATCGCCGCCGCGGCCGAGGGGGGCAACGGCCACGGCACCGGCGAGTACCAGCTCGACCGCTCCCCGAGCCCGGACATCGACACGGCCGTCCCGGCGGAACGCCTGCGCGACCTCGGCGAGCAGCTGCTGCGCGTGCCGGAGGGCTTCACCGTTCACCCGAAGCTCGTCAAACAGCTCGAGCGGCGCCGCGAGGCGCTCGTGGACCCGGACCCGCACGCGCGTCACGTCGACTGGTCGCACGCGGAGGCGCTCGCGTTCGCCTCCCTGCTGACCGAGGGCACGCCGCTGCGCCTGACCGGCCAGGACACCGAGCGCGGCACCTTCAGCCAGCGTCACATGGTCCTGCACGACGCCAAGACCGGGCAGACGGTGTGCCCGATCCAGTCGCTGCCGGACGCGCTCGCGCCGATGGAGCTGCACAACAGCCCGCTGTCCGAGCTCGCGTGCATGGGCTTCGAGTACGGCTACAGCCAGGAGGCGCCCGAGACGCTCGTGCTGTGGGAGGCCCAGTTCGGCGACTTCGTGGACAGCGCGCAGGTGATCATCGATCAGTTCATCGTCTCCGGGCTCGCCAAGTGGGGCCAGACCTCGCGACTGACGCTGCTGCTCCCGCACGGCTACGAGGGCTCGGGTCCCGAGCACTCCTCCGCGCGCCTCGAGCGCTTCCTGGCGCTCGCCGCCGAGGGCAACATCCGCGTCGCGAGCCCGACGACACCCGCGCAGTACTTCCACCTCCTGCGCCGTCAGGCGCGGATCGCCAAGCAGCGCCCGCTCGTCGTGATGACGCCGAAGTCGCTGCTGCGCCTCCCGCAGGCGGCGAGCTCGATCGCCGACATGGCCGAGGACACGCGCTTCCACCCCGTCCTCCCCGAGCCGGGGGTGCACGACGACCAGGTCACGCGGCTCGTGCTGTGCACGGGCAAGATCTACTACGACCTCGTCGGCCACTCCGAACGCCCGACGCACGTCGGCCTCGCCGTCGCGCGGGTCGAGCTGCTCTACCCCTTCCCCGAAGCCCAGATCCTCGAGCTGATGGGTCGCTACCCGAACCTGCGCGAGGTCCTGTGGGTGCAGGAGGAGCCGCGCAACATGGGCGCGCGGGCCCACATGTTCCCGCGCCTGATGCAGATCATGCCACACGAGATGCACTTCGGCTACATCGGCCGCCCGGAGCGGGCGAGCCCGGGCGAGGGCTACCCCGCCGCGCACATCGACGAACAGAACCGGATCGTCACGACCGCGATCGACCTGCGCCAGCCGATCTCCCAATACCCACGCAAGACCCCTGGAGAGCGCTGATGGGTGCCCTGTGGCGCCGCTTGCGCCAGATCATGGCCCAGCGCCGGCGCAAGCGCCGGCTGCGCGGCTGAGCGGCGCTCAGCCGGGAACCACCGTCACGGCGCAGCGACTCCGCTCGCGCCGCCCAGGCGCGCGTCGGCGCTGACGAGCGCGCGGGCGAGCTGCTCGGCGAGCGCGCGTGGCGCCCCCTACCGCCCTTTCCACACCGGGTCGCGCTTCTCCTTGAACGCGCTCGCGCCCTCCTTGGCGTCCTCGGAGGCCATGACCGGTCCGGAGATCTCGCCCTGCTTCGCCCACATCTCGTCGCTCGACCAGTCCACCTGCTCCTGCAGGATCCGCTTGGAGGCCTCGAGCGCGAGCGGTCCGTTGGCGGCGACCCGCGCGGCCAGCTCGAGCGCCGCGGCGACCGCGCCCCCGGGCTCGGTGATGCGGTTCACGAGCCCGAGCTCGGCGAAGCGCTCGGCGGGCAGCGGGTCGCCGGTGAGCGCCAGCTCCATCACGACGTGGTAGGGCATGCGGCGCGGCAGGCGCAGCAGCGCGCCGCCGGCGGCGATGAGCGAGCGCTTGGCCTCGGGGATCCCCATCTTCGCCCCGCGTGCCGCGACGATCATGTCGCAGGCGAGCGCGATCTCCATTCCGCCCGCGACCGCGAAGCCCTCGATCGCGGCGATCAGCGGCTTGCGCGAGGCGCGCTGGGCGATGCCCGCAAAGCCCCTGTCGCCGTACCAGGGCGACTCGCCCTTCACGAACGCCCCGAGGTCCATGCCCGCGCAGAAGAAGCCCCCCGCGCCCGTCAGCACCCCGACCGACAGCTGCGCGTCCCCATCGAGCTCGTCGAGCGCGTGCGCGAGGCCTTCGGCGAGCGCGCCGTTGACGGCGTTGCGGACCTCCGGCCGGTTCAGCGTGACCACGAGCACGTTCCCGTCGCGCTCGGTGAGCACGGGCTCGGTCGATACGGCGGTGGCCTCCTCAGCGGGCATCGGCTGCTCCTTCCTCGATCGCGGGCCCGGAGCGTATCCCGGAGGGCGCTCAGGCGGCGAACAGGCGCAGTTCCGGCTCGCGCTCTCCGCGCACGAGCTCGGGGTCGACCTCGACGCAGTCGATCCCGCGCGCACCGGCGAGCACGCGCGCCTGCGGCTTGATCGTCTCCGCCGCGAGCACGCCACGGCACTCGGCGAGCTCCGGATCGAGCCGGATGCGCTCGAGGTAGCGCGTGAGCTGCTCGACGGCGTCGATCGTCCCGACGCGCTTGATCTCCACGGCGATCCACGCATCCGCCCGATCGCGGCACATCAGGTCGACCGGGCCGATGTCGGTCGGCCACTCGCGGCGCACGAGCCGCAGCCCCTCCCCGCACCATTGCGGCGCATCGGCGAGCAGCTCCTGCAGGTCGCGCTCGATGCCCTGCTTCTCGAGGGCGGCATCCGTGTCGAGCTCGTGCTCGCCGTCGGAGAGGACCTCGGCGATCGAGATCTCGAGTCGCTCCTCGCCGCGGTGGCGACGGACCGACATCCCGCAGAGCTGGCCCGACTCGTCCCGCTGCTCGACGATCACCGTCGGCGCCGACATCCAGTTCAGCGGCTTGACGTTCGGGCCGCCGCCGTCGGCCCAGACCATGAACGTGCCGTCGGGCTTCAGCATCAGGAGCCGGACCGCCTCGGGCAGCACGGTGCTCAGGCGACCCGCGTAGGAGACCCCGCAGCGGGCCACGATCAGACGCATCGCGCGACGGTAGCGCGCGCGCCGGACCAACCGTCAGCGGCCGTCGGGCAGGTGCTCCTGCACCGGCGTCTCGGGCGGGGCCGGCGGAGGCGCGTCGCCGCTGACCCCCTCGCGGAACTCGCGGATGCCTTTGCCGAGCGCGCGAGCCAGCTCGGGCAGGCGTTTCGGCCCGAGTACCAGCAGAGCGATTACGCCGACGAACAGGAGGTGAACGGGGTTCTCGATGCCCACTCGCCCAAACGCTAGCGCGCGGCGCCCCGATTGCCTCCGGACCCCGGCGTAGGCTCTGTGCCGCAGTGAGCAGCGCGCAGCCAGGAGTCACCGCCCCCGGCCGGCCCTATCCGCCGCGTGCGCGGGGCGAATCCGTGCTGCCCGCGCAGTTGACCGTCGTCGCCGCGATCGCGCTGCAGCTGACGCTGCCCGAGCGCGTGACGGCGGGGCCGTTCTGGCTGCTGCCGGCGCTCGAGGCCGTGCTCGTCGTCGGTCTCGCGGCCGCCTCCCCGCGGCAGCTCGAGCACGAGCACGCGCGCAGGCGCGTGGTCGCGCTGGCGATGATCGGCCTCGTCAGCGCCGCGAACATCGTCTCGCTGACGCTGCTGAGCCAGCACCTGCTCCATCACGCAGTCACCGACGGCCACAGCCTGATCCTCGCGGGAATGGTGATCTGGCTGACGAACTTCATGATCTTCGCTCTCTGGTACTGGGAGCTCGACCGCGGCGGGCCGGGCGTGCGGGCGGCGGGACGCGACCAGGCACCCGACTTCCTGTTCCCGCAGATGTCCGACGACCGCATCGAGCCGCGCGAGTGGCGTCCGGGCTTCATCGACTACCTGTATGTCTCGCTGACGAACGCGACCGCGTTCTCCCCGACCGACACGATGCCGCTGACCCCGATGGCAAAGGTCGTGATGGGCATCCAGGCGCTCGTCTCGCTCGTGACGATCGGCCTGATCGTCTCGCGCGCGGTGAACATCCTCTGAGCCGCTATCCGGGCTCGATCGCAAGCGCCTGGGCGATCAGGTCGGGCACCTCGCCGTCGCTCCCGAGCCTGCTCGCCTGGCGCAGGGCGCTGAGCGCGCCCTCGCGGTCCATCAGGCGCAGGCGCAGGCGCCCGAGCCGCTCCCACGCCCCGGCGTCACCGGGCCCGCGCTCGGCCGCGCGCGCGGCGGCCTCCTCGGCGAGGTCGACGGCCCCCATGTCTTCGTAGATGCGCGCCGCGAAGCGGTGCGCCGCCGGCCGCTCGCCGTCGACCCTCGCCCAGTCGCGGACCGCGCGGGCGGCCTCGTCCAGCTTGCCCGCCTGCCAGAAGGCGAGCGTCATCAGGCGCAGCACCGCGACGTTGCGCGGCTCGGCATCGCGCGCGTAGATCAGGCGCTGGGCGGCGAGCTCGTATTCGCCCTCGGCCATCGCCCGCTGCGCCGCGATCATGAAGCGCTCCATCCGCTCCCCGGACGGGTCGGGTTTGGAGAAGTCGACGAAACGCATGCTCCCGGCGGGCACCGTGCGGATCCCGTGGCTGAATTTGACCCGCGCCCACTGCTGGACCTCGCGGCCGTCGTCGGGGTCGCTGAAGTAGATGCCCGTGACCGTCCCGACCCCCCACTCCGGGTATGACTGGCAACGGGCGTAGCGGTGGACGACGGAGTGGTCGGGGACGCGGCTGCCGAACGGGTCGTGCTTGGCGCGATCTTTGGCTTCCGCGCGCGCGCGCTGCTCGGCTTCATAGGCCCGCCGGCCGGCCTCTTCGCGCGCCCTGCGGGCGGCCGCGGCGCTGACGCGCACGGCGCTCCGGGACACGCGCCCGCCGCGCGAGGACTCAGCGATCCGCTCGAGCTGGTCGGCCGCCTCGTTGATCGCCTTCAGGTGCCGCTCGTGCTCGAACCCGCGACCCTGGGGCGCCACGTCGGGGTGCCAGCGCTTGGCCATCTTGCGGCGCGCCAGCTGGACGTCGCGCTTGTCGAATGGCGCCTCTAGCTCCAGCAGGAGCAGGTGCTGCTCGATATCGAGGACCGCCGACGGCATAGGTCGTGAACGTTAGCGACCCAGGGGACCTCCTATCCTGCGTGCGATGTCATCCCAGTACGTGTTCACGATGCACCGTCTGGCGAAGGTGCACCCGCCCGACAAGACGGTGCTGGACGGGATCACGCTCGCGTTTCTCCCGGGCGCCAAGATCGGCGTGCTCGGCTACAACGGCGCCGGCAAGTCCACGCTGCTGCGGATCATGGCCGGCGTCGAGGTGGACTTCCGCGGCGACGCGGTGCTCGCCCCCGGAGCCACGGTCGGCATGCTCGAGCAGGAGCCCGTGCTCGACGAGTCCAAGGACGTGCGCGGCAACGTCGAGGACGGCGTGGCCGAGACGAAGGCGCTGCTCGACCGCTTCAACGAGCTGGCCGCCAACTACTCCGATGAGACGGCCGAGGAGTTCGGCGCGATCCAGGCGAAGATCGAAGCGGCGGATGCATGGAACCTCGACACCCAGCTCGAATACGCGATGGACGCGCTGCGCCTGCCGCCGGCCGACGCAGACGTCAGCAGGCTCTCGGGTGGCGAGCGCCGCCGCGTGGCGCTCTGCCGGCTGTTGCTGAGCGCACCGGACCTGCTGCTGCTCGACGAGCCCACCAACCACCTCGACGCGGAGTCGGTCGCATGGCTCGAGCAGCACCTGGCGGAGTACAAGGGGACGATCGTCGCCGTCACGCACGACCGCTACTTCCTCGACAACGTCGCCGGCTGGATCCTCGAGCTCGATCGCGGCAAAGGGATCCCCTACGAGGGCAACTACTCGAGCTGGCTGGAGCAGAAGCAGCAGCGGCTGGCGCAGGAAGAACGGACCGAAAAGGCGCGCCAGCGCACGATCGCGGCCGAGCTCGAGTGGGTGCGCACGAACCCCAAGGGCCGGCGCACGAAGTCCAAGGCGCGGCTCACCCGCTACGACGAGCTCGTCGCCGAGGAGCGCAACGTCAAGCTCGACGAGGTCCAGATCCACATCCCCTCGGGCCCGCGGCTCGGGGAGCGGGTGCTGACCGCCGCCGATCTGGTCAAGGGCTACGGCGAGCGACTGCTGATCGAGTCGCTCTCGTTCGACCTGCCCCGCGCGGGCATCGTCGGGGTGATCGGCGCGAACGGCGCGGGCAAGACGACGCTGTTCCGGATGATCACGGGCGAGGAGGCGCCCGACGGCGGCACGCTCGAGCTCGGAGACACGGTGCAGCTCGCCTACGTCGACCAGTCGCGCGACGCGCTCGACGCGGGCAAGACCGTATGGGAGGAGATCTCCGGCGGCTACGACCAGATCAAGGTCGGCGACCGCGAGGTGAACTCGCGCCAGTACACCGCGGGCTTCAACTTCAAGGGCTCCGACCAGCAGGCGCGGATCGGCTCGCTCTCCGGCGGCGAGCGAAACCGCGTGCACCTCGCCAAGCTGCTGCGCAGCGGCGGCAACCTGCTGCTGCTCGACGAGCCGACGAACGATCTCGACGTCGACACGCTGCGGGCGCTCGAGAACGCGCTGCTCTCGTTCCCGGGCTGCGCGATGGTGATCTCGCACGACCGCTGGTTCCTCGACCGCGTCGCCACGCATGTGCTCGCGTTCGAGGGCGACTCGCACGTGACGTGGTTCGAGGGGAACTTCGAGGCCTACGAGGAGCACCGACGCGCGCTGCTGGGCGCCGCAGCGGACAGGCCCCACCGGATCACATACAAGCGGCTCGTGCGTGGCTGAGCCCGTCGGGCGGTTCGAGCGCGACACGTCGGTGTGGCGCGAGCGGGGCTCGGACGCGGGCGGCGTGTTCGCCGCCGAGGTCTCACCCGACTGGCGCGCTGGTCGCGGGCCGCACGGCGGCTACCTCGCCGCGATCATCCTGCGCGCGCTGATGCTCACCGTCGACGAGCCGGCGCGCGCCCCGCGCTCGCTGACGATCCACTACGCGCGCGCGCCCGAGCCCGGCCCCGTGCTGATCACGACCGTGATCGAGCGCGCGGGGCGCTCGCTGAGCACGCTGACGGGGCGGATGGAGCAGGACGGCGCCCTGATCGCCCTCGCGCTGTCCGCGTTCTCGGTGCCCTGGACGGGCCCGGAGACCTCGGAGATCGTGATGCCCGAGGTGGCTCCACCCGACGATCGCCGCGAGCCGGGGAGCCCGGTCGGGGAGAGCGCTCCCTCGTTCGCGCGCTTCATCACGCAGCAGCCGCGGATCGGCGGGCGCCCCTTTCCGGCCGAGCCGGCGCCGATGGAGCTCGGCGGCTGGCTCGGGTTGGCCGAGCCGCGGCCGATCGACGCGCTGTCGCTCGCGTTCTTCTGCGACGCGCTTATCCCGGCCCCGTTCATGCGCCTGCCAGAGCCGAACGCCGCGCCCACGATCGACCTGACGATCCACTTCCGCGAGCCGATGCCGCGCGTTCCCGACCCCGATCCGTACGAGCTGTGCCTTGCGCGCGTGCGCGGCGGGGTGATCCATCAAGGCTTCTTCGAGGAGGACGTCGTGATCTGGGCGGCCGACGGGACGGTGCTGGCGCAGTCCCGCCAGCTCGCCCTGCTGCTGCCGATGCGCATCGGTTAGGGTCGGCCCATGGCTGACTACACCGCGAAGCGCATACAGGACATGGAGGCGGGTTTCGGCGGAGGCTTCGTCAAGGCGCGAGCTGAGCTCGGCGTCACGGCGTTTGGCTTCCAGGTGATCCAACTGCCTCCCGAATTCACCGACTACCCAGAGCACGACCACGCCGAGACCGGGCAGGAGGAGGTCTTCATAGCGCTGGCCGGCTCGGGCTGGATGGACATCGAAGGCGAGCGCGTGGACCTCGACGCCGACACGATCGTGCGCGTGGGTCCGGGCTCGCGACGCAAGGTCCACTCCGGGCCGCAGGGCCTGCGGATGCTCGCGATCGGCGGGGCGCCCGGCAGGGTGTACGAGATCAACCCGGAAACCGAACTCACAGGCGCGGCGAGCTGAACGCTTCCGGCGCGGCGCACGAGTGCGCCGCGCCCCCCGCGCTCTACGCCTGGAGCTTCGTGCGCGCCGTCAACGCGAGCGCGGTGGCGCCGACGAGCTGCGCTGCTGCCTCGACGTCGTCGAGTTGGACGAGCTCCACCGGCGAGTGCATGTAGCGGATCGGGACCGACACGAGACCCGTCGGCACCCCGGCGCGGCTGATGTGGACGGCGTCGGCGTCGGTTCCCGTGGCGCGCGCCGTCGCCTCGAGCGTGAACTGGATCCGCTGGGCCTCGGCCGTGTCGTGGAGGATCTCGAACAGCGGCTCGTTGAGCGTCGAGCCGCGGGCGATGACCGGGCCGCTGCCGAGCTCGTGCGCGCCCGCTTCCTTGACGTCGACCCCGGGCGCGTCCGTTGCGTGCGTCACGTCGATCACGATCGCGGCGTCGGGTTCGAGCGCGAACGCGCTCGTGCGCGAGCCGCCGAACGTCGTCTCCTCCTGCGCCACCGCGACCGCGACGACCTCCCACGCGCCGCCGCCGGCCCCGGCTACGATCCGCGCCGCCTCCAGCGCGACGTAGGAGCCGATGCGGTTGTCGAGCGCCCGGGAGACCAGGCGCCCGCCGGGGAGCACGAGCGGGTCGGCGTCGATCACCGCGACGTCGCCCA
This sequence comes from Solirubrobacteraceae bacterium, assembly GCA_036264095.1. Classification (GTDB taxonomy): domain Bacteria; phylum Actinomycetota; class Thermoleophilia; order Solirubrobacterales; family Solirubrobacteraceae; genus Palsa-744. The sequence continues at coordinate 11,298 of DATARO010000061.1, read as the reverse complement.
CGCGGACCATCGCGCGCGCCTGCTCGCCGTCGTGAGCGCCGATGTCGATGTGCATCTCGCGCACGGAAGCGACTTTCTTGCGGTCCTCGTCGCGCAGCAGGTGGATCGGCTTGCGGCCGATCACCCCCGAGACCGGACCACCGCGGGTGTCGAGCACCACGCGCTGTCCGACGAGCACCTGCGGATCCCAGCCGCCGACTTCGCGGAACCAGAGGAAGCCCTCGTCGTCGATGTGCGTGACGATCAGCCCGATCTCGTCGATGTGCCCCATCACGAGGAGTCGCCGCTGCGGCCCGCCCCCGCGCCGCCCCCGCGCGCCGATCCGCGCCAGCGGCGTGCCGAGGACGTCGCTGTCGACCTCGGCGAAGGCGGACGCCGCGTCCCGCCACGCCGCTGCCGCGGCGCCCTCGTAGCCCGAGGGGCCGCGCGCCGAGAGCAGGTCGAGCAGCAGCTGCGACGGCTCCAGCGTCTTCGCGCGCCGGCGGGACCCTCCGCGTTTCGCGGAGGCGCGCGGTTTGCGCGTGGCGGGGCTCACGCGGCCGCGCGGATCTGTCGCAAGACGAAGTTGAGAATCCCGCCGTGGCGGTAGTAGTCGGCCTCGCGCGGCGTGTCGATCCGCACGCGCGCGTCGAACGCGACCGGATCGGCGCCCTCGCGCCCGGCGCGCACCTGCACCTCGCGCGGCGGCGGGCCGCCGTCGCGCATCGCATCCGCGATGCCCACGATCGCGAAGGTCTCCGTCCCGTCGAGCCCGAGCGACGCCGCGCTCTCCCCCTCGGGGAACTGCAGCGGCAGCACGCCCATCCCCACGAGGTTCGAGCGATGGATGCGCTCGAAGCTCTCGGCGATCACCGCGCGCACGCCGAGCAGCTTCGTGCCCTTCGCCGCCCAGTCACGCGAGGAGCCCGACCCGTACTCCTTGCCCGCCAGCACGACGAGATCGATGCCCTCGCCCTGGTAGCGCATCGCCGCGTCGTAGATCGACTGCTGCTCGCCCGAGCCATCGGCGAGGTAGCGCGTCCAGCCGCCTTCCGGGAGCGCCTCGCCGCCTCCGATGCGGTTGCGCAGGCGGATGTTGGCGAACGTGCCGCGCATCATCACTTCGTGGTTGCCGCGACGGGAGCCGTAGGAGTTGAAGTCGCGCGGCTCGACCCCGTGCTCGCGCAGGTAGAGGCCGGCGGGGCCGTCGCGCTTGATCGAGCCCGCCGGGGAGATGTGATCGGTGGTGACGCTGTCGCCGAGGAGGGCGAGCACACGCGCCCGATCGACGTCGGTCAGCTGCGGCGGCTCGGCCGGCATGCCCTCGAAGTAGGGCGGCAGACGCACGTACGTGGAGGCGTCATCCCAGGCGAAGCGCTCGCCCGTGGGCACCTCGAGGCCGTTCCAGCGCTCGTCGCCGGCGAACACGTCGCCGTAGCTGCGGCGGAACATGTCGGCGCGCACGACGTCGGCGACGGTGGCCGCGACCTCCTGCTCGGAAGGCCAGATGTCGGCCAGGAACACGTCCTTGCCGTCACCGTCCTGGCCGAGGGGGTCGGCGACGATGTCGATGTCCATCGTCCCCGCGAGCGCGTAGGCGACGCACAGCGGCGGCGAGGCGAGGTAGTTCATCTTCACATCGGGGTTGATGCGGCCCTCGAAGTTGCGGTTGCCGGAGAGCACGGAGACGACCGCGAGGTCCCCGTCGGAGACCGCCGCGGATATCTCCTCGCGGAGCGGCCCGGAGTTGCCGATGCAGGTCGTGCAGCCGTAGCCCACGAGGTTGAAGCCGAGCTCCTCGAGCGGCTCGGTCAGACCGGCGCGATCGAGGTACTCGGTGACCACCTTCGAGCCGGGCGCGAGCGATGTCTTGACCCACGGCTTGGCGCGCAGGCCGCGGGCGACCGCGTTGCGCGCGAGGATCCCGGCGCCGATCATGACCGACGGGTTCGACGTGTTCGTGCAGCTCGTGATCGCGGCGATCACGACGTCGCCGTGGTCGAGCGCGAACGTCTCCTCGCCGACGGTCACGGTGCGCGCCGTGCCGTTGCGGGGCAGCGTGCCGGTCGTCGCGGCGCGCTGTGCGGCCGGCGCGGCGCCATGCACGCTGTGGGACGGGGGGTCCGAGGCGGGGTAGGACTCGGCGACGGCCTCGTCCTGGGCGTCGTCCTGGTCGCCGTCGGTCGGGACGTAGTCGTCGAGCGCGCGGCGGAACTCCTGCTGGGCGGAGCTCAGCGCGACGCGGTCCTGGGGGCGCTTGGGCCCGGCGAGGCTCGGTTCGACCGCGCCGAGGTCGAGGTCGATCGTCGCCGAGTAGGTCGGCTGCTCGGATTGCTCGTCGTGCCACAGGCCCTGCTCGCGCGCATAGGCCTCGACCAGCTCGACCTGCTCGGCGGAGCGGCCCGAGAGCTCTAGGTAGCTGATCGTCTCGGAGTCGACGGGGAAGATCGCGCACGTCGAGCCGAACTCGGGCGACATGTTCCCGATCGTCGCGCGGTCGGCGATCGGGAGCGCGGCGACACCGGCGCCGAAGAACTCGACGAACATGCCGACGACGCCGTGCTCGCGCAGGATCTGTGTGACCGTCAGCACGAGGTCGGTCGCGGTGGCCCCCTCGGGCAGCGACCCGTGCAGCTCGACGCCGAGCACGCGCGGGATCAGCATCGACATCGGCTGGCCGAGCATCGCCGCCTCGGCCTCGATCCCGCCGACCCCCCATCCGAGCACGCCGAGCCCGTTGACCATCGTCGTGTGCGAGTCGGTGCCGACGAGCGTGTCCGGGTAGGCCTGCGCCGGCCGCGGGTGGGTGGGATCCGGATCTATGCGGGGGAAGACGACGCGCGCGAGGTACTCGAGGTTGATCTGGTGGACGATGCCGGTGTCCGGCGGGACGACGGCGAAGTCGGCGAATGCGCCCTGCCCCCAGCGCAGGAAGGCATAGCGCTCCTTGTTGCGCTCGAACTCGAACTCGGCGTTCAGGCGGAAGGCGTCGCGGATGCCGTAGGCATCGACCTGGACGGAGTGGTCGATCACGAGCTCAGCGGGGACGAGCGGGTTGATGCGCTCCGGATCGCCGCCCATCTCCGCGATCGCGTCGCGCATCGCGGCGAGGTCCACGACGGCGGGCACCCCCGTGAAGTCCTGCATCAGCACGCGCGCGGGAGTGAATGCGATCTCCTTGCTCGGCTCCGCCGCGGCGTCCCAGCTGGCCAGCGCCTCGATGTCCGCCGCCGATACCGAGCCGTTGCCCTCTGTCCGGAGCAGGTTCTCGAGCAGCACCTTCAGCGAGAACGGGAGCCGCGCGACGTCGAAGCGCTGCTGCAGAGCGTCGAGCCGGAAGATCTCGTAGCTCTGCGCGCCGGCCTGCAAGGTGTCCCGCGCGCCAAAGCTGTTCTCGGACATGGGCAACTCCCGGATCTGGTGTGGTCGAACGGTGAGCAGTCTCGCAGAGTCCGCGCATGCGACCCGGGCGGCCGGGGGCGGGCTAGACGAGCGGCGGGTGCGCGGGCGTGACGCGGCCCTTGCCCTGGCGCTTGGCGCGCAGGAGCGCTTCGTCGCAGGCCGCGAGCAGCTCGTCTGTGCTCATCGGCGAGCGCCACTGCGCGGCGCCGATCGACGCCGAGACGCCGATCGCGCCCTCGACGGCGACCGTGCCGAGGCGGGCGAGGGCGCGCGCGGCCGCGGCTGTGGCAGCCGCGAGATCGGCGTTGGGGAGGATCACGACGAACTCGTCGCCGCCGTAGCGCGCGACGCGGTCGAACGCGCGGAACTCGCCCACGAGCGCGCCGGTCACGCCGCGCAGCATCGCGTCGCCCGCGGGATGCCCGTGGCGGTCGTTCATGAGCTTGAAGTCGTCGAGGTCGATCAGCAGGCACGAGAGCGGCGCCTCGGCGCGCATCGCGCGCCCGATCTCCTCCTCCAGGCGGCGGCGCATCGCACGGTGGTTCATCGCGCCCGTGACCGCGTCGGTGCCGGCCTCGGCGCGCGCCCGCACGAGCGCGAGCGCCGCGGCGGCCTGCTCGACGAGCGCGCCCGCGTGTGCGACGTCGGACTCCTCGAATGCGGGACCCTCGCGCCGCACGAGCACGACCACGGCCTCCGCGACGGCGCGGCCGGGGAGCGGGAGCAGGAGCGCCGCGCTCATCTCACCGGTGGCGGCGAGGCGCGGAACGCTGCTCGCGAGCTCCTGGCTGTCGGCGGCGAGGAAGCTGCGCGCGGTCGAAGCGACCCACCCGACGCCGGGCGAGCGCTCGGACGCGGGCTGCAGGTAGGAGAGCCGGCCGTGAGCGCCCGGCAGGTAGACCGCGACGAGGTCGTCGCCCTCGCCGCCGAGGCGGTGGATGTGGACCTCCTGGGCGCCGGGCGAGGCGAACAGCTCGTCCGCCAGCGCGGCGTAGATCGCCTCGGAGTCGAGCGCCGTCTCAGCCAGCGCCGTCAGCCTGCGGATCCCCGCGAGCAGGCGCTCCATCCCACCGGACGACGCCGCGGCATCCTTACCGGTCACGACATCCATACCGGGAATCTACGCCATCGGGCCGCAGTTGGGAAACGGTACGAGGAGGGACGGCGCCGCGGCGCCGTCCCTGCCACGCATCGCGACCGGCTGTTGCTACCTGATGGTGAGGAACGTCGCCGAGCTGCCCAGGCCGCGGTTCTTGGGCAGGAAGCCGACGCGGATCTTGCGCTTCCCGCCGCGCACGCGCACCTTGATGCCGGCCCGGGCGACGGCGCCGCGGAAGTGGTTGTAGACGACGCCGTAGCCGCCGCCCGAGACGCTCACACGTCCCGCGGCGAAGGTCCTGACCGTGAGGTACAGCGTGTGCCCGATGAGCTTGCGCCCGATCACCTGCACGCCGCAGCCGTTGACCTTGATCTTGGTGTTCTGTTTGATGATCTTGCCGTTCTGGCCTTCGATCGTCGTGGGCATCACGAGCGGCACTTTGCAGAAGTTGCCAAACGCGGCGAGAGCAGAGTGGCTGCCGACGGGCAGGTTCACCGTGATGCTCGACACGGGCACGTCCGGCGGGGCGGCGAAGTGCGTCCTCGTGATGCCGTTTTTGATGTCCGTGTTGCCCACCAGGATCACTTTGACCCCGTCGGCTTCGAGGATCAGGTCGAGGTCGGGGAAGGCCTCGCCACCGTGCGAGACGAGAATCGCCGGACCTTTCATTTTGTCCTTCAGGGTCGGCGTGTTGGCCCGGACGCCACCCACGAAGCTGCCGGATGGGCAGGAGTAGGGGTTGGCCGCAAACGCCGCTTCGGGACACGCTTTGTTGAGCGTCGTCAGTCGCGACGGAAGCTGCGCGGGCAGTTGCACCAGCACCGACTTGATGTTCGACTGGCCCGCGGTCTCGCTGACCGTCGTTTCCAGGCTCGCGCCGTTCTTGCGCGATGTCCTTGCGGACGTCGCCGCCCTGAAGCCCGGCTTGAACGCCTGCGCGGAGCAGTTGGCGAGCTGGAACGGACTCGGGGGCAGCGTGAACGTCGCCATCGCCGCGGCGCCCGGCGTCGTGAATCCAGCGGCCGTCGTTTCCGTCGTCAGCGCGCTGCAGCTCGTCGGGTTGATCAGGAAGCCCTGCTTTTCGATCGCCACGGTCAGCTTCCTCAGCCGCATCGGAACGCCTCGGCGGATCCGCGGGACTTCCGCGTCAGCTGTCGTCACCCGCGCGGTGTACTGGTTGATGTTGATCGTCGCCCGCGCGACCACGGTGCCGAGGTTGAACGGTCCCGCCACCGCGGGCACCTTGATCGAGAGGCCGAACGGCGCGCCCTTGTACGGGCCGGTCAGGTAGACCGGGCCTGAGAACGTATACGGCGTCGGTCCTGCTCCGGCGAGCACCGTCGCGGTCCCCAGCCGGCTCGTGGAGGGGCATTCTTCGGTTTCGGAATTGGCGGCAGCTTCGCTGCACTGGGTCGCGCTCGGGATCAGGCCCACGAGGCCCTCGGGCAGCGTCGTGCTGATCCCCGACAGGTACTGCTGGCCGTCGTTGCGGGTCAGTGAGAACGTGAACGCCGTGTGCGCTCCGGGCGCGCTCGACTGATTGGCCGTCGTCTGGGTGGGCGCAAACGGGATCGGCGAAGCGCACGCGCCCCCCGAGCCGTTGGCGTCGAACGTGAACGGGTTGCTGGCGGGTGTCTGCGTGGGCGTGCCGCTGTACGGCACGAACGCGGTGGCCGCCGAGACCGTGCCGCACACCAGCGGGTTCGCGACCGGCGCGAGCGCGCCGCGGTTGAAGTGCAGGATCGCCTTCGTGAAGGGCTGTTCGGGGTTTTCCGGGAACACGGTGGTCACCTGTCCCGTGACTTCGTTGGGGATGACTTCCCCGCGCAGGCGCACGGAGATGCCGTAGCGCGCCGACTCCGCGTCGAGATAGACCGTGAACGGCGGCCCGGTGATCGGCCCCGATTCGGGCCCCCCGAGGTAGATGTGACCGGTCAGCGATCCGGCCGGCAGCGTCGGCACTTCCAGCGCGAACGTGCCCAGTTCGGACCCGGCCGGGCATCCGACGCCGGCCGTCGCGCTGTGGATGCGCGCCTGGGCGGGGCTGCATGCGCTGAGGCCCGCGGCCGCCGAGGGGTTGAGCGTCATCCCTTCGGGCAGCGTGAACGTCGCGGTCTTCAGATCCGACGTGTCGATTTCGGTTTCGCCGGGATGCCGGACGACGGCGGCTTCGGCCGTCAGTTCAGCGGGCTGATCCTGCTGCGTCGTGGAGGGGAAGAGGCCGAAGCTCGGTTCGAACGGGATTTTTTCGCATTCGGCGAGCGCGATCGGCGCCGGAGGCGTGTATGCGCGCGGGACGGTCGTTTTTTCGAGGTCTTCGATCGTGAGACGCGTCGTGAGATGCCCGGGGCAGTTGGTGGCGTTCGTGATGAAGTCGCCGCCCTTGCGGCCGAAGAACACGAGCCGCGAGCTGATCAGGGGCAGCGTCGGCGACACGTTGATTTCGAAGTAGTCGTGGTAGTCGCCTTCGTTCGTGCCCTTGGATTCCTTGCCCCATTCCACGCTGCCTTCGATCAGCGTGTGGGCGTAGTACTGCTGTTCCTCGAGGAATTTCTGTTCGGCCAGCGAGGGGAAGCCGCCGACGCCGGGTTTCGCGCCTTTTTCTTCAGCTTCTTTGAAGCCGGCCGCCAGCGCGCCGCCGCTCACTTCCTTGGGCAGTTTGAGCGCGACGCCGTAGAGCGCCGCCCGGCCCGTGGGCTGTTCGAGGTTGTAGACCTTGCCCTTCAGCGCCAGATCGATGCCCGCAGCGGGCAGGTACGCGGTCGCTTCCTGGGTACCGATTTCGGTCGAGGAGGGGCACGTCGGCGCCGTGTAAAGCGTGGAGCCCGGGACCAGTTCTGTGCCGAAGGCCGCGCTGGAGCAGAACGGCACGGCAGTCGGGTTCGTCGCCAGGCCCGGCGCGACGTCGGTGCGGATGTGCTGGACGACCTCGTTCGGTTTCTCGGTTGGCAGGCTGCCCGTGTGACCGAGCGTGAAGTCGGTGACGCCATACGGCACGTGGCCGCCGGCGGTGACATAGCCTTCGGCTTTGGCTTCGGTGGAGCCCGGTTCCTTCGTCACCGAATACGGGTTTTCGCCGAGTTCGCCCGGCAGCGGGTTGGCGACGAGTTCGTGCCCGCAGCCTTCATGCCCGGTGGAGCAGTTCGCGGCGAAGAATTTTTCGATCGACGGCGATTCGGCCGCCTGGGCGGATGCGCCGCCCATCGCGAGGAGCAGGAGCGCGCCAGTCAGCAACACCAACATCAGACCCCGAGCACGCATCCTCATCGCAACCTCCCCTGTAGACCAAGCATCGAGCAACGTCCCTGTACCCACAAGGACGCCTGCGACACCGCATAGTTGCGGTGCCTAGACGGTCGTATTAGACGGAACCCCGCCATGTCCTCCTCGGGCCCGACGCGGACACCGGCGGCGCCCGCACTCGAGAACCCTGTACACGCCCACCGACCGGGCCGCCGCGCGGCGCGCACGGCGAGCTTCGGGGCCGGCTCGGCGCGCGCATGGCGGGGCAGGCGGTGCCCGGCGGTTCAGACGGAGTGCGGGGATGCCGGGCGGCCTCCGCGCACGGTCCGGGACGCGTTCACCGGGGGAACGGGTCCTGAATGCTCAGGTCGCGCTCGCGATCGCCGCGGCCCGCCCCTGGCAGTCATACAGCGTGCCCGCGCTCGAGGAGGAGAGGGTCACGCGCGTGCACGCCTTCGCGGCGGCGGCCATCGCCGATTTCGCGCCTTTGCGCGTGTCGCTGCGCCCGAAGCCGCCCTGCCCGCTGCTGGCTTCGACGAGCACCCAGCGGATCGCGCCCGAGCGGACCTCCTGCGCGAGCCAGGCGGTGCTCGGATCGCTCTCGCGACCTGAGAAGCCGCCGATCCCGGCCACTTCGGCCCCGTTGAGGATGATCGAGGAGGCTGCGCTCGACTGGCTCGAGACGGCGATCGTCCCGCCGCCGTGCGCGCGCGTGTATGAGAGCACGCCCGTCAGCGAGGCGCCCTGGCCGAAGGGCGCGCCGATCGCGCCGCCGCGACCTTGGCCGGCGGCGCCGCCTGCACCCTGCGCGGCGCCCGCGCCGGGGGGCGCGAAGCCGCCCGCGCCGCGTCCGCCCTGCGGCGGGCCTTCGCCGCCGCCGCGGCTCCGCGTCGAAGAGCTGCCGAACAGCTGCGGCACCCCGCCGCCGCCGAACGCGGGGCGAGCGCCCGCCCCGCCGCCCGGGCCGCCGGACTGTGCCGACTGCGGGCCGCCGGCGGGGAACGTCCCGCTCGTCGCATAGCCGAGCGTGTCGAACGCCCAGGCGGCCGGGGCGAGCAGCAGGGCTCCCACGGCGACGGCGAGCGCTGCGCTGCGCATGCGCGCCCCGCGTGCGATCAGCAGGCCCAGCGCACCGACCGTCGCGAGGCCGATCAGCAGCGGCGGCAGCCACGTGAGCTGGCCGGGATAGCGCGAGCGCACGACGAGCTCGACCGTCACGCCGGCGGCGATCGCGAGCACGCCGAGGACGCGCGAGCGCGAGCGGGCGATCTGCGCCGCGCCCGCGCCGGCGAGGGCCGCGGCGGAGGGCGCGAGCAGCGAGACGTAGTAAGGGTGGAAGATCCCGCTCGCGGCGCTGAACAGGACGGCGGTCGTCGCGAAGGCGCCCCCGACGGCGAGCAGCCAGCCCGTCCGGCCGTCGGAGCGCCGCAGGCGGGTCGAGAGGAGGATCGCCACGCCCCCGGCGAGCGCCAGCCCGAGCAGCCAGCCCGCCTGGCCGCCGAGCGCGGAGTTCAGCAGGCGCAGCGGGCCGGCGCTGCCGCCGAACATGTTCCCGCCGCCACCGCCGACGCCACCGGGACCGCCGGTCTGTCCATCGACCCGGCCGACGCCGTTGTATTCGAGGATCAGGGAGAAGATGCTGTTGTCGCTGGTGCCCGAGATCCACGGGCGCTGGGAGGCGGGCGTCAGCGCGACCAGCGCGGGCCACGCGCCTCCGGCGATGACCATCGCGGCGCCGCCGGCGAGCAGCTGGCGGAGCGCGTGCAGCCGCCCGCGAGCGGCGGGGGCCACCCACAGCCAGGCGAGCGCGATCCCCGGCACGACCGTGAGCGCGACACCCATCTTCGTCTCGAAGCCGAGACCGACGCAGACCCCGGCGAGCACCAGCCAGCGCAGCCCGCGGCCGCGCGGCGCCGTCTCGAATGCCCGCACCGTGCACCAGAGCGCCGCGACGCTGCAGAGCACCAGCAGCGCGTCCGGGTTGTTGTGCCGCGATACCGCGACCATGATCGGCGTCGTCGCCAGCGCGAGGCCGGCGATGAAGCCGCCGAAGCGCCCGAAGAACCTCCGCACGAGGTCGTACACGAGCGCGACGCTCGCGACCCCCATCAGCGCCTGCGGCACGAGCACGCTCATCGAGTGGTACCCGAACACGCGCACCGACAGCGCCTGCACCCACAGCGCGAGCGGCGGCTTGTCGACCGTCATCACGCCGCTGCGGTCGAGCGAGGCGTAGAGGAAGTCGTGCCAGCTCGAGCTCATCGAGCGGACCGCCGCGCTGTAGTAGTCGTTGGCCCAGCCGTTGCGGCTGAGCGCCCACAGGTTCAGCCCGGCTGCGAGGCCGCAGAGCAGGAGCAGCTCCGGGCGCCGCACGCGGCGGGCGAGGACGGCGGCGGCCCCGGCGAAGAAGCCCTTCTCCGTGCCGGAAAGGCTGGAGACCGGTGCAGCAGACGCCGGTGCGGAGGCCAGCGATCGCGTATCCCAAGACGTGCCCATGCGGCGCAGCATCGCCGCCCCACCTACACGGGCGCTTGGGCGACCCTGGGAGTTGCGTGGGAGGGCGGATCGGCGGAATCGCCCGGCGCTCCATGCCGGGCTCTAGTCGATCAGGCGTTTGCCGAGCTGCCAGATCGCAAGGCGCCACATCAGGATCGCGAACGCGACGAGCACCGCGGCGTGCCCGAGGTCGGCCGTCCCGATCCCCCCGAGCGAGCAGTCGCGCACGAGCTGCACGCAGTGGTACAGGGGGTTGATCTGCGCGATCGTGCGGATGCCCGCCGGCAGCTTCGTGACGGGGAAGAACGTGCCCGCGACGAGGAACATCGGCGTGAGCACCGCGCTCGTCACGTAGTTGAAGTTGTCGATCGTCTTCGCGACCGCGGCGATCGTGACCCCGAACGCGGCGAACCCGAACCCGGTCACGAAGCCGACGAGCGGGACGAGCAGCATCCCCGCTTCCGGTTCCAGCCCGAACGCGAACCCGACCAGCAGCGGCGCGACCCCGTACACGCCCGCCCGCAGCGACACCCACAGGACCTCCGCCGTGATCAGCTCTTCCGTGTCGACCGGCGCGGCGAGCATCGCGTCATACGTCCGCTGGAACTGCCAGCGCACGAACGTGTTGAACATCCCCGGGAAGGCCGAGGAGAACAGGATCGCCGTCGCCACGATCCCGGTGGCCACGTAGGCGACATAGCCGACGCCCGCGATCTTCGGGATGAACGAACGGATGCCGAGCCCGAACGCCAGCAGGTAGATCGTCGGCTGCACGATCGAGGAGAACGTGGTCGCCTTCCAGTACCGCTTGAACAGCACGATGTCGCGGCTCATCACCGCAGCCAGGGCCGCCGGCTCCAGCCGGCCCAAGCTTGGCGGCCGTGGCGGGCGGGTGGCCTCGGCGCTCACTCGATGTCCTGCCCGGTCAGTGCGACGAACGCGTCCTCGAGGTTGGCCGGCCGGCGCACGCCCTCGGGGGCCTCGCCGTCGAGCCGTTCGGCACCGACCAGGGCGACCGCGGGGCCGCTGCGTCGGTATTGCCAGCCGTTCTGGCGAGCCCGGGCCTCGAGCTCGGCCAG